>NZ_JAFEUC010000013.1:0-238777 GCF_016901255.1 Micromonospora humida
GCTGGGATTCCGGGGAGGCCAGCCACAGCCGGTAGGCGGTGTGCAGCTGGTAGCCGTGGGGTTGGGCGGGGGCGTCGGAGACGAAGAACAGCATCACCCCGTGTGGGCTGAGCGCGTCGCGGTATCCGTAGCGTTGGTCGGCTTCGATCATGTGTCCGGTGTTCAGGCGTTTCGCCCGGTAGACGATCTGCTGCCGCAGGTCGGCCCACCACCGGGCCTCGACCGACACCCCACCGTCGGGCTCCCCCGGCTGCGGGGGTGAAGGGGTGTGCTCGGGCGGGGCCACGTGGACGGGGACGTCCCGGCGGTACGGTCGCTCGTCGGGCATCCGGTAGTCCGGCGGGGCCGGCTGGATCAGGCGGGGACCCGGTGGGGGTTGGTGGTCCGCCGGTCGGCGGGGGCCGGGCGGTGGTGGCGTCGGCCGGGGTTCGGGTCGCCAGGCCGGGTCCAGCGGATCGTTGCTGTGGTAGCCCGGTGCCGCTGGCGTCTGGGCGGTGTAGGTCGTCATGGTCGGGGTGTTCCTCGGGGTTCAGATGGAGATGTGCAGGGCGTCGGGCACGGCATGCGTCTTCGGGGTGCCATGACCGATGCCGGCGTACACGTCAGGTCGGGTGCGGCGCAGGCGTGCGGCCCAGATGCCGCCTGTGGTGGCGGTGGCGGTGAGGATCGCCGGGAGCAGCAGCGGATACGGCGACCCTGGTGCGGCTCCGAGGAGGGAGCCGACGTTGCCGACCATCGCCACCAGGACCACCGACCCGCCGAGCACCCCCAACACCGGCGCGACCTTCCACTGCCAGATTCCGGCCCGTTGACCTCGCACGGCGGGTGGGGCGGCCAGCGCGGCGATGGAGGCGGCGAGGAGGAGGCAGAGCAGGCCGAGTGCGCCGAGGGTGGACAGCCAGGTGAACATCACCGCGACCGGGTCGACCCCGGCGACCGCGAACGAGGCGACGACGAGTGCCGCCGTGCCGGTTTGGGTGAGGGAGCCGCCGCGTGGAGCGCTGACCCGGGTCGTGCTGTCAGTGCGGGCGAGACCGGTGGGCAGGACACCTTCGCGGGCCATGGCGAACACGTAGCGGGCGATGACGTTGTGGAACGCCAGCATCGAGGTGACGATCGCGAACACCAGCACCACCCCGGCAACACCCACCCACACCGTCCCGGCGGGTTCGAGGATCGTGAACGGTAGGCCGGAGGACGGATCGGCCGCGCGGGAAGCGACCGTGTCCGGGCCGACGGCCACGCCCATCGCCCACGCGGCGGCGGCATATACGCCGCCGAGGGTGAGGACGGCGGTGATGGTGGCGCGGCCGATCGACCGGCGGTCGACGGCTTCCTCGACGAACGAGCCGGGGGCGTCGACGCCCATGAACGCGGCCACGCACAACGCCACCGCCCCACCGATCCCCCCGACCGCCAGACCGGAGGCGTCGAATCCCTCCCACGACACCGTCCCGTCGGCGGGCGCGCCGAGGCCGGCGGCGACGAACAGGCCGACGATCAGCAGGGACACCGTGAGGACCCCGCCGAGGACCCAGGTGGACAGGGCGATCGCCCGTACTCCGAGTGCGCCGACGACGGCCCAGGCGATGCCGGCCCACACCCACCAGGTGCCGCCGAGTTGGGCGGCGAGGGTCGCCCCGAACAGGCCGTACAGGCTGGTCTGGATCGCCGTGTACGCGACCAGGGCGACCAGGCCAGCGGCGACACCCCCACCACGGCCGATGCCGTGGGCGAGGATGCCGTAGTAGGCCGCCGGATGCCCGACCTGCCGGGCCAGCGCCGTGTAGCCGACCATCAGCAACGCCACCACTGCGGTGACCAGGACGAAGGTGAGGGGTAGTGCGGTCACCCGGGTCGTGGCGTAGGTGGTGACCAGACCACCGGCGAGAACCACCATCGGCGCGGACGCGGCAGCGCCGAAGATCGACAGGCCGGTCGGGGTCATCGTCCGGCGGGCGAGAGCCACCTGCGTGTGGATGCTCATCGCTGCCCCCGCTGCGGGACGTCCGGGCACGACGGCTTGCGGCAGTCCCGTACCGGGTGGGTGGTGACGTCGGCGGCGTGGACCGGCACCAGGTACACGGCGGTGGGTCGTACCGGGCCGGTGCGCCAGTAGCTGCGGTCGCGGTCAAGTCGTCGCAACGCCACGTCGGCGCGCGGGGTGAACCCGAACAGGTCGTGCGTGCCGTCGGGCCACTCCCGGCGGAGCGCGTACCCCCACAGGTGCACCTGGGGTTCGGTGCCCGCGTCGTCCGCACTGGCGGGGGTGGTGGGGCGGGTGCGGGTGGGGGTCAGCCAGGGCGGCAACCACCAACCCGCCGTACGCCTGCGCGGCGGAACCATAACCAACGGACGCTCGACAACCGTCAACATGAGACAAGCCCTTTCTCCGGAAAGTGGGTGCACGGGGGTGACTGGCGGGCCACACGGCCTCCGCCAGCTACTGATCAGGGGGTGACGCCCAACCGGGCGCGGTCAGAGAGAACGGTCAGGGAGAACGCGGCGGTACCGGGACGAGCCGGCCACGTACCGGGGTCACCCTACGGCGCAGCCGGACCCGAGGGGGAAGCCCGCCACACGCCCGGCCGCTGTCAGGGCCGGGTCGCCACATCCGCCACAGCGCGGGGCCGTCCGGCTCCAGCAGGATCGGTGACCTCGGCTCATACCCCAGCCCGGCCAACAAACCCTCCCTCGGACGACCACCCGAAACCTCCGTGTACGCGGGAAGACCTTCGCCGTCCAAGACCCGGTGGTGGGCGGTCAGCAACGCCCGCGCGGTCTCGTCGCCGCCGGGGCGGGCGGCGAGGTGCGCCAGGTAGGCGTGGGGGACCTGCGGGACCACGGCGTCGACGTAGGCGTGCCACAGCGCGAACCGCGACGCGTGCCGACCGAGGACCCGGTGCAGGTCATACATCCACGCCGCCGCCGGCACCTCCGACCGCCGATGCCACACCGCCACCACCGACCGGTCCCCCGTCGTGTCGACCTGACCGTGCTCCAACCCCCACGACGCCAACAGCCGCGCATACCGGCCCAGCACCTCGGGTCGTTCGGTGACGTCGGGCACCAACCAGCCACCGACCGGTCCGGCCGACAACGACTCCGCCACCAGCGGCGACAGCACGTCAAGATCCGCCACCGACGCACGACACACCACGACCCGCGTCACGGCACGTCCCACATCCGGTGGTCCCCGCCCTCGCCGCCGGCCGCCTCGGCGACAACGGTGGTGTCGACGGAGCGTTGCCGCGACGCCCACAGGTCCGCGTCGAAGCCCCGCTGGAACGTCACCGCCACGTGCAGGTCGTCAGGCTCGACACCGCCGATCGGCAGCCACGTCCGCGCTTCCCGAACGAACTCCGGCGGACCACACACCAACACCGCCTGCCCCGCCTCGTAGTGGTGCAGCACCGACCCCAGCAAGCTCCCCCGAGCAACCGGATCGGCACTGCCGTCGCCCGAGAGCACCACCACCACCGTCAACCACTCACCATGCTCCCGCTGCAACTCGTCCAACGCCGCCGCGTCATACAGATCCCCCAACCTGCGAACACCCACCACCAACGTCACCCGCCGGTCCGGCGAGGCCGCAACCTGCTCCACCAACGCCCGTAACGGCGCAAGCCCCGTACCCCCAGCAACGAGCAACAGATCGGCATCACCGGCCGCCGCCAACGACAAGCCCACCTCACACGGCGGCCCCAACCACAGCAGATCCCCCGCCGTCACCTGCCTCACCAACACGGGCGAGACGACACCACCAGGAACGACACTGACATGGAACTCCACCGTCCCGTCCGGACGCGGCGCGTTCGCCGGAGACAACCACCGCCACCGACCCGGCAACCGAGGCGAACACACCGGCACAGCGTCACCCGCCAGGTAGTGCAGCCGCCGCACCGGACGCACCGTCACCACCGCGACGCACCCGGACGCCGACACCACCGACTCCACCACACCGAACGACACCTGCGGGCCATCACCCAGCATGCCGGCGCACTGCTCGGCCAGACGCAACACCCGCAAACAACCCTGCTCCCACACCCGGACCAGCTCCGGCCCCCACCACTCCCCCGCGAACCGCCGCACCGTGTCCACCACCGCCGCCCCGATCACCGTCCCGTGATACGGATACAGGTCGAACCGCCGATACAACCGGCCCAACACCACCAGCCCCGCCCGATAAACAGCAGGATCAGCCCCGTGCGCGATCGCCTCCACCAACGTCGAGAAGAACACCGGCGCAAACCGCTCCGGCAGAAACCGCACACTCCGATCCACCATGAACGACCAGAAGTACGCCGCCGCCCGCTCATGATCGGCGACAGTGCGGGGCAGCGACTGCTCAAGATCAGGCGCGGACATGAACCACTTCCTCCGGTGGATCGTCACGTCCACCCCTCTCGACACCGCCATCGGACAACGCCTTCCGGGCATCACTGGTCCACATCCTTCGCAATGCGAAGAAGGCGCAGGAACGCGGTCACCCGGCAACTGCGTCCACGATCATTGACGCGGCCCCGACGCCGCCACCTGTGATCATTGGGAGGTTTCCTTCCCCACAATTCCCCGTGTCGCGGGGAAGTTACATAGACGGCCCGAATTGCGTACGGTGGTGCAGCACCATCGATGGGGCACGGCTGACGGGGAAGGGCCGCACATGACCGACGGGAATCCCGAGAGCCTGCGGCAGCAACAAACGCGCCTCGCCGCCGAACTACGGTCAGCGGGAAGAACCTGGGTCGAAACCGCCGAGGTCTTCCGCGACAGGTTCCGCCTCAACCCCCGCGTCGCACTCCGCGTCGTTCGCGGATGGAGCCAGGCGAAGGCCGCCGAGGAATGGAACCAGCGCTGGCCCAACGAACCCAAGTCGTTCAAGAGCTTCTCGTACTGGGAGATCTGGCCCGGCAAGGGCGGCTACTCCCCCTCCCAGGACAACCTGGCCCGCCTCGCCGAACTCTACGAATGCAGCGTCGCCGACCTCCTGGCCGACCTACCGAGCTTCCGCCACCTCGACTCCGCCACCGCATCGACCCCCGTCACGCCCGAGGGGGTGAAACCCGGCCTGCAAGGTGAAATCATGGTGCCGAGCGAGGCAGAGATCCTGCTTCGTGACCTGCTCGGTCGACGCCCCGGCGCCGACGCGGACGCCCCGCCACAAGCGGAAACCGCCGGCCTGTACCGCCGACCCGAGGAGGTCAACTTCGCAGAGTTGGCGCAGGTCATCACCATGTGGATGCAACGAGTACCCCACCCCCAGACCCGACGCGACATGCTGACCAAGCTGACCGCCGCACTCGCCGTCGCCGCAACAGCACCACTGACCGACCTCGCAGGCTTCACCGACAGCGCCACCGCCGCACCCACGCTCACCGATCCCGCACGGTTCGAGCCGGCCACCCTCGCGCACTGCGAAGCCATGATGCCCAACCTGCGTAAGCAGGGCGACGTCCTCGGCGCTGCCGCCACCCTGCCCACCGCCCTGGCCTACCGGCGCATCGCCGAACAACAGGCCAAAGCCGCACCCCACGGTCCACACCGCGACCGCGCCATCGCCACCTACGCCGAACTCACCCAACTCGCCGGCTGGCTCTGCTTCAACACCGGCGACTACCACACCGCACAACGCCTCTACGACGACGCACGCACCGCCGCCCACGACGCCCGCGCCGACGAACTCGTCACCTACATCCTCTGCACCATGAGCCACCTCGCCACCTGGCAAGGCAAACCCCGCATCGGCATCGACCACGCCGCCGCAGCCTCCGCCTGGGCCGACCAAACCGGCAGCCCCTACGCCCGCGCCTACGCCGCCGACGTAGCCGTCCGCGCCCTCACCGCCGACAACCAAAACCACCAATCCAAACAAGCCCTCGACCGCGAATACACCGCCCTACAGGAAGCACTCACCGACCAGAGCCCCAGCCAGTCCTGGTGGTACTTCTACGACGAATCCTTCTACTGGAGCACCAACACGCAGAACGCGCTGAAGTTCGACGGAGTCGACCGAATCATGGCCGCCTCAGAGAAGGCATTGAAGCTCAGCGACAACGGCAACCTTCACGAGCGGTCGTTCCGCCTTCTCTACCGCGCGGAAGCCTTCGCGCGTCAGCAGAACATCGGCCTGGCCTGCCAAACCACCATCGAAGTCGTGGAACTGACGTCCGTGAACTCGACTCGCCGCATCGAGCAGCGTTTGCAGGAGATGCGCCGAGGGCTCGATCCATGGAAGCGCACCCGCGCTGTCAAACAGCTCGACCAGGCAATCGCCGCCTACCGGTCCTCAACGCCCGTCAAGTAACGGGAGCGGACGCACAAACATGGCGTACTCCCGGTAGTACGCCCCCGGCCGGCCGGGAATGCTGCCTACCCGCTGCCAGCCCCACCCCTCGTACAGAGCATGGGTTGCCGTGGCAACCGGATTGGCCGTCAAGGTCGCACGCTCCTCGCGCCGTCCCCTCAGGAACGAATCGTGCAGGCCGCGCCCAATCCCCCGACCCTGCCATGCCTTGCGTACCTCGATCTCGGCCAGGACCACCGTGCGTTCACCACCCCGCTCGTCGGTGAACCCCTCCTCCGGAGCCGGCTGAAGCCCGGCGAACCAGTCCCGGTCCTGCCGCAGGCTGTACCCGAAGACGAACCCCACCAACTCATCCCCCGCCCGCGCGAAGACCAACTCGTAGTTCCGCGCACCCAACGCCGCCGAGGCCCGCCCCCGGAACGCGTCAACCTTGACCGTCGCATCCTCGCCAGGAACCTGCCCATAGGCGTCCGCGTAGACCTCACACAACTCGTCCATCAACCCGCCAGCAGCCTCCGCACCAAGGCGGGCGTACGTCACATCGCTCACGCCCACCACCCTACGGACGCCCCACGTCCCACCCTTCCCCGTGCCACGGGGAACTACGCTGCGCGAGGGCAGTCGAATTTGCAATCCACACGGGTACCCCAATATCCGTTTAGGTGCAGATGAAACAAGCCCTGAAATCCATCGCTCAGGCCATCGACACCACCACCAGCCTCTCGCCCCAGCATCTATCGCAGAATGTTCGGTAGAACACTTTCTCGGCGTACAGGCGGACTCGTCCGTCGCCCACCAAATTAGAGCGGTGATCACGGCCTGAGCTGGTCCTATGTTCGGACAGCTACGGTCGTTCCTGGTCAACATTGGCCGGCGTTTAGCGCGCTTGAGCCCCGGCCCAGTCGGCCTCGCCTGGTATCAGTCGACTACTCCCGTCGCGGGGCCTCTACGGGTTGCGCGCATGGCTCCGGGTAGGGGTCGCCGGCTGCCGGGGGAGGTCGGGTACGTCCTGCCCGTGGATCTGGGTACCGCGACGGGAGGAACCAGTGGAAAGCCAGTCCCGGGATTGACCGCCGTGGCAGCTGGGAACCCCAACAATGCGACCAAGCCGACCCACCAGCGTCTATCGCGGCCTCGCTGAACTTGGCCCTTTGGCCATGGGGGGGTGTCCCGGCGGCTGTCGGCGCCTCACCGCCCCAATGCTGTAGGCGTACGGAGCGGCATGCCGCCAGCGGCTTACCGCACTGCACCGCGCTCCGCGTGGTGCAGTGATACCGAATAGATCATTTCGGCAGCGAGTTGCGAACGTGTTCTGCGCTTAAGGACTCCACACTCTCGCGTTGATTGGGAATTACTTCCTGCTCATCGGTCGATCGACCGAGACGTTGCAGGAGTTGTCGGAACAACCCTTCCCTTGCCAATGACTCGATGTCGATGCAGCCCAATAAGGCGAGTTCGGCAGTGCTTACGTCCTTAAAGTTCTTCCGGTCTTCACCAAAGACCTCAGGGTGGAACTTCTGCAGAAATAAGCATAAAAAGTAAACAAAATCATGCCCATTCATCGACTTCCGAGGATCACTGGCAGCTAGCGCCTCACTGAGATGGACGTGCTGTGCACAAACGCGATCCTTGTCAATAGTGCGAGCTGCGGGATCTGGACACGAGTCAATCGAGTCTCTTACCAACTTTTCGAGATCAAGGATGAGCGACTTTCCTGCCACCGTCACTCTTCGTTCAAGTCGCTTAACAAGCGTGAGACTTTCAACCTCTTGTCGCAAGAGCCATCTAAGGATGAAGATGGCTCGCACTAGCGGTGCGATCGAGGAAAGTATGCTGTGGGCCGATAGATCGGAAGATGCCCGAAGGCAAACCAATAGGAACTTCTGGATGACCTTTTCGTTGAAGCAATACATGTTCAGGTCCGCATAATCAGTTAGAAGTGCAAACCGGGCCGCGCTTGGCTTATCTTCCAAGGTGTGCCAGTAGTCTGCGTCCGCGATGCAGGTGAATCCGCCACTAGCCCCGAGTTCAGCTAGACGAGAAGCGGCAGCTACGACTTTCCCCTGCTCACCGAATCGCACTCCATACTGATGAACATCAAAATTGAGAAGAACGCGGTCCGAGATAGCATAAACTGTCGCTGAGTCGATTTCATGATGGCGCATAAACCAATTTATGACGCCCGCATCCGTTCTGCCTTCAGTGTAAATTTCGTGCAGGCCAGGCTCCACCGAATGCAAGGTCGCCAGTTCTTCGATCGTGCGTCGAGTGCCGTCGTCTTCGAAGCTCATTCGACAACCTTCAGCTCCGCAAGATACGGACGATGCCTTGTAATTATCTCGATCGAGTGCGTTGCCATCATGAACTGAACGTTTGACCCTTCGGCCAGATCCAAGAGAGTCTGAACGAGGCGGCGCTGCCACTTGGCATTCAGGCTGAGTTCCGGCTCGTCGATCATGAATAGGGTGGTCGACTGCCGTGAAAGAACTGTCCGACAAAGGAGTAACAGCAATTGACGTTCACCGGAAGACAGGCGCGCGGGAGGGATTGGGTTACCGTCCTCACTGCGGATTCTGATTCCATTGCGTGGCGTAAAGAGAACGCTCTTGTCGTCAAAGTAATCGTTGAGATAGTTGACGAAGGTTCGAACCATTTTCTCGGTGGCCTGAAGTGAATCCAGCCGCGCATCTTGGCCGGTTAGATACGGATCTAGGATGCTCGCCACAAGTGACAAGCGAGACGGGGGAATGCTATCGAGCATCCCGAGCATCGACTTGCTTTCAAAGTGCGTTGCGAGTCCAAAATCACTAAACCGCTTCGTTCGCCGATCTAGACTAATCAGTCGACGACGCAACTCATCAATCGCGGGCAACTCATCTAGTTCAGTTATTCGGCCCAGCTGAGTTAGCACCTCTCTGTAAACCTCGTCTGCACCTCTGGAGCCCATCGCAGCGCCACTAAGAAGTTGCTGCCTAAGCCATTCCGTCGTTTGGCTCAGAGATGATGCGAGTTGCAGGTTAACTGGAAGTTCGTCGTTTAGCCGGTTCGCTTTTTCGTAGCGTGCTGCTCGTGCAGGTTCTTCTTCATCGGCATGAAGCCTGCGATCGTCTCCCAGCAGGACTGGCTTAATGCCTAAGTATTCGAGATAACTCAGATAAGAGTCATCCGTTTCAAACGTGAATACGTCATCTTCATCAGAAATTACATCTGGGTCGATTGCTCGAATTCGCGCTGCCGCGATGTAGTGATCTGAAACTTCCTTGGGGGGTATGCGGTACGTATCAACAGGAATGACCCCGCTGTGCCCCTCGGTCGGCGATTGGTAGAACTGTCGGGCGAGCATCTTTCCGTCGCGTTCTACACTGATCGAATATGCGCCCGTCAGTCCGTCGTGCTTATCAACAATTATTCTGGTTCCATTTCCCAGGTTTACCGCAAACTGCCTGAATGGCGTGGTTGCGATTGCCGTTCGGTGGCCCTTATTTGGGGCAATAGAAAGAAGATGCCATAAAAGCCGGAGGATCGTCGTCTTCCCGGAACCATTCATACCATAAAGAAGCATCAATGGAGGGGCTGCGAGATGTTGCGTCTCACGATTCTGCGACCTGATTCGATAGGTGTACCGCCCAAATAACTGCTTGACATAAATTTCGGCAACCACGAACCCCGCCCCTCGCGGGACAATGTTCGTCATTTCGCTATCCATGCGGATGCCAATCGATCGTTCGGCAGGGGCGGTCGAGGATAGCGGCCTTCGATGGTATCGGTAGGCTTACCCAGCCCGACTTGCCCTTTATGTCTGTTTCGAGAATGCCCATTGTCGACTACCAGACAGTCAAGACTGTCCTGACTGCTGCGTACGGGGTGGAGCGAGGTTCGCCGTCTACGCTGAAGGTCGCCTCCATCGATCGCGCCGTCGCCGCCTCCGCATTGACCGCCCAAAGCGGCAGCCCCTACGCCCACGCCGCCGACGTAACCGCCTCCGCCCTCGCCGCCGACAACCAAAACCGCCGACGGGCTTTCTGCTCACCTGCCCGATCGCTGTGGCCAGCCGATCCGCCATGTCGGTGGCAACGGTCTGCTGCCATCTCCATGTTCGCCATGCGACCACCAACCCGACAGCGCGCACCACAATTCCACCGAAGCCAGAAACAGTGCCTACCCGATCGGTATCACCGACCGCGTTTAGTGCCTCCATTATTAGTGCGGCCACTGAGACAACGACGGATATTGCGTCTACGACGACACCAACGGCGACATGTGCTACACCAACTGCACAGCGGTGAGGGCGGCGGGCGCGGCCCCGATCCGGCGCGGCGACCCCGGGTACTCACGGAAACTGGACCGCGACGGCGACGGGTTCGCCTGCGAGTAGGCAGTCGTCTGTGGGTTCGGTCTTCGCCGGCTCAGAACATGTCAGCGACGGCAATGCCAGCCGTTTCGCCCTTCGGGGCCCAGTCCACCCGCTGGGCGAAGTGGGCCACCGTCATCACCTCCACGCACGCCTGCCGGTGCCGCCCACCCTCCCCTTCGGACTCGACCGGAGGAGTTCACGAACCGGACCAGCCTTGATTCTCCTGAGTGATCAGGAGGTGACTTGAATGAGTATTCATGTTTGACTACCTGCGTGGAGGCGGGGGAAACACGGCTGTCGATCGACTGCGGTAGCGCGAGCACCGTAGCCGTGTTGGCCTGGCCTGATGGTCGGGCGTCGGTGTTGCCGTTCGATGGTCTGCCGTACCTGCCCAGCGGCTTGTTCCTGGCCGAGGACGGACAGGTGTGGACGGGTCGACGGGCGTGGCAGGCCGCCGAGACGCAGCCGCACCGGTTCGTACCGAACCCCCGCCGTACCAACGATGGCGAGCTGGTCATCAACGGCTCGGAAGCGGAGGCGGTGGAGTTCGCGGCGGCACCGTTGCGGCGGGCTGCTGCGGAGGCCGAGGGTGTTGTTGGTGAGCCGGTGCGGGATGTGCGGTTGGTGGTGCCGGCCGGGTGGGGGCCGCGTCGGCGCACCTGGATGCGGCAGGTCGCACACCGGGCTGGACTCGGGCAGCCGCGCCTGGTGGAGGCTCCGGTGGCCGTCACGGAGCATTTGGTCGCCACCGGTGTACGGCTGACGGTCGGATCCTTCGTTGTCGTGTGTGATGTCGGCGCGGGTGCCGAGGTAACGGTGCTGCGCCGAGGCCCGGCAGGGTTCGAGGTCCTCGCCACGCTCGCCGACCCTGCAGCCGGCGGTGCTGCCGTCGACCTAGCGTTGACTGCGGCTGTGCTCCACGGCCGGGAGGTGCCTGCCGGCGGTATGGGCCAGTGGGCGATGGCGGAAAGCGTCCGGGTCGCGAAGGAAACCCTGGGTTCGCATCCGGCGGTCACCGTGCCGGTCGCCGGCCACCACCCGGTCATCGCGGACCGCGCCATGCTCGACGCCGCCGCCCAACCGGTCGTACGGCGGGTCGCGGAGTTGACCCAGCAGTGCATCGCTGCCGCCGACCTGACCTCCGGCGACCTCGCGGGAATCTACTGCGTCGGGGGCAGCGCCCACCTCCCACGCCTGGACGCCGCCATCGCCGAGCACACGGGGGTCACGCCGATGCTGGTGGCGGAGCCTCAACTCATCGCGGCGCGGGGCGCCGCCGAGGTGGGCGCTCCTGCGGTCGGGGTGGGTGCGGTGGAGGTGACGGTGCCGCCGATCCGGCGGGCCGTCGCCATCGCGGTGCCCGGCCTCGCCTCCCTGGCACTGCTGTGGCAGGCCCTGCTGACCGCCGAACGCAACAACACCCTCAGCGCGTACTACTACGTCCTGTTCAACCTGGGCGAATTGACGATGGCAGCGGTGTTCGCCCTGGTGGCCTGCATCGCAGCAGGCACCATCCTCGGCTCGTTGATCGCCGCCCGCAGCCCCACCCCCGAACTACGCACCGAAGGCGGAAAAGTCAGCATCGGCATCCTCGCCGGAGTCTCCCTCGGCGTCGCCATCGCCGCCCTCTACGCCGTCGTCATCAGCCAATACTTCGGCCTCCCCCTACGCGGGTTCCTCACCTGGGCACTCTGGCCAATCGCCCCCACCGCCGTCCTCGCCGTGGTCATGGCGATAATCGCCGCCCGACAATGGCGCACACCCTCCGGCGGCTGGTCCACGCTCCTGGCCACACCCACCGGCTCGGTCGTCACCGCCGCCGTGGGCATGGGACTCATCCAGTACGCACGCACCGCCGACCGATGGCCCCACCTGGTCGTGTGGCTCGACCTCACCGCCCGCATCGGCGGACTCCTCCTCGGCATCGGCACCGTCATGGCCCTCGTGACACCACTGATCTTCCGCATCGTGCTCGCCGCCCCGATAGCGGTGATCAGCGCCGCGATCGTCACCGGACAATCCACCGGCATCCTCGGCGTCAGCTACGCCATAGCCATCACCGTCTGGTGGGCAGCACGCGTCTGGACCCGCCTCATCCACCCCACCACCGGCCCCACCACCCTCAGCCCACCAGGTCGAGGCGGGTGACATGCGCTGGCCACGACAGTTGATGTCGCTGATCTTCGTCCTGGCGTTCCTGGTCGGTCCACCAGCGGTGCTCCTGACCGTGATCGGCCCGCCCCTTCGCGGATGGCCGACCTCGGAGCAGTTGCGGGCCTGGTTGCAGCAGCCGTTGACCGAAGAAACGCTCACCGCCGGACTCGCCATCGGCGCGTGGCTGATCTGGCTGCTCGTCGCCTACACCGTCGCCATCCGGATCATCATCCGCCTCCGCGCCACCACGGCATGGCTACGGCGGATGCCCCTCCCCACACCGTTGCAAGCGACGGCCAGTGGAATGGCCGGTGCAGCCGTCTTCGGCGTCACCACCAACACCGTCACCACCACCCCGCCGGAACCGCCACAGCCCGCAGCAACAGGCACCGCCACATTCCACGACGACACCGCCCCGGACGACTACCGCGACCAGGCCGTACGCGAGGACGGGGTCACGGTTACCGGTGGCTGGCTGCCCCGGGACGTCGCCGAACAGGTCACCGCCGCAGCAGCACTGATCTGGCTACGCCGCCGCCGCGACTACCAACCCCACCCCACCCAACCCGACGACACCGACCTCACCCCACTACCACCCACCGTCACCGCCGTCCAAGCCGCCCTCGCCGACAGCCCCACCCCGCCGCCGCCGGACGAAAACGCGGCCCCCTTCGAAGCCCTGCCGGCCGGCGGGGTGGGCCTCACCGGACCGGGCACGCTGCCCGTCGGGCGCGGACTGCTGGTCACCGCCATCCTGGCCGGACAACGCCACAGCTCTACGTCGTTAATCGTCACCCAGGCAACCCTGGCCCTCCTTCTCGGACCGGCCGCAGAGACACTCGGGCGACGCCTGCCGCTGACGATCGTCGACACCGTTGACGAAGCAGCACAGCTACTCCAACCTGCCGGCCCCGTCACTGGTGAAGCCATTCCTGGTCAGCGTCAGGGTGGGACGTCGAGTAGGCACGGCCATCGGAAGATCGTGCTGCTGAACGACCACGACGGCAACGAGCAGCAGTTGAAGCACCTCGCCGAGACAGGCACCGCCGCCGCTGCTCTCGTCGTCGTACTGGGAGAACAACCGGACGGGCCAAACTGGCACGCCGGCTCCACCGGCTATCTGCGCGACCCACACCACCCCGACATGCCGGGCCCACGGCTGTGCATCCTGGACTGGACGGCGACCACCGACCTGCTCACCGTCATCGCCAGTCCCGGCCCGGCACCAGCCCATCCCGACAGTGGACGCCCACCACTCCCCTACGCCGGATCACCAGAGCTGCCACTGCCACGACAGGTTGCCCGGCACGAACCTACGCGCCTGTCCACCGCATCCCGGCAACGGCTTCACCTGCGCGTCCTGGGTGACCCGCAACTGCTCATCGACGGCGAGCCCCTGACCATCCGCCGCAGCGCCGGGCTCCAAGTCCTCGTCTACCTGGCCATCCACCCCAGCGGGGCCGACACCGCACAACTCACCGACGCCATCTGGCCAGGACTACCCCGCCACTCTCTCACCGGCCGCCTCTACACCGCCCTCAGCGACCTCCGAAGCACCATCCGAACAGCAAGCGACCTACCCGTCATCGACCACTCCGATGACCGCTACCGCCTCAACCCCGCGCACATCGAGGTCGACCTGTGGCAACTTCACGCCACCATCCACCAGGCTGCCGCCACCCTCGCCCACACCGCCACTGCCTGGCAGACCGTCCTCGACGCCTATCCCGCGGACCTCGCCACCACCCGCACCTGGCCATGGCTCGACCCTCACCGCGAAGCAACCCGCCGCCGAGTCATCGACCTGTGCGCCACCCTCGCCGCCAAGGAACCCGATCCACACCGCTTTCTACAGTTGCTGCAGGACGGCATCCACATCGACCCGTACAACGCCGACCTACATGGGCTCGCCGGCCGTGCCCTCATCGACTTGGGTGAGCTGGAAGCCGCCGTCGAGCTGCAGCAACAGCATCAGCAGTCCCTCTTACGAGTTGGGCTCGACAGCGAGTTCTCTCCCCGCGTCTCGTTCACCGCACCAGACGCCGGTAGGTGATGCTGTCGCAAGCCCTGACCGGCTGGCCGCGCTGAGAGACGAGCGGCAGCGGGCCATGCGGATGCCGGTGCCCACACCCGGACAGGGTCACTTTTCAGCACAGCGGCAGTCTGGGCATGGACACGTCCCGTCCTCGGCCCTCACCTCTTTGAGCGACCGTGCATACTGGACTACACA
Organism: Micromonospora humida; assembly: GCF_016901255.1. NCBI lineage: Bacteria > Bacillati > Actinomycetota > Actinomycetes > Micromonosporales > Micromonosporaceae > Micromonospora > Micromonospora humida. The sequence goes on from NZ_JAFEUC010000013.1 coordinate 15,043, forward strand.
TCTTCGATTACAGTCACTAGCCTTATTCTCTCCCCGCCATGAGGAGCTGGTCGTTGCCTTCCATGCTGCTGCGCGTCGTCGACGGTAGTGACGATGATCTGTCCACCCTGATCGACCTCTTCAATGGGTATGACGAGTTGCGTGGTCAGACGCGACCAGTACGGGCGGCACCCGGGCCTGGTGAGATGGGTGCTGCTATCGAGGCTCTCTCCATCGCTCTCGTGCCGGGAGGCGCAGCGACGATCATCGCCGGCGGGGTCGCTCTCTGGTTGCGCCGACGAGCGCCGGGGCGGCCAGGCAAACTTGGACTACGGTTGGAGTTCCCAGACGGCACGAAGCTCTACGTCGATGCCAAGGGCGTCGACGATGTTGAAGCGGTTGTTGCCGCTGCGGTGAAGCCGTGGACTGAATCTCGCTGAAGTGTTCGCCCGCCTCTTCGACCCTGCGGCATCTCGTGCGGTGCTGATCGGGGCAAGCCGCTACTCCACCCTGCCCAGTTTGCCCTCAGTGCGGCGAAGCGTGAAGGCACTGGCTGCCGTGCTGACAGACCCACGAGTGTGCGGGCTACCCGCCCGTTCTTGCACGGTGGTTCACGATCCTTCGGACGGTAACGCGGTCGGCCGCGCGGTAGGCACCGCCGCCGCGGAGGCGACCGACATGCTGCTCGTCTATTACGCCGGCCATGGGCTCGTAGGGCTACGTCGTAACCAACTTTACCTCACCTTGAAAGACACCGATCCCGAGCGCCCAGCCTTCCACTCGCTGGCCTACGAAGTTCTACGCGAAGAGGTGCTAAATAGCCGAGCACGAAACCGCGTAGTCATCCTCGACTCGTGTTTTTCGGGCCGCGCGGCAACTCCGCTAATGTCTGGCGATACCGGTACGATACTGGGACAGATCGACATCGAGGGCGCCTACGTCCTCACGGCGACTGCCGCCAACGAAGCAGCATCCGCGGGCAAGGCAATCACAGAATTCACCGGCGAGTTGGTTCAGGTGCTACGGCGCGGAGTGCCGAGCGTCGGCCAGCTGTTGACCTTGGACATCCTGTACGGCGAACTTCAGGCGCAGATGAAGGCTCGCAACCTTCCACAGCCCCATCGGCTCAAGACCGACAACTCCGGCAACCTAGCACTCGCACCAAACCCACTGCACAACGCACTCATAGATGGGATTCAGCAGCCAGGAAACCCCGAGAACTCACTACCAGGGGCGGACCTCGATACACCAGTACCCGCCGCCATCCTGGTCAATCTCGCCCGCCGGTCGCAAAATCTTGTGAACCGGCTGCTGAGCGATCTAGATCGGCTAGAACGCGACGAGGAGGACCCTGCACGGCTCAGCAATCTATTCAAGATTGACCACATGGCGAGTCTGATGCGCCGCACTAATGAGGCCGCACTTGCTCTAGCGGGCGCAACCGGACCTTCCCGGCAGCGGGAGCCGGCGAAATTAATCGATGTGATGCGTGCCGCCCAAGCCGAGATCGAGATGTACATGCGAATCGAATTTGTTGATGTTGACAACAACATCGAGGTTGCTGCGCATGCCGTCAACGACGTGGTGCACCTACTCGCTGAACTGTACGACAACGCAACCGCTTTCTCACCGCCGAACCATGTGGTCACCGTAACGGCGCGCCGACTCGACCTCGGAGCCACCCTCCAGATCATCGATTCCGGCCTTGGCATCAGGAGCGAGCATCTGACTGAGATCAACCGACAGCTCTCCGCGCCGCCGGATTTCACTAGGTCAGGGAGTTGGCGATTGGGTCTTTTGATAGTCTCCCAACTCGCCGCGCGTCACGGCATTACCGTCCAACTCAGCGAATCCCCGACATACGGTGCCCTTGCCACCGTGTCGCTACCACCCTCTACCATTGTCAACCGTCGCCCGCTTCCCACGATCACCAACATGCCGCCAAGTGCGCGAGGCCAAGCGCGCGTACCTGGACAGTTCTCAGCAGGGCCGTAGTCCGCGAGTCCTTACATGGCCGATTTTTGGCTCGATCTCGAACACCTCGGCGTCGTACCTTCCATATACCACCACCCCTCGGCACCGCTGTGACCTGCGGTTGTAAGGTCGTGTAAGGAAGTGTGAGGTGCTGTAAGGCCCTCCACCTGCTGTCGTCGCCCATCGCGCTCTTACGGTCTGTCTCACCAACCGCGGCAACGTCGGAGGGAGACAGGCCATGGCGAAATGGGTTTCGGCAGCAGCTATACGCACCGTCACCGCAGTCCTCGCGTTGGTACCGCCAGCGCTGCTCTACGAGGTCGGTTGGCTCACCGTCCCCGTGCTGTCCACGGACCGGCTCCGGGCGTGGGTGCACCAACCGCTGACCGCCGGCTTCATCGCCATGTTGGGGTACGCCGGAGCCTGGGCGCTGTGGGCACTGCTCGTGGCCGCCGTCACCGACCACGCGCTCCGGTGCCTCGCCGCCCGCCTGCGGTGGCGTCTCACCCTGCACCTGCCTGGCCCTCTTCAGGCGCTCGCGGCGGCGCTGCTGGGTACTACCGCCGTCACGACCGCTGCCGCCCTTCCCGCCGCCGCGCACGACCACACCGCAGCCGATACCGATCCACCACCGGCCGACACAGCCACCCCGATCCGCGATGCCCCGACCCAACCGCCGCCAGCCGACCCTTTACCTCCCCGCCAGGAAGCCACTACCACCTCGACAACAGCGTCCGCCGCCCCACCACTGCCGACGGAATCCGCACGTCACGCTTCCCTGCCGGTCCTCAACCGCACGAGCGCCCATCCCCCACCTCACGCCTCGGGCGAGAAGGTCCGGGTCGTTGCCGGAGACAGCCTGTGGGACCTGGCTGCCGAGCATCTCGGTGACGCGACCCGTTGGCGGGAGATCTACGCCCTCAATCGCGGACACCGCCAAGCCAACGGCTACGCGCTTACCAATCCCGACACGATCCACGTCGGATGGAAACTCACCATCCCCTCCCACCAGGCCACATCAGCACCCGCTCCACCCCGTCCCGAGCCTCCTGTCGCCGGCAACTCCGGGCCCGCCACGCCCGAAGCAGAAACGAGTCCCTCTGCACCATCTACCCCTCAAACGTCGACTGCCCCGCAGCGCTCGACGCCGCCCACCACCGCGCCGAGCACATCAGCCGTGACGACCGACGACACGACATCGGCCGCGCACCCCGAGCGGCCCCACACCGAGCCGTACGACGAGACAGGGATCGTGCTGCCAGTGCGGGGCTGGATCAGTCTCGGTCTGGCCGCCGCCATAGCCGCCGTGGCCATGCTGCTACGCCTTCAACGACGCCGCCACGCCCGGCTAACCTTCACCACGGCCGCGAGCGCCACGCCACACCCTGCCCCGGTGCCGCCGTCTCTCGCGCACGCCGATGCGATCGGCCGCCGCCACCTCGGCCTCACCAGCAACGACCAACAGCCCGCTCACCCCATCGTGCCGGCTCCCATCGGAGTCGACGGCAACGGCACCGAGGTGAGCCTGTTCCGCCTCCCCGGTTCCGGCCTCGCCCTGCACGGCAAAGGGGCAGTACCGGCCGCCCGCGCCATCCTCGCCGCAGTGCTCACCACCGGCGCGGCCGATACCGCCTCCGTCCGCCCGATCGTCGTCACGACCGCCAGCCTCCTGGCGCAGCTCCTGCCCGAAGCCCGCCCGATGGTGGGGTTGGACCCCGACGGCACCGCATACGACGGCGAACGTCTGATCGTCCTCGCCGACACTGATGCCGCCGTCACCCATGCCGAGGAGGAGATGACCAGCCGACGACGGCTGCTGGACACCTTCGACACCACCACCATCGCCGATCTGCACGCCCGTAGTGACCACGCCGAGACCCCGCCGCCGTACGTCCTGCTCATCGAATCGACCACTCGGTACGCGGGCCGCGTGCAGGCCATCGCCACCCACCGCAGTGCCCTGGACCTCCACCCGATCGTCCTCGGCCCCCACGACGGCCTCCCCAGCGTGGAGATCACCCGCGACGGCACCACCTGCAGCGACCGCCCGCACCCCCTGACTCGGGTGTCCACCCTGAGCGCGGAGAACCTCGCCGCCGTCCTGGCCATGCTCACCGACGCCCAGGCCCGCCCGGAGCCCGGCATTGACATCGACGATCCGGCCGCCTCCGCCACACCGACCGCGCCGACCGTCGAGCCCTGTCCGGTCCCGGCGGAGAACCCGACAGCCCTCGTGCACCTTCGGGTCCTCGGCCGGGTCACTGTCACCACCGCCGCCGGCCCGGTGACCACCGGGATGCGCAGCGGCTCCTACACGGTCCTCGCCGTCCTCGCCGCTCACCCCGCCGGCCGCACTCTCTACCAGCTCGCCGCCGACCTGCACCCCGACGTGAACCATGCCTCCGCCGTCAAGCGCGTCCGGACCGACATCACCACCGCCCGCCGTGTCCTGCGTACCGCGACCGGCCATGACGAGCACATGTTCATCGTCTTCGACCCCGCCACCGGCCGGTATCACCTCGACCCGCAGACCGTCACCGTGGACCTCTGGCACATGCTCACCGCCATCAACCAAGCCGCCACCAGCGACAACGATGACGAGGCGCTCGCAGCTCTACGCCGCGCGACCGACCTGTATATGGGTGACTTCGCTGAAGGCCACGACCACCCGTGGGCCGTCGACTACGCCACCAGCTACCGCCACCAGGTCCTCACCGCCTACGCCCGCATCGCCGAGTTCCTCGAACCCGACCATCCCGATCGCGCGGTGGCCGCCCTCGAACGTGCCACCGACCTGGACCCGGTCAATGAGGAGTTGTACCAGCGGATCATGCGGATCCACGGCCGGCGGCAACGCCCCGACGCCGTCCGGCGCACCCTGCGCCGTCTGGAGGAACGCCTCGCCGATCTCCTCGACGCCGAACCGTCGCAGGCCACCCGCCGCGTCGCCGAACGCCAGTTCGCACCCGCCGCCTCCAGGGCGGGGAGGACGTCATGACCGAGACCCGGCTCCGTCGGATGCAGTGGGCGGTACGCGCCACCCTGGCCCTCGGGGTGGCAGCCTCGGTCACCGCGAACATCCTGCACGCGCAGGCGAACCCGATTGCCCAGGCCATCGCGGCATGGCCACCTCTGGCCCTGTTGATCACCGTCGAGCTGGTCACCCGTATCCCCGTGCACCAGCGGGCGCTCGGTGCGATCCGGGTCATCGCCGCCTCGACCATCGCCGCCATCGCTGCCTGGATCAGCTACCACCACATGGTTGGAGTCGTCGCCCGCTATGGCGAAACGGGCACCGTGCCGTACCTCCTGCCGCTCTCCGTCGACGGGCTCATCATCGTCGCGTCGGTCTCCCTGGTGGAACTCTCCGCCCGCCGGCGCGAATCCGAGAACCCCCGACCGGCACCCGCCACAGCGACGCCCCCGCCCACCGCCGTCCCCGCAGCGACAGCGCAGCCGCCGGTTCCCGATGACGCCGCACCAACCCACCCGAATCCCGCACTCGAACGCCATGACGACGACGTCGACCGGTCGCGCCCGGAGGTCATACCCGTCCCCGAGCAGCGTCCGGCCACGCACAGCTCGGCGGGCCCCCGGCTCCGGAATGATCGGGACAGTGGGCGGCCTGCGAATGGAGTCTCCGTCGGGGAGATCGATGCGGACGATGACGTGGGCCTGTCTGCGGATCTCGTGCCGCTGTTGCCCGCCGCTCGTACTGCCCGCGACGAGCTGATTCGCGAAGGCCACACGGTCAGCCGCGATGCCCTTGCGCGCCGGTTACGCCGCAACGGCCATTCTCTCCGCAACAGCGGTGTCTCGGAACTCCTTGCCGCTATCCGGCCGAAGACCTCTCCGGCCGTCGGTTCCCGTCCGCTGTCTGCAGCCGGTGAGCCTCACCTCGTCGCTTCGCTCGCGCAGAGGCCCGTGTCCCCGGCCCCGGTTCGCGCTGACCGGCGGTCTTGATCGGAGCGTGGAGGTCGACGTGGATGGGCACGGGTGCCCGGTTGGGCACCATGCCGAACACCGTCAGGAGGCACCAGAGATGACCGACCATCTACCCATGCGCCGCACCGTTGAGGTCGACGCTGACGTGTACGACGTGTTGGCGCGTACTGCCGCACGTCGAGACACCGACGTCAACGGCGCGCTGCGCTACCTGATCGAGGCGCCGACGCCTCGGACCGTCGCGGACGACGACGAGGACTGAGTCGGCATACGGAACAGGTCGCCCGGTCCGCGATGGCGGACGGGCGACGTGTTCTGCGGGTCCTCGTGGCCCCTACGCGGGTGCAGCGCCGGTCGTGTCGGCGGCAGCGGCGAGGAGTCGTTGCGCGGTGCGCGGGGTGATGCCGAGTTGTTGAGCAAGGATCACGCCGAGCCCACGCTGGTCCTGCCCGGCGGCGTCGGCCTCGGCGAGGAGCGTGACGGCGGCTTGGAGGCGCGGGTCGTCGGCGTACGGGTGCGGCTGGCGGGCACCGGTCGCGCCGATGGGTCGGCCGGTGGACTGCCGGCCGGTGCGGGCGTCGGCGATAGCCCATATGGTGCGGCGGAACCACAGGCGGCGGGCCCGTCCGTCGGGCAGCGTCTCGATCCGGTCGGGTTGGTGGAGCAGGGTGTCGGGCAGGTTGCGGTAGGAGCCGTAGCCGAGGACCTTCGCCGCTGCTCCTGAGCCGAGGAGATCCTCCGGGTCACCGCGGCGGTCGACCTTCGTCAGCTCGGCGCGTTTCGCTCTCAGGTGGGCGGTGTGGAACGCCTCGATGTCGTCGAGCCAGAACCACTCCCGCCCGTCGTGCGGGAAGCCTTCGGGGAAGCCGAAGCGGGCGCGGTGGCTGTTCCAGTGGATGACGGTGGAGTAGGCCGCGCCGGTGTGCGCGGCGACTCCGGCCCGGTCGAGGGCGGTCCGTCCGTCGATGACCTGTCGTGCCACGCCGTTCATCTTCCTCTCCGGCCAGCGGCTGCCGCTCGCATGGTCGAGGTGGCGGTGGCTCGGGCCGGAGGGTCGGTTACGTCCTGGCTCGGTGGGGCAGCCGCGTTCGCCTGCCCCGCAGCGGGCAAGGTGGCCGGCCGGGCGGTGCCCGCACTTCCGGGTCCGCCCGCCGGTCACCGTTCCCACCCGGTCACGTGGGTGGGCGTAGCACCTTCCAGGCCACCTGCGCCATGCGGTCGATGCGCAGCGCGGCCAGTTTCGCGCGGGTGGCGGGCTTGAGCGCGTCGTACACGGTCAGGATCGCGGCGGCGGTGGTCGCGTCCACCAGAACCCCGTCGATCTTGCGGCACGCGCCGCCCTTCGCCTCACGCAGCAACTCGATGACACGGGGGTCGCCTGCGGTGGCGTCGTCGGGGAGCGCGTCGATGTCGGCCAGCCCTTCGCAGTCGGGGCAGGTGACCAGGTGCGGGTCCTCGGTGATTCGGCCCACCGGCACGCGCTCTGCGCCGCACACCGGCCCGACCTGGCGGCGGGCCTTCGCGTGGGTGAGGATGGGCCACCCGGGCGTCCCCGTGTCGGTGGTCATGGTGCCTCCCCCTTTGGATGGGTCCAGATGCCGAGCGGGTAGCCAGGCGCGATCCGTCCTCGGCCGGGGACGAGGGTGTCGAACACGTCGGCATACCGTTCGTGGAGTTGGCCCCGGGTGCGCATGAGGTGTTTGCCTCGGGTGAGCTTCGCGGGCAGGGCCTCGACAACCCGCCCGATCAGCCCGTACAGGTCCCGGGCCTCGATGAGGTCGGCGCATCCGTCGCATGCCGACCAGCCTTCGCCCCATGCCTGGGTAAAGGCGTGCTCGGTGTCGGTGCGGCGTACCCGTGCCGCGTGGTGTCGAGTCTGGTAGTCGCCTACGGCGATGACCTGTGCGGTGACTCGACGGGCGTCGGTGATCTGGTTGGCGCACCGGTAGATCCAGGCGGCCTCCGGTGCGGAGCAGAAGTCGCAGTCGATGATCGGATCGGGGATCTCGGTGATGGGTGCGGGCTCGGGGCGGTGGTCGCTGGGCTGCCCGCGCTGCTCGGCCGCGTGCAGGTACTCGACGACCACGCCCCGGTTGTTAAGGCGGACGTTGAGCGCGCGACGGCAGCGGCGGCAGTAGAACGGCTCCGGGACCGGTGCCAGGCTCGCGTCGAGTCCTGCGCTCTCGGCAGGACGGGCGGGTCCCGCCGGTTGCGGAGAGTGGGGTGGCATTACTGGTCGCCTCCGTCCTGGTTGCGGGTGGGCTGCGGCGGGATGGGGTGGGCCGGGCCGAGGGTCAGGCCGAGGCGCAGGGTTGCGAGGTCGACCAGGCGTCGCAGCAGGCTCGCCGTGCCGGTGCTGAGGTCGGCGTCGTAGTCGTGGGCGATACGGCAGGCCTCGCGCACTGCCACGCACGCGGAGGTGAGGGCGGCCTCCAGCGCGGCGCGGTCGTCCTCGCGGGTGGCCCGCCTGACGTTCTCCGCCGGGTAGGTGCGCTCGTCACCGGTAGGAAAGCGAAGGGTGTAGCTGCGGGCGTAGGTGGTGTGCGGGGTGGAATAGCGGACATCGGTGACGGTGCCGAGGCGGTACTCGACCGGGTCGGCCGGGTTGACCACCCGGGCGGTGTCGCCGTACTCCAGGGACCGGTACATCAGGACTCCGTTCAGGGGTGCGTGCTCGTGGGATGGCCGTTCTCGGGGTGCCGCGCGGCCCGGGGTGGGACCGGGCCGCGCGGCACCCGTCGCGGCGGTCAGGGTTGGGCGGCCGGTGGGCCGTCGGCACCGCCGGGGGTGGTCGGTGGCCAGGTGGCCCCCTCGGTGGGGAACGGCGGGGCGGCCTTCACGTGGGGCAGGCCGGGGTCGAGTTTCTGGCCGCTGCGGTCGAGGCTGACCGCTCCGTACGCGGTCAGGTGCGCGCCCACGGCGAGGGCCTGCGCACCGGTGAGCAGGACGACGAGGCGGCGGGCGTGGGTGTCGTGGACCCGCAGCTCGACGTGACCGGTGGTCAACGGCCGGACCGGGAGGAACCGCTCGACCTGCGCGCCGCCGGGTGCCGTCGCCCAGATCGCCCCGCACAGCGCGTTCCACTGCTCGTTGACGAGGCTTTCCCAGTGCTCCGCGCGGGCGGTGAGGGTGGCGTGTTCGGCCTGGCTGGTGGAGTGTTCGGCGAGCGCGCGGGCGACCTCGGCCGCCGCGAAGTTCGCGCACACCCGGTTGGCCAGCGCGATCATGGTCCCGGCGGTGTGTTCCGACGCCGGCAGCGTCGTCACGGCAGGCTCCGGTGGCGGGGGCGTCGAGGCGGGCGGGGTGGGGGTGGTGTCGGCGGCGGGGTGCGCGCCGGTACCGGAGCCGGGCGGGGTGTTCCCGCGCCGGCCCCAATGCCGGCCCACCTCAGACCGCCAACAGCTCGAACGCGCGGGCCTTGAGGTCCGCTCCGGCACCGGTCAGCGCCCGCGTCGCGCGGACGAGGTTTGACTTGGCGGGGGCGAAGTGGTCCACGTACTCGGTGATGGCCTGGTAGCCGGCCCACCGGGTGCCCTTGATCGCCTTCTGCGTGTCCGCGTCGCGGATCAGGTAGCGCAGCGTCGCGGTGCGCTGCTTCGCGTTGTTGCGCGCCGTGTCGGAGGCGTCGTCGGCGAGGGGCCACACCTGCGCGACGATCTTCTCGAACTCGCCCATGGTCAACGACTCGTTGATCATCTTCTCGGCTTCGGCCTCGAACGCGTCGAACGCCGTCCACATCAGCCCGAGGGCCTGCCGCGCCTCGGCGATCTTGCTGGTCACGTTCGAGGTGTGCCGGAACGTGTACGAGCTGCGCGACCGCTGGTAGGCGAGGGCCTGCGTGTTCGCGCACACGATCCGCACCGGGGTCGCGTCGAGGCGCAACGAGGCGGTGCCGTCGTGGGAGGTGGTGGCCGCGAGGTACAGGTCCATGTCGTCCACCCCGGCAATACGCATCGCCGTCGGCAGCTTCATGGTCACGAACACCGACCGGCCCTTCCGCATCGAGCCGGCAGTCTCGAAGTGCGCGCCGGAGGCGTCGACCAAGAGGTTGAGCGTCTCGGCGACCTGCTCGTTCTGCACCACCGAGTAGTCCTCGCCGACCACCCCGAGGTACTCGGTCTGCCCGGTGGCCGGGTTGGTGCGAACGGTCATGTACTTGTCGGGGCAGTCGACCTTCGTCACCCCGCGCTCGGTGACCTCGATGCCCTGAAGGGCGATCTTGCGGACCTCCCAGCCGCCGAGCCACGCCTTGCTCATGACCTCCTGTGCGGTCATGCAGGCGTCGGTGACGGTGCCGAGCTGGTGCCAGGCGGTCAGCCGTGCGGAGACGAAGGCCGTCTGGCCGTTGGTGAGGGTTTCCAGTTCGTGTGCCACGGTGGCACCCCTTCCCGGTCGTGTGGTGTTCGGTGGGCGGCGGGCCGGGGTGGCGATCCCTGCCGCGCCGTCAATAGCAATGTTTCCTACCTCCACGTGTCGATCAAGGCGATCGGTTCGAGTCGATGGAGGTTTCTGCGGCGAATCTGACGCCCGCCGCCGGGCATGGCCTACCGGGTGTCGGTGGCCGGGCATAGCCGCCCGTCCGGCCCGTACAGGTACGCGCGGACGGTTTTGAACGGGGCCGGTAGGTAGACGGCGAACCCGTGTTCGGGGATGAACCGGGTTCGGTAGGTGCGGGTGATGCCCAACAGGTACCGGTCGGGTTTGTCGCCGTGCGACCCCGGCGGGATGATGCCCGCTCCGGGCCGGTCGGCTCGGGCGCGGCGGTGCCGACCGAGCGCGATGTGCGGGCAGAGTGACAGGGCGGCGGTCATGCACTCGGGGTGCCCCGGCGGGTCCGCGTAGCGCATCAGCTCAGCGGCCCGGGGGCCGCCGAGGAACGCCACCCAGTAGCCCATGGGCTCACCGCACAGTGAGCACCTCCGTTCGACGGCGAGGCGGGTCGAGACGGTGGTGTTGATCGTGGCGAAGTCCACATGTGACCCGCCGCCCGTCGAGTCGGGGTGGATGTTGACCGGCGGGATGGGCAGGCCGCGCCGCGCGTCATGGGGACGCGCGGCCAGCGAGGGCGGAATGTCGGGCCGGTCGGCGGCCGGGTCGGTCACGGGGCACCGGCCGCGCGGGTGGGCCGGGCATCGGTCACGGTGACGTGCGGTAGCTGCGCCCGCAGTACGGCGTGCGCCTGTTCCCATTGCGCCTCGGTCAGACACCGGCTCACCGGTTCGAGGTGCGCGGCAGTCATCGTCACGGCCATCATGTCGGCCTCGTCCGCCGAGTCGAACACGGCCACCATGTCGCCCCCGGCAACCACATAGACGCGAGGGTCATCGGCGAGTGAGGCCACCGGGGCGGCACGGCGGTGCTCGGCCAGCCACCGCCCGACCACCTCCGCCGGGTCGCCGGCCAGGGTGCCGGTGTCGTAGCCCTCGTCATCGAGCCACCCGAGGTGATCGGCGACGGTCCAACCAGGATGGATGAGCCACGATTGCCGGACGGCCTGCCACATGGTCAGCCGTGCCGGGACGCCGATCGGGTCCGCCGGTCGCGAACCGTTCGGGCCGGGCACCGGGCATAGCGGGGTGCCGTCGTGGTGCGACGCGACCGGGCGTGAGGCGAACCCGTCGAGGGGCCAGTCACGCGGCGGCACGGTCCGGGCCGGTTCCCCGCATTCGAGGCAGCGCAGCGACCCCGGCGCGTGCACCGGGCCGTGGGGGTGGTCGTCGGGGGTGGTCATGGTCTGTTCCTTCCGTGGCGCTGGTGGGTGGGCGTACGGGTGCCGGGGCCGGGCGTGGTGCCCGGCCCCGGCGGGGCGGTAGGTCAGGCCGCCACCGGCGCGGCGGCGGCCTCGTCGGTGCCGGCTTCGTCGGCGCTGGTTTCGTCACCGGTGGGCGGGATGGTGTCGGTCTGGGGCGCGGCCATGAATGCGCGAACCTCGGCGGTTGGGGCGGGCGGGTTGTCCGCGAGGGCGTAGGTTTCCGGGGCCTCCCGCGTCAGGATCAGCACCCCGAACCCGGTCAGCTTGTCCATGCCGTTGCGGACCGCCCCGGGGCTACGTCCGCCGATCTCCCGGGCGACGGTGCCGGGGGTGACATCGTGGCCGGGGCCGAGGTCACGCATGAACGCCTCGACCCGGTTACGCAACTCGTTCTTGCCCAGCTTGGCCGACCCGTCGCTGTTGACCTCACCCGTTCCACGACCGGTGCCGGCTACCCGCCGCGCGGACGGGCGGCGAATCTTGCGGGTGTGCCCGCACGTCGGGCAGGTGGAGTGCGTCGGGGCGTTGGCCGGGTCCACCGTGGCGAGGTCACCGTCGCCGATCACCCACAGTTCGTCACCGTCCTCGGTGACCGGCAGGCGACGGGCGGCCCCGGCAACCTCCATCGCGGCGAGGATCGTGTCACCCATCGCCACCGACAGGCCGCTCTCGTTGATCGCCGCGTCGGCCGTGATGCCGTCCGGGTGCCCACCGAGCACCCCCGCCATGATCAGCACTTTGAGGTCGGGCTGCGCCCCGACCGGTGCCCCGGACACGGGTACGCCGGACACCGGGGCGGGCACCCCGGACACCGGAGCCTCCGGCATCGTCGTCTCAGCCGTCGGGGCGTCGCTCGTGGGCGTCGGCGCATCGCCGTCGGTCGGGGCATCGTCGGTGACAGCCGCGTCGGGCGTGGTCACCGCGTCAGCCGCCGGGACGTCACCGGTGGGCGACGGCGCGTCGGCCGGGTCGGACGTCGCGTCATCGGCCGCCGCAGCGTCGCCGGTGAGGGCGGCGGGCTCGATGGTGGCATCCGGCGTCGTGTCCGGGGCGTCCTGCTCGGGTGCGGTGTCCGGCGACGCGTCGTCGGCCGCCGGGGCGTTGGGGGTGAGGTGCCAGACGTCAGCGCTCTTACGGTTGCCCTTGGCCGGGTCAGAGGTGCGGGCGGCGGTGCCATCGGCCTCCATGGCCGCGAGCGCCTCGGTCACCACCGACAGCGGCAGGTTCCCCTGTCCGGCCAACTTGCGGGCGGTGACGCCCGGAAGGCGACGCAGCTCCTCGGCGACGGCGGACCGGGCCTCGTGGGTGCCGGGGGCGAGATTGATGTTTGCGGTCATGGCAGAACACCTCTACAAAAAGGGGGTCGACAATAGCGATTCCGCATGCGCGGCGCGCATCCTTTTGCGGTTTCGCTGGGGCGGTTTTTGTTGCCCACGTCCATGGACGCTCGACGCCCGATAGTTGTCAACCCCACCCACCAAGACTCTTTAAATGGTTCGCGTCGCGCTCCATGCGGGAATCCGTCGCCACGTCCCGCAATGCCATTTGACGGTCCTCACATCGCCGCCACGCCCCCTGCCGCGCCGCCCCCTACCGCTGCACAGGGGCGGCGGCGACACGTCGGCAGGGCGGGTCGGCAGCCTCCCCACTGTCGCCGACACTCCCCGTACCCGTGGCCGGAATGCGCGGCGAACGGCGGCCGTCGTGGCCACTTTCGCATGGTGCGGAAAATCGCTTCACCGCTTTACAGGGACACCCCTTTGCGTCGCATAAACGGAATGGGGTCAACGGCATTGTCCTCGGTGGCGGGATAACCTTCGTGGGCCTCGTAATGCAGGTGCGGGCCGGAGGAGTTTCCGGAGCTGCCGACGTAGCCGATCGGCTGTCCCGCCGTCACCAGCTCGCCTACCGTCACGGCCGGCTGTCGGATCAGGTGGCAGTAACGCGTCACCACGTCGCCCGGATGGCGGATTTCCGCATACCAGCCGCACCCACCGAGGCCGGGGTATCCGTCGCTGTCGCACGGCATCGGCCCGCCGGCGGGTTCCCACGAGTCACCGCCGACGTTGCAGCGCACCCGCACGACGATCCCGCCCGACGCCGCCCGGACAACCGTCCCTCTCGCCGCCATGATGTCGACCCCGTCGTGGCCGGGCCGGTCGCCCGTGCGGAAGCCGGAGCCTGCCTCCCCCACCACCGGACGGATCCACCCGCCAACCGGCACCTCCGCGCAGACAGGCGACGTCGCACCGGCTGTTGTCGCCCGCGTCTCGTGTGTGGCGTACGCGTCCGGGTACACCGCCCCGACGCAACCACCCCCACCCCCGCCGCCGAACACCGACGAGACGACTCGGGCGGTAGCGGCGGCGACCAGCAGCAACGCCCCGGCAAGTCCCACCGCGACCCCCACGGCTACCCGTCCCACGGCACGCCGTCGGTGATCGGGGCGGGCAGCTCGGCCAGGCTCACCCGGTCACGGCGGCCCACCACCCGCCAGACCGGCCCCGCCGGACCCCGGGGGTCGGCGGTGGCGGTGGCGACGGTCACCCCGTCGGGCAGGCCGACCCGGCGCAGGTGGGCGTGCAGGTTGGCCTCACGGGCGGCGGTGGGCAGCCAGAACAGCACCGGATACGCGCGGCGGGGCGGCAGTGCGGCGTAGCCGCCCAGCTTGCCCACGACCCGGCTCAGGGTTTCGGTGCCGAGGTCGACCTCGGCCCAGAACGGCACCACCGCGCCGTGGTCGGTCCACACGCCGTGTCCGTCCGGGCGGACCAGGTTGCCGCACGCCTCACGGCAGCGCGCTTCGTTCCACCACCGCACCAACCGGGTGCCGGGGTGTGCGCGGGCGTGGGCGGTGAGCGCGACGAAGAACCCGTTCACCGTGAGCAGGTGCGCCAGGGTCGGGGACATGGCGAGTCGGGCGGTGGCGTCGCGTACGGCGGCGGGACGGGGCAACGGCGCGTCTCGTCCGGCGGCGAGCAGGGCCGCGCCGACCGGGCCGAGGGTCCACCTCCACGCTTGCGAGCCGGGCCGCTGGTAGTGGCGGAACCGGTCGAGGATGTCTCGATCGTGGAGGGTGTTGAGGCGGTTGCGGGCTCGGCCGACCGAGCCGAACGCGAGGTCGACGAGTTGGTCGGTGGTGAAGGTCCGGTGCTGGTCGAGCAGGTCGAGCAGGAGCCGGTCTCGGGGGGTGAGCCGGCCGAGTTCGGCGGCCACGACGGACGCCGTGAGGCGGAAGCTGCCGGTGGCTGACGTACGGGTGGGAGGGATATCTCTTATCAGTCGGTTCCGGTCCACCAGTCCTCCTCACCGCCATCGACGTGCCCGTACGACGTGTTCATGGGGGCGTGTTCACCCGGCTGGTCACGGTCGTTGGAGTACTCGTTTGGTCGCTCGTTGGAGCTCTCGTTAGACCACTCGGGGTCGACGAACGTGTTGTGGCCGACCAGCTCGGTGACGGCAGGGTCGGCGGGCACGGGTGGCTCGACGCGGGCGGAGGAGGTGGCGGCTTCCCCGAGCAGTCGCCGCCGCTCGGCGACGGTGAGGCCGGTGTGGTCGCGGGCGGCACGGCGTAACGCGTGCGCGCGGCCGGGTTGCGCCGGTGGTGGCGGCTCGGTGTCGGCGGTGACCGGTGGAAGGACCCGGCCGCCGGCGACCGGCCGCAGGACGACCTCGTAGCCACCGAGGCGGATCAGGTCCCCGTCGTCGAGGTACGGGCGCAGGTGGCGGGCCTGGTCGATGGCGTCACGGGGAGCCAGGGCGAAGTACACCTTGTTGCGGGCGTTGGCGTCGATCGCGGCCACCATGTCCGCCGACAACTGCCCGAGGTACTGGTGGGCCAGGACGAACGAGGTGTGCAGGCCGCGGGCCTCGGCGAGGGCGTCATCGATGCCGATGGGCAGGTGCAGGAAGTTGTGGCACTCGTCGAGAACGATCATCGCGTCCGGGCGGTCGTCTTCGGGGATGCGGGCGCGGGCGGTGGTGGCCTGCCACAGCCCGGCCAGGAGCAGGGAGCCGACCAGGCGGGTGCCGTCCTCACCGAGGATGCCCTTGGGTAGCCGGGCCAGTAGGACACCACCGTCGAGGATGTCGGCGAAGGAGAACGTGGTGGCCGGCACGCCGAACAGGCTGTTCGCCATCGGGTGCGCCATCACCAGCCGCAGCCGGGACAACAGCGGAGCGACGAGACCCGAGCGTTGCGCGGCGGGCAGATCGTTGAACCCCTCCCAGAACTCGCCGAGGGTGTTGCCCTCCCACGCGTTCAACCTGCTGACCACCGCGTTCACCCGGTCGGTCCGCCACGAGGCGTCCGACAGCAGCCTGGGGAGGTGGGCGAGGGTGGCGTCGTCGAAGTGGGCGAGGGTGAGCAGGCCGTGGTAGCAGATGTCGGCGGTGCGGTGCCCCCACCACCGCGACCACACCTTCGCCATCACCGCCGTCAGGTTCGCGGCCACATCGTGCGCGCTGCCGCCGTGCACGCTCGGGTCCAGCAGGTTGATCGCCGGCGGGGCAGCCCGCTCGGCGGGGTCGATGAGCACCAGGCGGTCACCACACGACGCGGGTAGCCGGGCGAGCAGGTCACGGATCAGGTCGCCCTTGGCCGGGTCGAACGCGGCCACGCCGCGCCCGGCGTCGACATCGTCGAGGATCATCCGCATCAGCAGGGTCGTCTTGCCGGTGCCGGTCGGGCCGAGGGCGTGTACGTGGTAGCGGCAGTCGGTCAGGGAGATCCCGACCCGCATCGCGGGCCCGGCGTTGGCGACACCGATGACCTTGCCGCCCAGGCCGTGCCGCTGCTCGCGCGGCACCAGGTGCAGCCGGCGGCCTGCCGGGCCGGGATCGGACGGGGTCACCCCCGGGTCTGTAATCATGGGCTGCTCCAGACGGTGGGTGCGTCAGCGGTGGCCGCCTCCGCCGGTGGGGTGCCATTCGTGGCTTGGCCGGTGGTGCGGAAGACCTCGCGGGTGGCGGCCCGGCGGCGGGATGCCGCGCCGGGCAGGCTGTAGGCGGTGGGTTCGGCGGGCAGTCCGGCGAGCGCGGCGGCGTCACCGATGCCGGCCAGGCTCATCCGGGACGCCGGCACCCACCGGTCGGCCAGAGCACGGGTGCCGCGCCGGAGCCGCCGGCGGGTGAAGTGGGGCGACAGCAGCCCGAAGCCGGAACTGACATCGGCGGCGGCAGCCGACGCGGCAGCCCGGGTCGGGCCGACCGCGACCGTCTGCACCGCCACCAGCAGATGCGGCGCGTCGGTGAACTTCACCCGCACCTGCCGCGCCAACTCCAACGCGTACGGGTCCAGCCGACCGGTGGGGTGCCGACGGATGCCGGGACCAGGGGTGATCAGGTCGAGCGTCGTCTGAAGGACGGCGCGGGCGATCCCTCGGGGGTGGCGGGCGCGGTGCGGGTGGGTCATCGCCCGGCGGAGCTGCCGCAGCCGGTGGGCCGGTGCCCGACCGAGGTGGACCTGCAGCAGCGCGCCGCCGGTGCGCCCGGCGGAAACCAACCCGCCGTAGACGGCCCGCAGCCGATCGTCCTCCGGGGCAGCGACCTCCATCCCCCGCCGCGACGCCGGGGTGATGTCGTCAACCAGCGGCAGCCACTCCGGTCGGGTGGGCCGCACCGCGAGCGCGACCACCGCCCCCACCGTCGGCACCGCCGGAGGCGCGCACTGGGCGGCGCGGACGCCGGGCCAGCCTCGGTGCAGCAGCCGCACCACCGCAGTCGGGTTGACCCCCGGCGGGAGCCACAGCCCGCAGCGCAGCCCGTCCGGGTCGGCGGCGACCTCCCAGACGATCCGGGCTGGCCGCCACGCCCACCGGCGCGGGGCGGGTAACACGGTGGCGAGCAGCCGCCACAGGCCGACCGTCGCGGCCGGAGTCGCGGTCACCGGCGGGGTGATCTCCAACCACCGTGCCCGCGCAGCATGCCGACGCCAGACCCGCCGCCGGCACACCGCCCACCCCACCCGCACGGCGGCGAGCACAGTCAGGGCGGTGAGCAGCAGCGGCCACCGATCCCGCACCAGGTGCCATCCGGCGTCGGCGGCATCGGTGCCCCAGGAGCCACACCACAGCTCACCGACGAACGACCCGGGCACCCCCTCACGGCCGGGCACGCACACACCGGAAGGAGCCGGCACAGACGCACGCAAGATGACGGCGGAAACCATGGACACCTCCGTTCGAGAACAACTCACCTGCCGGTCGACGACGAGCGGGATCCGTGCACGGGGCAGAGATCACGCGAGAATCAGTTCACTACCCGCTGAATACACTGCCTGATGTACTGTTGAGGGTGTGGAGACCGTAACCCCCGGCCGAGCCCTCGCACGCTTCGGCCACGCGTTGTCGGACGCGACCCGGGCCCGACTGCTACTCGCCCTGCGCGACGCGCCTGGCTACCCGGCTGACCTGGCCGATCTGCTTGGGGTGACCCGGCAGAACCTGTCCAACCATCTGGCCTGCCTGCGCGGCTGCGGTCTGGTGGTTGCCGTCCCCGAAGGTCGCCGCTCCCGCTACGAACTCGCCGATACCCGCATCCGCCACGCCCTCGACGACCTACTCGGCCTCGTCCTCGCCGTCGACCCCGCAGTCTGCCCCGATGCCGCTGACAAGGACTGCTGCTGATGAGCCTTCCGCTGCTGCCCGTCACGCCCGCAAGGCCAAACCCGGCGCGTCGCACCGTCCTGGCCCGCCGAATTCGGCTGTTGGTCGCCGCCACCATCGGCTACAACCTGATCGAGGCCGTCGTCGCCATCAGCGCCGGTGCCGCCGCGGACTCCACCGCGCTGATCGGGTTCGGCTTGGACTCGATCATCGAGGTCTCCTCCGCTGCGGCGGTCGCCTGGCAGTTCGCCGGCCACGACCCCGAAGCCCGGGAGAAAACCGCCCTGCGGATCATCGCGATCTCCTTCTTCGCGCTCGCCGCCTACATCTCCGTCGAATCCGCCCGCGCGCTACTCGGCGGCAGCGAGGCAGCGCACTCCACCATCGGCCTCATGCTCGCCGCACTCTCCCTCGCGTTCATGCCCGGCCTGTCCTATGCACAAAGACGGGCCGGCCGCGA
Source organism: Micromonospora humida (assembly GCF_016901255.1). Lineage (NCBI taxonomy): Bacteria > Bacillati > Actinomycetota > Actinomycetes > Micromonosporales > Micromonosporaceae > Micromonospora > Micromonospora humida. The sequence continues at coordinate 33,758 of NZ_JAFEUC010000013.1, forward strand.
GCTCGGCTCCCGCACCGCCGTCGCCGACTCCAAACAGACACTGCTGTGCACCTACCTATCCGCCGTCCTACTCGTCGGCCTCGGACTCAACAGCGTCCTGGGCTGGAACTGGGCCGACCCGATCGCCGCCCTGGTCATCGCCGCCGTCGCCCTCAAAGAAGGCCGAGACGCCTGGCGCGGAGAAACCTGCTGCGCCCCGGCACCCACCGACGAAGCCTCGGCCTGCACCGACCGGTGCTGCACCCCCGCGAACCAGACCACCTGACCAACCGCCGGCAGACCAGAACCCCTGACCTCGACAAAAGCCCTCCAGGCGCCGAGGAGGGTCAAGGCACCTCGAATATGTCGACACGCAGGACCACACAATCCGATGTTCTCTAAACTCTCGAATCCCCTCCGGAACCCCAGCAGAGGCCCCCAGAGCTCGGTCAGGATCACCGATCAGATTCCTTCAACTCGAAGCCTGTGACGATCAGCTCGTGTTCGGTGGCCGAGGCGTGGCTGTGGAACGCCACCCGCGCCGACCCGGCCGACAGGAGCGCATCCCCCCGCTGGCAGGACAGCAGGAACGCCCGCTCGCCGTCGGTAAGCCCGAACGCCTCGGTCACCGCGTCGATGGCCTGCGGCGCCTGCCGCAGCAGGATCTGCGTGGCGGCGTTGGAGACGACAGCCCGGCCGGTGGTGGTGGCGAGCACGTCGGCGGCGTCCTGGGTGACGACGGTCAAGCCGGTGCCGTACTTACGGGCGGACTTGGCCAGGGTCTGCAGGAAACGGCCGCCACGGCCGCCGGACAACAGCTTCCACGCCTCGTCGACCAGCACCATCCGCAGCACGTCCGGGCGACCGCCACGAGAGGTGGCCCCCCGTACGGTGCGCCAGATCGTGTCCAGGGTCAGCAGCGTGCCGACCGGATGGAGCTGCTCGGGCAGGTCCTTAAGGGCGAACACCACCAGGTGCCCCTCGGGGGTGGTGGTGGTCGGTCCGTCGAACAGTCCCTTCATGCTGCCCATCACGTACGGGTGCAGGCGGGCGGCGACCCGCCGGCCCGCCTCATCGGTGTCGTCCAGGGCTGCCATCACCTCCCGCAGCAGCGGTGCGGGACGTCTCCAGGTCTGCGGATCGGTGGTGATGCCCTTGGCCCGATAGGCCGCCAGCACCGCCACGTCGAGGGCACGGGCCTCGTCGCCGGGCAACGGCGCGTCAACGGCGGTGTCGCCGCTGGCCATGACCGCGACAAGGGTCTGCAGGAACCGTGCCCGATCGTGCAGGGCGTCGTCGTCACCGGCCGGCAGGTCCAGAGGGTTGATCCTCATGCCGGCCGCGCCGAGGCGGACGACCGTCCCGCCGACCGCATCGGCCAGCCGTAGGTACTCGTCCTCGGGGTCGATGACGAACGCCTCCACCCCGAGGCACAGATTGCGCAGCAGGTCGAGCTTGGCCAGGTAGGACTTGCCTTCCCCGGAGCGGGCCAGGATGACGGCGTTGTAGTTGGACTGCGCCCACCGGTCCCACACGACCACCCCGGCCGAGTGCAGGTTCAACCCGAACAGCACCCCCATGCCGGTGTCCCCTGCGGTGTCGGGGAGGTCGGGGCTGGTGAACGGAAACGCGGCGGCGAGGGCATCGGTGTCGAAGACCCGCTTCAACCCGAGCGCGTCGTAGGCGAGGGGTAGGCCGCTGATCCAGCCCTGCAACTGACGCCACGTGACCGGCGCGGTGTGCAGCAGCAGCGATGAGGCCAGGGACCGCACCTCCGCCACCCGGTCGGCGAGATCGTCCGGGCTGGTGCCGTGGACGGTCAGGTACAGGCCGAGACGGAACAGGCGGGCCTCCCCTCGGGCGACCCGGGTAGCCAACTCGGCGGCGTCAGCCGCGGCGGCATCGAGTTCGGGATCGTCGAGTCGCCCCTTGGCGGCATCCTGGCGGCGGGAGGACTCGAACCGGCCCCGCTGCTTACGCAGCCGTTCGGAGGCCACCACCGGCGGGACGGGCTCGATATGGAAGGTGACGTCGACCAGGCCCGGATAGGACAGCAGCGGTTCAGCCCAGCCGGGACCGACCTCGGCCGGGTAGCCGACCACGGCGAGGGTCGCCAGGTAACCGTCCCCCACCCGGACGTGGCGTCCGTCGACATCGACAGCGTCCGGCGAGCCGGGCAGGACCGTAGCCGACGCGGGCGTGGCACGCCGCCGCGCCGGCAGCAGCGCGGAGAACAGGCTCACCGGTCGTCACCTCCGTCAGATGGGGCGTAGGGGATGCGGGTCGGGGCGGTGGGGTCGAGGCTGGTCGCGAGCCGCGCCACGGCGTCCCGCCCGTCGAGCACCAGGGCGGGAACCTCACAGCCGCCCAACGCGCGGACCGTCTCGGCCGCCTTGTGCGCGGCGTAGTGCGCGCCTCGCCGGCTGCGCACCGCCACGGTGATCTGCCGGTGCAGCAACTCCCGCTGCCCGGCCAGGTCGGCGAGGAACGCCACGTGCGCGCGGGCGGCCTCCTCCAACGCGGGATGCGGCAGCCCCGGGGCAGCGGTGAGGAACCGGTCGGCGAGGTAGGTCAGGTCGACCCGCTGCGCCCGGACACCGATCTGCACCGGGCTGTCGAGGCTGTGCAGCCACCGGGCGAACCCGGCCACCAGGCCGTTCTGCTCGGCGGGGGTACGCAGCCCGAACGCCACCGTCGACGCGGCCACCAAGCCAGTGGTGCCGTCCGCCCCGAGATCGATCAACCCGTCACCGGTGATGCCCCTCGCGGGCAGGCGCAGCGGCGCGGGCAGCGGAATCCGGTCACCCGGGCCACCGGTCGTGCTCACCCACGCCGGGGCGGGAATGATCGGCCTGTCGGCCGGCACGAGGCGACGTGGGCCGTGACGGTGCCGCAGCGCGGCGAGGACCCAGGCGTCGAGACTGACACCGTCCCGGCGGCCGACCGCGAGGAGGAACGCCGCAGCGGCGACAGGCACCGCCCCGACGAGGAACACCAGCGGATGGACCACCGTGGCCACCGCCGTCCACACCGCGTAGAGCAGCAGGCCCGTGACCGCCAGGATCACCAACTGCCGTCCGGACAGGCCGAACGCGATCCGGTCCGGCCGGTCGATGTCTGCGGGCACCCGAGCCCGCAACGGCGCCTCGTCGTCGCGGCGACTCATCACTGATCACTCCTCGGGGAAGAGGACCGGCGTCGCGCCGGGACGGACGGACGGGCCGGCGGCGGGGACGACTCGCTACGGACGGGCACCCGCACCCGCCGCTGTCGCACCGCCCGCCGGGGACGGTCGTGACGGGGCAGGGACCGCCGCGCCGCCCCCGTCCGGGGACGGTGGTGCGGACGAGGCTGGTCGCCGGGGTCGGTTCGGCGAGGCGGACGAGGCTCGCCGGGCGGTGGACGGGGCGGCCGGACTGGCGGCGGCCGAGCCGCTCGGGGTGACACGCCGTGCCGCCGTGGGCCGTGTCCGAGGGGTCGAGGCTCGTGGGCCGTCGGCCGCTGGGGCGGAGAACACCGGTGTGACGGGGCCGGGTGGCCGGCGCGGCGCGGTCTGCGGCGTGGGTGCTGACGAGAACGTCACCACCGGTGCCGGGCTGTTGGCTGCTGTCCGCGCGGTGGTGGTCGTGGCGTCGCTGAACGCGACTCGGGCCGGTGGGAGGGCCGGGGACGGCGGACTCGACTGGGGCGATGCCGGGTGGGAGAACCGCACCGGCGGGACAACGCCGGACGGCGCGGCTGTTGGGGTGGACGGGTCCGCCGGGTGGCTGAAGGTGAGGGCAGCCGTCCCGGCCGGTGCGGGCAGCGGCGTGTGCGTGACCGGGGCATGGCTGAAGGCGACCGGCCCTGCCGGGGACGGCGGGCGCGGAGTCAGCCCCGGACGGGATGGGCGCGGCGGACGGGATGGGCGAGAGCCCCCGGGTGGTGGACGGCTCCCGGGCGGACGGGGAAGCGTCCGTCCGGCGGTCGGGGACGATGGTGCCGTCCGTCCCAGGATGCCGGCCGCCGCACCCAACGTCTTGGTCATCACGAAGGCGCGGACGATCTGCCCGAGCAGCCCCCGGCCGTTGCTCTGTCCGAGCGGACCGAGAACGAACTGCCGCATCCAGCCCGGCAGCTTGATCAGCAGCCACAACATAGTCAGGCAGACCACGACACCGAGGAGCCCGTTGCCGGTGGAAGGGACGCCCAGCACGGTCGGGCCGGCGGGGGTGAGAAACACCTCGACGGTGGCCATCACGACGACGGCCTGGGCGAGCTGCAGGCCGAGGCAGGCCAGGAACGCGCGCCACCACAGCTGGGCCAGGCCCTCGGTCAGCGGGCTGGCGTGGCAGATCAGCGCGGCCGGGGCGATACCGAGCAGGATGACCAGCGCGGCCAGCCTGAGCACGAAGGTGAACTCCAGCAGGAGGCACATCACGACCACCGCGATGACCAGCAACACCATCAGGAACCCCTGGCCCCGTAGCGCGTCGTCGGTGATCTGCCGGATCGCGGTCGCGGCAGCCGGGCCGTCGACGCTGTTGCCCGCGAGGGCCACGGTCAGCGCGTTGATCGCCTCGATGGCCTTCTGGCCGATGATCAGACTGCTGTTGGCCAGCACCGCGCCGACGGCGATGCGGGGTAAAACCTGCTTGAGGCCATGCCGCGTCTGCAGGGTTTCCCGGGTCGTGACCAGGAACCCGTTGGCCACGATGAACAGGACGAAGACACCGTTGGCGGCGATGAGGCTGGTCCTCCAGAACGCCTTGACGTGCTCGTTGCCGGTGAGGTCCGGGGTGGACAGCCATGAGTTGCCCAGCGCATCCAGCACCGGCTGGAGGGCCTGCTCCGCGGCCCACACCACCAGGTCCACCACTGCGGTGCGGACCTGGCCTCCGATGTCGTACCACGCCGGATCGTCGTCGTACGACGGCCGCCCGAGGGCCGGGCTGGGCGTGGGTGCCGGCGTCGCGGACGGGACGGGTGCCGCTCCCGGCGGACGGACGCCGGGATCAGGCACCTCTGTCGTCGCTGGTGCGGCAGGCACGGCCGGAGGTGGGGTCGGCTCGGCGTGTGCCGGCCCGGCCCCGGCGACGGCCAAGCCGGCGAGGATCACCACGCCGAGCAGCACCACCACCGCCGGATGCCTCGTGCGGCGCAAGGGATCGGTGACGGTAGCCATCAGGCCACCCACCTACCAACGATGGTCACGAACAGCGGTGCCAACAGCGCGAGGCCGTAACCGATCGCGGCGGACCGCATCGCCAGCTTCGCCTTCTCGATCTCGCCGGGATCACCGTTCGCGGCCAGGTAGCGCAGACCGCCGACGGTGAGGAACAGGGTGGCGACGGAGACCAGGATCCCGACGAGCCAGACACGGATGTTGTTGGCGACCTGCTGAATCGACTCGACGGCCAGCACCGGACCGGGCTGCGCCGCATACGCCGCGTGAGGAGTGAAGGTCAGAGCCACCGTCACTGCGGCGGCCACGCACAGCATCAGCGCACCCACCGTCAGAGGACGGGGACGGGGGCGGCAGACGATCGATCGGCCGTGCGTGCCGGCCCCGAGGCGACGGGTCGCCGCCTCGGGGCACGGGAAACGGGCACTTTCCATGGTTAGGCACCTCCGGAGCGCACGCCTGGGCAGCCCTCATCGGGGCGTAGGCGCGAGTGGGCTTGGCGAAGACGCGGGACCGGGTGGTGCGCTCATCGGTGACCTGTGGTGCCGACCGGCGCGGCCGTCCTCCTCACCAGAAGCGACGGGTGGGCCGGGGACCGTACGGGTGTCAGCGCCGTCAGCGGTCCGGTCGGAAACAAGGTCACCTACGCGGAAGTGTCCCGCACTAGGGGATTACACATCCGAGCCCCGGATTGGAAACCCGCAGCTCAAGGTGGGTACTTACGGGCGCTTACGGGCCGTCGGCGCGTCGAGAGCCACCGACGAGGTGGCCTCGGTGATCACCTCGGCGTACGCATCAGACAACGTCCCGGATTCGATCGCGGCCCTGAGCCGGGCGACGGCAGCAGACCGGCGCTTGTAAAGGTTCCAGCGGGACTCACCGGTGCGCTCGGCGTAGGCGGTGAGGCTGACGTCCTCCAGGTACGTCGCACCGATCAGTTCGGCATCTTCGGTGCTGATCACCTCGGCGGCAACCGCGCGAGCCAGAACGACATCCGGATGCCCGTACGCGGCCGGCGACGACACCGCCCCCGGGGCATGGCTAGGAGTCCCGGACAAGGCCGGCTCCAGACCACGTAGCTCGGTGCGGGCCTTGGAGAACGCCGCCGACAACAGGTTGCCGACCACGCCCGGCCTGTCCAGGTCGACCGTGCCGAGCGCGCGAAGGAAGTGCTCGACGATGGCGGCCTGAACATCACCGGTGAACAGTTTGGCCAGCAGGTACGCCTTGAACCGCAGGCCCGGCAGCGCGACGCCCACCGCACCGGCACGCCACGACGGGTCTCCGGTACGGGCGTGCTGCACCAGCAGCCGCCACACGGCGTCCCGGGCAGCGTAGCCGCAGGACGGGTGCATCAGGATCGCCGACAGCTCCGGCAGGGCGATGGTCCGGCCGGGCAGGTCCAGGCCGAGGCTACGTCCATCGACCGACAGCGGACTCGGCCCCTGCCCCATCAGCCGGAACCGGTACTCGATGTCGTTGAGCAGCGTCTCGCCACGTCGCCCGGCAGCCGGGCCGGTGGCGGGGATACGACGGTCCATGATGGTGCTCCCTCGTGGTGACCATGTGCCGGTCGGCGGAAGTGCCGATCGGCGCTGTGCCACCACGCCACCAGGGCCTTTGCACAGATCATGAACACTGCTGATCTTGTTCTAGGCGTCTCGACGCGTGTTCAAGCCGAACCTCGCCGTCACTCGTCAACGCACTGCGGCATGAACCGGAGGGCGTCGCGCTCCACGGTGTGCAATGCGTGGCCAGGCCGTTTATGGGCCGTAGTGCCCGCCTCCATCACATGGAGGCACCACGGCTGAACGCACGCCGGCAGCCTGCGGCGATCCCGTACACCCGCTCAGATCCCTAGCCAGCCTGCGGACGCTTGGTGCGCTCGGTCATTAGGTGGGTGCGCGTCAGAAGCGGCGGTTCATGGACGTGACCGGAGCGCAGCGATGCAAGAGCGCGAAGACCGGCAACGGCAGCTAGTCTTCAAAAGTGGCTGGAATGACCATAGTGGCTGGTCACGGAGGCGCAGCCCTCGTCGAGCTGTCTGGCACCTCGCACGAACTTTCTACATGAGCCGTATTCAACCCCGAACGCTCGCTATGGTGTTCCCAGCGCACAGCACGAACCAACCTCAGCACCGGCTCAAGGCGGACGGGACCGCCTAGCGGGGGGACAGTCCCCGAACCACTGAACCGGGGAGGAGCGGTGAGTGACACTGCGCCGCAAGGGGCCCTCGGGCCCGAGGAGAAACCGGCGGACCAACGCCAACCGATGGCGGGACGCCGGCGAATGGCTAGCACTGGTACTTAAGGTGCTCGCCTACGCCACCGGTCTAGCGGTAACGCTGGCCGGAAACGGGTGTGGACCCAACTGACCTGACCAGTCGCTGGGCCCACACTAGCGGGAAGGGCTCCGCCTCTAAGGCTGCGAATCCTGGGGCGGAGTCTTCCTCATCCAAGGCCATGGACGTTCGTCCAGTGCCGTTGGATATCTACCGTTGGGTGCAGACTACCGTTGGAGGGGCACTTAATGCACGACACGGTGCCGGATATTTTCGGCATCTGGTGTCGTCCTCCAGCACAAACAACAAGATCGCGGTACACGTACAGGTAAGCGTTACCCTGCTTGCCACACGCCTCGGGCACCTCGCCGACACGGCGTTGTAGCCACCTCCCAGGACGAGGAAAGGAGCAACCGTACCGCTTGGCGAAGCGTCAGGAAGTCTCCGGCAGGGCTTGATAGCTCGCTGGCCTGGGTCGTCTCCGGGGATACGGGACATGCAAGCTGCCTCGCCTGCTCGCCGTCCGGTATACGACCTGAGTCTCTGTCGCCTGTCCATCGATCACAACCTGCCACCGGCCACAGCGTGCGGGAGGCGCGTGCCATATCCGCCCCGTGAACGAGCGTTGGTCGTGCATCGGACGAGGTTCAGGCCAACGTCGGCTAACGCCTCCTCGTCAGCGTGGGGTCTGACTTCCAATCCGAGGTCCGGATTTGTAATCCCTTGGTGTCAGCGCTCGTCGGCGGACGTGGCCCACACGCCATGCCGAAGCCCAGCTCCACCGCTCCCGACGACCGGCCTCAGCCGTTACCGGTCGGGTTGCTCCTCCCCCGCACCCGCACACCGCGCACGCACCGCCCGGAAGTGCCGGACTGGCACGGACTATCCCCGAACCACCTCGCTTACCTCATCCGCCGCTACACCGACGCCGGGGATGTGGTTCTCGACCTCGGCATGCACCCCGCCGTCCTCGCCGCGACCACCTACCTGCACCGGGTACCAGCTCAGCTGCTCACCGACCCCCACGGTCTGCGCCTGCGGCTCCCACCTTCCGCACGCCCGAGCTCCGGCGTGCCTCACCAGCCCGACCGGGGTGTCGACCTGATCCTGGCCGCGTTACCACAAGCGATCGAGCGGCTTCCCCCCGACGACGTGAACACCGCAATGAGCACCTGGCGGGCACTGCTGCGCCCCGGCGGGTTCCTGATCGCAGGACTCACCACCACACCACCCCCACCCGGCGGGTTCAGCTACCGCGCGACGGTCATCGCCGCTGCCCGCACCGCCGGACTCTTCTACCACCAGCACATCCCCGCCGTCCTCGTCCCGCTCCCCGAGCACGAACCGCGCACCGCCCCGGAAGGCACCGAAGGCAACGACGGACGGCACCTGCTCGCTGGCCGGCACCTTCCGACGTTCCGGGACCTGCTCGTGTTCGGCACCACAGCCACCGGTGAGGAGAACGCCCATGCCTGAGCCTCGTCCGTCGGCGCGTACCCCCGGTCTGCACGACTCCACACCGCCGTACCCTGACGGGCCCGATCTGGCGGCCCTACTCGCCGAGGGCTACCTCGGCACGGTCTGGCTCACCGGTCAGCACCCGTCCCGCGACCTACGACGCGGCCGATACACCCCCGAGTCGTTGGCCCACCCCGGCAAGATGCTGCCCACCATCGCCCGGTACGCCATCCGCACCTACACCAACCCCGGCAACGTGGTCCTCGACCCCATGGCCGGCATCGGCACCACCGTCATCGAAGCCATGCACCTCGGCCGCCACGGCGTCGGCATGGAGTACGAAGCCGAATGGGTCGCCAAAGCAGCCGACAACATCCACCACGCCCTCCGAGCCGGCGCGCCAGGTCGGGGCGAGATCTACCACGGAGACTCCACCGCCCTACCGGCCCTGCTGCCGGCCAGCCTGCACGGACAGGTGTCCCTGGTGATCACCTCACCGCCCTACGGGCCGTCCACCCACGGCCACGTCCGCACGCCAGGCCCGAGACGCGGCCAGGTTCGCAAGATCAACCATCGGTACGGCGACAGCGACAACCTCGCCTACCGCACCCCCGGCCAACTCGCCGACGGGTTCACCGCGATCCTCGCCGGTTGCCGCCAACTCCTGCGGCCCGGCGGACACGTCATCGTCACCGCCCGCCCCTACCGCCGCCACGGCGAACTCATCGACATCCCCGGCATGGTCGCCGCCGCCGGCACCAACGCCGGCCTCGAACTCGTCGAGGAGTGCATCGCCCTCATCTGCGGCGTCCGCGACGGCCGGATCATCCCCCGCGCCTCGTTCTTCCAGCAGAAGAACATCCGCGACGCCATCGCCACCGGCGACCCGCAATGGCTCCTGCAACATGAGGACGTCGCCGTCTTCCGCCGCCCGACGAACTCCAGCGCACACGACACCGAGAGCCGGCCAGTCGGCACCACGGCGCACGCTGACCAGCTTGATGCCTCCACCCCACACCGCGTGGATCGACGTGCACAGGCGATGCCCCCCGGAAACGCCAATCCTGGCGGCAGCGCCATCGACCCCCGGTCCCGCCCGGACCGGGACGATGAAAGGACACCCGATCCGTGCCCGCCCCATCTGCACCCCACGCCAGGGGACGTACGACGCGCCCCCACCGACCGCCGGTGGTCCGACGATCCCCCCAGGCCACAACCGCAGCCCGGCTCACCCACCGCGACGGGCCCGCAGTGAACACCCCGGCCGCCGAGTGGCGACCCGACCCCCTCCTGACCATCGACGACGTCGCGGCCTGGCTGGGCAAGCCGAAAAACACCCTCTACGCCTGGCACAGCCGAGGCAAGGGACCACGCGCTATCCGCGTCGGCAACACCCTGCGCTACCGACGCAGCGAGGTCGAACGCTGGCTCGACGCCCACACCGACCCGGAGCGCTGACCCATGGCCCGACCTCCGCTACCCATCGGAACCTGGGGCAACATCCGCACCGAGAAGCTCGGCCCCAACCGGTACTGCGCCCGAACCCGCTACCGCGACCACGACGGCAAGACCCGCGACGTCGAGGCCACCGACACCACCGGCCCGGCCGCCATCCGAGCGCTGAAGATCAAGCTACGCGACCGAGTGGCCCCCAACGACGACGAGATCACCCGGGAAACGCACGTCAGCACGCTCGCTGCTCGGTGGCTGGAAGAGATCACCGCAGAGGAACGCGTCTCGCCGCAAAGCATCAGCAGGTACGAGATCAGCGTGCGGGTCTCCATCGTGCCCGCCCTGGGTGACCTACGGATCCGGGAGGCAAGCGCGGGCCGCATCGACAAGTTCCTGCGCAAGATCGCCGAGGATCGCCCCTCGGCCGCCAAGAGCGCGAAGGTGGTCCTCGGCCAGATGTTGGCCCTGGCCGTACGGCGCGGCGCGCTCACCACCAACCCCATCCGCGACACCAGCCGCCTACGCAAGCCACGCAAGACCGTCGTCGCCCTCGAACGGGAACAGCTCGACGACGTCCGCGCGGCGATCCGGAGATGGCAACAGCCGACCCCCGGCAAGTCAGGCCCTCGCCCGACCAGCGACCTGGCCGACATCGTTGACCTCATGCTCGCCACCGGCGCCCGCATCGGCGAGATCCTGGCGCTGCGGTGGGAAGACCTGGATCTCGCCGCCGAACACCCCGTCCTGACGATCTGCGGCACCATCATCTACGTCAAAGGCCAGGGCTTCTTCCGCCAGGAGTGGACGAAGACCGACGCGGGCTTCCGGTCAGTGGTCCTGCCCCGCTTCGCGGTCGGAATGCTGATGGCACGCAAGCTCGACGCCGCCGACAACCCCCACGACGCGATCTTCGCCTCCCGACGCGGCACCTGGCTCTCCCCGCCGAACGTCCGCCGGCAGTGGCGTGCAGCCCGCGCCGACACCGGCCTCGAATGGGTCACCCCGCACACCTTCCGCAAGACCGTCGCCACCCTTATCGACAGGGAGGCCAACACCGATAGCGCCGCCGCCCAGCTCGGGCACGGGAGCAACGAGATCACCAAGAAGCACTACATCGTCAAGGCCGCCCTCGCCCCGGACAGCTCCGCCATCCTCGAACAGCTCGGCGGAAGGCGAACGTCAGGCGATCCGGAGAAACCCCGCCCTGGCCCGCAACCGACCGCATAGCCGGGCAGCGGCCGGCAGCACCACCCGCCCCGTCGAATGTGATCGCCCCACGGCGTTACTGGGGGGTTTACGGGGGGCGGTTCAAAACTACATAGACAAACATCAAGGCCCTGCCCAGCTAAACGCTGGTCAGGGCCTTTTTGTGGTGCGCCGCCAGGGACTCGAACCCCGAACCCGCGGATTAAGAGTCCGCTGCTCTGCCAGTTGAGCTAGCGGCGCTCGTTGGCAACGGAGAGAACACTAGCACGGGCCATGAGCGGGGTTCCAATCCGATACCCGGCTCCACCCTTCGGGCGAGCTTATCGGGCAAAAGTGAACACATCCCCCCGACAACACACGTCCGGCATCGAGCTGGTGGCCGACATGGGGCACGATGTCCGCCAGGCACGCGAGAACAGAGGTGGGGATGGGCAGGTTCACGCGGGGCGGGGCGATGGCGGGCGCTCTTGTCCTGGCGGCGTCGCTGGCTCTGGCCGGTTGCGGCGGCGACCAGAAGAAGGAAGCCGAGTTCGTCGGCGGCACCGTGGCCACGCCGAGCGCCGGGGAGGCGACTCCGACGCAGTCCGGTGGCGCGTCGCCGTCCGCGCCGACGGCGGCCGACCTGACGGTCAGTCCGGCGAACGGGGCGAAGGGCAGGCCGGTCAGCACCGAGATCAGCGCTGACCTCCCGGACGGCGGAAAGATCTCCTCGGTCACCCTCACCACGGGTGACGGCAAGCAGGTCGGCGGGAAGATGCGTCTGGACGGCAGCTCCTGGGTGCCGTCGTCGGCCCTGAAGTACAACACCAGGTACAAGGCCACGGTGACCGGCACCGGCGCTGACGGCCAGCCCCGGCAGGGGGTGAGCACGTTCACCACGATGGCCAAGCCGAACTCGATGATCGGCTCCGGCCTGTACCTCTTCGACGACCGGACGTACGGCGTGGCCATGCCGGTGGTGGCCGAGTTCAGCCCGGGTATCCCGCAGAAGGACCGGGCGGCCGTCCAGAAGCGGATGTTCGTCAAGACCGATCCACCGCAGCCGGGGGCCTGGCACTGGGTCTCCAACGGCACGCAGGCGTACTACCGGGCACCGGAGTACTGGCAGCCGGGGACGACGTTGAGCGTCCGGATCGCGCTGGCCGGGATTCCGTTGAGCAACGGCCGGTACGGCAACGTGGACCGGTCGGCCACCGCCAAGATCGGGCGGGCCTTCGAGATGAAGGTGGACAACGCCACCAAGCAGATGGAGGTCTTCCAGGGCGGCCAGCTGATCAAGACGCTGCCGGTCAGCCTGGGCAAGAAGAGCACCCCGTCGTCCAGCGGCACCATGGTGGTGATGGAGAAGAAGGAGAAGACCGTCTTCGACACCATGGACGAACCGGACCCGGCCAACCAGTACCGCACCGAGATCGACTTCGCTCAGCGGCTGACCTGGGGCGGCGAGTACATCCATGCGGCACCGTGGTCCGAGGGGGTGCAGGGTCGGCGGAACGTCTCGCACGGCTGCGTCAACGTGTCGATGGCGATGGGCAAGTGGCTCTTCTCCCAGACGAAGGTGGGTGACCCGATCACGGTCAAGGGCACCCCGCGCAAGCTCGTACAGGGCAACGGGTGGACGGCCTGGAGCCTGACCTGGGCGGAATTCGTCAAGGGCAGCGCGGTGCCGGTGCCGCAGGGCGGTTCGGGTCCGCTGGTCTGACCGCCGTTCCGGGTCGGCGCAGGTCGCCGACCCGGAGCGGTACGGGCCGGTGACCGATGGTCATCGCACCCCGCCCGGCGGCGTGTTTCAGTTCACCCTTCGCAACCGACGGGCGCGCCGCCGCGTCTGTGAGGGACGATGGGACATCGGGGACCACGACTGTGAGGGAATCATGCGAGTTGTCCAGGACCACCTGACCGGGCGCACCGGTCGTCGCCGGGTGCTCGCGGCGGGGGTCCTCGCCGCGGCGCTGGCCCTCACCTCTGCCTGCACCGGTTCGGGCGGCGACAAGCCGTCGAGCTGGCAGGGCGGCGGCGAGGAGGCCGCGCCGAAGGCCAGCGCGACGATCACCGAGCCGAAGGCCGACGCCACCGACGTCCCGGCCTCCACCGGCATCGTCTTCACCGCGAAGGACGCGAAGGACACCACCGTCGCGCTCACCGACGCCGCCGGCAAGGCCGTCGAGGGCAAGCTCGCCGCGGACGGCGCGAGCTGGCTGCCCGACGGCACGCTGGAGTACGGGGAGAAGTACACCGCCACCGTCACGGCGACCGGTGAGGACGGCAAGCCGGCCACGGCCACCAGTGCCTTCACGGTGATGGCCAAGCCGGACAAGCAGGTACGGGTGACCAGCTTCCTCGGCGACAACCAGGTGGTCGGCGTGGGCATGCCGCTGATCGTGAAGTTCGGTCGGGCCGTCCCGGAGGACTACCGCGACGACGTGCAGCGCCGGATGACGGTCACCAGCACTCCGGCCCAGGCGGGCGTCTGGCACTGGGTCAGCCCCACCGAGGTCCGCTACCGGCCCAAGGAGTTCTGGCAGTCGGGCACCACGATCTCGTACCGGGTGCGGGCGGGTGGGCTGCCGATGGGCGGCGGCTGGTACGGCCGCTCCGACCTGACCGTGGACGTCAAGGTCGGCCCCTCGGTGGTGATGCAGGTCGACAACAAGACCAAGCGGATGACCGTGACCAGGGACGGCAAGGTCGTCAAGACCATCCCGGTCAGCCTGGGCAAGAAGAGCACCCCCTCGTCCAGCGGCACGATGGTGGTGATCGAGAAGCTGCGCAAGACGGTCTTCGACACCATGGAGGAGCTGGGCCCCGAGGAGGGCTACCGCACCAAGATCGACTATGCCCAGCGGCTCACCTGGGGTGGCGAGTTCATCCACGCCGCCCCCTGGTCGGAGGGGCAGCAGGGCACCACGAACGTGTCGCACGGCTGCGTCAACGTGTCGATGAAGGACGGTGCCTGGCTGTTCGCCAACACCAAGATCGGTGACCCGATCACCGTCAAGGGCACCGAGCGCAAGCTCCAGAACGGCAACGGCTGGACCGACTGGAACATGAGCTGGGACCAGTACGTCAAGGGCAGCGCCCTGCCGTACGAGCCGGACGCCGGGCAGCCGGACGCCGGGAACACGCCGACGCCGAGCACCGAGCCGACGCCCTGACCCCTGCGGCACACCGTACGGGCCGGCCCCCGCCTGAAGGTGGGGGCCGGCCCGTCTTCGACGGCACCCCGACCCCCGGGCGGCTCAGGCCCGGAAACGATTCGGACCCGGAAACGACTCAGGCCCCCTCGGATGAGGGGGCCTGAGGTGGAGAACATCCACTAACCGGGTGACTGATGGGAATTGAACCCACGACAACCGGGACCACAACCCGGTGCTCTGCCAACTGAGCTACAGCCACCATGCCGTCCGCACCGGTTTCCCGGGCGGGTGCGGACTAATAATAGCCACACCCGGGCGGGGCCCGTCCAGCGGGTTGCGCCCTTCGGCGGGCACCGGCCTAGAGCTGCGCCGCGATCGACTTCGCCGTCTCGACGTCCGGGCCGGGCAGCGGCACGAACAGGGTGCGCCGGTAGTACTCCAGCTCGCGGATGCTCTCCCGGATGTCGGCCAGGGCCCGGTGCGCCAGCCCCTTGCGCGGCTGGCCGAAGTACACCCGGGGGTACCAGCGCCGGCACAGCTCCTTGATCGACGACACGTCGATCATGCGGTAGTGCAGGTGGGCGTCGAGCCGGGTCATGTCCCGGGCGATGAAGCCCCGGTCGGTGGCGATCGAGTTGCCGCACAGCGGCGCGGTACGCGGGTCCTTCACGTGGCTGGTGACGTACTCCAGGACCATGTCCTCGGCCTCGGCGAGGGTGACCGTGGAACGGCGCACCTCCTCGGTGAGCCCGGACTTGGCGTGCATGGTGCGGACGATCTCCGGCATCGCCTCCAGGGCCGCCTCGTCGGCGTGGATGACCACGTCCACGCCCTCCCCCAGCACGTTGAGGTCGGGGTCGGTGACCAGTGCGGCCACCTCGATCAGCTTGTCGCTGCCGAGGTCGAGCCCGGTCATCTCACAGTCGATCCAGACGAGAAGGTCAGCCACCGCAACAGACTACGCGCAGCCCAGGTACCCGCGCCTCGGCACTGTCGCGGGGTGGGACCGCTAGGGTTTCCCCGTGCCCGCCGAATCCGTCGCGTCCCCCGTCACCACCCCGGAGGACCAGCGAAGTCGTACGGCCCGCCGGGTCGTCACGGTGCTGGCGCTGGCGGCCGTGCTGCCGGCGCTCTACCTGCCGGGCCTGGTGCACGACTTCTTCGACCTGAAGATCTACATGCGGGCGATGGACTGGTGGGCGTCCGGGCACCCGCTCTACGACTACGTGCAGCCCGACCGGGTGCAGGGTGAGTTGTATTTCACGTACCCGCCGTTCAGCGCCCTGTTGCTGCGGCCGTTCGGGGTGCTGCCGCTGGGCCTGACCATCGTCATCTTCACGGCGCTGACCTGCGTCGCCGTCGTGGTCACCACCCGCTGGCTGGTGCTGCCGGTGATCGAGCGGCACGGCCTGCACCGGACGTACGCGCTCACCGTGGCGGTGCTGCTGGTCTTCGCGGTGGAGAGCACCCGGGAGACGATCACCTTCGGTCAGATCAACATGCTGCTGGTGGTGCTGATCCTGGCCGACCTGCTCTTCGCCGTACCGCAGGCACGGCGCTGGGCCGGGGTGGGCGTCGGGCTGGCCACGGCGCTCAAGCTCTTCCCGGGCATCTTCATCGTCTACCTGCTGGTGACCCGGCGGTGGCGGGCGGCGGTGGTGGCGAGTGTCACGGCGGCGGCGGCGACGCTGCTGGCCGCCGCTGTGGCCCCCCGTGACTCGTGGCGGTTCTGGACCCACGAGTTGTGGGCCACCGACCGGGTGGGGCGCACCGACTACACCGGCAACCAGTCGCTGTTCGGCCTGCTCAGCCGGATCGACGCACCGCAGGAGCCGAACCGGCTGCTCTGGCTGGTGCTGGTCGTGGCGATCCTCGGGTACGGGTTGTGGCGGGCGGCCCGCGCCGCCGGGGCCGGTGACTGGCTGACCGGCCTCACCCTCACCGGGCTGGTGGGCGGTCTGGTCAGCCCGATCACCTGGACCCACCACATCTACTGGTTCATTCCGGCGGTGGTGGTGCTGGTGGACGCCGCGCTCGACGCCGACCCGCAGACCCCGGCGGGGGCGCGCCGTCGGCGGCGGCTGCTCACCCTCGCCACCGGCACCGGCCTGGTGATCGTCTACGGGGTGGTCTCGTTCTACGACTGGGGGGTGGCCCCGGCCCGTACGGACAACCCGTGGGAGTTCCTGCTGCGCAACGAGTACGTACTGCTGGCGCTGCTGCTGCTCGTGCTGCTGCCGGTCCGCCGGGAGCGCAGGCGGGAGCGGGAGCCCGTGCCGACCGCCGGCCGGCAGCACCAATAGGACAGATATTCCCTTATTCGACCTTTGGCGCTAATCTGGGGTCAGTCGGTCACGACCCACAGCCCACCGATCCCCCGGTGAGACGGCCCTCCGCGTCGGCAGCGCGGAGGGCCGTCACCGCGTCCGGGCCCGTCCGGCACCGGGTCGGGGGCGGCGACGCGACCGGCCCGCCGGACAGGTCCGACGGGCCGGTGCGGGTGGTACGGGTCACGACTTCGGCGTCGGCTCCCGCCGGGTCCGGGCGAAGGCCAGCCCGCCGAGGGCCAGCCCACCGAGCCCGGCCAGCAGGCCGGCGACGCCCAGCACGACCGCCGTCGAACCGGCGTCGTCGTCATCGTCGTCGTCCTTCGCGGCCGGCGCGCCCGCCGCCGGGGCCGCCGAGGGGGACGCGGCAGCCGCCGTCAGGGTCAGCACCGGCGCCGGGTTCTCCGGCTCCTCCGCACCCGGCGTGGGCTCCTCGATCCAGCGCGACACGTTGCCGTCGGAGTAGGTCTGGAGCGTCTTAAAGACCATCTTGTCCACCTGCGGCAGCGGACCGAGCGAGATCGGGAACTCCTGGAACTCGCCCGGCTTGACGCCCCCACCGGCGGCGGCCGTCCAGGTGAGCTTCGACACCGCCTCGGTGAGCTGGCTGCCGTGCACCTCGATCGGCGGGTCCACCTTGCGCTTCTCCACCGCGACCGTCCACCCCGGCACCGGCATCGTGGAGACCGAGCCGACCGGGGCGTTCTCCGGCAGGTTCACCTCGATCTTGACGGTGGAGGCGGTGTCGCTCTCGTTGGGCACCCGGACGGCGAACCGGCCGTAGCTGCCCTGGGTCGCCTCCTTCGGGTTGACCGTGACGTGCGCCGCGGCCGGCCCGGCGAGGCCGAGCACCGTGGCGGTGACGGCGGCGAGGGTGAGCGCGGCGGCGGATGCGGAGCGCCGGAGACGGATCATCGGGGACGGGCCCTTCTTTACTTGATCGGCACGGTGGCGGTCACCGTGGCCTGGTCGATGTCGGACGTACGGACTGTGAAACGCAGTTGCCACTCACCCGCCGACGGGAAGCTGAACTCCCCGGTCGCGTGGTTGTCGGTGAGCTTGAGCAGCGGGATGTCGATCGCCTCGATCCCGGCCGAGGGCAGCGCGGCGGTGGCCTTCCACTCCACCACCGGCTGCGGCCGGTTGTCCGGCGTGTAGGCGTACAGGTGCATCGAGTTGTTGCCCCGTTCGGCCGGGTCCAGCTCCACCTGCAGCGAGTAGATCGGGCTGGTCAGCGTGGTCGAGTAGTAGCCGGCGTCGGCACCGGAACCGCCGTCGACGGCGGTCCGGGCCGGCGGGGTCTGCACCAGGGTCGCCGTCACCCCCAGGATCACCGCGGTGATCGCCAGCTCCACCCAGACCGCGCGTCGCACCGGCACCGGCCGGGCCGCCGCGGTCCGCCGCCGCACCAACTGCCGGGAGTACGCGGCCACGGCCACCACCAGCGCGAACAGCCCGATCTTGGCGAGCAGCAGCCGGCCGTACGTGGTGCCGGTGAGCGCCTCGACGCTGGCCACCTCGATCAGCCCCTGCACCACACCGGCCAGCAGCAGCGCCGCCACCGCCAGCGCCGCCCAGCGGGACCAGATCGGCAGGATCGCCCCCAGCTCCCGCTCGTCGGCCCGGCGCAGCAGGAACCCGGCCAGCATCACCAGGCCGCCCAGCCAGACCGCCATGCTGCCCAGGTGCACCGCGTCGACGAGCACCGACACCGCCGGGGCCGGGGACGCCGCCGGGTGCCCGGCCAGCGGCCAGGTGAACAGCCCGGCCACCCCGAGCCCGGTCAGGATGATCCCGTCGGTACGCCCCACCGGCCCCCGGGTCAGCGGCCGGAGCAGGAACACCGCCGCCACGAGCAGGCCCAGCCGGATCAGGTGGGCGGTGCCGTACCCGCTGCCCAACACCTCGGACAGGCCCTCCCCGGTGACGTCGAACAACCCCCCGCCGGCGGTGTACGGCACCTGCAACCACACCTCGGCCACCGTCGCGACGGCCAGCAGCCCCACGCCGGACCAGAGCAGCCGGGCCGGGCCCCGCCGGGACAGCCGCAGCGGCCAGAGCGCGGCCAGCACCAGCGCCGGACCCACCACCAGCAGCAGGCCCGCGTACCCCAGGTACTTGGTCACCTTCACGCCCGCGCCGACCACCGGGTCGGCCCGGCTGTCCGAGCCGGAGTCGGTCGGCGGCGTCGACGGCGCCCCCACCGAGTAGGTGAACGCCCCGGACACCGGGTGGCTGTCGGCGGAGATCACCCGGTAGCTGACCAGGTAGGTGCCCTGCGGCCCGGCCGGGTCCACCCCGATCGTCACCACCGACCCCTCGAAGCGGGGCTCACCCCGGTCGGCGCGGGAGCCGTCCGGGGCGATGACGCGTACCTTGTCGGGCACCTTGCGGACCGACTCGCTGAACGTCAGCACCACCTCTGACGGGGCGCTCGGCACCACGGACGAGGCCACCGGGCTGCTGCTGGAGAGCACGGCGTGGGCGCTCGCCGGCCCGGCCGGGGCGAGCAGCAGGGCGACGAGGGTGACCAGCAGGCCGGCGGCGGCCCCCAGCCGGGCCAGCCGGCGACGATCGACTGCGTTCATCCCGCCATGCTCGCTGACCGCAGGCCGGTACGCCCACCCGGCCACCCCGTGACGGCAGGGGGCGGCCACGGCGGCCGGGGCGCCTGCCGCAGGTGGTGGGGCGTCATGAGCAGATAGTCGTACGGCAGCGGGGAAAAGTTCCCGGAGTGAGCGGGACCATGGAAAGGGCCGAACGACCCTGCCCGCCCGCGCCACGCCGCGTAGCCTGGCTTGTCGTGATCCCCGCTCACCGCGACCCCTCCGCCACCGGCCGTAGCGGCCCGCCGCCCGGCCCCGACCGGCCCCCGGTGCCCCGGCCGGCGACCCGGCGACCGGTCACCCCGGGGAACCCACGGGCCGGGCGGGACGACCAATGAGGGTGACCACCACACGCAGCCCGGCCGGCCGCTGGCCGCTCGTCCGTCCCTGGCTCGGCGTCGCCGCCCGGCTCGGCCTGGCCGCCGTCTGGCTGTACGCCGGCGGGACGAAGGTGGGTGACCTCGCCGCCTCCGGCCGGGCCGTCAACGCGTACCAGGTGATGCCCTACGAGGTGGCGACGGCGATCGGGGCCGCGCTGCCGTTCGTGGAACTGGCGTTGGGCCTGCTCCTGCTCGCCGGGCTGGCGACCCGGCTGAGCGCCGGGATCTCCGCCGCGCTGCTGGTGGTCTTCGTCGCCGGCATCGCCTCGGCCTGGGCCCGTGGCCTGGCCATCGACTGCGGGTGCTTCGGCAGCGGCGGGCAGCTCGCCGCCGGCCAGTCCCCGAGCTACCTCCCGGAGATCCTCCGGGACCTGGGATTCCTGGCCCTGGCCGGATTCCTGCTGATCTGGCCCCGCACCCCGTTCTCGGTGGACGGCTGGCTCGCGGGCGACCCATCCGTGGAGGACGACGATGAGTAGTCGTAAGGGACGCAACGAGGCCGCGCGGGTCGTCCGCGAACAGCTCGCCCGGGAGAAGCGCCGCAAGCGGACCCTCTGGACCTCCGTCGGGGCGGTGGTGGTGCTGGTGATCGCCGGCCTGATCGGGTGGAGTGTCTACTCCAGCCAGAAGTCGGACACCTTCACCGCACCGCCCGGGGCGAACGACGCCGGCACCGGTGTCGTGCTCGGCACCGGGCCGGTCACCATCGACCTCTACGAGGACTACCTCTGCCCGGCCTGCAAGCAGTTCCAGCAGACCAGCGGGGAGACCATCAACCAGCTGGTCAGCTCCGGCAAGGCCAGGGTGGTCTTCCATCCGGTCGCCTACCTCAACCGGTTCTCCACCACCGAATACTCCACCCGGTCCTCGGCCGCGTCCGGCTGCGCCGCGAAGGGCGGCAAGTTCAAGGAGTTCACCGACGCGCTGTTCGCCCAGCAGCCGCCGGAGGGCAGCGCCGGGCTGAGCAACGACCAGTTGATCGACATCGGCGCGGGCGTCGGGCTGAACAAGGACGACTTCGGCTCCTGCGTCAAGGACGGGACGTACACGGCGTGGACCGAACACGTCACCGACGATGCCAGCAAGGCCGGGGTCACCGGCACCCCGACCATCATGGTGAACGGCGCCGCCGTGTCCGACCGCAGCCCGGCCGGCATCACCGCGGCCGTGGAGGCGGCCGGCAAGTGACCCCGGCACCCCTGCGACGGGCCGTCCTGCTGGTCACCGCCGTACTGCTCGGCCTGCTCGGCTGCGCCGCACCGGCGTACGCGCACGGGGCGGACGCCCCCGACGGCACCGACTACCGCACCACGGTGACCGGGATCACCCCCGCCCGGGCGGGGGTGATCGTCCGGGCCGTCGAGGCGGGCGCCCGGCTGGAACTGGTCAACCACACCGGCCGGGACGTCGAGGTGATCGGCTACTCCGGGGAGCCGTACCTGCGGGTCGGGCCGGGCGGGGTGTACGAGAACGTCCGCTCCCCCGCCACGTACCTCAACCGCACCCTCGCCGGGGACACCGCGCTGCCCGCCACCGCCGACCCGGCCGCCGCCCCGCAGTGGCGTCGGATCGGCGACGACAGGCGGGTCCGCTGGCACGACCAGCGGGCCCTGTGGCGGGAATCCGGGGTGCCCGCCCCGGTGGCCGCCGACCCGGGCCGGGAACACCGGGTCCGGGAGTGGACCGTCGCGCTGCGCATCGGCGACGAGCCGGCGGAGCTGCGCGGCACCCTCGACTGGGTGCCGCCGCCGGACCCGTACCCCTGGTGGGTGGCCGTCACCCTCGGCGCGCTGCTGGTCGGCGCGGCGGGACTGCTGCCGGCCGGCACCGACGCGGGCAGCCGGGCGCTGCGCGGCGTCGGCGGGGTGCTCGCCCTCGGTGGGGCCGCCGCCGTCGCCCTCGTGCTCGGCCGCGAACTGGACGCCGGGGCGCAGGGCGTCGGCGGGGTGCTGCTCGGGCTGGCCGCCGGGCAGCTCTGGCCGCTGCTGACCGGGCTGGGTGCGGTGGCCGCCGGGGGGTGGGCGGTGGCCCGCCGGCCCGCCGCCGACTTCGTGCTCGCGCTGGCCGGGGCGTGCCTGGCCCTCTTCGTCGGCGTCGCCAACCTGACCGTGCTGTCCCGCGCCGTCGCCCCGGTGCCCTGGTCGGGCGGCGTCGCACGGGTGCTGCTGACCGGGGTGCTGGTCGCCGGGGTGGGGGCGGTCGCCGCCGGCCTGCTCCGGCTGCACGCCGCCGCCCGCGCCGCCGCGCCCCGGCCCGCCGCCGCGCCGGCCCGGACCTGACCCGTCTGCGGTCACGGCCCGGCGCAGGGTGCCCGGTCGTCAGCCGATCGGTCGGGGGTGGAAGCCGTAGGGCAGTTCGAGGCGGTGGCGGGAGAGCAGGTCGGCGTCGGCGAGCAGGTCGACGGTGGGGGCGTCGGCGACGATCCGGCCGGCGTCCAGGATGACCGCCCGCTCGCACAGCTCCGCCGCGTAGGGCAGGTCGTGGGTGACCATCAGCAGGGTCACCGGCAGGGCGCGCAGGATCCCGGCCAGCTCCCGGCGGGCCGCCGGGTCCAGGTTGGACGACGGCTCGTCGAGGACCAGGATCTCCGGGCGCATCGCCAGCACGGTGGCCACCGCCACCCGACGCCGCTGCCCGAACGACAGGTGGTGCGGGGCGCGGTCCCGGTGCTCGGCCATCCCCACCGCGGTCAACGCCTCGTCCACCCGGGCGGCCAGCTCGGCACCCCGCAACCCCAGGTTGGCCGGGCCGAACGCCACGTCCTCGGCGACCGTGGGCAGGAAGAGCTGGTCGTCCGGGTCCTGGAAGACGACACCCACCCGACGGCGGATCTCGGCCAGGGTGTCCCGGTCCCGGGACACCGTCAGCCCGCCCACGCTCACCGATCCTCCGGTCGGGGTGAGGATGCCGTTGAGGTGCAGCACCAGCGTGGTCTTGCCCGCGCCGTTCGGGCCGAGCAGGGCCACCCGCCCGCCGCGCGGCACGGCCAGGTCCACCCCGGCCAGGGCGACGTGACCGTCCGGGTACGCGTAGCGGAGGCCGCGGACGTCCAGGGAGACAGCGTTGGGCACGTCACCGATCATGTCAGGACGACGGCGGTGGCGGCGATCGCCACCGCCGCCAGCGGCACGGTCGCCGCCGCCACCCACTGCCCGGCGGTCGCCGCGCCGGCCCCCTGCCAGACCGCCGGCATCCGCCCGGTGTACCCCCGGGAGAGCATCGCGAGGTAGACCCGCTCACCGCGTTCGAAGGCCCGCAGGAACAGCGCGCCCACCCCGGCGGCGAAGCCCCGCAACTGCCACAGGAAACGCGGGTCGTCACCCCGGGAGATCCGGGCCACCCGCATCCGGCGGGCCTCACCGACCAGCACGTCGAGGTAGCGCAGCATGAACGTGGCGATTTGGGTGACGATCTGCGGGCAGCGCAGCCGGTCCAGGCCGACGATCAGGTCCCGGGTGGTGGTCGTGGCGGCCAGCAGCAGCGACGCGAGCACCCCCAGGGTGCCCTTGGCGACGATGTTCCATGCCCCGTGCAGGCCGTCCACCGACAGGCTCAACCCGACGATGTCGGTGCGCGGACCCGCCCCGAGGAACGGCAGGGCGACCGCGAACAGCACGAACGGCACCTCGATCGTGGCGCGCAGCAGCAGCCAACGCGGGCCGACCCGGGCCAGCACGGCGACGGCGGCGACCAGCAGGGCGTACCCGCCGAAGGCCCAGAACGCCTCGCGCGGGGTGGCCACCACCGCCACGGTGAACAGCACCATCGCGGCGATCTTCACCTCGGGTGCCAGCCGGTGCACCCGGGAGGGGGTGTCCCGGTAGAGCACGTGCGCGTGTCCGGCACCCACGTCGTACCGCCGGGTCAGCCGGCGGTGCCGGCGGACTGCCGGTCGCCGGCGTGCCGCCCGTCGGCCGGGGACGGCCCGGTGCCGGGGGCGTCAGCCGGGCCACGACGGCGCAGCAGCCAGAACACGCCGCCGCCGACGGCGAAGGTGAGCAGCACGCCGACCACCCCGGACAGGCCGGTGGAGAGGAAGCCGTTGTCCACGCCACGGATTCCGTAGTCGGCCAGCGGGCTGTCGGCCAGCTCGTGGTCCCTGGCCTGCTGGGCCGGGCAGGAACCGCCGGTGATCTCGTCGTCGGCGTTCACCGTGCAGCCCCTGAGCAGCGACGAGTCCAGACCGTCGGGGTGCGACGAGGCGTAGTTGCTGACCACCCCGGCCAGCACCAGGGCGACCAGCAGGCCGACCGCCACGAAACCCCAGGACCGCTTCCTCACCGGGCACCTCCGACAGCCGGGACGGGGGCCGGCGCGGTCGCCGGCTTCAGCGCGCGCAACGCGTACACCAGGTCGGGTCGGACCTTGGCGACGGTCGCGACCGTGGTCGCGGTGATCAGCCCCTCGCCGATGCCGATCAGCAGGTGGACGCCGGCCATCGTGCCGGCCAGGCCGGTCAGGTTGCCACCCAGGTCGGTGGTGCCGCCGAGCCAGTACTGCACGACGAACCCCTGGGAGGCGACGACCACGCTGACCAGCGCCGAGACGAAGGCGGTCACCGCCAGGCCGGTGGGGGTACGGGGCAGCACCCGCAGCAGGCCGGCGATCAGCAGGTACGCCGCCGCGGTGCCGAGCAGCGCCATGTTGGTGATGTTCAGGCCGAGCATCGCGACGCCGCCGTCGCCGAAGACCAGGGCCTGCACGATCAGCACCACCGACACGCAGAGCGCGCCGACCCACGGGCCGACCAGCAGGGCGGCGAGCGCGCCACCGAGCAGGTGCCCGGAGACCCCGGCCGTGAAGATCGGGAAGTTGAGCATCTGCACGGCGAAGATGAACGCGGCGACCAGGCCGGCCATCGGCGCGAGCCGGTCGTCCAGGTCACGTCGGCCGCGCAGCACGCAGAAGGTCAGGGCGGCCAGCGCGACGGCGGCGAAGATCCCCGCGACCGGACCGTTGATGATGCCGTTCGAAATGTGCATCGCCAGGGTTTCCACGGGACCTCCAGTCGGCTGGCGGGACCAGACTATTTCCCGGTACGGGTTGTTGCCAAGACACGGCAACAAGGCATGGCGTTGTTCACCGTCGGGACACCGCCGGTCCCCCCAACGGGCCGCCGTACCGCACGCTGCGGGAACGCCGGGACGGGCGCGCGCCCCACCGGGCAGGACCGCGCGGCGGGGCAACGTCCCGGGTGTCCCGGCGGGGATCGGCCGGGGCGGCGCAGCCCGACGGTAGGGTCGTCGCCATGACCGCGCCCGACCGGCTCACCCCCGGCGACCCCGCACCCGACTTCACCCTCCCCACCGACACCGGGGAGACGCTCTCCCTCGCCGCGCTGCGCGGTCGCCGGGTCATCCTGTACGCCTACCCGGCCGCGATGACCCCCGGCTGCACCAAGCAGGCCTGCGACTTCCGTGACTCGCTCGCCTCGCTCCAGGCCGCCGGTTACGAGGTGGTCGGCATCTCCCCCGACCAGCCCGCCAAGCTGGCGAAGTTCCGCGAGCGCGACGCCATCACCTTCCCGCTGGTCGCCGACGTCGACAAGGCGGTGCTCACCGCGTACGGTGCCTTCGGCGAGAAGCAGTCCTACGGCCGTACGGTGACCGGGGTGATCCGGTCCACCTTCGTCATCGACCCGGACGGGAAGATCGAGCACGCGTTCTACAACGTCAAGGCCACCGGCCACGTCGCCAAGCTGCGCCGCGACCTCGGCCTCGACTGAGCGCGTCCGGCCGACGACCGACGATGTCGGACCTCGCCGCTACTGTGCGTGGGTGACCCGGTACAAGTACACGCCGAAGTGCTCGCCCAGGCGGCGGCGCAGTCCCGGAGCATCGCCGACGTCCTGCGCGTCCTCGGGGTCCGGTTCAGCGGTGGTTCACACGCGCACATCAGTCGTCAGCTCAAGCGGTTGGGCATCGACACGTCACACTTCACCCGCCGTCCGGGCGGGGGTGGCCGACCGTCCGGGCGGCGTACCCCGTCGGTCCAGGTGTTGCGTCCACTGCCAGCGGGTTCCCGACGGGTGCCGGGCGCCCGCCTGAAGGCTGCGCTGCGTGACATCGGCGTTCCCGACGAGTGCGAGGGGTGCGGCACCAACCCCGTCTGGCAGGGGCGGCCGCTGACCCTGCACGTCGACCACCTCAGCGGCGACTTCCTCGACAACCGGCCGCCGAACCTACGGCTGCTCTGCCCGAACTGTCACAGCCAGACCCCGACCTACGCCGGGCGTCACCGGTCCGGCGGCGGAGCCCGCCAGCCCGGTGCGGTGCCCGACGTCGCCGTCCCGCCGCCGGCCGCGTACCGTCCACCAACCCCGGCACCTGTCGACGCGGAGCGGGCCGCAAAGGTGATCCGACAGGTCGAGGCGGGTCTCATCGGGCCGAGCGAGGCGGCCCGGCGGATCGGCTGCCATCGCAACCACGTCGCCCGGCTCCGCCGACGGCTCGCCACCACCGGCACCGCCGCCGTCCCGCTCCGACCGCGCAGCGGCTCGCCGCACCAGGAAACCGTCCTCCGGTACGCACTGGCCCGTCCCAATCTGGGGCCCCGGAAACTCGCCGCGTTCATCCGCGAGGCGACCGGCGACGCCTGTGTCGTCAGTCACGGGACGGTATCGAACATCCTGCGCCGGGCCGGGCTCTCCACCGTTTCCGCGCGACGCTCTAAACTCTGACCCGAGCGGGAGTGGCGGAATGGCAGACGCGGTAGGTTTAGGTCCTATTGTCCGAAAGGACGTGGGGGTTCAAGTCCCCCCTCCCGCACCACACGGCCCTGTCGGGAGGGTCACGATCGCGGGCGCACGACGCGTCGGCGCAGCAGGATCGGCAGGGTGAGCCTGCGTTTCGTTCTCGACCCCGACCTCACCCCCGCACTGCGCGAGCAGATCGTCGACCTCTGGGTCGAGGTCACCAACGCCGGCGGTGCGGTCGGCTTCGTCGCCCCGGTCACCACCGCCGACGTACGTCCCGTCGCCGAGGCCACCTTCGCCGCCGTCACCGACGGTCCGGACCGGATGCTGGTCGGCTACGAGGCTGACCGACCGGTCGCGGTGCTGTTCCTCGCCGACAACCGGTTCGGCTTGAAGGCGCACTGGGGCATCCTCAAGCGGGTGATGGTGCACCCGGCCACCCAGGGGCGCGGCCACGGGCAGGCCCTGATGCGGGAGGCCGCCCGGCGCGCGCCCGAGCTGGGCTGGCGGGCGCTGCACGTGACGGTGCGCGGCGGGCTGGGCCTGGAGAGGTTCTACGACCGGCTCGGTTACCGCGAGGTGGGTCGACTGCCGGGCGCGCTGCGGGTGGCAGCCGACGACGACCGCGACGAGATCCTCATGTGGCGGGACCTGGACACCCCGGACTGACCATCCGACGGACCGCACTCGACCGCCGCCGGGTCGACCCGGCGGCGTCCGGCCGGGTCCGCGCCCGACGGACGGGCCGCTCCGACGACCAGGCGACGCGCGGCTGGCCCCGCCGAGCCGAGGCGGGCAGCGGCGGTGGAGGGCCGGCGGGAGTCAGCCCCGGGACGTGCAGTCGACCGGCCGGCCCGCGCCCGGCTCCGCCTCCGACGCGGCGAGCGCGGGTGGGTCGCTGACCTGCGGTGCGCCTGGCGAACTGGCGGAGGCGACCGCCGACGGGCTGGCGGTGGCCCGGGTCGGGCTGGCGGTGGGGCTCGGGGAGGACGGCCGGCTGGTCGGGTTCTTCCGCGCGGCGGGGGCGCTGCCGCCGTACATCGTCACGGTGCTGCGCTGGACCCGGCCGGGGGACATGGTGACGCCGCTGGCGGTGACGCGGTGGCCGTACACGTCGGTGACCCGGACGGCGTACGGGCCGGGCCCGGCTCCGGAGTCGATCTGCCAGTAGTTGTAGTCCTGCCGGGCGGCGGTGCGCCAGGCGCCGGAGCCCTGCCGCACGTCGACGGCGCGCAGCGGGTTGCCGTGCTCGGCGACCAGCACGGCGAACCAGTACTGCGACGCGCCCTCCTTGATCCGGAAGGTGAGTGGGCCGGACAGCGGCGGGTCGACCGCCGCGCGGTAGCTGACGTCGACGATGCCCTGTACGGGGTCGGCGATCCGGGCGAACGCCTCGCGGGAGAGGTCGACGTGCCCGGGGGCGCACTCCGGGCACTGGTCCATGATCAGGACCCGGACGGTGCCCCGGGGGCCGGTGACGTCGAGGTGCCCGCCGCAGGCCGCGCCGGCGCTGTACTCGGTGGGGCCGAGCGCCACGTACATCCGGTCGGCCGGCGCGGACGGGTAGGAGCAGTTCCCGCCGGCCCCCTTCGAGTCGTAGAAGGTGGCTTTTCCCTTGTGGACCGTGCTCCCGGTGGGTGGGGCCGCCAGCGGCAGCCGCCCGGCGGCCACCGGCCCGGCACCGGCCAGGCCGACCGGCGGGGCGGCGCAGGCGGGGGCGGCGCCGGAGCGCAGCGCGAGGCTCAGCCCGAGCACGGTGGCGAGCGCGGCGACGCCACCGGCGGCCAGCCAGCGGCGACGTCCGCCACCCCGGGCGCGGCGACGCCCCGGCCCGGGACGCCCGGCGGGGGCGCGGCCGTCCGGCCCGTGGTCGGGTTCCTGGGACAGGCTGCCGTCGGTCACGCCGACCGATGCTGCCGCAGCCGACGACCCGGGGACAAGCGGGCTAAGCGAAAGCTAAGCCGGTCAGCCGATCCGGTTGCGGTGGAGCCCCGACGCGATCACGGAGAGCGACCGTAGCGGCTCGGCGATCTCCGGTCGGGTACGCAGCAGGTCCTCCAGGCGGACCCGCCAGCGGCCGGCTTCGACGGCGGCGGCGTCGGGTGTGGTCCGGGCCCAGGGCTGGAGCCGCTGCCGGGTGTCCTGGAGGGAGCCGGCGTGGTCGGGGCCGAGCAGCGCACCGAGCTCGGTGCCCAGCCAGTCGAAGAGTTCGTCGTCGGGGACGCTCGCGACGATCAGGCGGGCCATGTCCCAGGCCACGCGGGGGTGGTGGAGAACCTGCATGCCGACTCCTCCGTCGATGGTGGCGATTCGGCCATCATCGATCCGACACGGTCCCGGGGGCAACACCCGGGCGGCGGACTACGGCTCGGCCGTCCGGCACCGGTCGGGCACGGCGGCCCGCCCCGCGCCCCCTCCGGTCGCCCCGGCTGCGCGAGGCGGGCAGCTCACCAGGCGACACCGATGCCGTCGCCGGGGTACCAGTGGTCGAGCGGGGTCTCGCGGTAGGCGAGGAACCGGCGGCCGGTGCGTTCGGCGTGTTCGGCGAGCACCCCGGTGGTGGTGACGTTGTCGGTGAGCAGGATCGCGCCGGGGGCCAGCTTCGGCTCGACGGCGTCGAACTCGCGGCGTTCGTGGTCGTGGCTGTGGTCGCTGTCGTGCAGGAACAGGTCGACCGGCCGGTCCAGGGCGGCGATCGCGGTGACCGAGTCGCCGACCACCAGGTCGGTCACGTCGGCCCAGGGCGCGCTGCGGGCCAGGTAGCCGGCCTCCGGGTTGACGTCCAGCGAGGTGAGCCGGCCGGGGTGGCCCTCGGCGGCGTTGCGCAGCAGGGCGGCGGCGAGGACGCAGCTACCCAGCCCCTTGTCGGTGCCGGTCTCGACGACGTGGGCGGGCCGGGTGGCCCGGACGATCGCGTACCAGCCGACCCGGCGCGCGTAGCGGACCCGGCGGTCGGCCAGGCCGCGTCGGGCGGACCGGGCGGTGGCCTGTTCGATGTGCCGGCGCAGCGCCGCGTCGCCGGTGATCTCGGCGAGGTGGCCCCGGACCCGGGCCACCGGGACGTCGCAGACCACGCTGACGAACCAGGTCAGGTGCTCCCGGCTGAGCCGGGTCAGTTCGTAGGTGTAGTTGTGGTGCTCCCGGGAGGTGGCCAGCCAGCGGGCCGAGGTGCGCAGCACCTTCGCGTCGTACCGGGCGACCCGGGCGAGCCGCCCGGGGAAGGCGGCCACCGGTGCCAGCGGGGTACGGGCGATGGCCCGGCGCAGTCTCGTCGCATCCACGGCGCGGTTTCTACCAGCCGCAGGTGACGGGCGGCTGAACGTCCAGCGTACGGCGGCTTTTCGGGCCTCGGGCCGTCGGGCGAACGCGGGCTGCCGTACTGGGTGACGGATCAGTAACATGCGGCCGTGCCAGCAGCTGAGAACGTTTCGGAGCCCGCTCCCACCCCGTCGGTCGACACCCCGGGGCCGGCACCGAAGCGTCGGCGGGTCTGGCGGATCGCGCTGGTGGCGCTGCTGGCGCTGGCCCTGCTGGGGGCGGGTGGCGTCGGCGCGGCCGCGCTCTATCTGCGCTCGGTCGACAACGACGTCGAGCGGGTGGACGCCTTCACCGGCGTGCCGACGCAGGACCGGCCGCCGGTGGTGGCCCGGGACGCCATGAACATCATGATCCTGGGCAGCGACTCCCGGGACCCGGAGCGGACCGAGGGGTCCCGCACCGACACGATCATCCTGGCCCACCTGCCGAAGGACCGGAAGAGCGCCCAGCTCGTCTCGATCCCCCGGGACACCTGGGTCCGCGTACCCCGGTCGGCGGACGGCCGGCACGGCGGCCGGACCGCGAAGATCAACGCGGCGTACGCCTGGGGTGGGATTCCGCTGATGGTGCAGACCGTCGAGGAGTTCACCCGGGTGCACGTCGACCACGTGGCGGTGGTCGACTTCGCCGGCTTCCAGGAGATCATCGACGCGCTGGGCGGGGTCGACATCACCGTCGACCACCGGTTCACCTCGATCCACCCGCCGCTGCGCACCTTCCCCGCCGGCCGGCAGACGATGGACGGGGCGACGGCGCTGGACTACTCCCGCCAACGCAAGCAGTTCCCGGACGGCGACTTCGCCCGCATCCGGCACCAGCAGCAGGTGATCCGGGCGATCCTCGACAAGGCCGCCACCGGCGGCATCCTCACCAGCCCGGGGAAGCTCAACGACTTCGTCCGGGCCGCCTCGTCGTCGGTCTCCGTCGACCGGGAGATGTCGCTGCTGGACCTGGCGACCGAACTGCGCGGCCTGCGCGGCGGCAACCTCACCTTCGTCACCAGCCCGTCGCGGGGCACCGGGCGGGTGGGCTCCGAGAGCGTGGTCTTCGCCGACGAGCAGAAGTCCGAGGCGTTCTACGACGCGGTCCGCCGGGACGCCACCGCCGAGATCGTCCGCGCCGCCCGCTGAGCCTGACGTCGCCGCCGGACGGGAAGCCGTGCCTGCCTCGTGGCGGGAAGCCGGTGCTTGCCTCTGAAATTTTTCATGCATAGAGTCGCGGCATGAATGACGGAGCCGTCGCCGCGCCGCCGGACCGGCTGCTCGACCTGTTCCACGGGGTCCGGCTCACCCCCACCCAACGGCGCATCGCGCACTGCCTCGTGCAGCACGCCGCCACCGTGGCCTACCTGTCGGCGGCCGAGGTGGCGGAGCTTGCCGGGGTCAGCCAGCCGTCGGTGACCCGGTTCGCCGTGGCGCTCGGTCACGACGGCTACCCGGCGCTGCGTCGCCGCCTTCGCGAGCTGACCACCGGCCCCGACGGCCGCGCCAACGACGGCAACGAACTGCAACTCGCGGTACGCGCCGAGATGGCCAACCTGGACCGGCTGGCCGGCGAGCTGGCCGACCGGGACAGGATCGCCACCGCCGGTCGGCTGCTCGCGGCGAGCCGCCCCCTGCCGGTGCTCGGCCTGCGGGCCGCCGCGCCGCTGGCCGCCTACTTCGCGTACTTCGCCGCCAAGGTGCTGCCCGACGTCCGGGTCCTCGACGACGGAGGCAGCCTGCTCACCGACCGGCTCGAACAGGCCGCCTCGGCCGGGGCTGACGCGCTGCTCGCCTTCGTGCTGCCCCGCTACCCCCGGGAGACCCTCGACGCGCTGCGCGCGGCCCGCGACGCCGGCCTCACCGTCGTCGCGATCACCGACTCCCCGGTCAGCCCCGCCACCGAGTACGCCGAGCTGGTGCTCCCCGCCGCCGTCGGCACCGACCTCGTCTTCGACCTGCACACCGCCCCGATGACCCTGGCCATGGTGGTGCTCCAGGCGATCTGTGACGCCGCCCCGATCCAGACCCAGCGCCGCCTGGAGGCGTTCGAGTCGTCCGCCGCCCGTCGTCAGTTGTTCCTCGGCTGAGAGGAGTACGCCATGCACCAGCCCGTCCGTGCCGCCCGTGGCACCACCCGTACCGCGCAGGGGTGGCCGCAGGAGGCCGCCCTGCGGATGCTGATGAACAACCTCGACCCGGAGGTGGCCGAACGCCCCGACGACCTGGTGGTCTACGGCGGCACCGGGAAGGCGGCCCGGGACTGGCCGTCGTACCACGCGCTGGTGCGTACCCTCACCGGGCTGCGCGACGACGAGACGATGCTGGTGCAGTCGGGTCGCCCGGTCGGGGTCATGCGCACCCACGAGTGGGCCCCCCGGGTGCTGCTGGCCAACTCCAACCTGGTCGGCGACTGGGCCACCTGGCCCGAGTTCCGCCGCCTGGAATCCCTCGGCCTGACCATGTACGGGCAGATGACCGCCGGCTCGTGGATCTACATCGGCACCCAGGGCATCCTCCAGGGCACCTACGAGACGTTCGCCGCCGTCGCCGCGAAGTGTTTCGGCGGCAGCCTCGCCGGGACGCTGACCCTCACCGCCGGCTGCGGTGGGATGGGCGGGGCGCAACCCCTCGCGGTCACCATGAACGACGGCGTCTGCCTGATCGTGGACGTCGACCGGACCCGGCTCGACCGGCGGGTGCACGACCGCTACCTCGACGAGGTGGCCGACTCGCTCGACGACGCCGTCGCCCGGGTGCTGGCCGCCAAACGGGACCGGCGGGCGTTGAGCGTCGGTGTGGTCGGCAACGCCGCCACCGTCTTCCCCGAGTTGCTGCGCCGAGGCGTGGCCGTCGACGTGGTCACCGACCAGACCAGCGCGCACGACCCGCTGTCGTACCTGCCGGAGGGGGTGAAGCTGGCCGACGCCCGGGACTACGCGGCGGCCAAGCCGGCCGAGTTCACCGACCGGGCGCGGGCGTCGATGGCGAAGCACGTCGAGGCGATGGTCGGTTTCCTCGACGCGGGCGCGGAGGTGTTCGACTACGGCAACTCGATCCGGGGCGAGGCGCAGTTGGGCGGGTACGCGCGGGCGTTCGACTTCCCCGGTTTCGTGCCGGCGTACATCAGGCCGCTGTTCTGCGAGGGCAGGGGGCCGTTCCGCTGGGCGGCGCTCTCCGGTGACCCGGCCGACATCGCCGCCACCGACCGGGCCATCCTCGACCTGTTCCCCGAGAACGAGTCGCTGGCCCGGTGGATGCGGCTGGCCGGCGAACGGGTCGCCTTCCAGGGGCTGCCGGCCCGGATCTGCTGGCTGGGCTACGGCGAGCGGGACGTCGCCGGGGTGCGGTTCAACGACATGGTCGCCGCAGGGGAGCTGTCCGCGCCGGTGGTGATCGGCCGGGACCACCTGGACTGCGGCAGCGTCGCCAGCCCGTACCGGGAGAGCGAGGCGATGGCCGACGGCTCCGACGCGATCGCCGACTGGCCGCTGCTCAACGCGCTCGTGAACACCGCCAGCGGGGCGTCCTGGGTGTCCATCCACCACGGCGGCGGGGTGGGCATCGGCCGGTCCATCCACGCCGGCCAGGTCTGCGTCGCCGACGGCACCGCGCTGGCCGGGCAGAAGATCGAACGGGTACTCAGCAACGACCCGGCGATGGGTGTCATCAGGCACGTCGACGCCGGCTACGACACCGCCCGCGACGTCGCCGTCCGCACCGACGTCCGCATCCCCATGGCGGAGAGTGGGGCGTGACCGGGCGGTTCCGGGAGTTGTGGGACGAGATCGCGCCGGTCGGCCGGGACGCCGACAGCGGCGGCTACCTGCGGTACGCGCTGACCCCTGCGGAGCTGCGGCTGCGGGAGTGGTTCCGGGCGCAGGCCGAGCTGCGGGGCATGCCGGTCAGCGGGGACGGCAACGGCAACCTGTTCGCCTGGTGGGGCGACCCGGACAGCGGCGGGCCGGCCACCGCAGGGCCGGCCACCGGCGATCGGGCGGGCACCGGGGCGGTGCTCACCGGCAGCCACTTCGACTCGGTGCCGCACGGCGGGGCGTACGACGGGCCGCTCGGCATCGTCAGCGCGTTCCTCGCCGTGGACGAGCTGCGGGCCGCCGGCGTCACCCCGGTCCGGCCGGTGGTGGTGGCCGCGTTCGTCGAGGAGGAGGGCGCACGGTTCGGCGTACCGTGCCTGGGGTCGAGGCTGCTCACCGGCGAGATCGACGCCGACCGCGCGGCCGGGCTGCGCGACGCGGCCGGGGTGAGCTTCGCCGAGGCGCTGGGCCACCGCCCGGCGGGGGCCGACCCGGCGCTGCTCGGCCGGTTCGCCACCTTCGTGGAGCTGCACGTCGAGCAGGGAAGGGCGCTGGTCGACGCCGATGCGCCGGTCGCGGTGGGCAGCGCCATCTGGCCGCACGGCCGGTGGCGCTTCGAGCTACGCGGCGAGGGCAACCACGCCGGTACGACCCGGATGGCCGACCGCCGCGACCCGATGCTCACCTTCGCGTTCACCGTGCTCGCCGCGAACAAGGAGGCCCGGCTGCGCGACGCACACGCCACCGTCGGCCGGGTGTCGGTGGAACCCAACGCCACCAACGCGATCCCGTCGCGGGTGACCGGCTGGCTGGACGCCCGCGCCGCCGCGCCGGAGACCCTGGACGGCCTGGTCGAGGCGGTCCAAGCCAAGGCCGCCGAGCGGGCCCGCCGCGACGGCACCGAGCTGACCGTGACCCGGGAGTCGGCCACGCCCCTGGTCACCTTCGACGGCGGGCTGGCCGACCGGTTGGCGGGGCTGCTGGCCGCGCCGCTGCTGCCCACCGGGGCCGGTCACGACGCCGGGGTGCTCGCCGCGCACCTGCCCACCGCGATGCTGTTCGTGCGTAACCCGACCGGGGTGTCGCACTCCCCCGCCGAGTCGGCCACCGACGACGACTGTGCGGCCGGGGTGGTCGCGCTGGCCCGGGTGCTGGAGGAGCTGGCATGCCACTGACCCGTTGGCTGGCCGAGCAGGCGTGGCTGCCCGACCATGCCGCGCCGACCCCGGACGTGCTGATCGAGGCCGAGGACGGCCGGTTCACCGCCGTCACCCCGCTCGCCCGGGGCACGTCGCCGCAGACCGGGGTCGAAGTGCTCGCCGAGGCGGGACGGCTGCCCGGGCTCACCCTGCCCGGCCTGGCCAACGCCCACTCGCACGCCTTCCACCGGGCGCTGCGCGGGCGTACCCACGGGGGTCGGGGTGACTTCTGGAGCTGGCGGGACGTGATGTACGACGTCGCCGGCCGGCTCGATCCCGACTCCTACCTGGCCCTGGCCCGGGCCGCGTACGCCGAGATGGCGCTGGCCGGGGTCACCTGCGTCGGCGAGTTCCACTACCTGCACCACGGCCCCGACGGCCGACCGTACGACGACCCGAACGCGATGGGCGCGGCGCTGGTCGAGGCGGCGGCGCAGGCCGGCATCCGGATCACCCTGCTGGACGCCTGCTACCTGACCGCCTCGGTGGCCGGCGAGCCGTTGGCCGGGGCGCAGCGGCGCTTCGGCGACGGGGACTCGCTGCGCTGGGCGCAACGGGTCGACGGGTTCCGGCCGGCCGGGCCGCACGCGCTGCGCGGGGCGGCGATCCACTCGGTACGCGCGGTGCCCGCGGAGCAGCTCGCCACCGTCGCCGGCTGGGCGTACCGGCAGGGTGCCCCGCTGCACGTGCACCTGTCGGAGCAGCCGGCCGAGAACGACGCCTGCCGGGCGGCGCACGGGCGTACCCCGGCCGGGCTGCTCGCCGACCGTGGCGTGCTCGGCCCGGACGTCACCGCCGTACACGCCACCCACCCGACCAGCGCCGACCTGGCCCTGCTGGCCGAGCACCGGACCGGGGTGTGCCTGTGCCCCACCACGGAACGGGACCTGGCCGACGGGATCGGGCCGGCCCGGCTGATGGCCGACGCCGGCATCCCACTGAGCCTGGGCAGCGACAGTAACGCCGTGGTCGACCTGTTCGAGGAGGCCCGCGCGGTGGAGCTGGACGAGCGGCTGCGTACCCGGCGGCGCGGGCACTTCACCGCCGCCGCGCTGCGCGACGCGGCCACCGTCTCCGGGCACGCCGCGCTGGGCTGGGCCGACGCCGGCCGGATCGCCGTCGGGGAACGCGCCGACCTGGTGACCGTACGGCTGGACAGCCCGCGTACCGCCGGGGTGCCGCCGGTGGGGGTGTTCTTCGCGGCCACCGCCGCCGACGTCGACCAGGTGGTGGTCGACGGGCGGCAGGTGGTGCGCGACGGCCGGCACCTCACCGTGGACGTACCGGCGGAGCTGCGGGCGGCGGTCGCGGCGGTGACCGGTGACTAGCCGTACCGGGCCGGCGGCGGTCGCCACGCGGCGGTCGGCGGCGGGGGGTGTGTCGTGAGCAGTCTGCTGGTCGACGACATCGGCGAGCTGGTCACCAACGTGCCCACCCCCGGCGGCGGGCCGTTGGGCCTGCGGCGCGATGTCGCCCTGCTGGTGGAGGCGGGTCGGGTCGTCTGGATCGGGCCGGCCCGCTACGCGCCGGCCGCCGACCGGCGGATCGACGCCGGGGGCGGTGCGGTGCTGCCCGGGTTCGTGGACAGCCACGCGCACCTGGTGTTCGCCGGGGACCGGGCGGCCGAGTTCGCGGCCCGGATGGCCGGTGAGCCGTACACCGGGGGTGGCATCCGGACCACTGTCGGCGCGACCCGCGCGGCCTCCGACGACGACCTGCGGGACACCGTGCGCCGGCTGCGCGACGAGGCGATGCGGCAGGGCACCACCACCATGGAGATCAAGAGCGGGTACGGCCTGACCGTCGCCGACGAGGCCCGCTCGTTGCGGATCGCCGCCGAGGTGACCGCCGAGACCACCTTCCTCGGCGCGCACGTCGTCCCCGCCGAGTACGCGGGACGGCCCGACGACTACGTGGGCCTGGTCTGCGGGCCGATGCTCACCGCCGCCACGCCGTACGCCCGCTGGGTGGACGTGTTCTGCGAGCGGGGCGCGTTCGACGCCGACCACGCGCGGGCCATCCTCACCGTCGGGCAGGCCGCCGGACTGGGGCTGCGGTTGCACGCCAACCAGCTCGGCCCGGGGCCGGGGGTGCGGCTGGGGGTGGAGCTGGGCGCGGCCAGCGTCGACCACTGCACCCACCTGTCCGACGCCGACGTCGACGCGCTGGCCGGTTCGGCCACCACCGACGATCCCACCGTGGCGACCCTGCTGCCGGGGGCGGAGTTCTCCACCCGGTCGCCGTACCCGGACGCCCGGCGGCTGCTCGACGCGGGGGTGACCGTGGCGCTGGCCACGGACTGCAACCCCGGGTCGTCGTACACCTCGTCGATGCCGTTCTGCGTCGCGCTGGCCGTCCGCGAGATGCGGATGACCCCGGCGGAGGCGGTGTGGGCCGCGACGGCGGGCGGCGCACGGGCGTTGCGCCGCACCGACGTCGGGGTGCTGCGCCCCGGGACGCGGGCCGACCTGATGATCCTCGACGCCCCGTCCCACCTGCACCTGGCCTACCGGCCGGGTGTTCCCCTGATCCGCCAGGTTCTGCACAACGGAGTGCCGCAATGTCGACTGTGACCGTCCAGCCCACCGGAATCACCCCCGCCGACGTGCTCGCCGTGGCGCGCGGCGACGCCCGGGTCGTCCTCGCCCCGGCGGCCGTCGACGCGATGGCCGCCAGCCGCCGCATCGTGGACGGCATCGAGGCCGCCGGCCGCCCGGTGTACGGCGTGTCCACCGGCTTCGGGGCGCTGGCGAACACATTCGTCGCCCCGCAGCGCCGGGCCGAGTTGCAGCATGCGCTGATCCGCTCGCACGCCGCCGGGATCGGTGCGCCGATGCCCCGCGAGGTGGTCCGGGCGATGATGCTGCTGCGGGTCCGTTCGCTGGCGCTGGGCCGCTCCGGGGTCCGGCCGCTGGTCGCGCAGGCGCTCGTCGACCTGCTCAACGCCGACGTCACCCCGTGGGTGCCGGAGCACGGGTCGCTCGGCGCGTCCGGTGACCTGGCGCCGCTGGCGCACTGCGCGCTGGTGCTGCTCGGCGAGGGGTGGGTGGCCGGTCCGGCCGGCGAACAGGTCGACGCCGCCGAGGCGCTGCGGGCGGTCGGGTTGACTCCGATCGCGTTGGCCGCCAAGGAGGGGCTGGCGCTGATCAACGGCACCGACGGCATGCTCGGCATGCTGCTGCTGGCCATCGCGGACGCCCGGCACCTGTTCGCCATGGCCGACGTGACCGCCGCGCTGGCCATCGAGGCGATGCTCGGCTCGGAACGGCCGTTCCTGCCGGAGCTGCACGCCATCCGGCCGCACCCGGGGCAGGCCGCGTCGGCGGCGAACATCCACCGGCTGCTGCAGGACTCCCGGGTGATGGACTCGCACCGCGACGACCTGGCGCACGCCGTGCAGGACGCGTACTCGATGCGGTGCGCCCCGCAGGTGGCCGGGGCGGCCCGGGACACCCTCGACTTCGTCGCGACGGTGGCCGGCCGGGAGCTGGTCTCGGTGGTGGACAACCCGGTGGTGCTGCCGGACGGGCGGGTCGAGTCGACGGGCAACTTCCACGGCGCTCCGCTCGGCTTCGCCGCCGACTACCTGGCCATCGCCGCCGCCGAGGTGGGGGCAATCGCCGAACGGCGGGTGGACCGGCTGCTCGACGTGACCCGCAACCGGGACCTGCCGGCGTTCCTGTCCCCGGACGCCGGGGTGAACTCCGGGCTGATGATCGCCCAGTACACGGCCGCCGGGATCGTCGCGGAGAACCGCCGGCTGGCCGCGCCCGCCTCGGTCGACTCGCTGCCCACCAGCGGCATGCAGGAGGACCACGTCTCGATGGGCTGGGCGGGGGCCAAGAAGCTGCGTACCGTGCTGGACAATCTGACCAGCCTGCTCGCGGTGGAGCTGCTGGCGGCCGTACGGGGGCTGCAACTGCGCGCGCCGCTGGAGCCGTCACCGGCCGGGCGGGCCGCGCTGGACGCCCTCGGCCCGGCGGCCGGTGCGCCCGGCCCGGACGTCTTCCTCGCCCCGGTGCTGGCGGCGGCCCGGTCGGTGCTGGCCGGCCCGGACCTGCGGGCCGCCATCGAACGGCAGATCGGGCCGCTGAGCTGACGGTGACGGTGACGCCAGCGTCGCCGTAGCGTTCAGTAGTCAAGGCCGACCCGTCGCGACAGGTTACCGAGCGTAAGCAAACCCCCGAGAGCCACCACCCCGGTGCAGATCCTTTGCTCTGCTGCCACGGACGCGACAGTCGCTTGAACAGCGAAAACCTATATGTAAGTTCCAAGCGCAGCAATCCTGGCGAACACTCGGTGTGTCTGTCGCCTGGAAAGCAGCAGAGCAAAGGATGTCGGATGGAAGGGTGGGGGCCTAACCGAGACTACTTTCGGTGACAAGCCACGGCGCCGCTCCTTACTCGACGGCCGGAAGTCGGCGAACAAGGAGCGGCGACGACGAGCCGGTCGACGGCCGGGCGTCGTCGCACCCGCCTGCAGGGCGACGGATCGGTCGACGGCTGGCTCAGCTGGCCGGGAGCACCTTGGCGGCGAGCTTCGCCAGCTCGCGCAACGCCTTGCCCCGGTGGCTGATCGCGTCCTTCTCCTGCGGGGTCAACTCCGCGTTGGTCCGCTCCTGGCCGTCACCCACGAAGATCGGGTCGTACCCGAAGCCGCCCTCGCCGCGCGGGGCACGCAGCAGCCGGCCGGGCTGGCGGCCGTCGACCAGGTGCTCCTTGCCGCCGGGCAGCACCAGCGCCACGGTGCAGACGAACGACGCCCCCCGGTGCTCGTCGGGCAGGTCGGCGATCTGGTCCAGCACCAGTTGCAGGTTGGCCCGGTCGTCGCCGTGCCGGCCGGCCCAGCGGGCGCTGAACACCCCGGGCATGCCGTTGAGCGCGTCGACGGCGATGCCGGAGTCGTCG
The DNA here is from genome assembly GCF_016901255.1 of Micromonospora humida. Lineage (NCBI taxonomy): Bacteria > Bacillati > Actinomycetota > Actinomycetes > Micromonosporales > Micromonosporaceae > Micromonospora > Micromonospora humida. The sequence continues at coordinate 73,662 of NZ_JAFEUC010000013.1, forward strand.
GCGATGGTGGGCAGGCCGGTACGCCGGCAACCCTCCCGCGCCTTGATCAGGGCGTTCTCGCCGAAGGTGAGGCCGGTCTCGGGCAGCTCCGGGTACTCCTCGACGTCGTCGAGGCCGAGCAGGGCGATCCGGTGCGCGCCGAGCGCGCCGTCGAGGATGCGCTGCAACTCCACCAGCTTCTTGCGGTTGCGGGTGGCGAGCAGGACCTTGTTCATGATGCGAGAGCCTTCCGCTGCGCCTCGGCCAGTTCCAGACAACCCAACGACGCGACGTCCAGCAACGCGTCGAGCTGCGCCCGGGAGAAGACGCCGTCCTCGCCCGTGCCCTGCACCTCGACGAAGTCGCCCTCGCCGGTGCAGACGACGTTCATGTCGACCTCGGCCGCCACGTCCTCGACGTAGCAGAGGTCGAGCAGCGGCTCGCCCGCGACGATCCCGACGCTGACCGCGGCCACCGACCGGTGCATCACCTTCTCCGGCTTACCGGCCAACGACTTGCGGCCGGCAAGCCAGCTCACCGCGTCGTAGAGGGCCACGTACGCGCCGGTGATGGAGGCGGTACGGGTGCCGCCGTCGGCCTGGAGCACGTCGCAGTCGAGCACGATCGAGTTCTCGCCGAGCGCCTTGAGGTCGACGCAGGCGCGCAGGCTGCGGCCGATCAGCCGGGAGATCTCGTGGGTCCGCCCACCGATCTTGCCGCGCACGCTCTCCCGGTCGGAGCGGGTGTTGGTGGCCCGGGGCAGCATCGCGTACTCGGCGGTCACCCAGCCGAGCCCGGAGCCCTTGCGCCAGCGGGGCACGCCCTCGGTGACGCTCGCCGTGCAGAGCACCCGGGTGCCGCCGAACTCGACGAGCACCGAGCCCTCCGGGTGGGTGCTCCAGCCCCGGGTCAACGTCACCGGTCGGAGTTGGTCGGGCCGCCGCCCGTCAGGTCGCGCCATCCCTGCACCCTATGCGGTCGCATGATCGGCGCATGCCCGGGTGGGCTCAGACGTCGTAGCTGGCGCCGGCCCGCACCACTTCCAGCGGCCCGGTGAACGCCCCGGCCGCCGAGGCGATGGTGTGCGACTCGCTGCCCCAGGCCACCACCAGATGGGTCAGCAGCAGCCGACCCACCCCCGCCTTGGTGGCCGTCTCGCCCGCCTCCCGGCCGGTGAGGTGCAGATCCGGCGGGTTGTCCACCCCGTCGAGGTAGCTGGCCTCGCAGAGGAAGACGTCGGCGTCCTGGGCGAGCCGCAGCAGCGCGTCACAGGGTGCGGTGTCCGAGGAGTAGCAGAGCACCCGGCCCTCGTGCTCCAGCCGCACCCCGTACGTCTCGATGGGATGGTTGACCCGGTCGACGGTGACGGTGAACGGGCCGATCGGGAAGGTGCCCGGCTGGAGGCCGTAGAACTGGTAGACGTCCTCCACGGTGCTGTCGTCCTGGCCGTAGGCGGTGGCGAGCCGGTCCGGGGCGCCCGGCGGCGCGTAGACCGGCAGCGGCGGGTAGGGGCCGTCCGGGGCGTACCGGCGGACCACGACGTACGACGCGGCGTCGAGGATGTGGTCGCAGTGCAGGTGGGTCAGGAGGATGGCGTCCGGGGCGTGCAGGCCGGCGTACCGCTGGAGGGTGGACAGCGAGCCCGGCCCGAAGTCGACGAGCAGCCGGAAACCCTGCGCCTCGACGAGGTACGCGGAGCAGGGGGATTCGGGGCCGGGGAAGCTTCCCGCACAGCCCAGCACGGTCAGCCGCATCCGGTCGCCCCACAATTACGGTACGTAGTCGACACGCCGGAGTCAGCACCGATTATGATCTCTACCGACGCGTACGCCACGGTGGGCAGCCTACGCGCAGCGACCGCAGGGCAAGAATCATCTTCTGGAAGTTGTCATCAACGTGACACCCGCGGGGGCCGGCCGACGCCTGCGCCGACCGGCCCCACGACGGGTCAGGCCCAGAGCTGCCCCTCCAGGGCGCTCTCGGCGTCGGCGAGGGTGCCGCCGTACGCCCCGGTGGAGAGGTACTTCCAGCCACCGTCGCAGACCACGAAGGCGACGTCGGCCCGCCGGCCGTCCCGGACCGCCTCGTGCGCCACCGACAGGGCGGCGTGCAGGATCGCCCCGGTGGAGAAACCGGCGAAGATCCCCTCCACCTCCACCAGCTGCCGGGTACGCAGCACCGCGTCCCGGGTGCCGACGGAGAAGCGCCGGGTGAGCACCGACGCGTCGTACAACTCGGGGACGTAACCCTCGTCGATGTTGCGCAGGCCGTAGACGAGTTCGCCGTAGCGCGGCTCGGCGGCCACCACCTGGATGCCCTCGACCTTCTCCCGCAGGAACCGCCCGGTGCCCATCAGGGTGCCGGTGGTGCCCAGGCCCGCCACGAAGTGCGTGATGGTGGGCAGGTCGTGCAGCAGTTCCGGGCCGGTGGTCTCGTAGTGGGCGCGGGCGTTGGCCTCGTTGCCGTACTGGTAGAGCATCACCCAGTCCGGGTGGTCGACCGCGATCTGCTTGGCGGTGGCGACCGCCTGGTTGGAGCCGCCCGCCGCCGGCGAGAAGATGATCTCCGCGCCGTACATCCGGAGCAGTTGGACCCGCTCGGTGGAGACGTTCTCCGGCATCACGCAGACCAGCCGGTAGCCGCGCAACTTGGCCACCATGGCCAGCGAGATACCGGTGTTGCCGCTGGTCGGCTCCAGGATGGTGTCCCCGGGCCGGAGCCGGCCGGACTGCTCCGCCGCACGGACCATGAACAGGGCCGCGCGGTCCTTGATGCTGCCGGTCGGGTTCCGGTCCTCCAGCTTGGCCCACAGCCGCACCGGCGGCGCCCCGTCGGGCACCGTCGGCGAGAGCCGGGGCAACCCCACCAGGGGGGTGCCGCCGCAGGCGTCGAGCAGGCTGTCGTACCGCGCCATGACGCCCGCCCTCAGCGGGGGGCGACGGCCGCGCGCCGTGCCGCCACCGCCGCGGTGGCCGCACGGTGCTGGCTGATCGCCGCCGCGGCGGCGAAGCCGAACGCCCCACCGGCGACGGCCGGCAGGACGGTGACGCTGTCGCCGTCGTTGAGCTTGGCGTCCAGCGCGCCCAGGAAACGGACGTCCTCGTCGTTGACGTAGACGTTGACGAAGCGGTGCAGCGCACCGGCGTCGGTGACCAGCCGGGCCTTCAGGCCGGCGTGCCGGGTGTCCAGGTCGGTGAGCAGGTCGCCCAGGGTGTCCCCGGCGCCCTCGACGACCTTCTCGCCGCCGGTGTAGCTGCGCAGGATGGTGGGGATGCGAACCTCGATGGCCATGACGTACTCCTTGGTCGGGTGTGCCTCGGTGCCGGACGGAACAGGGTGAGCGGAGCTGGGAGTCAGCTGCCGGAACACTCGTAGTCGACCGTCGCCGGGCTCTGCCCGAACATGTAGGACTGGACCGCGTGCGGATCCACCCCGGCGTCCACGATCCGCACCGGCTCCTCGGTCACCACGCCGTCGACGATCCGGAAGGAACGAATCTCCTCGGTGTCCGGTTCGCGGGTCGAGACCAGCAGGTAGTGCGCGCCCGGCTCACCCGCGAAGGCGACGTCCGTGCGGGACGGGTACGCCTCGGTGGCGGTGTGCGAGTGGTAGATGACGACGGGTTCCTCGTCGCGGTCGTCCATCTCCCGCCACACCCGCAGATGCTCCATCGAGTCGAACTCGTAGAAGGTCATCGAGCGGGCCGCGTTGTCCATCGGGATGTGCCGGGTCGGGGTGTCACCGCCGACGGGTCCGGCGACCACCCCACACGCCTCGTCGGGGTGGTCCCGGCGCGCGTGGGCGACGATCGCGTCGACGATCGACCGGTCGATGCTCAGCACGTCGCCCAGCCTAGCGCCCACCCGCCGCGCCCGGCGAGGCGGTGACCGTCACAGTTCAGTCGATCATGGCGTTGAGCAGAGATTCCTGCAGATAACCCAGATAGGCGTAGACCGACAGTTGGAACACCCTTGACGACGTGGGATCGTCGGCGACCGCGTCGTCGAGCTCCTCGCCCAGGTCGGTACCGTCCTTGATCTCCAGCCGGACGCCCATCGCCAGCCGGGCGTCGTTGAGCGCCCGCAGCCACGCCTCGGCCGCCTCGGCGTCCAGCCGCACCTCGCCACCGGCCGACTCGGGCAGCGCGGCCAGCACCGCGCCCGCCTGGTCGATCTTGGCGGTCTTCAGGTCGCCCTCGGTGTACCGGCGGAACTCCGCCGTGCCGGCCGGATCGTCCGGGTAGGCGTCGGGGAAGAGCCGCCCGACGACCGGGTCGGTGTGGTCGAACCCGTCGGTGAGCAGGCCGACCACCTCGGTGGCGACCTTGCGCAGCACCCGGACCTCGTCGACGGCGAAGGTCGCCACGTAACAGCCGCCCTGGCGGCGGAACATGCTCACCCCGTCAACCTCCATCGCCAGCGCCGGAACCGCGGACCCGGCTCGCTCCTCGCGCTCACCAGACCCGCCGTGGTTCGCGACTGCGGGGCTCGCAAACCCGGCTCACTCCTCGCGCTCACGAACGGTCCACCGTCGCCCAGAGACCGTAGGCGTGCAACTGCGACGCGTCGTGCTCCATCCGCTCCCGGGCGCCGCTGGAGACCACCGCCCGGCCCTTGTGGTGCACGTCCAGCATCAGCTTCTCGGCCTTCTCCCGGCTGTACCCGAACAACTTCTGGAAGACCCAGGTCACGTACGTCATGAGGTTGACCGGGTCGTCCCAGACGATCGTCACCCACTGCCGGTCCTCGACCGGCACCTCGTCGGTGTCCGGCGTCTCGACCGGGGCAACCTGTGGAGCGGCCATGCCCCCCATCGTGCCACCGGAAGTGGCGATCCGATGAACCGGAACGCCGGGGCAGCCCCGATCACCCTCCCGAGCTGCGCAAACCGGGCGGACTGCGGACACGGCGGGGACAGGCACCGGGAGACTCGGTTCAGGCGAGCAGGATGCCGTGGTCGAGGGCGTCGGTGAGGACCGCGTCGAGCGCGAGCCGGAACGCCTCGAACCGCCGGGACACCTCGCGGGACAACTCCAGCTCGACCTCGCGCAACGCCCGTTGCGCCCAGGAGCGGGCCGCGTTCGGGTCGTCGTTGCCGGGGCTGCGCCAGTGCTGCCAGCACCCACCGGACAGGGCGACCCCGATCCGGGGCAGCACCTCGGTCCGGGGCGCGCCGGGATGACCGAGCAGGGCGTCCAGGGCACCGGCCCCGGGCAGCGTCGCCACCCCGGCGGTGCCGGTGACCAGGAGCACCCGGTCCAGTTCCTGACCGGACGGATGGTCGGCCAGCCCCCACCGGACGGCCGCGCCGATGCGCTGGCGTACCCCCTCGGCCAGCGGCGCGCCGAAGATCCGGACGGTGGCGCCGTCGAGGATCTCCCGCACCGCCCGGTCCTGCTGCTCGGTCGCGAGCAGGGAGAGCGCCTCCAGCTCCCGGTCGAGCAGTTGCGGCAGGCCCGCGCAGCCCACCCCGAAGACGATCTCCTGGACGGTCCGCAGGTGGATGTTGGCCAGTTCGAGCGCGAGCTGCTGACGGATGCCGCGGGCGCGGAGCCGGCTCTGCCGCTCCAACCCGTCGGCCCAGTCGTCGCCCGGCGCATCGGGGGCCACCGGCACCCGCCCGTGCGCCCCGGGCGGCACGGGCGGCCGGGAACTCGCCCGGCGCAGCCCTTCGATGGCCGACCAGCCGACCAGCGCCCGGCGCAGGGCCGGATGTTCGGCCCGGTGCACGGGATACCAGTCGGCCTCGGCCAGCCCCGGCACCGCGGCCAGCAGGGTGGCGCGGTGCGCCGCGACGGTCACCGCCACCGGGTCGACCGGGTCGCCGGCCGGCGGCCCGTCGGGCGGGGACGGGAGCGCCACCCCGGTGTCGTCGGTCGCGGCCGGCTCCGCCGCCGCCCAACCGCCCGCGCCGGGGGTCACCACGAAGAAGACCCGTACCCGGGTACGCGCGACCTCGGTGAGCAGGTGCAGGTCGGCGGCGGTGAAGGTCTGGTCGGCACCGATCACGAACAGCAGCGCGCCGGACCGGACGACCGCGTCGAGCAGAACCCGGCCGCCGGCCACGCCGAGGGTGTCGGTGTCCGGGGTGTCGAGCACGGCGAAGTGCCGCAGCAGCTGTTCCGGCAGGCTCAGCTCGACCCGGCGTGGCGCGCGGGCCAGCGCCGGGCCGGCGGCGGCCTGGTCCGCGCCGTAGGAGTGCGGCTGCCGGTAGCCGGGCACGTACGCCGCCCGGGTCGCCACCCGGGCGTGCCGGACCAGCAGGTGGCTGCCCGCCGGGGTGACGAGCATCCCGGCGGGGACCCCGAGCAGCGCGGCGAGCACCTCGCGGCGGGCCGCCCCGGCGGGTCCGGCGGCCACCACGGCGAGCGGCTCGTCGGGATCCACCTCGACGGCCGGCGGGTCGGCCGGGAACGGGCCCCGGGCCGGCAGCCCGACGGCGTCGGGATGGTCGGACGGGTCGTCGGTCATGTCGACCCCGGGGAGTGGACCGGGCTTCATTCGGCCTCCGCTCGACACGGGCAACTGGCTGTACCCGCGGTAGGACGTCCGATAGGTGACGATGGGCTGCGGGAAGGTTACGGGCAGCAGCCGGCTTCACCGGAACATCTCGGGTACTCAGCAGTAACTGCGACATTACTCAACTTCGCAGCGTCACCGGGTGTCTCCGGACCGATTTACATCGATATGCTGCTCGGATGAGTCGGTGGAGTTTCGTCGGCCGAACGGATGAACTCAACCGTCTGTTGGCAGCGGTGCACGAGGGTCGGGGGCACGGGCTCTTCTTCAGCGGCAGCGCGGGCGTCGGCAAGAGCCGGTTGCTCCGCGAGGCCGTGGCCGCACTGCCTCCCGAGCGGTACGCACTGTCGTTCGTCGCGGCCAGCACGGCCACCGCGGCGCTGCCGTTCGGCGGGCTCGCCCCGGTGCTGCCGGCCGAGCAGCCACCCGGGCTCTCCCCCGCCGGGGTGCTGCGCTGGGGCGTCGACGTGCTCCAGGAGCAGGCGGCGGGGCGACGCATCGTGCTCGCCATCGACGACGCCCATCTGCTCGACCCGCCCTCGGCGGCGCTGGTCCACCTGCTCGCCCGCGCCGAGAACACCACCGTGCTGGGCACCCTGCGCAGCGGCGAGCAGATCCCGCTGCCGATCCGTGCACTGTGGACCGACGACCTGGTCGCGCACGCCGAGCTGGCCCCGCTCGGCCCGGGTGAGACCACCGGCCTGCTCGCCGCCCTGCTGGACGGCCCGGTCGACGCCAGCTCCGCCGAGCGGCTGTCCCGGCTCTCCGCCGGCAACCCGCTGCTGCTGAGGGAGCTGGTGCTGGCCGCCACCACCGGAGGTGAGCTGGTCCGCCCCTACGGGGTGTGGCGGTGGACCGGCCGGCTGGAGCTGGCCCCCAGCCTCACCGACCTGATCGACACCCGGATCGGCCGGTTGGACCCGGAGGTCCGGGCGGTGGTGGAGCTGGTCGCCTTCGGCGAGCCGCTCGGCCTGCGCCTGCTCGACCGGGCCGCCGATCCGGCCGCCGTGGAGGTCGCCGAGGAACGCGGGCTGATCACCGTCGTACCCGACGACCGGCGGATCGACGTCCGGCTCGCCCACCCGCTGTACGGCGAGGTGATCCGCCGTCGCTGCCCGGTCAGCCGGACCCGCCGCCTGAAGGCCCAGCTCGCCGAGCGGGTGGAGTCGGCCGGTGCCCGCCGCCGCAGCGACCTGCTCCGGGTGGCGGTGTGGCGGCTCGACTCCGGCACCGCCCAGGACCCGGCCCTGCTGCTGCACGCGGCCGTCCAGGCGTTCACCCGGTACGACGTGCCGTTGGCCACCCGGCTGGCCCGGGGCGCGCTCGTCGCCGAAGGCGGCTACGACGCCGCCGAACTGCTCGCCACCATCCTGATGTTCGGCGACCGGCCGGCCGAGGCGATCGGGGTGCTCGACGCGGTGGCCGACGACATCGTCTGCGAACACCGACGCAGTCGCTGGCTCACTGTACGGGGGATGGTCAGCTACTGGGGGCTCAGCGACCGGTCCACCGTGGACACCCTCGCGGCGGCCGGGCACGCCCTGACCGACCCCGGGCACCAGGCCCGGGTGCGCGCCTTCGAGGCGATCATGCGGCTACACGGCCTGGAGGTCGACACCGCTCTGCGGCTCGGCCGGTCGGTGCTGGACCGGCCGGCGGCCAGCGTCGCCGCCCGCGAGCTGGCCCGGTGCACCATCGCCCACGCCGACGCGGTGCGCGGCCGGTTCCGGGCCAGCGCCGCGGCGATCGACCGGGTGCAGGCGGAGGCGGCGAACTGGCGGGCCGACATGCCGTACCTGCAACTGGCCATGGAACTGGCCCGGGGCACCCGGCTGGCGCTCTCCGGGGACCTGGCCGGCATCGACGCCATCGTGGCCGACGAGTTCGCCGACCAGGCCGGTGCCGGGGACTTCCGGCTCGGCACCGGCTACCTGTCCATCCTCCAGGCGTACGCGGCGCGGCTGCGCGGTCGTGGCGACGACGCGCTCAAGGCCAGCCTCGGCGCGTGCGCGGTGCTCGCCACCAGCCGGGTCTTCGCGGGGCTGGCGCACGCCGAGCGGGCGCAGGCGGCGGTGCTGCGCGGCGACCCGGCCACCGCCGTGGAGGCGATGGCGGAGGCCGACCGGACCCAGGCCCCCGGCATGGCGGTGCTCCAACCGTGGCTGGAGCAGGCGCGGGCCGCGGTGCTGGCCGCCGGGGGTGACCTGGCCGGGGCGGTGCGGCACCTCGGCACGCTGGTCGACCGGTTGCGCGCCGACGGGTTCGCCGGCCACGAGGTGCTGGCGCTGTACGACCTGGTACGGCTCGGCCGGGCCACCGCCCCGGTCGGGCCGACCTGCACCGACGGCAGCCGGCGTACGGTGGCGCAGCGGTTGACCGAACTCTCCGAGACCGTCGACGGGGCGCTGACCCCGTTGCTCGCCCGGTACGCGCGGGCCGCCGCCGCCCGGGACGGGGAGGCCCTGCTGGAGGTGGCGGACGGCCTCACGAAGCTGGACCTGACGGTCTGGGCGGTCGACGCCACGGCGACGGCGCTGCACGGATGGCGACGGGAACGCTCGACGTCGGCCGCCGCCGCACACGAACGGCTCGCCGCCCTGCTCACCCGCTGCGACCAGATCCGTACCCCGGCGCTTACCGCGTTGCGGCCCACACTCAGCGACCGGGAGCTGGAGGTCGCCGCGCTCGCCGCCGCCGGGGTGACCAGCCGGGCCATCGCGGGCCGGCTGTTCCTGTCGCCCCGGACGGTGGAGAACCACCTCCAGCGGGTCTACAGCAAGCTCGGCATCACCGGCCGGGCCGAGTTGGGGGCGGCACTGCGGGCGATCCCGGGCCACGGCGACGCTCCGGCCGGCTGAACTCTAGGCTGGGCCGGTGAGCCACCTTCGCCCCGCGCTGCTGACCGACCACTACGAGCTGACCATGGTCAGTGCCGCCCTGCGCGACGGCACCGCCGACCGCCGGTGCACCTTCGAGGTGTTCAGCCGACGCCTGCCCACCGGACGCCGGTACGGGGTGGTCGCGGGGACCGGCCGCCTGATCGACATGGTCAGGGAGTTCCGGTTCGCCCCGGAGGAGGTCGAGTTCCTGCTCCGCACCGGGGTGGTCGACGAGCCGGCCGCCCGCTGGCTGGCAGACTACCGGTTCACCGGCGACATCGACGGGTACGCCGAGGGCGAGCTGTTCTTCCCCGGCTCACCGATCCTCACCGTCTCCGGCGGCTTCGCCGAGTGCGTGGTGCTGGAGACGCTGGTGCTGTCGGTGCTCAACCACGACTGCGCGGTGGCCGCGGCGGCGGCCCGGATGGTGACCGCGGCCCGGGGCCGGGCCCTGATCGAGATGGGTTCCCGGCGGGCCCACGAGGAGGCGGCGGTGGCCGCCGCGCGGGCGGCGTACCTGGCCGGGTTCCGGTTCACCTCCAACCTCGCCGCCGGCCAGCGCTACGGCATCCCCACCGCCGGGACCGCCGCGCACGCGTTCACCCTGCTGCACGACGACGAGCGGACGGCGTTCGCCTCGCAGGTCGCCACGCTGGGTCGGGACACCACGCTGCTGGTCGACACGTACGACATCAGCCAGGGCATCCGGACCGCCATCGAGGTGGCCGGGCCACAGCTACGGGCCGTCCGGATCGACTCCGGTGACCTCGCGGTCATCGCCCAGCAGTCCCGGGAGCTGCTCGACTCACTCGACGCCACCGAGACGAAGATCATCGTCTCGGGGGATCTCGACGAGTACGCCATCGCCGCGCTCGCCGCCGAACCGGTCGACATGTACGGCGCGGGCACCGCCGTGGTCACCGGCTCCGGCGCCCCCACCGCCAGCCTGGTCTACAAGCTGGTCGAGGTGGACGGGCGGCCGGTGGTCAAGCGTTCCGAGAACAAGGGCACCATCGGGGGCCGGAAGGTCGCGGTACGCCGGCACAAGCCCACCGGCACCGCCACCGAGGAGGTCGTCGTCTCGCAGGGGGTACCGGACCGGCAGGCCAACGACCGGCTGCTGCAGCACTCGTACGTGGTCGACGGCGAACCGGTCGACCTGCCGGGCATCGAGCAGTCCCGCGAGCACCTGCGCCAGTGCCTGATCTCGATCCCGTGGGAGGGGTTGAAGCTCTCCGCAGGTGATCCGGCGATCCCGGTCACGGTCGTGCCGGCCGGTTGAGCCGCCGGGGCAGACTGGGTCGTGCCGCGGGTGGATCACCGGTGGCGAGCGGAGAGGAAGGGCACCGATGGCCAACGCGCTGATCATCGTGGACGTGCAGAACGACTTCTGTGAGGGCGGTTCCCTGGCCGTCACCGGGGGCGCGGGCGTCGCCGCCGGCATCTCGGGCCTGCTGGCCGGGGAACCGCGGCGGTGGGACCACGTGGTCGCCACCAAGGACTACCACGTCGACCCGGGGGCGCACTTCGGCGACCCGCCGGACTACGTCGAGTCGTGGCCCCGGCACTGCGTGGTCGGCACCCCGGGCAGCGAGTTCCACCCCGACCTGGTGACCGACCGGGTCGAGGCGGTCTTCCACAAGGGCGAGCACGCCGCCGCGTACTCCGGGTTCGAGGGGCACGCCGACGACGGCGAGTGCCTGGCCGACTGGCTGCGCCGGCACGACGTGGACCGGGTCGACGTGGTCGGCATCGCCACCGACCACTGCGTGCGGGCCACCGCCCTGGACGCCGCCCGGGAGGGCTTCGCCACCACCGTGCTGCTCGACCTGACGGCGGCGGTCGCGCCGGCGACGCTGGACGTGGCACTGCGGGCGATGGACGGCGCCGGGGTGACCCTGCGCGGGGAGCCGGTGATCAGCGCCGCATGAGCCGGTAATCGCTTGCCGATGTCGTACCCCCGGTCCAGGATGACCGCCGGAGGTACGGAGCATCATGACGTTGACGCCTTACCGGCAGGCCCTGGCCCAGCCCGGCCTGCGGGCCCTGCTGCTGGTGGCGGTGCTGGCCCGCATCCCGCTCACCGCGACGGGGGTGACGCTCACCTTCTACGTGGTGCTGGAGCTGGGCCGGGGTTACGGTGCCGCCGGCCTGGTCGGTGCCGCGTCGGTCGCCGGCACGGCCATCGGTTCGCCCCTGCTGGGCCGGTTGGTCGACAGGCGTGGTCTGCGTCCGGTGGTCGCGGTGACCACCGTCGTCGAGGCGGCCTTCTGGGCGAGCGCCCCGACGTTGAGCCTGCCGCTGCTGCTGCCCGCCGCGTTCGTGGCCGGGCTGTTCGCGCTGCCGGTCTTCTCGGTGGTCCGGCAGTCGATCGCCGCGCTGGTGCCGGCCCAGCGCCGCCGCCCCGCGTACGCGCTGGACTCGATGTCGATGGAGCTGTCCTTCATGATCGGGCCGGCGCTGGCCGTGGCGCTGGCCACCGCCGTCTCGCCCCGGGTCACGCTCTGGGCGGTGGGCGCGGGCATCGTCGGCGCGGGCATCGTGCTCTGGCTGCTCGATCCGCCCATCCGTAGCGTGGACGAGCCGGTCGGTCCGCAGCCCCGGGTGCCCCGGCGGCAGTGGCTGACCAGCCGCCTGCTCGCGGTGTTCGCGGTGAGCACCGCCGCGACCCTGGTGCTCGGCGGCACCGACGTGGCGGTGGTGGCGGTGCTGCGGGCCGGCGGCGAGGTCGGCTGGACGGGCGCGGTGCTCACCGCCTGGGCGATCGCCTCGCTGGTCGGCGGCTTCGCGTACGGTGCGGTCCGCCGCTCCTTCTCCCCGCTGGCCCTGGCCGCCCTGCTCAGCCTCTGCACCATCCCGGTCGGGTTGGGTGGCGGCCACTGGTGGCTGCTCTGCCTGACCCTGCTGCCGGCCGGCGCGCTCTGTGCCCCCACCATCGCCGCCACCGCCGACGCGGTCAGCCGGCTCGCCCCCGCCGGGGTCCGCGGTGAGGCGATGGGCCTGCACGGCTCCGCCACCACGGTCGGCATCGCGCTCGGCGCTCCGCTGGCCGGCGCGGTGATCGACGCCTCGGTGCCGCTCTGGGGCTTCGTGGTCACCGGGGCGGTGGGGCTGCTGGTGACCCTGGTGGTCCTGCCGACCGAGCTGCGTCACCGCCGCCCGCCCGTCGCCCCGGCATCCACCCTGTCCGCGCCGGCACCGGCCGCCTGAGCCACCGCCCGCCGACCGGCCCGTAGCCGCGTCACGACCGGCACCGCCCGGGTGGCCGGTGACGTGCGGTACCGGCGGCACCCGGCTGCCGTGGGTGCGCGGTGGCCGGTGGTGCGAGTGGCCATGGGTGCGTTGCGGGCGTCACGCGCCCCGGCCCGTCATGGGGGTGCATGCGTAGCGGGCACACCCGGAGGTCCGCCGCCACCCGGGCACATACCTTCACCGTTGAGCGGTATGCCTCAGAGTCATATCTATGACTCTGAGGCATACCGCTCGACCGGGGGTGGGCCACCCCGGCGGGTCCGCACCAGTGGGAGGCGGGACCGGAACGTGCGCTCCACCGGGCTCCCCTGCCCCCGTCATCGCGAGGAACGGCGAAGGGCACCGCGCCCCGGTGGGGTGCGGTGCCCTTCGGTGGTTCGTGCCGGGCGTCAGCGCCGGTCGAGGTTCCCTGCGGTGTCCTCCTGGTAGCTGGCGCCGCCGTTGACCTCGCTGGTCAGCGGCTTGGCACCACCCTCCGGCGGGCCGGCGAGGCTCTGCCCGGCGGCCAGCTCGGGGAACTTCGCGTCGAACGCCGGGCGCTCGGAGCGGATCCGGGGCATCCGGTCGAAGTTCCGCAGCGGCGGCGGGGAGCTGGTCGCCCACTCCAGCGAGTTGCCGTGGCCCCACGGGTCGTCCACCTCGACGACCGGCCCGGTCTTGTACGACTTCCAGCAGTTCCAGATGAACGGCAGGGTCGAGATACCGGTGATGAACGCGCCGATCGTGGAGATCATGTTGAGCGTGGTGAAGCCGTCGCCGGGCAGGTAGTCGGCGTACCGGCGGGGCATGCCCTCGGCGCCGAGCCAGTGCTGCACCAGGAAGGTGGTGTGGAAGCCGATCATCGTGAGCCAGAAGTGAATCTTGCCCAGGCGCTCGTCGAGCATCCGGCCGAACATCTTCGGGAACCAGAAGTAGATGCCGCCGAAGACGGCGAACACGATGGTGCCGAAGAGCACGTAGTGGAAGTGCGCCACGACGAAGTAGTTGTCGTGCAGGTGGAAGTCGAGCGGCGGGCTGGCCAGCAGCACCCCGGTCAGACCACCGAAGAGGAAGGTCACCAGGAAGCCGATGGCGAACAGCATCGGCGTCTCGAAGGTGATCTGGCCCCGCCACATGGTGCCGATCCAGTTGAAGAACTTCATGCCGGTCGGCACGGCGATCAGGTAGCTGAGGAAGCTGAAGAACGGCAGCAGCACCTGGCCGGTGGCGAACATGTGGTGCGCCCAGACGCTCATCGACAGGGCGGCGATGGCGATGGTGGCGGCGACGAGGCCCTTGTAGCCGAAGATCGGCTTGCGGGAGAAGACCGGGATGATCTCGGTGATGATGCCGAAGAACGGCAGCGCGATGATGTACACCTCGGGGTGGCCGAAGAACCAGAAGAGGTGCTGCCACAGCATCGGGCCGCCGGTGGCCGGGTCGTAGACGTGCGCGCCGAGCAGCCGGTCCGCGGCCAGCGCGAAGAGCGCGGCGGCCAGCAGCGGGAAGACCAGGATCGCCAGCAGGCTGGTGACCAGCATGTTCCACGTGAAGATCGGCATCCGGAACATGGTCATGCCGGGGGCGCGCAGGGTCAGGATCGTGGTGATCAGGTTGACCGCGCCGAGGATGGTGCCCAGACCGGAGATGGCCAGGCCGACGACCCACATGTTCGCGCCGACGCCGGGCGAGTGCTCGATGCTGCTCAGCGGGGTGTAGGCGGTCCAGCCGAAGTCGGCCGCGCCACCCGGGCTGAGGAAGCCGGCGGTCGCCATCGTGCCGCCGAACAGGTACAGCCAGTAGGCGAAGGCGTTCAGCCGGGGGAACGAGACGTCGGGGGCGCCGATCTGCAGCGGCACGACGTAGTTCGCGAACGCGAACACGATCGGCGTCGCGAAGAACAGCAGCATGATCGTGCCGTGCATGGTGAACAGCTGGTTGTACTGCTCCGGCGACAGGAACTGCATGCCCGGCCGCGCCAGCTCGGCTCGCATGATCAGGGCCATCAGGCCACCGATCATGAAGAACACGAACGCGGTGACCATGTACATGATCCCGATCTGCTTCGCGTCCGTGGTGCGCAGCAGCCGCGCGATGGCCGACCCCTTGACCGGCTCTCGGACCGGCCATGGCCGGGTCACGACCGGCTTGGGTGCGACGGTGGTCACGAATGGCCTCCGGTTCTCGGTTGTCCCGCTCGGCACGCCTCGTCAACTGCGGGCCGTCATCCGAAAGGATGTTAGTCCCCGGCAGGTGGCAGCACCGCTCGGGGTGCTCTGGCACCATGTCCGGTCACCCGACGCACCTACAGCGGGTCGACCAGGAGCCGGTAGTGCTCGCCGAAGATCCGCCCGCCCCGCCCGCGCAGCAACGGGTCGCGCAGCGCCGGCGGCACGTCCCGGGTGCGGTTGCGGTCGCGGGTCCGGTCCCGCACCCATCGGGTACGCGGACGACGGCGGCTCTCGTACGCGACCAGGGCCGCCTCGACGCTGCCGGCGGCGCGCAGCGACTCGGCGAGGACCACCGCGTCCTCCAGCGCCATCGCGATCCCCTGGGACAGGGTGGGCGCGGTGGCGTGCGCGGCATCGCCGACCAGCAGCACCCGGCCCCGGTGCCAGCGGCCCAGCTCGACCTCGTCGGTGAGCCCGACCTGCACGTCGCGCCAGGCGGCCAGCACCGCCGGGACCGGCCCGCCGTAGCCGCCGAAGAGTTCGTGCAGCCGGGCGACCGGGTCGGCCGGGGCGACGGTGCCGGCCTCGTCGGCGTAGCAGTAGAGCCGGCCGGCGCCGAGCGGCACCACGAGGAAGCCGGCCCGCCGGCCGAGCAGCGCCGTCCAGTCGGGCACGTCCGGGCCGTCGCGCACCACGCCCCGGTAGACCACCTGACCGGCGGGGCGGGGCGGGCCGCCGAGCGCGGCCAGGGAGCGGACCGCCGAGCGGGGGCCGTCGGCGCCGATCACCAGGTCGTACTCGCCGCCGGTGCCGTCGGTGAAGGTGACCGCGACCCCGGCGGGCAGCAGCTCGACGGTGCTCACCTCGGCGCCGTGCCGCACGGCGCCCCCGGCACCGCTGAGCAGCACCTGGTAGAGGTCGCGGCGGGGCAGCGCCCGGCACTCCCCCACCTCGGCCCAGAGCGTGTCGAGGTCCACCTCGCAGAGCGGGTCGCCGGCGGCGTCGAGGAACCGTTGGCGGTGGATCACCTGCCCGAGCGGGCGGACCGGGCCGTCGAGGTCGAGCCGGCGCAGCGCGCGGGCGGCGTTGCCGGGCAGGTAGAGGCCGGTGTCGGCCAGTTCGTTCGGGGGGAGTTTCTCGGTGACGTCCGGCCGGAAGCCGGCCAACCGCAGGGCCCGGGCGACGGCCAGACCGGCGATGCCCGCGCCGACGACGAGGATGCGCAGGGGGGAGCCACGCATGGTGGTGTACGCCTCCGGAGGGGATCGGTACGCGGTGAAGGCAAGACACTACTCCGCGCGATCGGCGCACACCAGAGCCGATGATCCCCCCGTCCGGCACGCTCCGAACCGGACAGAAAGTTGTCCAGCCCACTGAACGGGGTTCGATCGAAGAATACCCATCGGCCGGATGTCGTTCGTCTCACTACAGTGACGGCGTGACAACGGAAGAGTCATACCGCTCGGTCAAGTCGGCGGGTCGGGCACTGGACGTGCTGGAGGCGCTCGCCACCCCGGACGGCCCCCGCTCACCGGTGGAGCTGAGCCGGGCGCTGGGCATTCCCAAGAGCAGCCTGCACGCCATCCTGCGGACCCTGCTGGACCGCGAGTGGGTGGCCGCCGATCCGACCGGCACCCGGTTCTCGGTGGGGTTGCGGGCGCTGGAGGTCGGCGCGACGTTCCTGGCCGGCGCGGACGTCGCCGCCCTGCACGAGGTGACCCTGGACCGGCTGGCCGAGTTCTCCGGCGAGACGGTGCAGCTCTACCGGCTCGACCGGGGCGCGGTGGTGCTGCTGGCCCGGCGGGACTCGGCGCACGTCGTCCGGCCGGTCTGTGCGGTGGGTCGGCGGCTGCCCGCGCACGCCACCGCGGCCGGCAAGGCGCTGCTCGCCGCGCGGTCCGACGAGGAGGTGGACCGGCTGTTGCAGTGGCCGCTGCCGGCGGTGACCGGGCGGACGGTCACCACGCCGGAGGCGCTGCGCGCCGAGTTGGCCGCGGTGCGGCGGCGGGGCTGGGCCGAGGAGTGGGAGGAGTGCGGTCCGGGGCTGGCGGCGGTGGCGGTGGCCGTACCGCTGCGGGAGCCGGCGGTGGACGCGATCTCGGTGGCCGCGCCGGTGGACCGGCTGGGTCCGGAGGTACGGACGCGGTTGGCGGCGGTGTTGCGGGAGGCGGCGGCGCAGGTTCGGACGGCGCGCACACTGCTCTCGCCCAACCTGTAGAACGCGGTTCACGTACGGGGACGAGATCGGCCGCTCACTTAACCGGTTCAGTTGCATAGCAGTTTCAAGTATGTAAATGTGTTCGGGACCGTGGGAGCGCTCCCGGTCATGTCCGACACACCTCCGGCGCCCCCGCGCCGCAGCCAAGGAGCATCATGAAGCGTCCATTGCGGGCCCTCGCCGCCGCCGGCCTCCTGGCCGTCGGCACGATCGTGGCCGTCGCCGTCGGCGGCACCGCCTCCGCCGACACCCAGATCTGTGAGCAGTACGGCTCCACCGTCATCGGCGGCCGGTACGTGGTCCAGAACAACCGCTGGGGCACCACCGCCCAGCAGTGCATCAACGTCACCGGCAGCGGCTTCAGCATCACCAGCCAGCAGGGTTCCGCGCCGACCAACGGGGCCCCGGTGTCGTACCCGTCGATCTTCGTCGGCTGCCACTACACCAACTGCTCGCCGGGCACCAACCTGCCGGCCCAGGTGAAGTCGATCAGCAGCGCGCCGGGCAGCATCTCCTTCAACTACGTCGGCGGGGCGATCTACGACGCCGCCTACGACATCTGGCTCGACCCGTCGCCCAAGCGGGACGGCGTCAACGCCATGGAGATCATGATCTGGTTCAACCGGCAGGGCAGCATCCAGCCGATCGGCTCGCCGGTGGGTAACACGAACATCGCGGGCCGCAGCTGGGAGGTGTGGCGCGGCAACAACGGCGGCAACAACGTCATCTCGTACGTCGCCCCGTCGGCGATCCAGAGCATGAGCTTCAACGTGCTGGACTTCATCGCCGACACCCGCAACCGGGGAGCGATCACCAACGACTGGTACCTGACCAGCATCCAGGCTGGTTTCGAGCCCTGGCAGGGCGGTGCCGGGCTGGCCGTCACCAACTTCTCCCAGACCGTCAACACCGGCGGCAACCCGCCGCCGACCACCGCCCCGCCGACCACGCCCCCGCCCACCGGCGGCGGCTGCGCGGTGAAGTACACCTCCAACTCGTGGAACAACGGCTTCACCGCCGACGTGACCATCACCAACCGGGGCGCAAGCGCCATCAACGGCTGGACGCTGACCTACAACCTGCCCAGCGGGCAGCAGGTCACCAGCTCCTGGAACGCCACCGTCAGCCAGAGCGGGTCGACGGTGACCGCACGCAACGCCGCGCACAACGGCAGCATCTCCCCCGGTGGCACCGCCACCTTCGGCTACCAGGGCTCGCTGAACGGGACGTACTCGGCGCCGACCAGCTTCTCGCTCAACGGCACCGCCTGCGCCCGCGCCTGAACCCCACACCACCCACCACCACGCGGGGGGCGTGACCCACAGGGTCACGCCCCCCGCACCTTTTCGGGCTCAGCCACCCAGGGCGTCGATGTCGCGCATCTCCTCGGCGGTCAGCGAGAAGTTCCAGATGTCGACGTTGGCGCGGATGCGTTCCGGGGTCACCGACTTGGGGATCACCACGATCTCGTGGTCGACGTGCCAGCGCAGCACCACCTGCGCCGGGGAGACGTCGTGCGCGGCGGCGATCCGGGTCAGCACCGGATCGGCCAGGTCGCTGGCCTTGAACGGGCTGTAGCCCTCCAGCACGATCCCCCGGTCCCGGTGCTCGGCGTGCCGCTGCCGGTCGTACAGCGACGGGCTCCACCGGATCTGGTTGACCGCCGGGTTCTCCTCGGTCGCCTGGATCAACTCGTCGAGCTGTGCGGTGGCGTAGTTGCTCACCCCCACCGCCCGGGTGAGGTCCGCGTCCCGGGCGGCCAGCAGCTCGCGCCAGACCGGGATGCTGTCCGCGGGCGACGACGGCGGCCAGTGGATCAACCAGAGGTCGACGTGGTCGGTGCCCAGCGCCCGCAGGCTCGCCTCGATCGTCTCCCGTTCCCGGCCGACCCGGTCCGGCGGCAGCTTGGTGGTGATGAAGACGTCCTCGCGGCGCAGCCCGCTCTCCCGCACCGCCCGGCCCACCTCCTCCTCATTGCCGTACATGGTGGCGGTGTCGATGTGCCGGTAGCCGGCGTCCAACGCGGCCAGCACGGCGTCGTAGCCGGCCCGGCCGGTCGCCTGCCAGGTGCCGAACCCGAGCAGCGGCATCCGGACGTCACCGGGGAGCAGGACGGTGGGTTGGTCGAGATCCATGTCGACGGTTCTACCCATGATCGGCGCGAGCATGCCGGGCGAGCGGCGAACCCGGGCCGATTGCCGGAGAATGCCGATGTGCCGAGCACCGACCGGGCCGACGGCGAGGAGCATCGTGTACCTGACCCACCTGGAGTGTCCCCGCTGCGGCCGGGAGCACGACGCCCACCGGCTCACCAACCTGTGTGACTGCGGGTCACCGCTGCTGGCCCGCTACGACCTGGCGGCGGTGGCCGCCGCCGTGACGCCCGAGCGGTTCGGGCTGCGCCCGGCCGACCTGTGGCGCTACCGGGAACTGCTGCCGGTGGCCGACGAGCGGCACGTCACCACGTTGGGTGAGGGCTGGACGCCGCTGTGGCGCGCGCCGGCGTACGGCCACGAGATCGGCGTGGCCGACCTGATCGTCAAGGACGAGGGGCTCACCCCGACCGGGTCGTTCAAGGCCCGGGGTGCCGCCGTCGGCGTGAGCCGGGCCCGCGAACTGGACGTACGACGGTTCGCCATGCCCACCAACGGCAACGCCGGAGCGGCCTGGGCGACGTACGCGGCGCGGGCCGGGATGGCGGCGACCATCGTGATGCCGCTGGACGCCCCGACCATCTGCCGCCGCGAGTGCGTGGCCGCCGGTGCCGACCTGCTCCTGGTGGACGGGTTGATCAGCGACGCCGGACGACGGGTGGCCGAGCTGGTGGCCGAGGCGGACGGGGCGGTCTTCGACGCCGGGACGCTGCGCGAGCCCTACCGGCTGGAGGGCAAGAAGACGATGGGGTACGAGATCGTCGAGCAGCTCGGCTGGCAGGTGCCCGACGTGATCATCTATCCCACCGGTGGCGGGGTGGGCCTGATCGGCATCCACAAGGCCCTGCACGAGCTGCGGGAACTCGGCTGGGTGAGCGACCGGCTGCCCCGGCTGGTGGCGGTGCAGTCGACCGGCTGCGCGCCGATCGTCCGGGCGTTCGCCGCCGGTGAGGAGCGGGCCCGCCCCTGGGCCGACGCGCACACCGTGGCGTTCGGGATCACCGTGCCGGCCCCGCTCGGCGACGAGCTGATCCTGACCGCGCTGCGGGAGAGCGGCGGGACGGCGGTCGCCGTCGACGACGCGGAGATCCTCACCGACCTGCGGGAGTTCGCCGCCCGGGAGGGGCTGCTGCTCTGCCCGGAGGGGGCGGCCTGCCTGACCGCCGCCCGGCACCTGCGGGCCGGGGGCTGGATCCGCCCCGACGAGCGGGTGGTGGTGCTGAACACGGGGTCGGGGCTGAAGTACCCGGAGACGGTGGACGTCTCCGCCGTACCCGTGGGCTGACCGCCGCCGGCCGGCGTCCCGGTGCGCTGGACGCCGGCCGGCGGCGGCTGCGGGTCAACAGCCGGGGGTCAGGACGTCGGCGGTTCGTCCTCGCCGGCGGCCTCCGCCGCGTCGGCTTCCTCCTTGGTGTGGTGCACCACCTGGTCGGCGTGCTCCGGCGGGCCGTAGACCGTGTAGAGCACCAGTGGGTTGGGCCCGGTGTTGACGAAGTTGTGCTTCGTCCCGGCCGGTACCACCACCAGGTCGCCCTGGGCGACCTCCCGGGTCTCCCCGCCGACCCGGGCCTCCCCGGTGCCGCTGACGAAGGTCAGGATCTGGTCGATCCCGTCGTGGACCTCCGCACCGATCTCCCCGCCCGGCGGAATGGTCATGATCACCAACTGGGTCTTCTCGCCGGTCCACAGCACCCGGCGGAAGTCCGGGCTCTTCTCGGCGACCGTCGCGATCGTGAAATGCTCCATGTTCCGCTCATACCCGCAACGGCAACGGATCACGCCGGGTCGTGCAGATGAAGCAATTCCCGGCCCCGGGCAGGTTTGCCTGCCGTCAGATCGGGCAACGAGCACCCCGGACCGGAGCGGGGGACCGCACCGGTCGCACCAGGTCCCCGCTGGCGTACCGCCGGAATGGCTGCGGTGGTGGGAGACGGTCGGAGCGCGGCGACGGACGGCCGGTGTGCCGTACGGCGCCGTGCGCCCGTATCCGCCGACCTCAGGCCAGGACCGCCAGGTGGAACGGACGGTCCGTGACACTGCCGTCGGTGGCGAACGTCCTGACGAACACCCCGTTCGGGATTCCCGTCCGACCGACCACGCTGATCCCACCGGGCGGCGCGAGCCCGGCGCTGCCCGCCAACCCGATCGTGCCCACGTAGCCGGCGGTGCTCACGTCCTGGTCGAAGACGACCTGGTACATGCCGGGGGCGAGCCGGGTGGCCGACGCCGCGCCGAGCCCCCGGGCCAGGGTGCCGTTGGCGTGCACCACGGCGTAGAGCATCCGGGCCGAGGCGGGCAACCCCACCCGCCGGTCGCCGGCCAGTTGGGCATCGGCCAGGGCCAGGTCGGTGCGGCAGGGGACGGGCTGGCTGACCGGACGACGCCGGGAACCGGTGCTGGACATCGTGGTGCTCCTGCCTGCCGGCCACCTGCTCGGGCCGGGAGCGATGAGGGATGGTGATCCGCGCCGACCGAGCGGATCCGTACTTCGAAAATATGTCGGTTACACCTTTTGCGACCACACGCCCGACTGTCCGTTACCTGACACCCAACCACCGTGAGCTGCGGAAACGTGCCCGACACGGGTCGTCGCCCACTGACAGAGATGGCGGCACCGGCCCGACCGGCCGCTCCCGGACCCACCGCTCCCGCCCGGACGACGGCCGGGGCCGACGCCCCGGGGCTAGCCTGCTGGGGTGGCCCGCCTGCTGCTCGTCGAGGACGACCTGACCATCCGCGCCCCGCTGGTCCGGGCGCTGCGCGACCGGGGGCACGCGGTGGCCGCCGCGTCGACCGCGATGGAAGGGCTGCGGCACACCCTCGACGACCGCCCCGACCTCGTCGTGCTCGACCTCGGCCTGCCCGACCTCGACGGCGGCGAGCTGCTGCGGATGCTGCGTGCGGTCAGCGCCGTGCCGGTGATCGTGGCCACCGCCCGGGACGACGAACGGGAGATCGTCCGGCTGCTCGACGCCGGGGCGGACGACTACCTGGTCAAGCCGTTCACCGCCGCCCAGCTCGACGCCCGGGTCCGGGCGGTGCTGCGCCGGGGCGGGGCCGAGCGGCCCGACGGCGAGCCGGTGCTGGTGGTCGGCGGGCTACGCATCGATCCGCGCGCCCGCCAGGTCACCCTGGACGACACGCCGGTGGAGCTGACCCCGCGCGAGTTCGACCTGCTGCACCACCTCGCCGCCCGCCCCGGCACGGTGGTGACCAAACGGGAACTGCTCACCGAGGTCTGGCAGATCCCCTACGGCGGCGCGGACAAGACCGTCGACGTGCACCTGTCCTGGCTGCGCCGCAAGCTCGGGGAGAGCGCCCAGCAACCCCGCTACCTGCACACCGTACGCGGGGTCGGGGTGCGGCTCACCGCGCCCGGGACGTAGCGCGCGGGTGGCCGCGCCCGGACGCAGCGCCCGGGTTGCGGTGCCCCGGGGCCGGTTGACCGGCCCGCCGCCACGGGCGGACCGGCCAACCGGTGGTTCACCGCACGGCGCAGGTGGCCACCGTCGGGGGCTGGTTGTCGCCGGTGACGACCATGCCCCAACTGGTGGTCGCGCCGGGGATCAGGCTGCCGTTGTAGGCAGCGTTGGTCGCGGTGACCTGCCGGCCGGACTGGCTGACCGTGGCGCTCCACGACGAGGCGACCTGCTGGGTTCCGGCGAAGGTCAACGCGGTGCTCCAGCCGGTGATGGCGCTGACACCGAGGTTGCGCACGGTGACCTCCGCCTGGAAGCCGCCCGACCACGAGCCGGTCACCCGGTAGGCGGCCGAGCAACCGGTCACCGGGGCCGGGGTGCCGGTGGGGGTCGCGGTGGGGGTGACCGGCGGCGTCACGGTGGGGGTGGCCGTGGGGGTGCCGGTCGGGGTCGGGGTCGGCCCGTCGGAGGTGGTGTAGTCGACCCGGGTGTACGCCGCCGAGCACGTCCCGCCGCAGGAGGCGGGCAGGGCGAACCGGTAGACGCGACCGTTGTTGATCAACGCGCCGGCCGCGTCGCGGACCCGGATCTGGAAGTCGGTGCCCCCGGCGGCGGTCGCCCCGATCACGTACGACTGTCCCATGTCACTGTTCATCGTGGCGGCCGTCCACACCCCACCGGCCAGGTACTCCACCCCATGGATGCCGTTGGCCAGGTGCGAGACGGCGATCGCCGGCCAGTACCGCTGGGCGCCCTTCATGAAGCCGATCCGGATGTCGCCCGTGTAGTCCGGGGCGGGCACGAACGACCAGGAGACGTGCCGGTTGTTCCAGTGGGTGGGGTTCATGTCCCCCACCGGCGTGCCGTTGCGCACGAAGCGGTTGAGCGAGGCGGTGGAGAGGTCCAGGTGGTAGGGGTCGTCCCGGCACCAGGCGTTACCGTCGCCGCAACTGTCCGCCACCACCATGGTCAGGGTCGCCCCGCTGTACGCGTCGGCGGTCCACGAGCCGTTGCGGCAGAACGGCTGGCCGGGCGCGCCGTCGTTGACGCCGGTGCAGTAGTCGCCGACGGTGACCCGGACGAACCGGCCACAGTTGAGGCCGTTGTTCCACAGCCCGATCTTCGCCGCCTGGCTGGCCGGGATCGGCCGCATCGGGTACGACGAGTAGTCGCCGGGCAGGTCGTAGGCGTTGAGCGCGACGAAGTCCGGCGCGTCCAGCTCCGCCTGGGGCAGGCCGCAGCCGCCGTACGGTGCGCCGAGGGCGTCGAAGTGGGTGGCGTTGCCGGTGACCGGGGTGGTCGGCTCGGGTACCGCGAGCGCCCCGGCGGGCAGCGGGACGACCAGCAGCAGTACGGCGGCGGCGGTCAGCGCCGCGAGCAGGCCGGCACGGTGACGCGAGGTTGTCATGAGGGGGTACGCCTTCCGGGCAGCATAAAGCGGGGACATGGGTCTTCGGATGCCCTTCCACGCCCGGCGTACCGCCCACCCATGCCACCACCGGCACCGACCACTGTCAATGTCCAAGGTGGACGTGACCGGGGCCGTGACCGTCGACGGGACCGGGTGGTCGGTGACGCGACCGCCGTAACCCCTGTGGCGGGGGCGTCCGGCCCGGTAGATTGAGGTATGGTGCCCGCCCCCGGGGGTCGGGTGGCGGAGCCGGTCTACCGCCCCATCCTCACCAGCAGACGCGGTGAGCTGGAGGCGCTGGGTCATCTGGACAGCGCCCACGCTCCCCTGGTCGTCCCGGTCCTCGACGTGTCCCCGGCCGACACCGGCCTGCCCCAGGTGCTGCGCCGGCTGCCCGCCGGGCTGGTGCCCGCCGTCGACGTGTGCGCGCTGCCCGACGGGCCGGGCGGCGAGCTGGCCCGCTGGGGCGTACCCGTGCAGCCGGTGATCGGGTTGACGTGTGGCGACGGGCGGCTGGCCGCACACGGCGCGGCGTGCCGGGCGTACGCCCGGGGGGCGGTGGTCCGGCTGCGGTCCGGCCGGGACCGCACCGGCCCGCACGCCACGACGGCGGCGGTGGAGCGGGTGTGGCGGCGCACCGGACTGGTCCCGGAGCAGTGCGACCTGCTGGTCGACGCCGCCGACGTCTGCTGCCCGGCGGACCTGCGCGTCGCCGAGCCCCGGGTACGCCGGGTGGTGGACTGGGCCCGACGGCACGCCTGGCGCACGGTGACCGTGGCGGCCGGCGGGATGCCGCCGTCGCTGTCCCGGCTGCCCACCGACGAACCGGTCCGGGTGGACCGCTGGGACTGGCTGTTCTGGCGTCGGCTGGCCGACCTGGGCGTCGGGTACGGCGACTACGGGGTGTCGCCCGCGCCGCCGGGCGGGGTGGAGTCGGGCGGCGTGGAGCCGGGCGACCGGCTGCCCACGGTGCGGTACACCACCGAGGACGGCTGGTGGATCTACCGCTGGTCGCGGCGGGGCGGCCGGGGCGACGAACGGTTCGCCGACCTGTGCCGCACCCTGGTCACCGCCCCGCACTGGCCGGTTGGCGGGGCGGGCCTCTCCTGGGGCGACCACGAGCTGCTACGTCGGGCCCGCCGGGTCACCGGCGCGGGCTCACCGGCGAACTGGACGGCGTGGAGCACGTCGCACCACCTGGCGCACGTGCTGGCGGCGCTGACCGGCCCGGCCGACGGGCGTCGCGGCCCGCCGACGCCCGTCGAGGACCGCACCGGGTTCACCCGCCCGCACCGGGGCGGTGAGCACCGGCGGGGTCGCTGACCGGGTCACTCCTGCTCGGTGAACCCGAACTGCACCACGCCCTCGTCGTCGACGGAGGCGTCCACCGAGCTGTCGTTGAGCAGTTCGGCGGCATCGGCGTCGAGGAAGATGCGCGCCCCCTCCGTGTCGACCACCTGGTCGCCCTGCGCCGGCACCGGGACCAGCTCGATGGTGAGCGCGCCGGCCTCGGTGTCGGCGGCGATCCGCAGCCCACCGTCCTGGGCGACGTCCTGCTGGGCCGCGAGGTCACGGATCACGAGCACGGCGTTGTCGGTCATGGTGAGCATGATGGGACTCCTCGGGAGTTGTCGGGCGGAACGTGGCGCGACGTCAGATGCGCGCCCCCTGCGGCGGGCCGGTGCCCGCCTGGCGGTTCCGGGGTGCCGCCGCGCGGCCCTCTCCCCCACCGTGCCCCCTGACCAGGGGTTCGTCAAATAGAGCGGGGTCTGTCGGAGATCCCCGTTTCCGCTCCTCACGGCCCCGCGGCTTTCTACCCTGAGCCCATGGACGCTGCCCGACGGTACGCCGCCGAACTGATCGGTACCCTGCTGCTGGTCTTCGTCGGGGTGGGCACCGCCGTGTTCGCCCAACTCCAGGGCGGCGTGGTGGTCGTGGCGCTGGCCTTCGGGTTCGTCCTGGTGGGGCTGGTGTACGCGATCGGCCCGCTCTCCGGCGCGCACCTCAATCCGGCGGTGACGTTGGGGGTGCTGCTCTCCGGCAAGATCTCCGTGGTCGGCGCGGTGGCGTACTGGCTGGCGCAGTTCGTGGGGGCCACCGTGGCCGGCTTCGCCATCTGGGGGCTGGTCCGCTGGGGTGGCGTGGCGGACCAGACCGGGGTGTTGGGCACCAACGGTTACGGGGTGCACATCAACCAGGGCGGTACGGCGGTGCTGGAGGTCGTCCTGACGTTCCTGTTCGTGCTGGTGGTGCTGGTGGTGACGAGCCGGGTCGAGCACGCCGGCTTTGCCGGCCTGGCGATCGGCCTGGCGTTGGTGGCGGTGCTCCTGGTGGGGATCACCCTGGACGGCACCTCGATCAACCCGGCCCGGTCGTTCGGCCCGGCCGTGTTCGAGGGGGGCGCGGCGCTGCGCCAACTGTGGGTGTTCATCGTCTTCCCGCTGCTCGGCGGGGCGCTGGCCGCGCTGGCCGCACCGCTGCTGGTGAAGCCGAGCCGGCACTTCCGCGCCGAACCCGACGCGCCCGACCCGGCCGCGCCGGACCCGACCTGACCCGACCGGCGCCGGGCCGCCCCCGACCGGGGCCACCGGCCGTGGAAGAAAATCTACGGCACCGAGGCTTGCCCGACGGAAACCTTCGTGGCAGCGTCGGCGCATGCATCGTCGTCTCTTCCCCCGGACGCTCGCGCTGGTGGCGCTGGTCGCCACCGTGGCCGCCGCCGACGCGCTGCCGGCGACCGCCGAGTCACCCACCCCGGCGGCCACCCGGCTGCACGCCACCATCGACGCCGTCCTCGCCGACCCCCGGCTCGCCGGGGCGCAGGCCGGGGTGGTCGTGGTGGACACCGCCACCGGCCGGACCCTGTACGACCGCAACGGCGACCGTCGCCTGGTGCCCGCCTCCAACACCAAGCTGTTGACCTCGACGGCGGCCCTGGCGCTGCTCGGCCCCGGGCACCGGTTCGGCACCGACGTGCTCACCGACGGCCGCCGCCGGGCCGGCCTGGTCTCCGGCAACCTCTACCTGCGCGGCGGCGGCGACCCGACGATGCTGGCCGCCGACTACGACGCGCTGGCCGCCCAGGTCGCCGGAAGCGGGGTACGGATGGTGACCGGCAACCTGGTCGCCGACGACACCCGCTACGACGCCACCCGGCTCGGCCCGGAGTGGGCCTGGGACGACGAGTCGTACTACTACGCGGCGCAGGTCTCCGCGCTGACCCTCGCCCCGGACACCGACTACGACGCGGGCACGGTGATCGTGCGGGCCGCCCCGGCGGGGAAGGCCGGGGCACCGCCGGTGGTCACCATGACCCCGCCCAACGGCTACCTGCGGATCGACAACCGGGCCGAGACGGTGGCCGACGGCGAGACGACGCTGTCGTTCGAGCGGACGCACGGCGGCAACACCATCGTGGTCACCGGCCGGATCGCGGCCGGCGCGGCGGCGGTCAGCGACTGGATGACCGTCGGGGAGCCCACCGGCTACGCCGCCGACGTCTTCCGGGACGCGCTGCGCCGCCACGGGGTACGGGTGCTCGGGCGCACGGTGCCCGGCCGGGCCACCCCGGCCGACGCCACCCCGGTGGCCCGGCACGACTCGATGACCCTGGCCGAGCTGCTGGTGCCCTTCCTCAAGCTGTCCAACAACGGGCACGCCGAGGTGCTGACCAAGGAGATCGGCCGGGTCGTCTCCGGGTCGGGAAGCTGGCCGGTCGGGCTGGCCGCGATCAGCGAGTACGTCGCCGACACCGGGGTGGACACCGGCGTCCTGCGCCAGCTCGACGGCTCGGGGCTGTCCCGGCGCAACCTGATCCCGGCCGGCGAGTTCGTCGCGCTGCTCACCGCCGTCCGCCGGGAACCCTGGTTCGACACCTGGTACGCGGCCCTGCCGATCGCCGGCAACCCGGACCGCCTCGTCGGTGGCACCCTGCGCAGCCGGATGCGCGACACCCCGGCGGCGGACAACGTGCACGCCAAGACCGGCAGCCTGACCGGGGTGTCCGGCCTCTCCGGCTACGCCACCGACGCCGACGGCCGGCTGCTCGCCTTCTCGGTGGTGTTCAACAACCACCTGACCTCGTCGGTCAAGGGGCTGGAGGACCAGATCGCCATCGCGCTGGCCAGCTACCGCGACAGTGACGGCGGGTCGGCTCGGGCCACCCCGCCGGTGGCCCCGGAGGCCCCCCGGGTGCCCGAGGGTCGGGAGTGTTCCTGGGTCAAGCCGATCGTCTGCTGAGCCGGCCCGGCCCGGCTCAGCGCCGCTGCAGCACCACCACCGGGATCTCCCGCTCGGTCTTGCTCTGGTACTCCTCGTAGGCGGGCCAGATGGCGGTCATCGTCGGCCACATCCGGGCCCGCTCGGCCGGCTCGGCGGTGCGCGCCCGCACCTCGAACGTCTCCGGGCCCACCTGCACCCGGGCCCCGGGGTCGGCGAGCAGGTTGAGGTACCAGGAGGGGTGCTGGGGCGCACCGCCCTGGGAGGCGACGACCAGGTAGTCGTCGCCGTCCCGGCCGTAGATCAGGGCGGTGCGGCGCAGTTTGCCGCTGCGCCGGCCCCGGGTGGTCAGCAGCAGGGTGAACACGCCCGGCTGCCACTCGTGGCCCTCCGCGCCGCCGGTGGCGACGTACCGGCGGATGTGGTCGGCGACCCAGCCCTCGGGGCTGTCCAGCACCTGTTCGTCGGTCGGCATCGGCATCTCCGGTGACTCGTGGGCATCGACCCGGACACGCTAACCCGACCCGAGGCCCGGAACCGGGTGAACGACTCAGCGCACCGCCGCCGCCTGGAGGTTCACGTTGCCGCAGCTGTTGCGGAAGGTGCCCTCGACGGTCCAGCGGATCAGCAGCTTCTCGCCCCTCGGCACCCGGAACTTGATCACGAACTGGGCGGTGTGCGTGGTGTGCGGGTCCTCCAGCCGCAGCGTGCGGGTCGACCCGCCGGTGGACAGCCGCACGTCCAGCCGCCCCTGGGCCATCCAGATGCCGGCGAAGAGGTGCACCGTACGCGGTTCGCCGTCGCCGGCCACGGACAGCGCGAACCCGTTGCCCGCACCGCAGACGAACACCCCGGTGGCGGTGGCGGGGACGACCGGCACCGGTGCCCCGTCACGCCATCCGAACAGCTCGGGGTTGGTGTCGTAGCGGTCGCGGGCGCCCCGGCCGCCCTCGTCCCGGATCTCGCCGGTGCCGCCGCCCTTGCGGATCACGGTCTCCGGCCGGTTGAGCCCCCAGTGCACCCAGTCCCGGGTGCCCAGCGCGGTCAGGTCCACCTCGGCCGGCACGTCGGCCCGGGAGACGCTCAGCGTCGGTGCGGCCGGCGACGAGGACGCCACCGGGGTGGCCGGCGGTGTCGGCGGCACGCTCGGCGGCGGGGTGCGTTCCCGGGGCTGCAGGCCGGGTTCGACGACCCCGGCCTCGGCCGACACACCCACCCCCGCCGCCCCGGTCGGATAACCGGCCGGGGTCGGGGCGCCGGCCGGCAGCACCAGGTCGGGCTCCGACGGGTCCGGGTCCGGGCCCAGATAGGTCACCAGCACCGCGAGGCAGGCCAGGGTGGCCACCGAACCGATCGCCCAGCGGCGGCGTTGCCGACGACGGGCCTCCCGCCGCTGCGCGCTGCGCGTCGTCGGGCCCGGCCCGATCCGCCAGGTCTCTTGGTCGTTCACGCGTGTCCCACTCCCCAGCCCGACGCCCGCGACCGGTCGGGGAGGGGGTTCGGTCGCGGCGTGAGCGTTCTCACGTTTTCATTTCAAGGCCGTGATGCGCCATATGCCAGCGGGAGGGCGTTTCCAGTTTGTTACCAAGTGATCCCGATGGAAAGTTTCCTACTTGTTGGAAAACCGCAGCTCAGGGCCGAAATGGTGGGGAGATCGACAGAGGGCGTTCCGGTCAGCGGATCTCGAAACCCAACGCCTGCGCCAGCACCATCGCCTGCTGCGGGTCGATCACCGCGCCGACCCGCTCGACCGCCGTCGGGTCGAGCGCGGTCAGGTCACTGCCCCGCAGGTCGGCCCGGGTGAGCCGCGCCCCGCGTAGCTGGGCGGCCGAAAGGTCCACCCGGGCGAGGGTCGCGCCGGTGAGGTCCGCCCCGGACAGGTCGGCCTCCCGCATCCGTACGTCGCTGAACCGCGCGCCGCGCAGGTCGGCACCGGGCAACCCGACGAACGACCAGTCCCCGCCCGAGACCCGCAGCGGGCGCAGCGCGCACCCCTCGAACGTGCTGCCGACCAGCTTGCAGCCGGTGAACTCGGCCTCGAACAGGTTGCACCGGCGGAACCCGCAGCGGACGAAGGCCGAGTCGGTGTGCCGGGAGGCGTTGAACGACACCCCGCCGAAGTCGCACCCGGTGAACGAGGCGCCCCGGCTGACCGCCTCGGTCAGGTCGACGTCGGTGAAGACGCAGCGCACGAAGTGCCTGTCGGTCAGCTCCTCGGCGTACCAGTCGGTGTGGCGGAACGTCTCGTCCTCGATGGTCTGCGGCACGGCCCCACCCTAGGTGCGAGCACCGACACCACCACCGCACCTTTCGTCCGGCGCATACCGGCTAGTAGTTTCGGCGGGTGAGCGTGGCACCCAGCACCGACCCGGCCCGTACCGGCTTCGACCCGGCCCGGCTCGCCCGCATCGACGAACACTTCGGCAGGTACGTCGACGACGGGCGGCTGGCCGGTTGGCAGATCGTCGTCACCCGTCGCGGCGAGGTCGCGCACTCCTCGGTCTACGGGATGCGCGACGTGGAGGCCGGCACCCCGGTCGAGCCGGACACCATCTGGCGGATCTACTCGATGACCAAGCCGATCACCTCGGTCGCGGCGATGATGCTGTGGGAGGAGGGCCGGTTCGAGCTGACCGACCCGATCAGCCGCTGGCTGCCCGAGTTCGCCGACGTCCGGGTCTTCGACAAGGGGTCGGCGCTCAAGCCGTACACGGTGCCGGCGGTCGAGCCGATCCGGGTGTGGCACCTGCTCACCCACACCGCCGGGCTGACCTACGGGTTCGCGCAGACCTCGGTGGTCGACGCGCTCTACCGGGCCGCCGGCTACGACCTCGACGTCCCGCCGGGGCTCGACCTGGCCGGGGCGAGCGTCGGGATGGCGAAGCTGCCGCTGCTGTTCCAGCCGGGCACCGGCTGGAACTACGGGGTCTCCACCGACGTGCTGGGTCGGCTGATCGAGGTGGTCTCCGGGCAGAGCCTGGCCGACTT
Organism: Micromonospora humida; assembly: GCF_016901255.1. Taxonomy (NCBI): domain Bacteria; kingdom Bacillati; phylum Actinomycetota; class Actinomycetes; order Micromonosporales; family Micromonosporaceae; genus Micromonospora; species Micromonospora humida. Next base: position 104,847 of record NZ_JAFEUC010000013.1, read on the forward strand.
CCTCACCGATCGGATCCTCACCCCGCTGGGCATGACCGACACCCGGTTCTGGGTCGACCCGGCCGACGCCAAGCGGCTCGCCGCCCTGTACATGCCGCACCCGGGCACCGGCCGGACGGTCCGCGCCGACCAGCTCGGTGCCGCCGCGCTGACCCGCCCGCGGTGCTTCTCCGGCGGGGGCGGACTGGTCTCCACCGCCGCCGACTACCACCGGTTCACCCAACTGCTGCTGCGCGGCGGCGAGCTGGACGGCGTACGCCTGCTCGGGCCCCGAACGGTGCGCTACATGACCCGCAACCACCTGCCCGGCGGTGGCGACCTGGCGTCGCTGCAGCCGCAGGGGTTCGCCGAGACGGTGCTGGACGGCATCGGTTTCGGCCTGGGCTTCGCCGTGGTGCAGGACCCGGTGCCGGCCAAGGTGCCGAGCAGCGTCGGCGAGTACTACTGGGGCGGGCTGGCCAGCACCGCGTTCTGGGTCGACCCGGCCGAGGAGATCACCGCCCTGCTGTTCACCCAGTTGATGCCGTCGAGCACCTACCCGCTGCGCTCCCAGCTCCGCCAGCTCGTCTACGCCGCCCTGGTCGGCTGAGCCGGCGGGCCGCCACCACCGGGGTGACGGCCCGGTCGCGGCTCAGAGCAGGTGCTGGACTCGGGTGGCCCGCACGGTCGCCGGGCCACCGGCCGACAGGCCGGAGACGAGGTACGCCCGGACGGTGCCGTCCGGACGCACGGTCCACAGGTCGGGGACGCCGTCGGCGTCGAGGTCGGCGACCGAGATCGTGGTGATCGTCGTGGCGGTGTTCCAGTTGCTGGCGACGTGGTACTGGGTGTGGGTCAGCGAGCCGGTGCCGTCACCGTTGTCGACCAGGGTGACCCCGGTCCAGAGGAAGAGGTCGCCGGTGGCCGCGTTGCGCAGGTACATCGCCACCCCGGTGGCGGTCTCGGTGCTGGCGACGGTCCAGTTCTGCCAGTCCGTTCCCCCGGTCGGCGTGGCGTCGGCGAGCGCCACCCGGAAGAGATAGCCGCCGGGCATGCCGAGGTTGGGGTGGTAGACCAGCCGGTGGCCGTTGGTGGCGTCGCCGGTGACCGAGATCAGATCCGGGTACTCCGGGTTGACGCCGTCGGCCCCGTAGGCGTTGGCCACCTGGAGCGGCGGGTTGCCGTTGTCGTCGACGAGCTGATCGCTGAAGACGGACATCTGGTTGCCGCTGAGGTTCGGGTCGAGCATGGTGCCGTCACCGGCGCCCCGGATGATGCTGGCGTTCCCGGCAGCGGGGCCGCCGGGGTAGTAGGCGAGGAAGTCCTGCCGGTCGCCGCCGAAGAAACGCCCCGTGACCACCTGCGCCCCGTCGAACTCGGCGGGCGCGTTGGTGCCGCCGACGCCGTTGCCGAGCAACCCGATGTTGTCGGCCGGCGTGTGCACCCGGCCGGTGCCGACGCCGGTGCGGCGCGACGTCAGGCCGGTCGCGGACCAGACGCCGGAGCCGAGGCCGGCGGTGCCGCCGACGGTGACCAGGTCCGGCACGCCGTCGCCGTCGAGGTCCCGGTCGACCGAGCCGACGACCGCCGGCGTCGGGTGCCGGTCGGCCGGGGCGGCCAGGGCGGGCGCGGCCGGCACGGTCGCGGCGAGGGCGAGGGCCGCCGGAGCGCTCCAGGCGAGCAACCGGCGTGGTACGGAAAGGACGGCCATGATGTTTCCCCCGTGGTCGATGGATCAGAATCAGACCGACCGTAGTGGATGTCCGCCACGCGCCCCCGTACCGGCCGGATCGTCCGTTACACCACCGCGACGGCGACCCGCTGCCTAGCCTGGACGGCATGGGCAACGTGGTGGTGTACGGCGCCGGGGGCACCGCAGGCTCACGGATCGTCGCCGAGGCGGCCGGCCGGGGACACCGGGTCACCGCGGCGGTCCGCCGTCCGGAGGCGGTCACCTGGCTGCCGGCCGGGGTACGCGTGGTGACCGGAGACGTGACCTCGGCGCGTAGCGTCGCCGAGTTGGCCCCGGAGGCCGACGTGGTCGTGGTGGCGGTCGGCGGCGGTGAACGGGCGCTGTGGCGTACGGCGGCGGAGAACCTGGTCACCGTCCTGCGGGACCTGCCCGATCCGCCCCGGGTGATCCACGTCGGCGGCGGGGCGACCCTGCTGACCGCGCGGGACACCCCGTTCCTCGACGAGCCGGACTTCCCCGACGAATACCGGGAGGCGGCGCTCGGGCAGGCCGACGCCCTGGCCCTCTACCGCTCCTCGGCCGACGGGATGACCTGGACCTACGTCTCGCCGCCGCCGGTGGAGTTCCACCCCGGCGAGCGGACCGGCCGCTACCGCACCGGTACCGAACACCCGGTCACCGACGGGCAGGGCCGCTCGGTGCTCAGCTACGAGGACCTGGCGGTGGCGATCGTGGACGAGATCGAGGGGCCCCGCTTCGAGAACATGCGCTTCACGGCGGCGTACTGAGCCGGCCGGTGGCGGCCGGTACGGCGGCGACCGGCCGTACCGGAAAATCAGTCGGCGAGGCGGGGCGGGAAGCCGCCGGTGGCGATCGGGCCCCAGCCCTCGACGGTGATCCGGATCAGCGACTTGCCCTGCGCCACCATGGCCGCCCGGTACTCGTCCCAGTCCGGGTGCTCGCCGGCGATGCTGCGGAAGTACTCCACCAGCGGGTCCAGCGCCTCGGGCAGGTCGAGCACCTCGGCCACGCCGTCGACCTGCACCCACGGGCCGTCCCAGTCGTCGGAGAGCACGCAGGCGGAGACCCGGGGGTCACGGCGGATGTTGGCGGCCTTGGCCCGTTCCGGGTAGGTGGAGATCACCAGGCGACCGGCGGAGTCCACGCCGCAGGCGACCGGGGAGGACTGCGGCCGGCCGTCGGCGCGGGTGGTCATCAGCAGGACCCGGTGCCGGGGCCGGACGAAGTCGAGCAGGGCGTCCCGGTCGACCCGGGTGTTGGTTGCGACGCTGCGTGCCATCCCCCGGTTCTACCAGGCCCGGCGGGCGTCAGCCGGACCGGCCGCCGACCCGGCCCGACTGGGCGGGGACCCGGGGCCGGGCGGCGGGCCGCCAGGCGCGGCCGTTGGCGTAGATCACCCGGAAGCCGAGGTACGCCGCGAGCGGCGCCCAGTGCGCCGAACCCATCCGCAGCTCGGCGGCGTTGTGCCGCTGGCCGTTGGCGAGCACGTCGAGCAGCACCGTCTCGAAGGCGGCCGACTCGACCCAGTCGACCTCACGGGTGAAGCCGCAGATCAGGGCCGCGCCGGTGACGTCGAGGAAGTCCCGCAGGGTGGCGTCGGAGGCGCGCAGCACGGAGCAGCTGCCGAAGTAGAGCCGCCGGCCCTCGCCCCGGCCCGCCATCCGCTCGGCGACGTCGGACAGCTCGACGGAGTCCCAGTCGGTGAGGCAGAGCCGGCTGGGCTCACCGTGCATGGCGAAGAAGCCGACCCGGTGGTCGGCGTACTGCTTGAGCAGCCACCGGTCGAGGAAGTAGAACAGCTCGTCGCGGGTGGCGGCGTCCTTGTGGATGTAGCGGATGCGGCCGAGCCGTTCGAGCAGGTCGAGGGTGGGCAGCACGGACCCGCGCTCGTTGAGGTCGCGGTGCCACTGCCCCTCGACACAGAAGACTCCGCCCCGCGCCACCGCGTCACCTCCCCATCCCCGCCGGGTCGACGTTACCGGGTCCGGGTGGCGGACCGACGTCACCCTCGGTGCCCCACTGATCCGTTTCGGGGCACTTCACCGGTGTCGGAATTCCCGTCCCTCCCGTCACCTGCTGACGCCTTGTGCCCGAATTGCCATTCACCCCCATTCACAGGCGATACCCAGCTATCACCGACTACGAGGACGATTCCCCTTTATTGCCGCGAATCGGCCAGGTAGCTGTCAGGGTGGAAGTTGCAGGACGTCCCGCGCGATGCCCTGTTCACCACCCCATTCACTTCCAATCGGGAGGACTTCTGTGCGCCAGAAAACTCTGAAGCGGGCACTCGTCGCGTTCGCCCTGGCTCTGCCGGGAGCCGCGATCGCCACGGTGGCCGCCGCGCCAGCGGCCCACGCCGACGGCTGCTACACCTGGAAACGCGACCTCTACCAGGGGCGCTCCGGAGACGACGTCCGCCAGTTGCAGATCCGGGTCGCCGGCTGGGCGGCCCGAGGGGCAATCGTCCGGATCGACGGCGACTTCGGTCCCGAGACCGCCGCCGCGGTCAAGCGCTTCCAGACCGCGTACGGGCTGCGCAGCGACGGCATCGCCGGCAAGCAGACCTTCAGCAAGCTCTACCAGTTGCAGGACAACGACTGCACGCCGGCGCACTTCAGCTACCGGGAGCTGGACGGCGGCTGCGGCAAGGGCGGCTGGAGCGGCGGTCCGCTCTCCGCCACCGAGACCAAGGCCAACGCGGTACACACCATGTGGAAACTGGAGGCGCTGCGGCGTGGCCTGGGTGACAAGCCGCTCTACGTCACCAGCGGCTTCCGCGACGAAAGCTGCAACAAGCAGGTCGGTGGGGCGTCGAACAGCCAGCACCTCTACGGCAACGCCGCCGACGTGACCTCGCAGAGCAGGTCGCTCTGCGAGATCTCCCGCGCCTCCCGCGACCACGGGTTCAGCGGCATCTACGGCCCCGGCTACCCGGGGCACGACGACCACGTCCACGTGGACTCCCGACGGGAGAACAACCGGGACAACCTGACGAACCGCACCAGCTGGGCGGCCCCGGACTGCGGCGTCAGCCGCTGACCGACGCGACGGCCGACGCCGGCCCGGCCCCACGGGATCACCAGGGCCGGGCCGGCGTCGGGGCACCGGGGCCGGGCGCTCAGCTCGCCCGGGGCCAGCGCGGCGCGGCAGCCGGGGGCGTCACCGGCCGGCCGGGGACGCCGGAGCGCACGCCCGGCCGCATCCCCGCCGCAGCGGGCCGCGCCGCGGGCACACCGGGCCGACCGACCTGGCCACGGGCCGGGTAGCCGGCCGCCGGGGCGGTCCGCGCCGGGGCCGCGCCGGGCCGGGGTGTGGTGTAGGTGAACGGGAAGGGCACGTGCACGAACGGGTTGCCGTGCCGGATCAGCGCGTCGATCTGACGCTCGTTCAACCCGTGGTTCTCCAGCACCCGCCGCCCCCAACGGTGCAGCCGGCACGGGTACGACGCCCCGTCGTTGCGGCACAGCGGGCCGTTGGGCCACTCCTCGGCGGCGTGCACCACGACCGCTCGCACCGCGAGCCGGACGTCCTCGGGTGTCAACGAGGCGGGCACCGGCACCTCGCCCAGAACCTGATCGATGGGGTCCGTCGACTGCTCACCAACTCGCACGGCAGGCCTCCCGCAACTCGGCAGCGACTGCGGCTGAATCGCCACAACGCATCCTCGCGCAGTGGTACGGGCGGTGACCGGCGGCGGTTCAATCCCCCCACGCGGTGAGCAGATCCTCCGGCGTCAACACCCGCGCCCCGTCCACCACCGCGCCGGCCCGGGTTACCGCCAGCAGCGGCACCTGTTCGTCGGCACCGGGCAGCCGGGACCGGTGCAGGGTGAGCCGTCCCAGGTCGTGCCCGTCGAAGGGCCGGTTCTCCAGCCACTTCACCGAGCCGACGACGGTGATCCGCCGGGCGACCGGTCCACGGTCCGCCCCGACCAGGTCGATCTCCGGGTCGTTGGTCCGGGTCCAGTAGCCGCCCACCACGCCGGTGTCCTCCGGCAGGTGGCCGGCGGGCAGCCGGCGCAGCGACTCCCGTACCACCGGCTCGATCGCCCGCCCCCGCCAGGACGTCCAGGAAGTACGCAGCCGGGCCAGGGTGAGATCGCCCCGCCCACGCTCGATCTCGGGCAGGTACGGGCCGAGAAAGGTAAGCCAGAAGCGCAGGTACGGGTCGGCGACGGTGTAACGGGTCTCCCGCGAGGGGCGGGTGGACAGCGGGGTGGTCACCTCGACCATGCGCTTGTCGACAAGCAGTCGCAGCGCACGGCTGAGCGAGGCCTGGGGCAGGTCACCGGCGGCCCGTGCGATCAGCGAGAATGTCCGCTCCCCGGAGCCGATGGCCCGCAGCACCAGTCCGGCCTGCGACTGGGTGGGGAACTCGGCCGCCAGCGCCCGTTCCGCACTGACCAGCAGGGCGGAGGTCGGGTCGGTCACCGCGTCGGCGAGGTAGTCGGCGAGGCTGGCCCCGCTGGGCCACTCGTCGAGGATCAGCGGCAGGCCACCGGAGACGAGATAGGCGTCGAAGGCGTCGGCCGGTGCCGCCCCGAGCATCTCCCGGACGTCGGCGGGACTCAGCGGCGGCACCACCAACTCCGTCGCCCGCTGGTGGAACGGCCGTCCGTAGTCGTTCAACGCCTCCATCATGGCCAGGTCGGAGCCGATGCCGATCACCAACACCGGTAGCCGGGACAGCTCCCGGTCGAACACCTTCTGCAGGGTGCCCTCCAGCCCGGGGTCCGTGGCGATCAGATAGGGCAACTCGTCGAGCACCACCACGGCCGGCCGGTCCGTCGGCAACGCGGCGACCAGCAGGGTGAGCGCGGCGTCCCAGGTGCCCGGACGCTGAGCGGCGAACAGGTGCGCGCCGGGCAGGCTGGACCCGACCACCGCCTCGACGAAAAGCGCAAGATCGGCAGCCACGGTGGGCTGGGCGGACGCGGTGAAGAACAGGTGCGGCACCCCGGCCCGGTCGACAAACTCCTCGACCAGGCGGGACTTGCCGACCCGACGCCGCCCCCGCATCAGCAGTGCCCGCCCGGGGCGACCAGCCCGCCCTCCCCGGCTGACCTTGGCCAGCATGCCGTCGAGCAGGGCGAGTTCCCGGTCCCGCCCCACGAAGCCGTGCATACCCCACTCCGATGCACTCAGATCTGATACCACCAAAAATGAGGGTATCAAGTCTGGGTGCTTTAGATCGTCAGACCAGGCCCGCGTCGTGGACCAGCAGCGCCACCTGGACCCGGTTGTTCAGCGCCAGCTTGGTCAGCAGCCGGGACACGTACGCCTTCACCGTCGCCACGCTCATGAACAGCTCCGCCGAGATCTCCGCATTGGTCCGGCCGTGACCGAGCGCCACCGCGACCTCGTGCTCCCGCTCGGTGAGCCCGGCCAGCAGTCGCAGCGCCCGGTCCCGACGCTGGTCCGGACCCGGCGTGGGCCCCACGGTCAGATGGCTGATCAACTGCCTGGTCACCGTCGGCGACAGGGTGGCCTCACCGGCGGCCACCCGCAGCACCGCCCGGACGATCTCGGCGGGCGGGGTGTCCTTGAGCAGGAAACCGCCCGCCCCGGCCCGCAACGCCCGCAGCACCTGCTCGTCGGCGTCGAAGGTGGTCAGCACCAACACCTCCGGCGGGTCCGGCAGCGCCCGTAACGCCTCGGTGGCGGCCAGCCCGTCGACCCGGGGCATCCGGATGTCCATCAGCACCACGTCGGGCGCGCACCGGGCGACGGCGGCGGGCACCTCGTCGCCGTCGGCGGCCTCGCCCACCACCCGCACCTGCGGCACACCCCCGAGGATCATCGACAGCCCGGCGCGGACCAGCGCGTCGTCGTCGACGATCAACACCCGCACCGGGGCGGCGTCGCCGTCGGTCGTCACCGGGCACCCCCTCGCCACCGGACGGCCGGGCGGCTCATGCCGGCCACGGCAGCCGGGCCGCCAACCGGAAGTCGCCGGTCGCCCCGTCCCGGCCGTGGGTCAGCCGACCGCCGGCCAGGGTGACCCGCTCGGCGATGCCGACCAGCCCGGTGCCGGCGCCCGGCAGGGCCGGCGCGGAGGTGCCCACCGGCCAGGGGTTGCGGATCTCCACCGCCAGCTCCCGCCCCGGGCCGCCGGCCAGCCGGACGCCGACCGTCGTGTCGGGGGCGTGCTTGCGCGCGTTGGTCAGCCCCTCCTGCACGATCCGGTACGCGCTGCGGCCCACCGCCGTCGGCACCCGCGTCGGGTCGGCGACCTCGTCGACCAGGGTGACCCGGACCCCGGCGGCCCGGGACTCGGCGATCAGCGCCGGCACGTCGGCGAGGGTGGGCTGGGGGCGTTCCGGTGCGGCGTCGCCGTCGGCGGTGTCGGCCCGCAGCACCCCGATCACCTCGCGCAGATCCTGCAGGGCGGCGTGGGCGCTGCCCCGGATCACCCCGGCCGCCCGCGCCACCTCCTGCGGCGGGGCGTCCGGGCGGAACTCCAACGCCCCGGCGTGCAGGCTGAGCAGCGAGATCCGGTGCGCCAGCACGTCGTGCATCTCCCGGGCGATCCGGGTGCGCTCCAACTGGCGGGCCTGTTCGACGCGGAGCTGCTGCTCGGACTCGGCCCGGTGGGCCCGGTCCCGCAGCGACAGCACCAACTGCCGGCGGGCCCGGACGAACAGCGCCCACGCCACCACGATCCCGACGAACATCACCGTCCAGGCCACCGTCGCCCAGTAGGGCAGCGACGGGTCGGGGCGCACGACGGTGTAGAGCGGGATGACCGCCAGGTGGAAGCCGACGAGCGCCGCGCCGATCGGCAGCGGCCGGTGGACCAGCACGGTGAAGACCACGACCAGCAACGCCACCCCGGCGGTCACCGAGAACAGCGCCAGCGGCAGACCGGCCACGGCCAGCCCGACCGGCCAGCGGCGGCGCAGCCACAGCGCCGCGCAGAAGGTCAGACCCGCCGCCAGGTCCACCCCGACCAGCCAGGGCGGCCCGGCGTTGTGGGCGAACTGCGGGTCGGGCGACACCGCGTCACCGAAGCCCACCAACGCCCAGCCGACGGCGAGCAGGAAGGCCACCGTGTCGACCAGCCAGTCCCGGGGCGTCCGCCGGGGCGTCCTGGCCTCGGGCGTCAGCGCCCCCGGCAGCAGCCAGGGATGATCGGGTACGACGGCAGCACTCACCCACCCATGCTAGAAAGCCGAACGGCGCCTCGGACACCAACCAAAGTCGAGGTCTACGGGTAGACCGAGGTAGGGGCGGCTCTCGACGGTCGGCCGCAGCGCCCGGCCGGGTGGTCGGGACAGGCTCGACGCATGATCGCAGTCGACCACCTCACCAAACGGTACGGCCCGCACCCCGCCGTCGACGACGTCTCGTTCCGCTGCGAAGCGGGCACGGTGACCGGTTTCCTCGGCCCGAACGGGGCGGGCAAGTCCACCACCATGCGGATGCTGTGCGGGCTGACCCGCCCGACCTCCGGCACCGCCACCGTCGCCGGTCAGCCCTACCGCGAGCTGCCCAACCCGGGCCGCGAGGTGGGCGTGCTGCTGGACGCCTCCGCGCAGCACGTCGGGCGCAGCGGGCGGGAGACGTTGTTCCTCGCCGCCCGGACCATGGGCGTGGACGCCGACCGGGTGCCCGCCGTGCTCGACCGGGTGGGCCTGAACCCGGTGGCGGCGAAGCGGCGGGTCGGGGCGTACTCGCTGGGGATGCGGCAGCGGCTCGGCCTGGCGCTGGCGCTGCTGGGCGAGCCCCGGGTGCTGGTCCTCGACGAGCCGGCCAACGGCCTGGACCCGGAGGGGATCTTCTGGATGCGCGGCCTGCTGCGCGACTTCGCCGACCGGGGCGGCACCGTGCTGCTCTCCTCCCACCTGCTGCGGGAGGTGGAGGCGGTCGCCGACCGGCTGGTGGTGATCGGCGGCGGCCGGGTCGTCGCCCAGGGCGGCAAGGACGAACTGCTGGCCGGGGCCGGCACCCTGGTCCGGGCCCGCGACCCGCACGCGCTGCGGCTCACCCTCGACCGGGCCGGGCTGGACGCCACCGCCGGCGCCGACGGCGGGTACGTGGTCCGCGCCGAACCCGACGTCGTCGGGCAGGCCGCCGCCGACGCCGGACTGGTCCTGACCGAGCTGCGGCCGGCCGGCGGCGGTGGCCTGGAACAGCTCTTCCTCACCCTGACCGCCGGCGCGAGCACCAAGGAGGCCGTGCAGTGACCACCATGACGACCACTCCCCCCGCCACCGTCCGCAGGGCGGTCCCCGGACCGTCCCTGGCCCGGCTGATCGGGGTGGAGCTGCGCAAACTCGGCGACACCCGGGCCGGCCGTTGGCTGCTGGCCTCGATCGGGCTGATCGCCGCCGCGATCGTCGCGCTGCAACTGCGCTTCGTCGACGACACCGCGCAGACCTTCACCAACTTCTTCACCGCGTCGCTGGCGCCGGTGGCGCTGCTGCTGCCGGTGCTGGGCATCCTGTCGATCACCGCCGAGTGGTCCCAGCGCACCGCACTGACCACGTTCGCCCTGGTGCCGCGCCGGGAACGGGTGATCGTCGCCAAGCTCGCCGCCGTGCTGCTCGCCGCGTTGGCGTCGGTGCTGGTGAGCCTGGCCGTCGCCGCCGTGGGCACCCTGCTCTCGGGGATCACCGGCGGGGCGGGGAGCTGGGACTTCAACCCGACGGTGGCCGGGCACGCCGCCGTGTTCCAGTCGATCAACGTGCTGATCGGCGCGGGGTTCGGGTTGCTGCTGCTCAACACCCCGCTGGCGATCGTCACCTCGCTGCTGCTGCCGACCGTGTGGGGCATCCTGTCCGCGATGATCGCGGCGCTGCACGGCCCGGCCCGCTGGCTGGACACGTCGATCACCATGGAGCCGCTGCTCGGCCCGGACATGACCGCCGGTCAGTGGGGTCGGCTCGCGGTGTCCCTGCTGGTCTGGGTGGTCGCGCCGCTCGCCGTCGGAATGGTGCGCACACTGCGGCGCGAGGTGCACTGACGATGCGGGCGCGGGAGCCGGGCGGCGCGACCAGGGTCGGTGGCGACGTCGGGGAGCTGCTGGTGATGTGGGTCGGCTTCCCGCTGCTGGGCGGTGCCCTGGGCGGGCGGCTGCCCATGGTCGCCGACTGGGTGGCGGGGCTGCCCTGGGCCCCGGTGCAGGGCTGGTTCGAGCTGGTCGCCGGGTTGCCGTACCGGCGGGCGCTGGCCGGGGGCCTGCTGCTCGGGATGCTGGCCGGGCTGCTCCTCGCCTACGTCGGCACCCGGGAACGGTTGATCGTCACAATGGACCGGGACGGTGTCCGGCTGCGCCGCGACGGCGTCGACCGCGAACTGGCCCGGCGCACCGTCACCGCCGTCTTCGTCGACGGCAGGGAGCTGGTGCTGCTCGGCCCGGCCGGTGCGGAGCTGGCCCGGGAACGCTCCGACCTGAGCCGGCAGCGGCTGAAGGACGCCTTCGACGGGCACGGGTGGCCGTGGCGGGACGCCGATCCGTACCGGGACGCGTACCGGCGGTGGGTGGAGGGGTTGCCCGACCTGCCGCCGGGGGCGGACCCGCTGCTGCGCGCCCGCCAGCGGGCCGTCGACGCCCACCGGGCGCGCGACGTCCGGGAGCTGGGTGGGGAACTGGCCCGGATCGGGGTGGTCGTCCGGGACGAGGGTGGCCGGCAGTACTGGCGGGCGGCTCCGCGCCCGGGTGGACAGGCCCCGCCGCAGCCGTAGCCAGGTGTCTCCGGTCCGGCCAGCCGGCACCTCATTCGAGCGTGACCGGGTCGTCGCCGATTGTGCATCCGCCGCCCAGGGAGTATCAACCTAGGTGGATGCATTCCCGGCGGAAGGGGACGACGATGGCCTCCACAGTCGACCGCGGCGGGATCTTCCGCCGCAAGCCCGTCGAGGAGATCGCCGACGAGACCGACCAGGGGTTGTCCCGCTCGCTGGGGTTGTGGCAACTCACCGCGATCGGCGTCGGCGGCATCATCGGCGCCGGCATCTTCGCCCTGGCCGGGGCGGTCGCCAACGAGACCGCCGGGCCGGCCGTGCTGGTGTCGTTTCTGATCGCCGGCCTGGCCAGCGCGGCGGCGGCGCTGTCGTACGCCGAGTTCGCCGGCATGATCCCCAAGGCCGGCTCGGCCTACACCTACGGCTACGCGGTGCTCGGCGAGGCGGTCGGCTGGTTCATCGGCTGGGACCTGCTACTGGAGTACACCGCGATCGTGGCGGTGGTGGCGATCGGCATCTCCGGCTACTTCGGCTTCCTCGTCGGGCAGCTCGGCGTCGACCTGCCGGCCTGGATGCTGGGCGCTCCGGGCACCGGCGACGGGCACGTGGTGGACCTGTTCGCCGTGCTGCTCTGCCTGCTGATCGCCTTCCTGTTGACGTTGGGCATCCGGACCGCCGCCCGGTTCGAGACGGTCGTGGTCGGGGTTAAGGTGGCCGTGGTACTGCTGGTGATCGTGGTCGGCTTCTTCCACGTCCGCACCGCCAACTACTCGCCGTTCTTCCCGTTCGGGCTCGGCGGGGCGTTCACCGGCGCGGCCACGGTCTTCTTCGCCGTCTTCGGGTATGACGCGATGAGCACCGCCGCCGAGGAGTCCCGTGACGCCCGCCGGCACATGCCGAAGGCGATCGTCTGGTCGCTGGTCATCTCGATGGTGCTGTACGTGCTGGCCACGCTGGTGCTCACCGGGATGCAGAACTACCGGGACATCGACCCGGAGAGCGGTTTCTCCTCCGCGTTCGCCTCGGTGGGGCTCTCGGGCCTGGCCAGCGTCATCGCCGTCGGGGCGATCATCGGCATCCTGACGGTGATGTTCACCTTCATGCTCGGGGTGACCCGGGTGTGGTTCTCGATGAGCCGCGACGGCCTGCTGCCGGCCTGGTTCGCCAAGGTGCACCCGGTGCGCCGGGTGCCCACCCGGGTCACCTGGATCGTCGGGGTGGCCTCGGCGGTGATCGCCGGCTTCCTGCCGATCCGGCAGGCCGCCGAGCTGACCAACATCGGCATCCTGCTGGCTTTCGTGGTGGTCTGCGTCGCGGTGATCGTGCTGCGCTACCGCAGCCCGGACGTCCCGCGCACGTTCCGGTTGCCCGGGATGCCGGTGGTGCCGGCGCTCGGGGTGGTCTTCTCGGTCTGGCTGATCAGCTTCCTCGACCACGTCACCTGGCTGCGGTTCGCCGCCTGGTTCCTGCTCGGCGGGCTGATCTACGCGTGCTACGGGTACCGGCGCTCCGCGCTGGCCGGCCGTGCCGATCCACCGGCCGATGGTGCCGGGCGGTGACCGGGCCGCCCCGGGACGCCTGCCGCCCGGGCCAGCACCAACGCGGTGCCGAGGCCGGCGACCAGGCCGGCCAGCGCGGGGAGCACGTCCGGGCCGCCGCCGCCGACCGGGCTGTTGCCGGCCAGCACGGTCAACGGCGCACCGGGTGAGAGGACCCCGCTGACCAGCAACGCGACGTGCCACAGCGCGGGCGGGGCGAGCAGGACCACCGGGACGAGCACCGCGTACCGGTTGGCCGGCAGGGCGGGACGGGTCAGCAGCGTCACCCCCAGCAGCAGGACCGCGCCGAGCAGCGCCACCGGCACGGGCCGGCCGGCCGGCCCGACGAGCCGGACCAGCGGCAGGCCGATCCCGCCGGTCACGGCCAGGCCCACCGCCGCCGCGAGCCGACGTCGACCCCGGGCGGGGGCGGCGGCCGCCGCGCCGGCCACGGTCACCGCCAGCAGGAGCAGGGCGGTGACCAGGGCTGCCGGGTCGAGCGCGGGTTCCCGGCCGGTAGGCGACCGGGTCAGCACGGCGGTCAGCGCCAGCACCGCCGCGACGGCGGCCACCCCGGCCAGGACGGCCCGGTCCCGGCCGCCCGTCCGGCGCGGGCCCACCCACGGGACGGTACGGTCCGGCCCGGCCGCTCCCACCGCGCCGGCCCCGGCCGTCCGACGGTGCGGACCGTCCACACCGGTCGCGCCGTCCCGGCGTACGGCGAGCAGCACGGTGACGCCGACGGCCAGCCAGCCGGCGGCGACGAGTGACACGGTCGCGCCGGGGCCGGTGAGGTCGGCCCGGTCGACGGCGATGTCGGCGGCCAGCACGCCGCCGCCGAGCAGCACGGCCGGCGTCAGCCACGGGCGCCGGCCCGCACCGGCCAGCACCAACCCGCACGCGACCGCCATCAGTGCCAGGAAACGCAGGTCGCGGGCCCAGTAGGTGGACGCCTCGGGGAGCCGCTCCGACCACGGGCCGACCGGTTCGGTGAGCGGTTGCCACCGGGTCATGCCGATCGCCCAGAGCGGCACGGCCAGGGCCGCGAGCCCGATGCCGGCGGCGGCGAGCCGGCGGCCCGATCGCGGAGCGTGACCGCTCGGAATGGGCATCATGGATGGTCAGACGCCATCCGGGCGGCTACGGTTCCCCCTCTGGGGAGGTGCCGTCGGTGTACGTCGTGTCCGTGATCAACTACAAGGGCGGGTGGGCAAGACCACCGTGACCGCGAACCTCGGGGCCGAACTGGCGAACCGGGGGATGAAGGTGCTGCTGATCGACCTCGATCCGCAGACCAGCCTGACGTTCAGCTTCTACGACCCGGACGACTGGCGGGAACGGCTGCGCGACGGCCGGACCGTGAAACGCTGGTACGACGGCCTGCGCGGGGACACCCCGGCGGTGACGCTGGGTGAATTGGTGGTCTCCCCCGGCCCGGCCAACGCCCACCTGACCGGGGCCGGCCGGCTGGACCTGATCGCCTCGCACCTCGGCCTGGCCGACATCGACCTCGCGCTGGCCCGGGGCGTGGCCGACGGGGAAGACTACGACCGGGAGCTGTTCCGGGTCCGGGGCGCGCTGGCCGAGGGGCTGCACGACGCGGCCCTCGACGGCTACGACCTGGTGCTGATCGACTGCCCGCCGAACTTCAACGTGGTCACCCAGTCCGCCGTCATCGCCAGCGACCACCTGCTCATCCCGGCGAAGGCCGACTACCTGTCCACCCTCGGCATCGACCACCTCTGCGGCAGCGTCCGGGAGTTGGTGGACCGGTACAACGCCGACGCCCGCCGGTTCGCCACCAGCCGCCGGCACCACAAGGTCGCCCCGGACGTCGCCGGGGTGGTCTTCACCATGATCCAGTTGACCGCACAGCGGCCGATCGCCGCCCACCAGGGCTACCTGGACCAGGTACGGGCGCTCGGCCTGCCGGTCTTCCCCACCGCATTGCGGGAGAACGTCACCCTGTTCGCCGGGAACACCCCGCGCGGCGTCCCGGTGGTGCTGCGCAACCGGGTCACCTCGCCGGTGGTACAGGAGGAGCTGCGGCAGATCACCACCGAGTTCATCGCCCACCTGCAACCCCGCGAGGTGACGGTGTGAGCGGTCCGGAGTCGACGGGGGACGTCGCGGTCGGCGTCCTGGCCCGGGTGGGCGAGCTGCTGGCCGGGCTGTCGGCCGCCGACGCCGCCGCGCTGGCGCAGGGGCGGGCCCGGCTGGTCGTCGCCCCGGTGACGCCGCCCCGAAATGGTGCGGACCGGCCGGCTGCACCGACGTCGTCCGCCCCGTCGGGCGTCGACCTGGCCGCCGCGTCGGCCACCCTGGACGCGTTCGCGCACCGCCGCGACGGCACGGAATACCTGACGCCCTGGGCGGTGCGGGACCTGCGGGCGTTGGCCGCCCGGCTCGGGCTGCGCGGGGTGACCGGCCTGCGCAAGGCGGAACTGGTGGAGCGGCTGGTCGACCGGACGATCGGGTTCCGGGTCGCCTCCGCCGCCGTGCGTGCCCGCTGAGCCGTCCCGGCCCGACCGCACCAGGCGGGAGCAACGGGCACCGGCGCGCCCTGCGGCGTCGGCCCGCAGTCGGGGGAAGCCGGCCTGACCGGCCCGGACCTGCTCGTCCGTCCGGGCGGAGCCGGCTGTCTCGATCTTGTGTGGGGCCGGGACGGTGGATACGCTCCCGCGGCTGTCTCCACCCGAGAAAGGACCGCAGTGACCGCTCCTGTCACCACTCAGAAGTCCTGGGTCGTCGCCCTGCTGCTCTGCTTCTTCGTCGGCGTGCTCGGCGCGCACCGGTTCTACACCGGCAAGGTCGGTACCGGCGTGCTCCAGTTGATCACCATCGGCGGGTTCGGCATCTGGACGTTCATCGATCTGATCATGATCCTGGTCGGCGCGTTCCGCGACAAGCAGGGCCAGCCGCTGATCAAGTGAGGCACCGGGCCGGGGCCCGCGCGGCCCCGGCGTCGCCCGGCCCGCCGGGCACCGGCCGGTGTCCGGCGCAGCGTCGGCGAGACGGTCGACGGGAATTCACCCCGGCGACCTCCCGCCGGGCGGGTTCCGGCCGATAACATCGCCGGGCATGGATATGAAGAGCAGCATCCGCCCGCGAACCGGGCGGCTGGTCACCGTGCTCACCGCCGCCGTCACCCTGGCGATCCCGGTGACGGTGGTCGCGACGTCGGCGTCCGCGGCGGCCACGTCGACCGTCGCGCAGGCCCTCGCCAGCCAGGACGGCCGGACCGCCACGGTCACCGGGTACGTCATCGGCCAGCCGACCGCCACCAGCACGGTGCTCACCTCCGGCTACACCGCCGACACCGCCATCGCCCTGGCCGACACCGCCACCGAGACCGGCACCAGCCGGATGCTCTACGTCCAGATCACCGCCGACTACCGCAGCACGTTCGGGCTGTTGACCAACCCGTCGCTGCGCGGCCGGCAGGTCACCGCAACCGGGACGCTGACCGCGTACTTCAGTCACGGCGGGTTGAAGAGCCCGACCGCGATGAGCCTCGGCGGCGGCACCCCGACGCCCACCGCCACCGCCACCGCCTCCCCCACCCCCGGGCCGACCGGCTCCACCGGGCCGTACGACTCGACGTACTACGCGAACGCGATGGGCAAGACCGGCAGCGCGCTGCGCACGTCCCTGCACACCATCATCAAGACCCAGACGAAGCTCAACTACGACCAGGTGTGGGAGGCGTTGAAGGACACCGACCAGGACCCGGCGAACGCCAACAACGTGGTCCTGCTCTACAGCGGGCGGTCGCAGAGCAAGAGCAGCAACGGCGGTGGAGCCAACGACTGGAACCGGGAGCACGTCTGGGCCAAGTCGCACGGTGACTTCGGCACCGCCACCGGGCCGGGCACCGACGTGCACCACCTGCGCCCCGAGGACGTGACGGTCAACTCCACCCGCGGCAACAAGGACTTCGACACCGGCGGCAGCGCGGTCGCCGAGGCCCCGGGCAGCTACAGCGACGCCGACTCGTTCGAGCCCCGCAACGCCGTCAAGGGCGACGTCGCCCGCATGATCATGTATATGGCGATCCGGTACGAGGGCGACGACGGTTGGCCGAACCTGGAGATGAACAACTCGGTCACCAACGGCTCCGCGCCCTACCTGGGCCGGCTGCCGGTGCTGCTGCAGTGGCACCGGCAGGACCCGCCCGACGCCTTCGAGCAGCGCCGCAACCAGCGTATCTACGAGCGCTGGCAGGGCAACCGCAACCCGTTCGTCGACCACCCGGAGTGGGCCACCGCGATCTGGGGCTGAACGGGCCGGTTGTCTCAGATCACCCCGGTCGGGCGGTGAGGAAACCGCCCGACCGGGTAATCCACCGGCATGGCCAACACCGTTCCCGACATCAGCCTCAACGACGGCAACACCATCCCGCAGCTCGGCTTCGGGGTCTACCAGATCGAGCCGAAGGACACCGCCGAGGCCGTCGGCCGGGCGCTGGAGATCGGCTACCGGCACATCGACACCGCCGAGATGTACGGCAACGAAGCGGAGGTCGGCGAGGCGGTCCGCGCCTCCGGGCTGGACCGGGGCGAGGTCTTCGTGACCAGCAAGCTGAACAACGGCTTCCACCGCCCGCAGGACGCCCGCAGGGCGTTCGAGTCGACGCTGTCCGCGCTGAAGATGGACTACGTCGACCTGTTCCTCATCCACTGGCCGCTGCCCACCCGCTACGACGGCGACTTCGTCTCCACCTGGAAGGCCCTGGAGGAGTTCCAGCGCGACGGCCGGGCCCGCTCGATCGGGGTGTCGAACTTCCAGGTGCCGCACCTGGAGCGACTGGCCGCCGAGGCCGACGTGGTGCCGGCGGTCAACCAGATCGAGGTGCACCCGTACCTCACCAACGAGCAGGTGCGCGCGTACGGCGGCGAGCACAACATCCTCACCGAGGCGTGGTCCCCGATCGCCCAGGGCCGGGTGCTCGACGACCCGACGATCGTCGACGTCGCCGAACAGCTGGGCCGCAGCCCCGCCCAGGTGGTGCTGCGCTGGCACGTGCAGCGCGGCGACATCGTCTTCCCGAAGTCGACCACCCCGAAGCGGATCGAGGAGAACTTCCGGATCTTCGACTTCACCCTCGACGACACGGCGATGGAGCGGATCAGCGGGCTGGACAAGGGGGAGGCCGGCCGGACCGGCCCGAACCCGGACGAGTTCGACTACGTCCCCGCCTGAGCGGGCGCGGTTCAGCCGGCGATCCGCTCGCCGAGACGGCGGAAGACCTCGCGGGTCGGTGAGCCGGGCGCGGCGGTATAGACGATCAACCGCTGGTCGCTCTCGGGCACCAGCAGCACCCGGCACTCGAACTCCAGGGGTCCCAGCTCGGGGTGGGCCACCCGTTTGACCACCGGCCGGCGGGTGGCCACGTCGTGTTCGGCCCACAGGGCGGCGAATCTCGGCGAGACGCCGAGCAGCTCGGTGACCAGCTCGGCCAGCTCCCGGTCGCCGGGGTAACGCCCGTAGGCGGCGCGCAGGTCGGCCACCGAGTCGCGGGCGAAGCGCAGCGTCTCCGCGTCGGTCCAGGGCACGGACGCCTCCTGCCGGAACCACCACCGGATCATGTTGCGGTCGTCGGTCGGCAGGTCCCCCACGAAGTGCCCGGCCAGCCGGTTCCAGGCCAACACGTCGTACCTGGCGTCCGCCAGGTAGGCCGGGGTCTCCGTCATCGCGTCGATCAGGTGCCGCATTCCCGGCGCCACCACCGCGCTGGGGCCGGCCACCGGCGGCGGCCCCAGACCGGCCAGCCGGAACAGGTACTCCCGTTCGTCCCGGCCGAGCAGCAGCGCGCGGGCCAACGCGGCCAGCACCTGCCCCGACGGGTGCGCTCCCCGGCCCTGCTCCAGCCGGACGTAGTAGTCGACGGAGATGCCGGCGAGCTGGGCGACCTCCTGCCGGCGCAGGCCGGGCGTGCGGCGGCGTACCCCCTCGGGGAGGCCGACCTCGACGGGACGTAACTTCACGCGGCGGCTGCGCAGGAAGGTGGCCAGTTCGGCGCGGCGCAACGTCATGCGTACAGCCTGCCGCAGCGTGGGGCGCGCAGGGTGGTACCACCGGTACCAGGCTGCGCCGACCCCTCCCGCGCCCGCCGTGGAGCCGGCACGCTCGACACCATGACGACGACGCCACTCGCCCTGGTCACCGGGGGCAACCGGGGAATCGGGTACGCTACCGCGCGGCAACTCGCCGCACGGGGGATGACGGTGCTGGTCGGGGCACGGAACGCCGACCGGGGCGCGGCGGCGGTGGCCGCGCTGCGCGACGGCGGGGCGGACGCCCGTCCGCTGCCGCTGGAGGTGACCGACCCGGTGTCGGTGGCCGCCGCGGCGGAGCAGGTGGAGCGGGAGTACGGCCGGCTCGACGTGCTCGTCAACAACGCCGGCATCGTCCGGGCCGACGGGATGGCGCGGCCCAGCGAGACCACCCTGGCCACCCTGCGCGAGGTGTTCGAGACGAACGTCTTCGCGGTGGTCACGGTGACCAACGCGTTCCTGCCGCTGCTGCTGCGCGCCCCGGCCGGACGGATCGTCAACGTCTCCAGCGAGGTCGGCTCGATCACCGCGATGACCGACCCGGAGAGTTTCCTGTGGCCGTTGACCTCGGTGCCGTACCCGTCGTCGAAGGCCGCGCTGAACATGCTCACCGCGATGTACGCCAAGGAGCTGCGGGACACCCCGGTCAGGGTGAACGCGGCGAACCCGGGCTACTGCGCGACCGACTTCAACGGCCACTCCGGGTACCGCACCGCCGAGCAGGGTGCCGAGGTGAGCGTGCGGCTGGCGACGCTTGCGGCGGGCGGGCCGACCGGGCAGCTCTGGGGGCACCTCGCCGCCGACGACTCGTACGGGGTGCTGCCCTGGTGACGGGCGTCTGCCCTGCGGGGCCGTTCCGGGTCCTCGGTGGTCGGCGGTGCCGTGAGGTGATGCGGATGCTGTCGAGCTGATGACGCAAACGAATCACCGGTTCTGTCATTGATGAGCGTGCATGGCACTCCGTACCATCCGGGGTATGCGTGCCCGTCGTGTCACCGCCACCGCCGCTGCCGCCGCGCTCGTCAGCCTGGTCGCGGTCAGCGCCGCCCGCGCCGACGACACCCCGGCGCTGACCACCCCCGGCGCACCCGTGGTGGTCGCCAACGACCCGCACCGGCTCAGCCTGACCTGGACCCCGTCGACGTGGAAGGGCGAACCGGGCGGCCCGATCACCTACGACGTGCGCTCGCCGATCGGGCCGAACGCCTACCGGGGCCTGGGCAGCACACAGACCAACGCCGTCACCCTGACCGACCTGGCCCCGGGCACCGACTACCGGATCGCGTTGCAGGCGTACGCCATCGGCGGCTACTCCGACACCTCGGCGGTCACCACCGTGCGCACCGCGTACGGGCGGGCGAAGGTCGACTACCTCAACCTCGACTGGGCACCCACCGACAACCAGGCCCAGTTCCGCCTGAACATCACCAACACGGGCGGCCGGCCGCTGGACCTGACCACCGTGCGGGTCCGCTACCACCTGCGCTTCGAGAACGGCAACGCCGCCCTGACCACCGAGTGCGACTGGGCGACGCTCGGCTGCGACCACATCCGGCGTACCCTCCAGTACTTTCCGCCGCCCGCGCCGCCGCCCGGCCCCGGCCCCACGCCGACCCCGACCGTCTACCCGGTGCCCGGGACGCCCTTCCCCGGCTGGGTGGAGCTGACCTTCGACACCGGCGTGCTGGCCCCCGGCGCGTCCTCCGGGCCGATCCAACTGCGGCTGCACCGGCCCAACTGGACCGCGATCGACGAACGCGACGACCCGAGCTGGCAGGCGGCCACCGGCGCGTGGACCCCCAACAGTCGGATCACCCTCGACGTCGACGGGGTCCGCGAGTACGGCGACAACTGGGGCTGACCGCCGTCAGGCGCGGGCTTCCCCGGCGACGGCGCGCTGGGCCGCGACGATCGTGTCGACCGGCAGGCCCAGGCCGCAGAGCACGGCGGCCAGGTAGTCCAGCACCCGCCAGTGCTGCTCGTCGGTCAGCCCGAGCCGTCGCCACGCCCCACCCACGGCCCGCCCGCCACCCGGGCCACCCAGGGCCGAGGCCAGCTGGGCGGTCAGGCGACCGGCCAACCGGGGCCGGTCCAACCCGATCAGGTACGGGGCCAACTCGGCGTCCGCCGCGACCAGGCGCAGCCAGCGGATCACCACCGCGCGCACGCCGGCCGGGCCGAGCCAGTCGAACACGCTCCGGGGGCAGGTGACCAGTTCCGTCGTCCGCACACCACTCAGTACGGATCGTCGTGTACCCACAGTTCACCGTCCCGGCTACGGCCGGTGCCCCGCCAGGAACGTCATGGTGGTCTGGTTGGCGGCCCAGCCGTCGGGAAACTTCACCGGCACGTCCAGGTGCACCGACTCCGTCGACGGGTGGGCGTCCAGCAGCTCACCGATGCCGGCGCGGGCCACCACGATGCAGGAGTGCCGGTGCCGGGAGGTCAGCACGCACAGCCGCCCCGACTCCAGGTGGAAGTTCGTCGCGTCCCGCCGGCCGGACAGCGGGTGCAGCACGATCGTCACGTCGTACTCTCGGCCCTGGAGCCGGTTGGCGGTGTCCACCGTGACGTCCGCCCCGGCCGGGCCGAGGTGGGCGCGGATCGCGGCGACCTGGTCGCGGTGCGCCGCGCCGACGGCGATCCGGTCGGCGGTCACCGGCGCGCCGGCCGGCGCGTGCTCGGAGACCGCGACCGCGCCCCGGTGCAGCACCCGCAGGGCGAGCGCGGCGCACGCCGCGGCGGCCTCGGCATCGGTACGCAGGGTGTGCCGGGCCGGCATCTCATGCAACGCCCAGCCGGTGCCGGCGGCCAGCTCCACCGCCGCGTCGAGCGCGTCGCCCGGCCCCGGCCGGGTCAGCGTCAACGCCCGGTCGGCCGGGCCGGTGCCGGCGCGGAAGCCGGTGAACGGGTAGAACGCCGCCGCGACCACCGGGGCCGCCGTCGCGGGCAGCCGCCAGGACACCGGCAGCCGGTGCACGGGCAGCTCCGGGTTGTGCCGCAGCAGCACCGCCACCGCCGCCTGCATCGGGTCCCAGCTCAGTCCCGTCCAACGCAGCGTCTCGACGGTGGAGAACGGGTCGAGCTGCCCGGGATCGCCCACGAACAGCGCCCGCTCGAACCGCCCGGCCACCCGCAGCAGGGCATCCGAGCGCATCTGGTACGCCTCGTCGACGATCGCCCACGGCCACCGCCCCGTGGTGACCGTGGCCCACTTCGCCGCCGTACTGATGGTGACGGCCGGATCGCCCAGGTCGGCGACCTTCGACGCGACCCGGACCGTGTCGTGCCCCCGGACCCGCTCCGACGGCCGGTAGTCGGTCGCCGACAACCGGCCGATGCGCAGCTCGGGGGCCTTGGTGGCCAGCCGGTCGATGAGGTCGTCGACCTGCTCGTTGGTCTGCGCCACGATCATCAGCGGCTCACCGGCGGCGGCCAGCTCGGCGGCGGCCCGCACCACGAGGGTCGACTTGCCGGCCCCGGGCGGGGAGTCCACCACCACGCCCCGGTGGTCGCCTGAGCGCAGGTCGGCCAGGACGGCCGCGACGACCCGTTCCGCCTCGACGGCGGGCGGCACCTCAAGCCCGATCATCGACCTCTCCTCCCGCTCCGCTGTCGCTTGGCCAGCGGTAGTTCCACCACGATACGGATCGTCGCCGGAGCGGCCGGGTGGCCTGTCAGATGCCCCGTAGCCCATGCCCTAGCGCGGCACCTGCCGGACGAGAGTCAGCTCACGGCACAAAACGTGGTCAGGGCTGGGCACATCGAGGCAGCCCTGCGTTTGTCTGGCATCCGACTCAGGGCACCCCACAGTCAGGAGGAAGTACGCGTAACGCCCCGTCGCAATGATCAGCGACGATAGCTGGGGGTATCCACCCAGTCGCTCAATGGCTATGGTGTCGGCTCCGTCATCCCTCGCAACACATAGGACTTACGTGGGCATCCTCCAAGAGATGCAGCGGGCACACGCACGGCAGGTGCGCGCCCAGAAGCAGGCTCAAGCTGCCGCACACCGGCACCACCAGCAACTGCGTCGAGATGCCGAACGCGCCTTGAAGGCCGCCCAGCGGACGGCCGTCGCCAACGAGCGCGAGCGCAAGCGGCTGTACGTCGAGGCACGGATGGCCGAGGTAGCCGCCGACAACTCCGGCCTCCAGGCGCACCTCGACGACCTGGACAATCTCTTGGCCGCAACTCTCGACGTCGACGACTACATCGACTTTCGCCGGCTACGTAAGTCGGTTGAGCACGCCCCGTTCAAGCCCGGCAACCTCGGGGTGCCGCTGACACCACCCGACTGGCAGCGGTTCGTGCCGGCCCCGCCCGGGTTCCTGGGCAAGATGTTCGGCGGCCAGGCCAAGTACCAGCAGCAGTTCGCTGCAGCTCAACAGGCATTCGTGCAGGCACAGGCGGAACACGGCGCCACCGAGGCCGAACGTCAGCGGAAGCTGGCCGCCGCCCACCAGCGCTATCTCCAGAAGTGCGCCAAGGTCGACGCGGAGGTGAACGCGCACAACGCGGAGATCGACCGCTTCGCGGCAGCCGTCGCCGCGGCGGAGCCGGCCGCGGTGGTCGATTACTTCGGCATGGTCCTGGGGAACTCCGTCTACCCAGACGACTTCCCGCAGCACTACCGACTGGCCTACGTTCCGGAATCCCGCCAACTTGTGGTGGAGTATCACCTGCCGACGCTCGATGTGATCCCCGCCGTACGCGAATACCGTTACGTCAAGGCCCGCGACGAGATCACCACCACCGCGCGGCCCAGCAAGGAGATCAAGGAGCGGTACGCCGTCCTCGTCGCCCGGGTCACCTTGCGGACGGTGCACGAATTGTTCGAGGCCGACCGGTCCAAGCTCGTCGACACGGTGGTGTTCAACGGCATCGTCGACACGACCGACCCTCGGACCGGAGCGTCCGTCCAGCCGTGCCTGGTGACGCTGCGGACCACCCGCGAGACCTTCACCGCGCTCAACCTGCGCCTGGTCGAGCCGCTCGCCTGCCTGGCGCATCTCAACGCCTCGGTGTCGAAACGGCCCGCCGAGCTGGCACCGGTCCGGCCAGTGCTGGAGTTCGACATGGTCGACAAGCGGTTCATCGACGAGGTGGACGTGTTGGCGGACCTGGACCAGCGACCCAACCTACTCAGGCTGACCCCGAACGAGTTCGAGAGCCTAATCCAGAACCTCTTCGCCAAGATGGGCCTGGACACCAAGCAGACCCGCCCGTCCCGGGACGGCGGCGTGGACTGCGTCGCCTTCGACCCGCGCCCCATCTTCGGTGGCAAGGTCGTCATCCAGGCCAAGCGCTACCGCAACACGGTCGACGTGTCCGCCGTGCGGGACCTCTTCGGCACCCTGCAGAACGAGGGTGCGTCGAAGGGCATTCTCGTCACCACCAGCGGCTACGGACCTGCCTCGTACGAGTTCGCCTCGGGTAAGCCGCTGGAGTTGATCGACGGCTCCAACCTGCTCTACCTGCTCGGCGAACACGCGGGGGTGACGGCCCGGATCGACCCCAGCGATCTGGACTGAGCATGGACATACGGCGTCCACCCGAACAGGCGCTGATCATGCATTTCACCCATATTGACAACCTGCCGGCGATCCTGGCGGCGCGAAAGCTCGTCGCGGACAGCGTGGTGGGCTCGCTCCTGGTAACCGACGTAGGTTCGGTGCCCATCAAGACCAGCCGACGGACTAAACCGGTACCTTGCCCACCCGGCGGGTTCGTCGCCGATTACGTACCTTTCTACTTCGCGCCCTGCTCGCCGATGATGTTCCGCATCGCTAAGGATCATGAGACCGGTAAGTCTGGTTTCTACCCGGGTGGGGACGACCCGTTGGTTTACTTGGTCAGCTCAGTCGACCGTGTCAACCAGGCGGCCTTGCCGTGGGTGGCCAGCGATGGCAACTGTGCCGCCTCGCCCACCACGTTCTCCCGGAAGCTGGAAGATCTTGCTCATCTGGTGGACTGGCCGCTGATGCTGGAGAAAGATTGGAAGAACACCGATGAAGACCCGGATCGCAGACGGCGACGGATGGCCGAGCTGCTGGTGCACCGGGAGTTTCCGCTGGAGCTGGTCGCCGGTTATGCCGTACGGACGACGGCACGGGAGACACAGCTGAGGCGGCTCCTCCGTTCTGCTGGCATCATCAACCCGTACGTCGCTGTCAGACCGGACTGGTACTACGGCTACACCCGGAGGGAGGTGCGCGAATGATCGTCGTTAGCCATGGCAACCTGCTCACCGCCGACGCCGAGGCCCTGGTCAACACCGTCAACACGGTGGGCGTCATGGGCAAGGGAATCGCCCTCCAGTTCAAGCGTGCCTTCCCCGCCAACTACGCGGCCTACCGAGCCGCCTGCACGGCGAAAGATGTCCAGTTGGGCCGGATGTTCGTGTTTGATTCCGGCCTGCTCGGCGCCCGCCGCTACGTGATCAACTTCCCGACCAAGGGTCACTGGAAGGCCAGCTCGAAGTTGTCCGACATCCAGTCCGGTCTCACTGATCTCGTCCGGGTCGTCCGGGAACATCAGATCCGCTCGGTGGCGCTGCCGGCCCTAGGCTGTGGCAACGGTGGACTCGACTGGGGCATGGTCCAACCGATGATCGAGCAGGCTTTCGCCGAACTGCCCGACGTCCAGGTGCTGGTGTTCCCTCCGGAGGGCGCTCCGGAGCCGGCGGACATGCCGGTCGCCACCCGGAAACCGGCCCTGACCGCCGGACGCGCCACACTGCTGCGGGCCATCGAACGTTATCTCGACCGCGCCCGCGCGTTGGAACCCCGGGATGGCATCACCAACCTGGAAATCCAGAAGATCGCCTACTTTCTCCAGGTCTTCGGGGAGCCGCTACGCCTCTCCTTCACCCGGGGCCGCTACGGGCCGTACGCGGAGAACCTTAACCACGTTCTCGATCGACTCGAAGGCCACTATCTGATCGGCTTCGGCGACCGATCCTCCCGGGTCGAGGAGTTGCGTCCCATCCACCTAACCGACGGAACCAGCGAGGCCGTTTCCGCGTGGTTCGCTGCCGGCCACCGGATGCCGGAAGCGCTCGACCGCATCGCTGTGCTGGTGGACGGGTTTGAGTCTCCGTACAGCCTCGAACTGCTCGCCACGGTGCACTTCGCCGGTGAGGTGGAGCCTCCGACCAGCGACCTCGACGAATTGATCGAACGTGTCCAGGCGTGGAGCGGGCGGAAGGCACGCCTGTTCACCCCGGCGCACGTCACCACCGCGTACGAGCGTTTGCAGTCCGCCAGCCTGCTACCCCGCCTGGCCGCGTCGTCGGCCTGACCGGCTTCAAGCCGGCCGGTCACGCCGCTTCCGGGTCGGCTTCGTCAGTTGGTCCGCGCGGCAAGTCGTAGCCCTGATGTCAAGCGGCTCGGGTGGTCTGCCAGTCGCTGGAGGGCACTCGTGATACCCGGTTCCCAGCGAGTGCCTCGTCGCATTCGCGGATATGGCGGCACAACCCCATCATCCGGCCAGTAAGCCGGGCAGGTGGAGACGATCCACGGGCACCCCGGCCAGGGGCAGCCAGCGGCGGGCGTCGTCGAGCATCGCGGGCGGGCCGCAGACGTACACCTGCTGGTGGGGTTGGTGGTGGCGCAGCGCGGTGGTGAGCGCGTCGCCCTGCTCGGTCGGGTGCGCCTCGGGGTCGTCGGAGAAGACGGGCACGATGGTCAGCCAGTCGTGGGCGCACTGGAGCTTGTCGAGGACGATCGGGTCGTAGAGGTCGAAGAAGGTGCGGGCGCCGACGACCAGGGTGACCCGGCGACCGTCGGGGGCGGCGGCGACCTGTTCGACCAGGGCGCGCAGCGGGGCCAGACCGGTGCCACCGGCCACCAGCAGCAGGTCACCGTCGCGCAGGTGCTGGCCGGTGTCGCGGGGCGGCCCGAGCCAGACCACGTCGCCGGGGTTCATCTCATGGGCGAGGCTGACCGAGACGCTGCCGGCGGGGACGGCACGAACGTGCAGCTCGACGGTGCCCTCGGGGCGGGGCGCGTTGGCGGGGGAATACCAGCGCCACCGACCGGGATTACGCTCCGTGCTGACGGCGACGGCCTGGCCGGGCCGGTAGCGCAGCCGCCGCCACGGCCGTACCGTCAGGACGGCGATGTGGTCGCCGGGGATGTCGCGGGCGAGCACCTGGGCAGGCCGCCACGGCGGATCGTCGTCGGCCCGCCCCGCCGCCTGCCGCAGCAACTCCACCGGCACGTCGGCACCGGCCAGCGCGCTGATCAGCTTGGCATGCGGCAGCAACGCGAACCGGCGGAAGGCATGGCCCAGCACGGTCAGCGTCACCGCCTGCGCCGCCGGCTCCGGGTCGGTGGCGAGCCGGCGGAGCGTGGCGATCAGCAGCTCGGCATCGTGGGCGGCGAGCCGATCCGGCAGCGCCGACCGCAACTCGTCGGCCTCCCTCACCGGGCCACCGCCCGCCGCACCCGGGCGATCCGCCCTTCGGGCAGGTCGGCCGCCCAGCACACCCCGACCAGGTAGTCACCGATGCGCCGATGCTGCTCCTCGGACAGGCCGAGCCCACCCCAGGCGTCCGCCGGCTCCCCGGCGAGCGCGGCGGTCACGCTCGCCGTCAGGTGCGCGGCCAGCCGGACCCGATCCACCCCGACGAGGTACGGCGACAGCTCCGCGTCCGCCGTCACCAGCCGCAACCACCGGTGGACGATCTCCTGCGGCGTCATGACTGCGCACCGCCCTCGGGTGCCCTGCTCACGATCGGACAGCAGGCACGGGTACGGGGTGTGTTCGCTGGCGCGCTGCGCTTCCTCCTCCTCGTCGGTGGCCGGGACGGGGGGTCTGTTGCGGCGGTTTTCATGGTGTCTGCGGCCCCTGTTTCTCGGCGGAAGGGTGACGGGCACCGGGGCGGGCGGGGACGAGGTCGCGTCGTTCGGATCGACACGCCCCGGAGCCCAGCACCCGCCCCGGGCCATGCATCAACCCTGGTCGCAGATCCGTAGCTCGCTATGCCTGGATGTTCGCGACGGTCATGCGCCGTGGGTATACGCACGAAGGTGGGATCGATACGCCGACCAGCGACGGGCAGCGGCGAGGAGCGGACCGTGGTGGGGTCCAGGGGCGGTGCGTTGCTTGCGTTCCCAGAGCCGAACGAGCGCATCTGCGAAGGCGGTGACCGCATCGCCGGGCGCTGCCGCGAAGGCGGGGATCTGCCCTGCCCACGTCTCGGCATCGACCGGCTCATGTCCCGCGCGGACGAGCCGCAGGACGAGGAAAGCGGCGTCGATCCAGGCAGCGCCCCTGGCGGGACTGGACCAGTCGACCAGGTGTGGACGATCGCCCAGCAGGAAGTTCCGTGGCGTCATGTCGGTGTGCAGGAGGGTGTCACCGTCGACCAGTTCGGGGGCAATCAGGTCGCGCCATCGGTAGGTGAAGCGCTGGATCGGCACCGGAGGGGCGGGCGTCAACGTGTGCGCCAGCCCGGCCAGCAGATCGGCGAGCGGTGCGAGGTCCGGAGAGCCTGGAGCCAGGTCGGGATGCCGGCCGGCAACGTGGTCAAAGCCGAGCAGCAGCCAGCCGGACTGCTCGACGGTCCAACGCAGGCGTGGCGCGGCGGGCGGGAGCCACCTGTTGACCCTGGCCTCGTTACGGTGGAGCCAATCGGTCGGTCCGTCGACCTGGCAGCCCTTGCAGAAGAACCTGCCGGCAGCGGTGTCCAGGGTGACAGCCAGGTCGCAGTAAGCGCCGGACGGCACCGTCACCGCCGAGCGCATCGGGCCGATGTGGCGGGACACCTCATCGCGAACCCTGTCGGGCAACTCTTCCCAAGGCTGACGGCGTGGCATGTGGGCCTCCGACGGTGAGGCGGTCCCGGAGAGCCTATGCCTCCGGGCCGCCTCACCGTCGCGTCACCGCGTGGGACTGTCAGTGCAGCCCGCGTGGCATTGCGTGCACTCGATCGCCACACCGGCCCACAGCGTTCGGTCGAGCGTGAAACCGGCGGCGACGATCGCGGAGATGGTGCGGGAGAGCGGCGCACCGATCGGCTCCGGCGACGACGGGGGCGGGTCGTCGGAGGTGGGCTCCGGCTCATGGTGGATGAACCGGCCGGCGGTCCGCTGGCAGAAGTCGGCGTAGTCGCGGGTGTGCAGGATGAACGTGTGCCATCCGATGTCCACGATCTCGGAGGGACCGATCGGTTCCGTGGTGACGGCGCAGGCCCCGAGGAAGGCCAGCGCCTGATCCACGATCCGGGGTGGGAGGTCCGGGGACAACTCGGGGTGGTCATGGGCGATGCGACGGGCCAGCCGGGTGAAGAGCTCGTCAGACACGAGTTCCCTCCCGGCACGGGTTGCGCTGATCAGCAGCATGGCGCTCCTTCCGTTGGTGTCCAGCCCAGGCTGGCCCGTTCCGTGCCGCTCCCGCATGACAGTGCGAGCATCATCGATATACGCGCTGCGTATGCCACTCGACCACGCAGCGGGTTCAATGGATAGGCTCAACTTCGGATACAGCCGCCCGCGATTGGCGAGGTTGCCGGTGACACACACCAACTGCCCCAGGTGCGGCGGACGGCTGGCCCGCGACAACGACAGTGGGCGGTGCGCGCCCTGCCAGGCCGCCGAGCGCGACCGGTTGAGCGCGCCACCGGCGGTGCCGGCGTCGTTCTGGGCACATGAGCCGCTACGGCAGGCGCTCGCGTCCCGTCATCTGGGCCGGGTCATCCGGGCGTACCGGTTCCATCCGTACCACGGACGGTCGGCGTTTTCTCAGACCGTGGTGGCTGGGTGGCTCGGGATCACTCAGGCACAGTTGAGCCGGGTCGAGAACGGGTCGCCGGTGGTACACCTGGATCGGCTGGCCCACTGGGCGAAGATCCTCGGGATACCGGACACCCTGTTGTGGTTCAGCCTGCCCGACGCTCGGCTCATCTCGTCTGCGGACCCGGCCAGAAGGACGGCCGCTCCGGAGCCGGATTGCCACAACCGTGGGAACCTCGTGGGGTCACCCACGTTGCCAGCGTCGTTCGAGATACCGATAAAGGAGGTGGTCACGACGGACCGCCGGCAGTTCCATACGCTGGCAGCTTTGGCGGGACTTGGTTCCATGGGCGAGTGGGGCTTCCTCGCCACACTCGCGGACGAGTCTCCGTCCATCGGCCTCGAACACGTCCGCCTGGCCACTTCGTTGGTGAGGGAGTTCCGGCAGGCCGACGCGGTGGCCGGCGCCAATCAGCTATGCGACATTGCCATGCACGTTCATGGCCGCCTCTCATCCTGGGCAGCGAAGGCACGCTACAGCCGAGACGTCGGTGAAGCCCTCCAGGCATCGCTCGCCGACCTCGCCGCACAGACGGCATGGCTGGCGATCGACGCCGGCCGTCGGGTGGTTGCGCGTCCGTATCTGAACGACGCCATCACCAGGGCACGCCTCGCCGACGATCCCCAGGTCGAGGTACGCGCGCTCGCGCAACTCGCACTCCTCAACGGGGATTCCCAACCAACCGAGTCGCTGCACTGCGCGGACGCCGCGCTCCGGATATCCGCCGGCTGGGCCACCCCACGCCTACGGACACTCCTGCACCTCCGCCGGGCATGCGCATTCGCCGCGCTTCAGGACCGCAGCGCGTTTGAGCGCGAGATGCGCAAGGCACGCCAAGAGTTGGAGCGGGGCCCGCACGAGAGCGACCCGGAGTTCATCCACTTCGTCAACTTTCAAGAGGTGCAGGGCCTGGAAGCACTGTCGTTTTTCTCCCTCGACCAACCGAGACGCGCAGCCGAGGCGCTCCGCGACGCCATCGCCAACTCGTCCCCCGCGCACCGGCGCAACCAGGTCTACTACCGCGTCAGACTAGCTGAGGCAACTCACCGAGAAGGCGACGTCAACCAGGCTGCCCTGATGGCGCTTGGCCTCCTACCTGAGGTGAAGCAGATGAACTCCCGGCGCGTAACTCGGCACCTGGCCGACATCCGGTCGGCATTGGGTCAGGTGACCCGGCCGACCGCCCCTGTCCGGAACTTCATCGAAGCCTTCGACGGCGAGGTCGTCTGATGAACGAGAAGCTGACCCTCCGCCGTTACGGCGCGACCGAATCCGAAGGAATCATCGAGCAACTGGTCGACCTCTACCTTGAGGTTCACGCGGGTGCTGGCGGGTTCTACAGTGCGGACCGCTACCGTCGCCAACTCTCGGCCCATCGACAGCGCGCCGGGTGGGTGTTGATCACCGCGAGGCTGGGCGAAGAGTTGATCGGCTACGTGTACGGGTTCCCACTCGCACCCGACACCCGATGGTGGGATGGCATTGAGGAGCCCGTACCGGCCGGCTTCACCGACGAGGACGGGCAACGCACCTTTGCCATCTGCGAACTGCTGGTGCGGGCCGCCTGGCGGCGGCAAGGCGTCGCACGCGCACTACATGACGACCTGGTCAGTAGTCGACACGAGAAGCGAATGACCCTTCTCGCCCGGCCAGACAACGGCCCTGCCCAGGCCGCCTACCGATCCTGGGGGTGGCAGACCATTACCCGACTCAAACCCAACTGGCCTGATGCGCCCGTGTTCGACATTCTCACCCACGATTCGCGCAAGGTGTCCTCGCCTGAGAGGCCGCCGGCCGCTCCGGGCAACCTACGCCCGTGACGGGTGGGTTGCCCAGAGGCGACCGGCTCGGGGACACAGCAGCCGAATCTGGGTGGAGACACGGAGTTGCTTCACAATGATCCTCGGTGCGACAGCGGCCCATCCGGGCAGGGCCGTCGCTTTACCGGGTGGCCGCTGGCCACGAGGAGCGACATCGTGGCCAGCGGCAAGCCAGGCCCGACACCCGACGGCAGCCGTGACATGGCTGCCGCACGGCCGGGGTCAGATTCCTCAGAGTAGCTGCTTGAGCAGACCCGAGAACTCCTTCAATTCGTCAATCTGTTGGTCACTGAGCGCCTTTTCGTCAAAGTGAGCAATCTGGTTACGTATGACTCTCACCCTGTCCAGCTGAGCCACGAACTGGGACCTGTCCACTCCACCCCAGCCCAACAGTTTCCAGTTCTCCACCGCATTGAGGCGTTGCTTCCCGTTCCCCTGCTCGCAGTCCAGCAGCCTGACATACTCGCCGAACATTAGCTTGGAGAAGTCGCCTGAGTGATTTTCCCCCTTCAACTTCTTGACCGAATCGCCAGCGAGCTTTGGCCCCAGACATCTCCGGAGACGGAACTCGATCTCACCGACCAGAAAGAATGGCAATGCAATATTCTGGAATCGCTTGGCGATATCAGAGCCGGTTATTATCCCCACGAAGACGCCGCTGTTCTCCCTAACCAGCAAGTATCCGTGACGCTGAATCTCGGGCAGGCGAGTGAAGAGTTCCTGGTGAACTTCCGCCACGGGGATCGCATCACGGACCATCGACTTTGCGAGCGTGGGATTAGTCTCGCCGATCTCGTACCGCGCAGTGATGGAGTCCCAGGTCACGACACCCTTGAGATCGGCAAGCCCGTCGATCACCGGCAGCTGCGAGTAGTTCTTCACGCGCATCGTATGCGCGGCGGAACTCAGCGTCGACTTGGACGTGACCGAGTCAATTCCCGCACGGGCCGAAGGCACGTCGCCGATCCGAAGTGGCTGCTGGGGCAACGTGCCTGTCTGCACCTCCTCTTCGGCTTCCTCCTCGACGAACGGCACCGCCACCTGAGGGACGATCAGCATGTCGGTCTTGAGTCCGCAGGTCGTGAAGGAGGGATGAGTGTCGAGGCCCACCTCATGCAACGCTTCCTGGATCAGGGGAACGGTCTGATAATTGCGGACACGTTCACCAAACATTTCCAGGAGGGCAGGAACCCTTATGGTCTTCCCCTTGAGATCGAGCAGCGCCTCACGGCTCGGAAGAGACGGACTCACCGGTCCACCTCGATACGGAAGACCGTTTGCTTACCCATGGCCTCGTTGACCAGTTCAACCAGTCTGGCCGACCGGTCGTCGTAGAACTTGTCGAAGTCGTCCTCACGCAGCAAGTCCGGATTGATCACGTGAGTGGCGACCACGTCGTCGAACCATTCGGGCCGCGTGCCGGTTTCCCTGGCAAGCACCTGCAGGTAGGCCGATGGCGAACCCGTCAGACTCTTGCTCGCCCGGTAGGACAAAGGGGTCTTGTTCACGATCGAATTGCCTCGCCAGTCACCGGGGACATGCCGGGCCAGCCACTGCTTCGGGAACACATGACGAATGTCGACGGCATGCTGCAGGATCGACCCCGGGGTGAAAGCAGATTCGCTGTGGTACCAGTCGACGGCACCCTGCTTGACGAGCAGCGCAAAAATTCCCTTGTAGGCGGCGCTGTTACGGGTGGTTAGGGTATCCAACCGGTCGGCCAGGAAGGCCGCTTCCGTGATGGTGTCGGGCACGCTCAGCGCCTGACCCTTCGCCGCGGCAACGAGTTGCTCAACATCACGGGTGAAGCGACTCTCAGTCGCACCCCCATACATTTCACCCAGCACGCCACACCAGTACCAGCGGGTGAGCAGTTCCCGGGTGTCGGTCTCATCTGCCTGGTCACCGAGGATCGCTCGCACCGCCGCCAAAGGCACGAGTTGGGTTCGGTAGGGAAGGTCGGCCTGTCGGACGATGAACTGCTCGTTGAGGAACCCCCCGACCCAGCCGAAGGCACTCGCCACCCTGGGCGCAAGCCGAATGAAGTCATCCAGCGGCAGGTTCAGCAGGTCGCGCCGTTTGCAGGAAACAGCCATGTTCGGCTTGGTCCTCTTGCGTTCCCATGTGTTGACCAGGGTGACGGCTTGAAGAAAATCGCTGGTGCTCAAGCCATCGTCGACCCCCTGCTCCAGGCGTCCCAGGACCGGATATGCGGTGGCCAGGATCCGCTTGATGTCCTGCCACACGTCCGGCAAACGGTAGTAGTCGCCGTGGTTCTGCTCGTATTGACTGTCGCCTGCGTAGGTGGCGGTCAGCAGTTCGAATACGTTCAACGGAACGCCGCCGGTGTTGACGCGCTCGAACACGGAGCAGACGGCATCCTTGGTGGTTGAGGCCGCAAGCTTGATCATGGGAATCTGGAACGATCTGATGTTGTGGAGAATCTGTTGCTCGAACTTGGCCCACAACTCCCAGTTCTCATCGTCGAGCTTGACAAATTCCCGCTGCCATGCGGTGACCTTGTCGCTGTTGAAAACATCGCTCAGTGGAAAGTGCCTCGCGCCGCACTCTTTCGACCGACTACTGAGATCGAGGTTGATCGTGCGAGCGAAGTTCGAACGGAGGACACGGTCCTTCGGTACGGAAACGATGGACTCGTCGCGGTCGGTGGACGAACCGACAGCCCGTTCCATGTCCACGTAATACCAACGCTCAAGGTCCTTGTTGCGATCATCGACGGTCCGCACCGGTTGGTCAAGGTGCAGGGCCTGGAACAGGGAGGTGAGCCGTTGCTGACCGTCCAACAGCAGAAGGTGAGGCACAACCGCCCGACCGGCCTCAGCGCCGGTCAGGGTACGAGGACGAAAGGGCTTCTTACCACCCGTCTCGAGCGTCATCACAACACCGAGCGGATAGTCAAGGGTTACCGTGGCGATCAGCTCGCGGATCCGCTGGTCATCCCACTTCCACTCGCGTTGGAAGTCTGGCAGCTGCAATATCCCCGACTTGATGTCTTTCAAGAGTTCGTGAAGCTTCGGACTGTCGAGCGCCATCGAGCGATCTCCCTGGGAACCTATCGTGAGAGCGAACCGGTCAGATTATCGACCGTCACTCTGATGGTCAAGGTCGACTCAGCGGAGAATCCCCTGGGGGTAATCGACTGCGGCACACGACGGACACCCCGGGTACCCCCCAGTCGGCGGAAGTCGGCAGAGCTGACACACACGCTAACCTCCACCCTCATGGACGACGACGGGCTTGCGATGGGGATCTACGAACACCTGGTCACCCACCATGTCGCTGCCTGTCTCCAACCCCTGGATCCGGCCCAGGTCCAGCACCACCCCCTGGACCCCGCCGACGCCCACCACCCCCTCACCCGCCACCTCGCGGCCCTGATCAGCCGTGCCCTGCAAGCCGTCCCCAACGGCGACGACAAGGTCCGACACCAGGTCGACCTGACCAACCGGATCGCCGAGGCCATCGCCACTCTCAGCCCCGCTGCGACCGACCAGCACGACCAGATCGCCGACGCCAGAAACCTCCTGCACGCCATCGCCGCCCCACCCACGCCCCCGGCACAACCGACCTTCCCGCAGCGCCCCACCACCCCGCTCTCCACCGGTGCGCTGCTGGTCAACGGCAAGCACCAGCCCCGCATCGGCCACGAGGTCACTCACGAGATGGCCTCGGCGCAGCATGTCGACCTGCTCTGCGCGTTCATCAAGTGGCACGGCCTGCGCATCGTCGAACCCGCCATTCGTGAGCTGATCGGGCGCGGCGGCAAGCTACGCGTCATCACCACCACCTACCTGGGCGCGACCGACCAACGCGCCCTCGACCGGCTCGCCGAACTCGGGGCCGACATCAAGGTCTCCTACGAGACCAGGACCACCCGACTACACGCCAAGGCGTGGCTGTTCCGCCGCCGCCACGGGCTGACCACCGCGTACGTCGGGTCGAGCAACCTGTCGAAGGCCGCGCTGGTCGACGGGGTGGAGTGGAACGTCCGGATCTCGAACATCGAGCAGCCGCACGTCATCGACACGTTCACCGCCACCTTCGAGGACTACTGGCACGACCCGGCGTTCGAGACCTACGACCCGGGTAGGGACGCCGACCGGTTGCGGCGGGCGTTGAGCGGGGAACGCCGCACCGACGAACCGACGCAGATCGCCAACCTGGACGTGCGGCCGTACCCGTACCAGGCGGAGATCCTGGCCGACCTGGACGCTGAGCGGCAGGTGCACGGCAGGCACCGCAACCTGGTGGTGATGGCGACCGGCACCGGCAAGACGGTCGTCGCCGCGCTGGACTACCGGCGGCTACACAGAAACAAGACCGTCGACTCGCTGCTCTTCGTCGCCCACCAGGAGCAGATCCTGCGGCAGAGCCTGTCTACGTTCCGGCAGGTCATGGGGGACGGCAGCTTCGGCGAGACACTGGTGGGCGGGCAGGTGCCGACGCACTGGACGCACGTCTTCGCCTCCATCCAGTCGCTGCACCGGCGGGAGATCGACCCGCAGAGGTACGACATGGTGATCGTCGATGAGTTCCATCACGCGGAAGCACCGACGTACGCCCGGTTGTTGGAGCGGCTCGCTCCACGCGTACTGCTGGGGCTGACGGCGACGCCCGACCGGGCCGACGGCGGCGACGTGCGGCGGTGGTTCGACGGCCGGGCGGCGGTGGAGTTGCACCTGTGGGAGGCGCTGGAGCGGCAACTGCTCGCGCCGTTCCAGTACTTCGGGGTGCACGACGACACGGACCTTTCGCACCTGCGCTGGCGGCGCGGCCAGGGGTACGACCTGGCGGATCTCGACGGGGTCTACACCGGTGACGACGCGCGGGCGCGGATCATCCTCCGGGCCGTCCGGGACACCGTGGACACCGGCCGGATGCGGGCGCTCGGGTTCTGCGTGGGTATCGGGCACGCCGAGTTCATGGCCGACTGGTTCACCCGGCACGGCGTACCGTCGGCGGCGGTCACGTCGCGGGCGGACCGTGCGGAGCGCGACCGGCTGCTGCGGGAGTTCAGGGCCGGGAAGCTGCGGGTGCTGTTCACGGTCGACCTGTTCAACGAGGGGGTCGACCTGCCGATGGTCGACACGATCCTGATGCTGCGGCCCACCGAGAGCGCCACGATCTTCCTCCAGCAGCTCGGCCGTGGGCTGCGCCTCGACGACGACAAGCCGTGCCTGACCGTGCTCGACTTCATCGGCGCGCAGCACGCCAACTTCCGGTTCGACCTGCGGTGGCGGGCGCTGACCGGGGTCAGC
This sequence comes from Micromonospora humida, assembly GCF_016901255.1. Lineage (NCBI taxonomy): Bacteria > Bacillati > Actinomycetota > Actinomycetes > Micromonosporales > Micromonosporaceae > Micromonospora > Micromonospora humida. The sequence continues at coordinate 141,722 of NZ_JAFEUC010000013.1, forward strand.
CGCCGGGCCGTCAGCGCCGCCGTCGAGCAGGACTTCCCGTCGCTGCCCAGCGGCTGCCACGTGCAGCTCGACCGGGTCGCCAGGGAGATCGTGCTCGCCAACCTGCGCACCGCGCTGCCCACGTCCAAGAAGGGTCTGGTTGCCGAGCTGCGGCAGCTCGGTGACGTCAGCCTCGCCGAGTTCCTGCGGGAGACCGGCCTGGAGGTCGAGGACGTCTACCGGTCGGCGTCGATCGGCGGGTGGACCGGGCTGCGGCGGCTCGCCGGCCTGGACACCTCGGCCCCCGGCCCGGCAGACCGGGAGTTGGGCCGGGCGATCGGGCGGATGCTGCACCTCGACGACGTCGACCGGCTCGACCTGCTGGCCCGGGTCGCCGCCGGTGACCCGCCGCCGGCCGGGCGGCTGTGGGACATGCTGCACTTCGACCTGTGGGGACCCAACGTGCCGCTGACCTCCCGGGACGAGCGGCTGAGCCGGCTCTGGGCGACGCCGGCCCGCTGCACCGAGTTGCGCCAGGTCGCCGAGGTGCTGCGGGACCGCATCCACCGGGTCACCGCCCCGGTCGGCGTGCTGCGGGTGCACGCCCGGTACAGCCGCAACGAGGCGTGCGCGGCGTTCGGGATGCCGAATCCCGGGTCGCTGCGGGAAGGCGTGAAGTGGCTGGAAGCCGAGCAGGCCGACCTGTTCTTCGTCACCCTGGTCAAGTCGGAGCAGCACTACTCGCCCACCACCATGTACGCCGACCGGGCCATCACCGACCGGCTGTTCCAGTGGGAGTCGCAGAGCACCACCTCGGAGTCCTCCCCTACCGGGCAGCGGTACGTCCACCACGCGGCACGGGGTTCGACCGTGCACCTGTTCGTCCGCGAGACCCGGGTGCCGGACCGCGACCTGGGCGCTCCGGCCTACCTGTACGCCGGGCCGATGACCTACCGGCAGCACAGCGGGGAACGGCCGATGCGGATCGTGTGGGAGCTGGCGACCCCGCTACCCGCCGACCTGTACGCGGCGGCCCGCACCATCGCCGCCTGAGGGGCGGTGACAGACCGTCCGACTGATCGTCTGCCTCGCGGCGGAGAGGACCCGCCGTCGGCACCGGACGCCCACACCCGTGACGGGATGGGCTGCCCGGTGCCAGTCCGGATCAGCTGTGTTGCGCCCGCTGGAAGAGTGGGCGGGTGATCGCCGTGCTGAACTGCGGCCCCACCAGGTAACGCTTCCCCGGGATGTAGCCGTGGGAGTTGTCGCCGACGACGGTGCCGAGCCCGGTGTGCCGGTCGAAGTTCGTGAACCGGGGACCGCCGCTGGAGCCGCCGCCCATCACGCACTCGGTTCCCCACTGGCCGGGCGGCTCCGGCCAGTCCTCGGTGGACTGCTGCTCCACCGCCCGGCCGGCGCAGTAGGCGAGGCGTTCACCGGTGTACTCGGGCAGCCCTTCGCGGGCCTCGTCGGAGCTGGCCCGGGGGTAGCCGAACTGGTGCACCACCCGCGCGCCGGGCACGTCGTAGCCGATCCGCTGGGCAGCGCCGACGGCGTCCTGCACCCGGCGGCCGTCGCTGTTCGGGTGGAGCACCACGAACGCCTGGTCGTACGAGTCGTAGAGGCTCTCGATCTGGTCGTTGAGCAGCCACGTCGGGGAGACCACCGACAGCCGGGCGACGAACCTGCCGTACGGGGCCCGGCCGTCAATGTAGCCGGGGATGAACAGCACGTTGCGCGACCACTGGTTGTCCTCACCGATGAGGTCGGTGTTGTTCACGCAGTGCGCGGCGGTCACCACGGTGCTGCGGTTGGCGCTGTCCAGCACGGTCGCCGTGCAACTGCTGTCCTCCCCGTGGTCGGTGAAGAAGAGCCGGCCGACGGTACGCGACACGGCGTCCGTCCGCGTCCAGGGTGCACCGTCGGGCTTCGCCACGGGCGGCACCTGCGCCGAGGGGGTCTTCAGGGCCGCGATCCGCTGCGGCGTCCAGTACGCCAGCACCGCCTGCCGCTCGGCGGCGGTGACGGCCACGGCATGGGTGGCGACCGGGCCGGGAGCGGCGGTCGCGGGCTGCTGAGCGAGCCCGGTCAGAGTCGTCGTCACGAGCGCGGTGACCGCTCCCGCAACGCCGACGCGACGACGCAGACCGGGGGTTGGCTTCGATGTCATGACGGGAAACGTACGGCCGGATTGTCAGGAAATCGTTGGTGCGCCTTCCCGGGATCGGTCGCGACTCAGCGTGCTCCGGTGCGAGGAGGGTCGGCTCTCAGGCCGCGTCGGCGTTCGGCGTGAACCTGACATCGAGCCGCATGTCGAGGGCGCCGGCCAGCCGCTCCAGGACGGGCAGAGTGGGTATCGTCCCGCCAGCCTCGAACCGCGCTACGGCGGACTGCGTCATCCCGGCAGCTCGCGCCAACTGACTCTGGCTCCAGCCACTTCGCTCACGCAGATGCCGAACCTCCTGGCCCAGCTCGTAGGCGATTCGGGTCGCCTCGTACGCCTCGGCTGCTCCGGGTTCGGCCAGCCGGCGGCCACGCAGGTCGTTCCAGTCGACGCGATCACTCATCGTTCTGCCCCCTCGTTCACGGTGTGCCGCTCCGCCATGCACTGCTCAAGCGCCCGGCGAGCCCGCTGGATCTCCCGGTCCTCCCGCATCCGCGTCTTGCGGAACACCGTCAACAGGATGGTCCTCCGCTCGGAAGCTATCCAGTACGTCACGCGTACCGCGCTGTGCTCCAGGTAGAAGCGCAGTTCTCTGAGTTTGCCGTCCAGTTGCCTGGTGTGAGGTTCGCCGAGAAGAACACCTCGACTGGCAAGAAGGTCGATATAGAACGCCGCTCGCGCGAAATCGGTGCTCGGCAGTTCCTCCAACCAGTCTCGGACTTCTGGTTCCAGCTCCACGCTACCCCAGGCCATAGCGTCGATGCTATAACTTGAGGCAGTCACTCACCGTTAGTGCCACTCGCGTGTCGGGTTACCCATCAAGCTCAGGGCACGGGCGGAGAGCGGTATCAGCCAGCAGCGACCGTTCAGGACGAGTGCTCCTCGACCTTCCGATGACCCTCGATGCCCAGCTCCTCGACGCGCTGCCACAGCGGGGCCAACGCCGCCTCCGGGTCCCGGCTGAACACACTCCCCCGGATCCGCACGAACACGCAGTTGCCGACCCGTTCCAGCACCGCCTGCCGGCGCATGTCGCTCTCCCACTGCTCCGGCCCGTGGTAGGCGTCCCCGTCGCACTCGATGGCGAGCCGCCGCCCGTCCGGCGCGGGCAGCACGAAGTCGATCCGGTACGAGCCGACCCGGAACTGCGGCAGTGGCCGCAGCCCCCGGCGCAGCATGCGTCGCAGCACCTCGCGTTCGAAGTCGCTGTCGCAGCGCCGCTCCAGGTCGTCGTACGCCTCCTCGGCGGTGGTGACGCTCTGGCAGTAACGCAGCAGCAGGCCCCGGGCGTCGTCGGGGCGCAGGTCGTCGGGCTGCACGGAGTGGAACACCCAGAGCTGGTCGCGGGCCCGGGAGGCGGCGACGTTGACCCGGCGGTGGTGGTCGCGTTTGGTGAACGGGGCGACCGGCCCGTGGTGCGGGGAGACCACCGTCGACACCAGCACCACGTCGCGCTCGTCGCCCTGGAAGGTGTAGGAGTCGCCGACGCGCAGCCGGCGGCGTTCCATCTCCTCCTCGCCGATCTCCTCGCGCAGCCGGGCCAGCAGGTAGAGGGCCTGCCCGCTGGTGCTGAGCAGGCTGACCACGCCGATGCTGCGCCCCGCGTACGCCGGATGGGCGACGATCGCGGCGACCCGGGCGACGAGCGCTTCGGCCTCGGCGACGTTGACGTTGCCGTAGCCGGACAGGTCCTGGCGGACGCCTTCGGGCACGTGCACGGCGACGACCGGGTCGCCGATGCCGGCGGGCCGGTCGGTGCGCAGCGGTTCGATCTCGCCGCCGTAGTAGGTGTCGCTGGAGAAGCCGATGATCGCCGGTACGGACCGGAAGTGCTCGGTGAGCAGGATGCGCTCGGGCGAGCGGCGGACCGCGTGGTCGTAGAGGCTGCTCTCCGGGTCGAAGTGCTCGGCCGACGGCACGTCGACCAGGTGTGAGTTGATCAGGCCGGTGACGCTGCCGACGAAGGAGAGCTGCGGCCCGATCTGCTGGTCGTCGCCGACCACGACGGCCCGTTGCGCCAGGGTGAGGACGGGCAGGGCGAACAGGTCGGCCTGCGACGCCTCGTCGACGATGACCACGTCGAAGCGCGCCCCGCCGGCGAACTGTTCGATGGCCCGGTCGACGGACATCACCCACACGGGCACGGCGTCCACGGCGGCGGTCATCGCCTTCTGGGCGTGGCCCTGCCACTGGGCGGCGTTCTTCCCCGTCCCCTTGCCGATCTTGCGCAGGGCGGTGGTCCAGTCGGCGAGGGCGGCCCGCCGCCGGTCGTCCAACGCCAGCGACACCTCCAGCCAGGCGGAGGCGACCACGAGTTCCCGGGTGAGCTGGCGGATGCGTTCCCGGGTGCGGTCGACGCGCCGGCCCAGGGCGACCGGGTCGACGCTGCCGACGACCTGGTCGAACCAGGTCTGCGCGCGCCGCCACCGCCACCGGTCGGGGCAGTCCGCGCCGGTGCCGTGCAGGGCGGCGGCGGTGCCGTCCTCGAGCTGGGCGGTCCAGTCCGGGGCGACGGGCCGCAGCCGGCCGGTGAGCTGGGCGAAGCGTTGCGCCTCGGGGCGCAGGGCGGCGAGCCGGCGCACCTCGTCGAGCAGGGCGTCCCAGCCGTCGAGGTCACCCTGGTAGGCGTGGTCGAGCAGCCGCCACAGGTCGCTGGCGTCCACCCCGGACATGCCGTGTTGGAGCAGCGCGTCGAGCCGGTGTTCCTCGGCCACCAGCTCGTCGTGGACGAACACCGCCGTGGCCCGGCCGAGCAGGGCGATCAGCGCGGCCAGCCGGCGTACGTCGACGGTGTGTTCGGCGCGCGGCAGCACCCGGCGGACGGTGCGCAGCAGCGTCGGCCAGCGCCGCCGGTCCCAGTCCAGCGCGGTGGCGGCGGCGGTGAGCAGCTGCCCCGTCCAGTATTCCGGATCGTCGCCGACCCCGGCGGGCAGGCCGAGCGGCGCGCGCCACTCCGCCCACCGGGTGGCCAGCGCCTGCCGCAGCCGACGCCGGGTGACGTACGCGACGACGATGTCGACGTCGTCGGCGCTGCGCAGCACCTCGCCGTCGATCCGGCAGTCGGTGGCGATCCGGGCCAGGGTGCCCTGGAAGAGCTTGTTGACGCCCTTGCCGGCGGCGAAGCGTTGCCGCAGCTCGTCGAGCAGCGCCAGCAGCCGGCGCGGTTCGGTCAGGTGGATCTCGGCGACGGCGACCTCGTGCCCGGCGATGACCCGGGCGGCGGCGGCCAGGTCGGCGAGGGCCTGCTGGCTGGCGGCGACGTGGTCCTCCCACCGGATCCGCCAGTTCGCATCGGCCTGCGACAGCGCGCCGAGCCGGTCGGTCCACGCGCCCTCCCGCTCGGTGAGCAGGGTCAGCGCCTCCCGGAGCTGCCCGCCGAGCTCCTCCAGGGCGGGCTGCCCGACGGCGCGTACCTCGGCGACCAGCACCCCGGCGTCGGCGAGCCGGTCCAGTTCGTGCCGGGTCGCGGCCAACTCCCGGCGGTCGTCCCGGATCGCCTCGGCGGTCGGCAGGTCGGCCGCCGTCGGCAGCTCCCGCAACGCCTGCGCCCGGTCGGCCCGCCGGGTACGCCGGGCGATGTCGAGCAGGTCGCTGAACTCCTCTGCGGTCAGCGGGGCGTCCAGGTCGGGGGCGAGCGGGTCGGGGATGTCGCCGTACCGGTCGGCCCGTTCGCGCAGCCACCCGCCGACGTCGCCGGGGGACAGCCGGACGCCGTCGATCTCGTACCGGGCGGACTCGTGTTCGGCGAGTGCCCGCAGGCCGGCCAGGGCGAGCCCGAGGTCCCGCTCGGCCTCCTCCAGTTGCCGGCGCAGCCGGTCGACCCGCTGCTGTTCGGCGCGACGGTCCAGGGTGGCGCCCCGGTCGGAGAGTTCCCGGGCGGCGAGCTGGAGCTGCACGAGCTGGTCGGCGGAACGACCGAGCACCGCCAGGCAGAGCGGCTGGATCTCCGGCGGCAGGCCGTCGCGCAGCACCCGCAGCGGGTCCTCCTTCTGCGCGACGACGAGCACCCGCTTGCCGTGCGCCATCAAATGGCAGATGAGGTTGCGGATGGTGTGCGTCTTGCCGGTGCCGGGTGGCCCCTGCACGGCGACGTTGCGGTGCTGGGCGAGCCGGCGGGCGATGGACTCCTGCGCCTCGTTGGTGGGCAGCGGCATGAGCAGCCGCTCCCCCAGCGGCTGCCACCGCTGCGGCTGGTCCTGCGGCATCTCCAGCCGGCTCGGCTCGTGGGCGAGGACGGCGGCGAGCGCGCCGATGCCGGTGGTGTCGCCGGCCAGCAGCCGGGCCCTCAGCTCCTCCAGGAACCGGCGCAGCATCCGCTGCCGGGGCCGGACGAACAGCACCCCGGTGTCGTGCACGTACGGGCCGGTGGGGGCGGGGGCGTCGGCGTCGCGCAGCACCGGGTCGTGGCCGAGGCGGCGCAGCGCGCGTTCGAAGAACTCCCGCCTGTCGAACTCCGCCCAGACGTCGAGGTCGAGCTGCCCGCCGGATCCGGCCAGCGCCAGCAGTTGCCGCAGGTACCGTTCGTCGAGGCCGGTCAGCGGGTCGGTCTGCAACCGGGCCGGCCCCTGCGGCACCACCCGTACGACTGACCGGTCCGGGTCGTACTCGACGGCGACCGGGGTCACCACCAGCGGGTACCGCACCTGGTGGCCGGCGACCTCGACGCGGATGACGCCGTGGCCCCAGACGAGTTCGTGGCTGGCGGCGGTCATGTCGACCCGGTGCATCAGGTCGAACAGGGCGCGGTGCAGTTGGCGTACCCGGTCGGTGCGGGCGGCCTGCTCGGCCCAGGGCCGCCAGTCCTGCTCCCGCCACTGCTCGAAGCGGGGTCGCAGCCGCGCGATGGTCTCCTCGTCGCCGGTCAGCCTCGGCTCGGCCGGGTAGGGCGGGGTGTCGGCGAGGTGCGCGACGAACTCGACGGGGGTCTTCAGTCGCCGGGGTGCCGCCGGCAGGCCGACCTGGAGCCAGCTCACCCCGTCGGCCGAGACGCCCACCTGGCAGTCGGGGTGCTCGGGCAGGTCGTGCTGCCAGAACACGTCCGTTGTGGGCACCGTCCGGGCCGGCTTCTCCAGCTGGGCGCGGACGGCCATCAGGTAGTCGACCAGCGCGGTGGTGCGCTCCAGGATCAGCGCGGGCGATTCGATGTCGGACGTGGCGCGGGAGAGCATGCGGCACCTTTGCTGGCTGTGGCGGTCCCCGGCACCCTACCGGCGAATTCCTCCCGGACGGGACCTCCGGTCGGCATTCTTCACCTCCGGCGGCGGTCAGCCGGTTTCGGCGCTCGCCCGCGCCAGGTTCTCCGGCACGTCCCGGTCGTGATAGACCCGCTCGCTCGGCTCGATGCCGGCGAGGAACATCGCGTACACCGCCGCCATGCGCAGCCACGCCACCGGCCGCAGCACCGCCACCGCCCGTTCCGGCCGGCAGCCCGGCACGTCGGCCCGCCAGCGTGCACACCAGTCGGCGACGAGGGCGGCGGCCGGCCCGGCGGGTAGCTGCTCGGTCAGCCGGAGGATGTCGAAGGCCGGGTGGCCGACGAACGCGTCACCCCAGTCGATGATGGTGTGTCGCCGCCCGTCCGCGCGGACGTTGCCGGGGTGCAGGTCGCCGTGCACGAGGGTGTCGGGCAGCCCGCACCGGGTCACCTCGTCGAGCAGCGTCTCGACGTCGGCGAGCTGCCGGTGCGCCTGGTGCGGGGCGAGCGTCGCGCGCAGCCACCGGGCCAGGGCAGCACCGCGCAGGTCCGGCACTCCGGCGGCGACGAGCCGGTCGGCGGCGGGCAGCGTGCGGATCTGGAGGGCGTGGTGCCGGGCGGCGATGGTGGCGCGTTCGGCGGGGTCGGCCCCGTAGCGGTCCTCCCCCGGCACGTGGTCGAGCAGCATCCGCCCCTCGTCGTCGGCGGCGAGCAGCCTCGGGGTGGCCGGGTCGTCGGCGAGCAGCCGCAGCACCGCCGCCTCGTGCCGGAAGAACACCGGCACCTGTTTGAGCCAGGCGGTGCCGTGCGGCCCGTCGAGCCGCCAGACCGCCGACAGGTTCCAGGTGCGCTCCTGTGCCGACACGTTCGCCGGCCGGCCCAGCCGGTCGAGCTGGGTGGCGGCCCAGGCCAGGCTCGCCGCCGGTCCGCCCGGCTGCGCGTAGGGCGCGCGCAGCGGATGCGCCGCCGGCTGCACCGCCTCCGCCGGCAGCAGCGGTACGCGCACCGGGCCGGCCGCCTCGGCCAGGTAGCTGACGTGGCCCCCGGGTGGCCGGCCGCGCCGCCCGGTCAGCAGCCGCAGCACGGTCACCTCGACGTCGTACGCGGCGCGGGCGCCCGCGACGACCGCCGCCGCGTCCTGCCACCAGGGCACCGGCACGTCGAAGTCGGGTAGCGCGCCGAGCGTCCGGCCGGTGGCGTCGACCAGGACGAGGCGGACGGTGCGGACCATGGCCGGACGGTAGCGAGCCGCCCGGTCGGCGCGCGAGCCGAATACCGGCGGCGGTCAGCTCCCCGGGGCGGTGGCGAGGATCGCGTCGAGGCCCCGGACGAAGAGGTCGTCGTCGCTCCACCGGCCGTCGTCGAGGTGGCCCGAGGCGGTGAGGGTGGGGTAGGCGGCGGCGTTGGCCACGAGGTGCCGGCGGGCTTCGGCGCGGGCCCCGGGGTCGTCGGTCTGCCGCCAGGTGGCCTCGGTGAGCGCCGCGCCGATCACGTAGTTGGCCACCAGTCGGGTGACCACGGCGAGGTGCCGGCCGGTGAGCCCGGCGCGGACCAGCGCCGCCTGCAGGAACTCCGTCCGGGCGAGGACGTGCGGGCCGAGCATGGGCCGGCCGATCAGGCCGGGGGCCCAGGGATGGCGGAGCATGGCCGCCCGCCAGCCGCAGGTCAGCGTGCGCACGTCGGCACGCCAGTCGGGGCCGGCGGCCGGCAGCGGCACCTCGCCGAAGATGTGGTCGACGGCCAGGTCGAGGACGTCGTCCCGGGTCGTGACGTGCCAGTAGAGGGCGGTGGGGGTGACCGCGAGGCGTTCGGCCAGCCGGCGCATGGTCAGCCCGTCGACGCCGGTGCGGTCGAGCAGGTCGACGGCCGCCGTCACGATCCGTTCCCGGGTCAGCGGGGTGGTCCGGCGGTTGCGGGCCGGCTCCGTCCGCAGCCAGATGGGGGCGGGTCGGCCGTCCGGTCGGCCACTGAATTCGGTCGCGTCCACCCGCAGCAGCCTAGTACCGTGCGCAGTTAATTTAACGATGTTAGATTAAGGTCCGCCGACCGCGTCCCCGGTGGACGGTGGGTACTCGCGGAAGGGCGGTGACGACCGTGCCGCTGATGCGCATCCAACTGGACAGCGACCGGTACACCGCGCGCCGGGTGGTGGAACTGCACCGGGCCGGGAAGGTCCACCGCGAATCCCGGGACGCCGCCCGCGCCGAGGTGTGGCGGCGGGGGCGCACCCCCGCCGCGGAACCCGTCTTCGTCGGCACCACCAACGGCGAGCCCGTCCGGCTCATCTACGACGTCGAGGTCTACCGGGACGTCGTCGCCTAGGCCCCTGCCCGACGGTCAGCGGACCGGGTCGTGGGTGCCCCGCGGAACGCCCGGCCGGCACCGGCGCAGCCGGTCCGCCGCCATCCGGCCGCCGACGGCCAGGCCGTGCCGCTCGACGGCAGCCAGCCCGTACGCGCTGCACGTCGGGGTGTAGCGGCACTGGCCCGGCCAGCGGTGCGACAACCACCGCCGGTAACCGAGGATCGCCGCCCGGCCCGCCCGGTCCACCACCGGCGCCCGGCTCACCCGGGCCGCGCCCGCGCCGAGGGTGAGCAGCAGGGAGAACAGGCCGAAGTCGCAGCAGGGCAGGCCGTCACAGTCGCAGCCGTCGCAGTCGGCGTCGCACCAGTCGCGCTTCTTCTTGCGCTGCTTACGCTTGAAATGGATCACGCCGTACATGATGCGACGGTCGCGCCAGCCCCGCTGTCGGGGCCGCCGGTGGGCCGAAGTGGCGGTATCGGCCCGGGCCTGACCCCACTATTTCGCCCCAACCGTGGGAAACACCCCGGGGGTCAGCGGTGGACGGCGCGGCGGACGCCGTCGTGGCCGGCGCAGGGCTTCGGCTGCCCCCCGGTCAGGCTGACCGCGCCGTCGCGGCACAGCACCAGGTAGCCCCGCCCGGCCCAGAACTGCGGCACGCAGTCGAACCAGTCGCAGATCCGGTGGTCGGGTTCCCGGACGCGTTCGCCGCCGCAGTAGTCGTACCCCATCGGGTTGGCCGGCGCCCCGCAGCGCCGCTCCCGCACCACGGACGGTGACGGTGACGGCTGTGGCGGCCGGGTGACGCCCGGACCGGGCGCGGCGGTGGCCGCCGACGCCACCTCGGGGGTGACCGGCGGATCGGACTCGACCAGCACCGCCGGCACCACCAGGGTCAGCGCGGCGGCCACCGCGACGGTCCGCCGACCGCCGGGGACGCGGGCGCTGATCCGGGCCTGCGCCGGGGTGGCGATCGCCGGCCGGAACGGCGCGCTCTCGGCGTGCAGGGCGATCAGCTCGTCGAGCTGGGCGAGGACGGCGGGCCGCTGCTCGATGGCGTCGGCGAAGGCCAGGGTCAGCACGAACCGGAACTCGGCCGCCGCGCCCGGCGGCAGCAGCACGCCGGAGGTCTGCCGCCGGTCCAGGACCTGGATCAGGGTGACCGGGGCCGCCGGGTCGTGCAGCAGCCCGGTCATCCTCCCGTACGCCCAGTCGCGCCGGCCACGCCCGCCGACCAGGACCAGCCGGCGGTTGGTGACCACCGCGATCCCGGCGTCGGTGGCCCGGACCCCGTCGGGCAGCCGGTGACGCAGCGGCCCCGGCTCCGCCTCGACGACCAGGTCGGGGGCGGGTAGCACGGTGGTGTGGCGGACCTCGACCAGCTGCGCGCCGGGCACCGCCCGGAGGACCGCCTCGCCGGGGCCCAACGCCAACGGCAGGCCGACCCCGGCCGCCGCGGTGCCCTGCAGGCCGACGGCGAGGGCCCGGAGCCGTCGCAGTTCGTCGTCGCGGCGTCGCCAGGCCCGCTCGACGGTGCGGTAGGCCCGCCGTCGTCGCTCGTTCTGCTGACGTGCCCAGGTGTAGCGCCAGGTGGAACCCGTCGAATCAGTCATCGCCGCGCCGACCCCTCCGCCGTGCGAGCCACCAACCGGGGTGTTCACCCGGCTCAACGGCAGGAACAAGACCGACGGACCCGGCATTACGGATTTACCACCCGATCGGGGGAGGGAAATCCCTCGGACCACGACGAACCGCACACCGGCTCACCTTCGGGTTCTCCGCCGTGCGGGGCGCTGCCGACGTGGGTAACGTCAGCCGCAGCCGGGCCGCGACGCCCGCACCGCCGATGCGAAGGGGGGCCCGTGACCGGTCCGGACCAGCGCCGCCGCGTGGTGCTCGGCGTCGACATCGGCACCACCAGCACCAAGACCGTGGCGTACGACACCGACGGCCACCAACTCGCCAGCCACTCCGTCGGCTACCCCCTCGACGAGCCGCACCCCGGCTACGCCGAGCAGGACCCGCAGCTCATCTTCGACGCGGTGGTGGAGACCATCCGCACCGTCGTCACCGAACTGGGCGACGGCATCGCCGGCCTGTCGTTCAGCACCGCCATGCACAGCCTGATCGGTCTCGACCCGGACGGCGCACCACTCACCCCGTCGGTGACCTGGGCCGACTCCCGGGCCAGCAGCCAGGCCGAACGGCTGCGCGCCGCCCCGTGGGGGCTGGCCCTGCACCGGCGCACCGGCACCCCCGTGCACCCGATGGCCCCACTGTCGAAGATCCTCTGGTACGCCGAGCAGGAGCCGGCGCTGCACGCGCGGGTCGCCCGCTGGGTCGGCATCAAGGACTACGTGCTGCTGCGGCTGACCGACACACTGGTCACCGACCACTCGGTCGCCTCGGCCACCGGCCTCATGGACATCCACCAGCTCACCTGGGACGCCCAGGCGTTGCGCGTCGCCGCCATCACCGAGGAACAGCTCCCCCGGCTCGTGCCCACCACCACCGTGCTGCCGGGGCTGACCGCCCGCGCCGCCATCGCCACCGGCCTGCCCGCCGACACCCCCGTCGTGGTCGGCGCGGGCGACGGTCCGCTGGCCAACCTGGGCCTCGGGGCCGTACGCCCCGGCGTCGTCGCCTGCTCCATCGGCACCTCCGGGGCGATGCGGGTGGCCGTCGAACGTCCCGCCGTCGACCCGCTCGGCGGGGTGTTCTGCTATGCGCTCACCGAGGACCGGTGGGTCGTCGGCGGGGCGATCAACAACGGCGGGATCGTGCTCCAGTGGGCCGGCGACACCCTCGCCCCCGAGTTCGGCGAGCACGGCGAGGAGGAGCTGCTCGCGCTGGCCGCCACCGCCCCGGTCGGCTCCGGCGGGCTGATCATGCTGCCGTACCTGCTCAGCGAGCGCGCGCCGCACTGGAGCGCGCTACCGCGCGGGGCGTACGTCGGGCTCACCCACGGGCACCGCCGCGAGCATCTCGTCCGGGCCGCGCTGGAGGGGGTCTGCCAGCAGCTCGCCCTGGTCCTGGCGTCGGTCCGGGCCGCCGGCAACGAGGTCCGTGAGGTACGCGCCAGCGGCGGCTTCGCCCGCAGCCCACTGTGGCGGCAGATGCTCGCCGACGCGCTCGACATGCCGGTACGGTTCCCCGCCGGCCACGAGGGCTCCAGCTTCGGCGCGGCGCTGCTCGGCATGCAGGCCCTCGGCCTGATCGACTCCATCGACGTCGCCGCCGACCTGGTCCGCATCGACGAGACGGTACGCCCCGAACCGGCCTCCGCCGCCACCTACGCCGCCCTGCTCCCCCTGCACTCCGAGCTGTACGACGCGCTGGTGCCCACCTTCGCGTCGCTGCGCCGGCTGGCCCCCAGCCTGCCGGCGGAGCCACCACCCACCCCCGCACCCATGTGACCGCCCGCCCCTCGTCGGGTCGGACCCCGTCCGAAGGTCGTGATCGCCGTGCTCACCCTCCTCGCCGCACCCGCGGAACCGGCCACCAGCGCCGGTGACGCCCAACTGGTCGTGGCCGCCCTGCTGGGCATCGCCGCGGTCGTAGTGCTCATCGCCTGGGGCAAGGTGCACCCCTTCCTGGCGTTGATCCTCGGCGCGGCGGTGCTCGGCGTGGTCGCCGCCATGGCCCCCGACACGATGATCGAGTCGTTCAGCGCCGGGGTCGGCTCCACGGTCGGCGGGGTGGGTCTGCTGATCGCCCTCGGCGCGATGATCGGCGGCCTGCTCGCCGAGTCGGGCGGGGCGGACGGCATCGTCAACCGGGTCGTCGGACGGGTCTCCGGCACCGCCCTGCCCTGGGCCATGGCCGGGGTCGCCGCACTGATCGGCCTGCCGCTGTTCTTCGAGGTCGGCGTGGTGCTGCTGGTGCCGATCGTGCTGCTGGTCTCGCTGCGCACCGACGTACCACTGATGAAGATCGGCATCCCGGCGCTGGCCGGCCTGTCGGTGCTGCACGGCCTCGTCCCGCCGCACCCCGGCCCGCTGGTGGCGATCTCCTCGCTCAACGCCGACCTGGGGCTCACCCTCGGGCTGGGCCTGATCATCGCCATCCCCACCGTGATCGTCGCCGGCCCGGTGTTCGGCAACTTCATCGCCCGTTACGTGCCGGCCACCGCGCCGGCCGCGCTGCTGCCCACCCGGCAACCGGCCACCACCGGCGGTGGCCGGCGCGGGCCGGGCAGCCCCGCCGCCGGCCGCGACCGGGAGTCGGACGGCCGGGACGCCGGGCGGGGACCGGCCGGCGACGACGACCTGCTCACCGACGACGACCTGGTCAACCCGGGCTCCGGCCGGCCGGGCGCCCCGGTCGACGACAGCGGCACCGAGACGGCCCGGCGTACCCCCAGGTTCTGGCCGGCGGTGCTCACCGTGCTGCTGCCGGTCGTGCTGATGCTGCTGCGCGCGGTCGGCGAACTGACCCTGGCCGACGGCACCGTCGCCCGGCAGACCCTCGACATCGCCGGCGCGCCGATCGTGGCGCTGCTGGCCGGGGTGATCGTCGCCATGTTCACCCTCGGCTACCAGGCCGGATTCAGCCGCAGCCAGGTCTCCTCGGTGCTCGGCGGCTCGCTGCCGCCGATCGCCGGCATCCTGCTCATCGTCGCCGCCGGTGGCGGCTTCAAGCAGGTGCTGGTGGACGCCGGGGTGGGCGACCTGGTCGCCGACGCGGCCAAGGACGCCAACCTCTCCCCGCTGCTGCTGGGCTGGCTGGTCGCCGTGGGCATCCGGGTCGCCACCGGTTCGGCGACGGTCGCCACGATCACCGCCGCCGGCATCGTCGCCCCGCTGGCGGCCACCCTGGACCGTCCCGGGGTGGCGCTGCTGGCCCTGGCCGTCGGCTGCGGTTCGCTGTTCTTCTCGCACGTCAACGACGCCGGCTTCTGGCTGGTCAAGGAGTACTTCGGGCTGACCGTGGGACAGACGATCAAGAGCTGGTCGGTACTGGAGACGATCATCTCGGTGGTCGGCTTCGCCGGCGTGCTCCTCCTCGACCTGCTCCTGTGAGGCCCTCCCGCCCGCGCCCGCAGGTCGGGTCGACCGTTGATCAACTTAATGTCGCCACAAGAGCGGTATCGGAGCGCGCGGATACCGCAGTTGTGGCGATATTGCGAGCCAGCCCCGCCGGGCAGGCGGGCAGGGGCGGGCAGGGCGGGGCGGGGCCGCCTGGGCGGGGCGGGGGTCAGGCGCCGGGGATGTTGCGGGGTGGGTCCTCGCCGATCAGGCCGGCCTCCGGCTGGTCCGCCGACACGGGCAGGCCGAAGTCCGCGTACGTCAGGTCGAGCGCCGAGGTCTTGCCCGGCTCGCCGGACAGCTCGATCCGGTAGCGGACCAGCCGCCCCTGCGCGTCCACCGTCGCGGTGAACGGCACCGTGGCGGCCCGCTCGCCGAGCACCCCACCCACCCCCTCGCCGAGCACCTCGGTGCTGCGCCGCAGGTCCAGGGTCCCGGCGTAGGCCCGTTCGCCGGTGGCGCGTACCTCGGTGGCCGAGCCGAGGGTGCTGGCCAACCGGGTGTTGTCCAGCCCGGTCCGCTTCGCGGCGGCCGCCTCCACGGTGCCCAGGTGCCACCAGGTACGCCCGTCCCAGACCGGCACCCGCCGGTCCGGGGCGGTCACCTTCACGTAGACGTCGGTGCCGGTGACGAGCCGCTCGATGACCACCTTGCCGTTGGCCACGGCCAGCGTCGTCGTCTCCCGCCCGCGCCGGCCCCTCGGGTCCCAGACCAGGGTGGTGGTGTCCCCGCCGCCCGCGCCGTCACCCAGGGTCAGCCGGTAGGACTGCTGTTCGACCCGCTGCGCGGCGGTGGCCAGTACGGCGGCCGGCTCGGTCGGGGCCGCTGCGGTCGTGGCCGACCCGGCGGTCGGTGCCGGTCCCGCACCGCTGTCGTCCGAGGTGCAGCCGGCCGCCGTCACCAGGGCGACGAGGGCGGCCGTGGCGGCGGCCAGCTTCGGGTGCTTCACGGCGGTCTCCCCGGGTGGCGCGCCCGCCGGCCGAGCCGATCGACGCTGGTGACAGAGCGGTCGCGCCAGCCTAGCCCGGCACCCGGCCGCCGACCGGGCACCCCCGACCGCACCGACCGGCCCGACCACCCCCGACCAGCTCGCCGCCGACCGGCCACCCGATCGGCGGCGGTGACGCCGGGGAACCACGACCGCAGGCCCATCGACGACAGGTCGGGGCCGGTCAGGGGGCCTCGACGGCGGAGATGCGGTAGCGGTGCACCTCCGCGCCACGGATCGCCGCGACCTGCTCCTGCTCCGGGCCGGACCCCCGGAACGCCAGCAGCTCGTCGTCGGACTCCCAGCGTTCGTAGACGTTGATCCGGCCCGGCTCGACCAGGTCGGCGCCGATGGCGAAGTCGACGCAGCCGGGCGCCGAGCGGGCCTGCCGGACCACCTCCACGCAGGAGGCCAGGTAGGTGTCCCGCTCGGCGGGGTCGACGTAGAGACTTCCGGCGACGATGAACACGGGCGACCTCCGGTGGGTGGGCGGGACGACCCCCATCCTCACCCACCGCAGGCGGCACCGCTCAGGCCCGGCTGATCGCGTTGGCGTGGATCGCCTCCGCCAGGTACTCCGCCAGCCCCGGCGCGATCTTCTCGTAGAAGGCGGTGAACCGGGGATCGGCCAGGTACATGTCGGCCAGCCCGGTGTGCACCTCGTACGAGCAGTCGTAGAACCAGCGGACGATGAGCTGCCGGTGTTCCTCGGCCAGCGCCATCACCTCCGCCGAGTCGGCGGGCGTCCCGGCGGTCAGCGCCGCCACGATCCGCCGGCCCCAGTCCTCCTGCTCCCCCTTGATGCGCAGCCAGTCCTCCTTCGAGTAGTTCGCCGCCCGCCGGGTCGACACCCGGTACGCCTCGGTGTCGCCCCAGCGCTGCCGCGCCTCCTCGGCGTGCTCCTCCGGATCGACGTCACCGAAGACCTCGAACCGTTCCTCCGGGGTCAGGTTGATCTCCATCCGTCTCGCCTCCATCGCGATCTCGATCGCGGCGACCATCTCCTGGAGCTTCCCGATCCGCCCGCTCAGCAGGTCGTGCTGCCGGCGCAGGTGCGCCGCCGGGTCGGCATCCGGGTCGTCGAGGATCACCGCGATCTCCTCCAGCGGAAACCCCAGCTCCCGGTAGAAGCGGATGTGCTGCAACCGCTCCAGGTCCGCGTCGTCGTAGCGGCGGTAGCCGGCCGGCGTCCGGCCGCCCGGCGAGAGCAGCCCGATATCGTCGTAGTGGTGCAGCGTCCGGACCGTCACCCGGGCCGCCTTCGCCACCTGACCCACCGTGTACGCCATGGTTTCCTCCCTTCGGCACCAAGGCTCCGGCCTGCCGCGACGTGAGGGTCAAGCCCGATTCTGCGCCGGTGGACCCGACCGGGCCGGCACGACTCCCGGGTCGGCGGGCGGCCGGAGTGTCAGCGGGGGGCGGCGGGGGCGTGCAGGGCGGACAGGCCGCCGGGACGGCCGTACCGGTAGCCCTGGCCGTGGACGCAGCCGATCGCGGTGACCGCCGCGTGCTGCCCCTCGGTCTCCACCCCCTCGGCCACCACCGCCAGGTCGAACGCCCCGGCCAGCCGGGTGACCATTTCCACCGTGGCGTACGCCCGCGCGTCGGTGTCCAGCCGGGCCACGAACGACCGGTCGATCTTGAGTTCGGTGGCGGGGATGCGGTGCAGGTAGCTCAACGACGAGTAGCCGGTGCCGAAGTCGTCGATGGCGATGCGGAGACCCAGCTCACGAAGCTGGGCGAGCCGTTCCAGCACCGCCTCGCTGCCGTCGATCAACGCCGACTCGGTCAGTTCCAGGGTGAGCGCGCGGGGGGCCAGGCCGGCCGAGGCGGTGGCCGCCGTGACGGTGGCGATCAGGTCGGGGCGGCGCAGGTGCGCGGCGGCGATGTTGACCGCCACGGTCGCCTCGGGCACCCGGGCCCGCCAGGTCGCGGCGGCCCGGCACGCCTCGTGGATCACCCACCTGTCGATCGGCACGATCAGCCCGGTCTCCTCGGCCAGCGGCAGGAACGCCGCCGGGGCGAGCAGTCCGAGCCGGGGGTGCCGCCAACGCACCAGCGCCTCCGCGCTGCGGACCACGCCGGTGGCGAGGTCGACGATCGGCTGGTACTCCAGGTGCAGTTGCCGCTCGTCGACGGCCCGCCGCAGGTCGGCGATCAGCTCGGCCCGGGTCACCGCCGACTCCCGCAGCGCCGGGGTGCAGGTGCGGTACGCGGACTTCCCGGCGGCCTTCGCCGCGTACATCGCGATGTCGGCGTCGCGCAGCACGTCGGTGTGGGAGGCGTGCTGCGGGCCGAACTCGGCGATGCCGATGCTGGCCGACGGGTGGACGCCGACGTCCTCCTCGCCCGCCGACGGTTGCAGGGCGGCGAGCAGCCGTTCGGCGAGTCGTTCCGGCACGACCGTCCGGTCCCCGGCGACCAGCACGGCGAACTCGTCCCCGCCGAGCCGGGCGACGGTGCCGTCGTCGCCGACGGCGGCCCGCATCCGCAGCGCGATGCTGGTCAGCAGGGTGTCGCCGGTGGCGTGCCCGAACCGGTCGTTGACCTGCTTGAAGCCGTCCAGGTCGAGGAGCAGCACGGCCACCGGCGGCCCCTCGCGCAGCGCCCGGCGGAGCTGCCGGTTGAACATCAGCCGGTTCGGCAGGCCGGTGAGCTGGTCGGTGTAGGCGAGCCGTCGCAGCCGGGCCACCAGCCGCAGGTTCTCGTTGGCGGCCAGCCCCTGCCGCAGGGCGAGCACCCCGAGCAGCGCCATCATGCCGCCGAAGACCAGCGGCGGGGTCTGCCCGGTGGGGCGGCGGGCCAGCACCACCGCGATGATCGCCCCGCCGACCGGCAGGTACGGCAGCGCCACCCGCCACCAGGACGGGAGCGGGGACTCGCCGATCTCCTCGGCGCCGTCGCAGGTGGGCGGCGGTGGCCGGGTGGTGGCGATGCCGATCAGCAGGTAGCTCAGCGGCCAGCAGACGTCGATCGGATGCCCGGGGGTGTAGCTGCCGTGCGCGACCAGCGAGACGTAGACCGCGTCCGCGCCGGCCCGGGTGACCAGGCTCGCCCCGATCAGGGTCAGCGGCGGCCACACCGAGCGGGCCGGGCCGGCCACCGCCACCAGGATGGTCAGCTGCATCAGGTCGATCATCGGGTAGAGCAGGCCGAGGGTGCGCAGCGGATCGTCGAGGTCGGCGGCGGCGACGTCGCGGAACACCACCACCCAGCCGATCGGGATCAGGGCCAGCCCGACGATCACCCCGTCCAGCACGGTGCGGGCCCGGCCCACCGCGCTGCGTGGCGCGGTCAGCGAGGTCAGCAGCGCGGCCGTGCCGGTGACGATGCCGGCGGTGAAGACCGCCCCGATCAGCGGGGTGTGCGGCAGCTCGTCGGCGCGCAGCCGGTCCACCGTCCACAGCAGCCGGCCGGCGGCGGCCAGCCCCATGGTGAGCGCGAGCAGCGCCCAGAACCGGCGCAGCGGGGCGGGGTGCCGGCGCATCGTGCGGACGCAGGCGTAGCTGGCCCAGCTCGCCACGGCGGTGGCGGTGACGTCACTGACCAGGGCCGCCCTGGGCAGCGCGGCGAGCAGCCAGGCCAACTCCAGCACGACGGCCACCGCGGCGACGACCGCACCCGCCCGGGGGAGGGTCAGCGGTCGGGTCGGCGCGCCGGAGACGGCGTCCTGGGGTAGCACGGTGATCGCTCCGGCTCTCTCTCCAACGCGCACCTCGACCGTGCGGACGGATCACGGACGGCGAACCATCGAAGCCTAGCCAGCCGGGCGGGTCACCGCCACACTCACCGGGTCGGCTATCCGACCACTGAGGACAGCGCCCCGGGCAGTTCGTAGGTCGGCGGTCCCCCGTGCGTCCACGGTGTCTCCTCGGCCGTGGGGAACGTCCCGGCGGGCAGGTACGCCTCCGACAGGGTGGTCAGGCAGAGCCGCTCCCCCACCTGCGGCACGCTGCCCGGCGGCGCGGTCAGCCCCCGTCCCATCCCGCCCGACAGCTCCAGCACCACCTCGGTACGGCCGTCCGCCGCCGGGGTCACGAAGACCACCGTCGCCTTCTGGGCCGGCCGTGCCGTCGACCACAGGGTCGCCCCGACCGGCATCCGCACCGGTTCGGTGGTCACCACCTGGATCCTCGGCCGCAGCACCGGCCGCTTGCCGCTGTCGTCCACCCGCCCCGGGTCGGCCAGGGTCACGTCGGCGACGAACGCCTCCCCGGCCAGCCGGTGCTCGGCCATCACCAGCGGGTCGTCATAGGCGCGCTGCACGGCGTAGCTGGTCGCGGCACGTTCCAGCCGGTGCAGCCGGATCGCCGCCGCGACCGCGCCGTCGTGCCGGGGTTGCGGCCCGCCGTCGGCGTCGAGGTGCTCGGCGTAACCGGTGAAGGCGTCCCGGTCACCGGCCCAGCGGGCCGCCACCCGGGCACCGGGCGGCAGCCCGTCGAGCAGCCCCAGGCCGCGCCACATCAGCTCCCAGGTGGGCGCGAGCTGCCCGCGCAGCAACCGCACCAGCTCCGCGTACGCCTCGTCGCGGGCGGCCGGGTCGTCGTCGGCCGCCGCCCAGGCCGCCATTACCGGGGCGAGCGCCACGTTGTCGAACTCCGGGTCGGTGGCCGGGCCGGCCGGCGGGCACACCGCCGGGTCCTCGGCCCGCGCGGCGGCCTCGGCCCCGGTCGAGCCGGCCGGCGGGTCGATCCAACCGAGCAGCGCCGGCAGGTGCTGGTCCTCCACCGCGCTCTGCCCGGTCGCCCAGTGCAGGGTGAGCGCGTCGGTCATCGCCAGCAGCGCCGACGAGCCGGGCTGCTCGGCCCGCTCGGCGAAGAACGTCAGCCAGCGGCCGAGCAGCGGGACGGCCGGGTGCACCGGATACTCCCCGTCGGGGCGGCGGAACCGGGTGGAGCGGCCCAGCAGCCGCAGGAAGGTGATCCCGGCCGGGTTCGGCACCCACAGTTGCGGGGCGTCGGCGTACCGGTAGCGGACGTCGCGGCCCCGGTCCACGGCCACCGCCTCCGAGACACCCCGGAAGCCGTCGAGCCAGGGCAGCACGGTCGCGGCCAGCTCGGTGACGAACCGGAACCGCTGGTCCCGGTTGCGGGGCTGCGGCACGACCAGCAGCCGGGCGTCGGCCGGGTCGGTGCCGACCAGCGCGGCGAGCGGGGCGTGCGCCTCACCGGCCATCGCCAGCGGCACCAGCACCAGCGGGCGCTGCGCCAGGTGCAGGTGCCGGACGGTGGCGACCGGCTGGGCCACCCCCGCGGCGAGCGCCTGCGCCTTTGCCAGCGCGCGCAGCGTACTCATGACCGGTGGCCGGCGAGGGCGTCGGCGCGCAGCCGGGCGGCGGAGCGCAGCAGCGCGGCTGCCTCCTCCCGCTCCGGGTCGACGGCCGGCCTGCCGGCCGCCAGGGCCAGCACCTCGGCCACCTCGGCGATGCCGCCCAGGGCCTCCCGCACCGGCCGGCCCAGCGCCCCGGTCTGCCCGCGCGCCTCGTCGCGGCAGAAGTACGCCAGCTCGCAGCCGGCCAGGCAGTCCGGCGCGTACCGGGCCGGCACGGTGTGCAGCGCGGCGGTCAGCGTCACCGGGTCGACGGCCGGGTCGACGGTGAACCCGGCCGGCACGGCGGTGAGCAGGTCGTCCAGCCGGGCCATCCGGTCCAGTTGGCGGCGCAGCACCAGCAGTTGCTTGCGGACGTCGATCAGGCTGGCCATCGGCTGGTTGGCGAAGTCACGCGGGCAGACCAGCACCACGTCGTGCGACACCGACTCCGGGTCCCGCCCCTCGGCGGCGAGCAGGTCGCGCAACGCCAGCACGTAGACGGCGGACTGGACGGCGGCGGCGGACACCTTCGCCGGGTCGGCCTGCCCGTCGATCACCGGGAACGACTTGATCTCCACGACGTGGAACCGGCCGCCGAGCCGGGCGGCGACCAGATCCGGTTCCAGGTGCACCCGCTGACCGGCCACGTCCAGGCCGAGCAGCGGATGGTCGAACAGCGCCGCGTCCGGCCCGGTGGCGGTCAGCGCGGCCCGCGAACGTTCCCGCCGGTCGGGCAGGTCGTCCGCGCCACCCAGGTCCGTCCAGCTCGCCCGCTGCGGCACCGGTACGCCCAACCGCTGCGCGACCAGCCGCAGCAGCTCCGCCCCACCGTCGGCCTTGACCTGCGCCTCGAACGCGTTGCCCCGGGTGATGGCGAACCGGGACTGGCCGAACCGGGCGGGGAAGCCGACCCGCTGCGCGAGCGCCGACTTGTCCACCCCGGCCCCGTCCAGCACGGCCCGGCGGGCGCAGCCGGGGTTTCCGGTGAGCGCGGCGATGGTCCGGGCGTTGTGCCGTTTCGGGGGCACATCGCCCCGGATCGCGGCCAGGCGTTGCGCGGTGCTCGTCACGACAGGCCACGATAGCCGCCCCGACCGACCCCGGCCGGCAGCCGACGCCCGCTGCGGGTGCGGGGCGGCCGGGTCAGCGGCCGGCGGACCGGTTCCAGGGCGAACGGGGGGAACGGGCACCGGCGGTCGGCCGCCGGCGGCGGCGCGACGGGCGACGACCGGGGGTGCAGGGCGGGCGGGAGGCGGTGTGCACCGGCGCGGTCGGCGGACCTGGCGGGCGGCCGATCAGCCAGCAGAGGAAGCGGGCCACGGTCAGCCGACCGGGAGGCGACGGGCCTCGTCGGCGTCGACGACGGACTCGACGCCACAGAACGAGCACTGCTGCACGTACTTTGTTCGGATCGGGATCAGCGGGACGAAGAACAGGGTGAACTTCGTCGACCGGCGGCTGATCACCTGTG
Source organism: Micromonospora humida (assembly GCF_016901255.1). Lineage (NCBI taxonomy): Bacteria > Bacillati > Actinomycetota > Actinomycetes > Micromonosporales > Micromonosporaceae > Micromonospora > Micromonospora humida. The sequence continues at coordinate 164,156 of NZ_JAFEUC010000013.1, forward strand.
CGGCCTGGTTGCCGCAGTGCCGGCAGACGGCGGTCACCACCCCCGACCGGGTGACCCTGGTACGGAGTCCGAAGATGAGGAACATCGCCTCGCAGTACCCAGCCCGGCACGCGGGGAACCACCGAACCGGGATTTCCGGCGGCGCCCCGCACCTGGTCACGGCTGCTCGACCGGCCGGCCCGACGACCGGGCCGGCGCGGACCTGACGTGGGGACAGGGCCGGCGACGCATGGTCCTGCCCCTGGAGATTCCCGGGGCGGGACCCGTCAGGCGGCGGGAGCGCCGGTGTGGATCTCCTCGGCGACCCAGATCGGCTGCCAGTCGGCCATCTCGTGGAACCGGCACAGCTCGAACATGCCGGCCACCGACCCGCACCACATCGCGTACGGCGGGTTGCCCTCGGCGAACCCGCTCTGCACGAAGGTCAGCTTCGTCTTCCCGCCGGATTCGGCCAGCTCCCAGGTGGTGACCCCGACCGGCCCCCAGTCTACCGACATCCTCCGGCCGGGCTCCAGGTCGACCACCTTCGCCGCAGGCCCGGCGTCGAAGCCGCCCATGGCATACCGGCCGCCGACCCAGGGCTCGATCCCGATCGGGTAGCCGAACCAGGCGCTGGCCTGCTCCGAGTCGGTCAGTGACGTCCAGACGCGGTCGATCGGTGCGGCGATGGTCAGCTCGCCGCGCAGATCGGTGGAGGTGAAGTCGGTCTTCGGCAGCAGCGGGCGACCCTCCAGGTGCGCGGCGAGGTTGGCGATCGACAGCGACCACCAGGTTTGCAGCACGCCTCGGATGCTGCTGCCGTCCAGCGCCTCGGCGAAGTTGAAGTGGGTCTGGCTGAGGGTCAGCAGCGTGGTGTCCGGCCCCTCCGACGTCAGGCGCAGCTCGCTGGTCGTCTCCACCCCGTCGAGCAGCCAGCCGAAGCGCAGCGTGTACGGGTCGGCGTGCAGCACCCGCTGGTGGGGGGCGTCGCCGTCGGGCGTGTGCCGACCCCAGAACTCGTACCGGCCGGGCAGCTCGACCTCGGCGTGCTCGGTGAGCCAGACGCGCAGCTCGGCCGGGTCGGTGAGCGCCCGCCAGACGGCCTCGACCGGCGCGGCGAGCCGGGCACCCAGCGTGAGTGGTTCAGTCACGGTCTTCTCCCTTGGGATAGCAGGCCACGGCGAGCTTGAAGGCGTCCCCCTCGACGCCGCCGTAGCGGGTGAACAGGTCCTGCAACGTCGATTGCAGGTCGTGCAGGAACTCCTGCCGGCGCTCGGCCGGCACCCGGATCTCACCGGAGACCCCGATCGAGGGCAGCTCCGGCGCGCCCCGGTCGAGCGCGGCGACGTCGGCCTGGACCTCCTCCATCAGGTCGAGCAGGTGACCCAGGCTCAACTCGTCGGACACCCGGCGGACGCCGCCGATCCGGCCGACCAGCCGGGGCGAGAGCCAGTACGACCGGGCGACGGCCTGCCAGATGCCCTCGCTGATGCCGCGCACCTTCCGGCTGGACACCTGCTCGACCAGGCCGGCGGCGGCGAGTTGCTTGACGTGGTAGTAGACCCGCTGCGGGGTCTGCGCCAGCCGGGCCGCCACCTCGGTGCAGGTGCGCGGCTCGGCCAACTGCCGCAGCACGTCCACGCGCTGCGGCTTGAGCAGGGTCTCGGCCTGCTCGATCTGCTCCAGGTACAGGACGTCTCTCATCGCAAAAATCATCCTGTACGTAAAAAATCTGCTTGTCAATTGGATCGACGAAAGCCGCGCCGGGATGGCGCGGCTTCGTCAGCAGCCGTACGACGGGTCAGGGCGTCCAGTTCGGGCGTAGCGGGTAGCCGTTCACGCCGTCCGGACCGTTGCGGGTGGCCAGCACCTGGTGCAGTTGGATGCCGTTGCGTTCGAAGGCCAACCGCGACCCGGCCATGTAGAGGCCCCAGACCCGGGCGGTGCCCCGGCCCACCTCGTCGACGCAGAAGTCCCAGTTCGCCACGAGGTTGCGGCACCAGGCGGCGAGCGTCGACGCGTAGTGCTGCCGCAGGTTCTCCTCGTGGTGCACCTCGAACCCGGCGTCGTGCACCTCGCTGATCAGGCGGCCCGGACCGGCCAGCTCACCGTCGGGAAAGACGTACCGGTCGATGAACGCGCCGGAGCGGTGCGGGGCCCGGTTGTCGGCCCGGGTGATGCAGTGGTTGAGCAGCCGGCCGCCGGGACGCAGCCGCTCCCGCAGCGCCCGGAAGTAGGCCGGATAGTTGCGTACCCCGATGTGCTCGGTCAGCCCGATCGAGGAGATCGCGTCGAACTGCTCGCGGGGCGCGTCGCGGTAGTCGAGGTGACGCACCTCGGCCAGCCCGGTCAGCCCCTCCCGGGCGATGGCCTCCTGGGCCCACTGCGCCTGCTCCCGGGACAGGGTCACGCCGAGCGCCGTGACGCCGTACTCGCGGGCCGCGTGCCGGACCATGCCGCCCCAGCCGCAGCCCACGTCGAGCAGGCGCATCCCCGGCTTGAGCGCCAGCTTGCCGGCGACCAGGTCGTACTTGGCCGACTGGGCCTGCTCCAGGGTGTCGGTCGGGCTGTGGTAGACCGCGCAGGTGTACGTCATCGAGTCGCCGAGCACCTTCTCGTAGAAGGCGTTGGACACGTCGTAGTGGTGCGAGATGGCGGTGCTGTCCCGGCTGCGGGAGTGCCGGAGCCCGCCCATCACCCGCCGCCAGCGGGGCAGCGCCTCCTGCGGCGGGGCCGGCGGGGGCCGCAGCCGCTCCCAGCCGAGCCCGCGCACCAGGGCCAGCCCCTCGGCCAGCGAGGGGATACGCAGCCGCAGGTCCTGGAGCACCCGCAGGGCCTCGTACGGGTCACCGGGGTGCACCCCGCCGAGCCCGAGGTCGCCGCTGACGTAGGCCCGGGCCATGCCCAGGTCGCCCGGGGCGGTGAGCAGGTAGGACAGCCCTCGCTCGGAACGGATGTCGAGGGTGATCCCGGCGTCGGCCGGGCCGATCGCGCTGCCGTCGTAGCCGGTGATGCGGACCGGCAGGTCCCGCGTGGTGACCGCGCGGACGACGTCGGCGACGGTCGGTGCCCGCCGACCCCCCGCCGGCGGGCTGGCCGGGGCGCTCGCCGCCCCCTGTTCTCGGTCGGTCAGGCTCATTCTCGTGCAACCGCCTTCTCGTAGAGTCCGGTGAGCCGATGGTCCGGGTCGTAGCGGTCCTTCACGGCACGCCAGGTCTCCCCGCCGTAGAGCCGGTCGAAGGCCGCCCGGTCGTAGTACGCGTCGGAGTAGAGCGACTTGTGTCCGCCGAACTCCGACACCATCCGCTCGATGGAGCGGTTCACCTCGCCGTCCGCGGCGCCCTCCGCGATCGGCACACTGCCCCAGAAGCCGATGTTGACGTACGTCTGGCCGGGGCGTAGCGGATACAACGGCCAGGCGCGGGCGGAGCCGGGGCCGTCGGGCTCGCGCAGCCGCAACGGGCACAGCCACACCGGGGTCATCCCCACGTTCCGGTCGAACCAGCGCAGGAAGTCGGCCGTGCCGTCCAGCGGGATCTCGACGTCCTGCACGACGCGTTCCCGGGCCGGCCGGCCACGCCACCGGTCCACCCGGGCGGCCACCTGGTGACGGTGTTCCAGCCGGACCAGCCGGTGGTAGACGTCGCTGCGCCGCCAGCGGGCCGGCCAGAGCCGGCGTACCACCGGGTGCTGCACCCCGAACGCGGCCGAACACCAGAACCAGTCGGTGTCCCACCGCCACAGGTAGTCGTGGCCGCTGAGGGTGTCAAGCAGCCGGCGGCGCAGCGAGCGGTAGTAGATGTCCTGGCCGGTGTAGTCGCTGGGTCGCTCGGGCTCGTCGGTGAACGAGCCGAGCACCAGGTAGGACTCGCCGGGGCTGAACATGACGCCGTCCATCGCGTCGACCGGCCGACCCTCCCACTCGCCCTTGGCGACCACGTCGGCGACGGCGGCGGTCAGCTCCTCCAGCCGGGTGAACCGGACGTTGCGCAGGGCCACCGCCCGCCCGACCGGTTGGAGTTCGATGCGCAGCCGGGTGGCGTACCCGAGGCTGCCCAGCGAGTTGGGGAAGGCGGCGAACAGCTCGGCGTCCGGACCGTCCGGGCGGGCGGTGACGATCTCCCCCGCGCCGGTGAGGACGTCCAGCTCGATGACCGACTCGTGCGGGAGCCCGTTGCGGAACGACGTCGACTCGATGCCCAGCCCGGTGACCGCGCCACCCAGGGTGATCGTGCGCAACTGCGGCACGACCAACGGCATCAGCCCGTGCGGGAGGGTCGCGTCGACCAGGTCCTCATAGGTGCACATGCCCTGCACGTCGGCGGTGCGGGCCACCGGGTCGACCGACAGGACACCGTCCAGACCGCTGACGTCGAGCCCGGGGCTGCCGGTGGCCGATCGGGGCCGGAACAGGTTGGAGGTGCGTTTGGCCAGGCGTACGGGATGCCCGGGGGGCACGGCGGCGTACGACCGTCGCAACGCGTCCACCGCCAGCTCATGATCACGCAGCGCGCGCATGAGATCACCTTACGCGCGAAGCGCCGTTCCGGGGGACCGCACCGCTGACCGTTTCGGATCAGCCGGCAACCTCCGACGTGGTGCCCTCGCCGGGCTGGTCAGCGGGGTCGGCCGTCCCGTCCGGCACCGGCGGAAGGGACGGTCCACGAGGGGCCCGCGACCGGGGCCCACCGGGGGCGTAGCGTGGTGACATGCCGAAAGCCGTGTGGAACGACCAGGTCGTGGCCGAGAGCGACGACACCGTCCTGGTGGAGGGCAACCACTACTTCCCCCGAAGCACCCTGCGCGACGACCTGATCACCGAGTCGGCGACGCAGACGGTCTGCCCCTGGAAGGGCACCGCCTCCTACTACTCCCTCACCGACGGTGAGCGCACGAGCCCCGACGCCGTCTGGTACTACCCGGACCCGAAGCCCGAGGCGGAGCAGATCCGCGACCGGGTGGCGTTCTGGAAGGACGTCCGGGTCGTCGACTGATCCCGCCGGCCCGCGGGCCGACTGGCCGTCGGCCCGCCCGGTGGGTCACCATGCTGGCATGGCCGTCCCCGATCCCCACCACGATCCTTCCGGCACCGTGTACGGGGCCCGTCGGGCGGCCCGCCCCGGGCTGCCCGGTGATCCGCTGATGCGGTTCGCGCTGGCCGCCGGCCTGGCGGGCGTACTGCTGGGGGTCTTCTTCGCCACCGGCGTGCTCGGCGGTGGCGGCTCCCCGCCGCCGGTGGTGCCGGCCGCCGCCGCGCCGACCCCGGCCGCCCCGACCCCGGCGGCCCCGACGACCAGCCCGCCGGCCGCGACCACGCCGCCGCCCAGCCCGACCCCGCCGCCCACCACCCCGGCCACGGTCACCGGGCCGGTCGTGTTGCGGGCGGTCACCTCCGGCCTCTGCGTCGGCACCGACGGCGCGGGCGAGACGGCCACCGCCGAACTGGCCGTCTGCACCGGCGGCGCGGAGCAGCAGTGGGTCGCCAACCCGGTCGCGCCCGATCTGGTGACGCTCACCAACGCCGGGCACGGCCAGTGCCTCGACGTCGACAGCGGCAGCAGCGACGACGGCGCCCGGCTCCAGCAGTTCGGCTGTCACGGGCAGGCCAACCAGCAGTGGCGGGTGACCCCGGTCGGCACCGGTCCGGTCCTGCTGGTCGGCGTCGGGTCGGGCAAGTGCGCGCAGGTCCGCGACGACGGCACGGCCCCCGGCGACGACCTGGTGCAGGCCACCTGCACCGCCGCCGCCGGCCAGCAGTGGACCCTCGGCTGAGCACGTCCGGCAGGCGGGGGCCGACCCGCGCCGGTCAGCCCCGGTAGCTCCAGGCCCCGGCGGGCCGGGCCGGCGTCAGGACCGGCACCTGCGCCGCGCGACGGCGGCGCAGCAGCAGCGACAGCAGCCCGGCGCCGATGGACAGTGCCCCGGCCGCGTACCAGGCCGGCGCGTAGTCACCGAGCCGGTCGCGGACCAGGCCGGCGGCGGTCGCCGCGAACGCCGCCCCGAACTGGTGCGCGGCGAACACCCAACCGAAGACCACCGCCGCCGAGTCGCCGAAGTACTCCCGGCACAGCGCCACCGTCGGCGGCACGGTCGCCACCCAGTCCAGACCGTAGAAGACGACGAAGACCAGCATGCTCGGCCCGGTGCCCCCGGTGAACAGGGCGGGCAGCAGCAACAGCGACAGCCCGCGCAGCCCGTAGTAGCCGGCCAGCAGCAGCCGGCTGTCCATCCGGTCGGTGAGCCAGCCCGAGGCGATGACGCCGACGATGTCGAAGAGCCCGACCAGGGCGAGCAGGCCCGCCGCCGTGGTCTGCGGCATGCCGTGGTCGTGGGCGGCCGGCACGAAGTGGGTGCCGACCAGACCGTTGGTGGTCGCCCCGCAGATCGCGAATCCCCCCGCGAGCAGCCAGAACGGGCGGGTCCGGGCGGCGGCGGTGAACGCGGCCACCGCCCGCGCGGCGGCCCCGCCGGCCGCCGGCGGCCGGGGCGTCACCCCGGTCGCGCCGTAGGCGGGCAGGCCGAGATCCGCCGGGTGCTCCCGCAGCCACCGGGCCACCAGCGGGACGACCGCGAGCGCCGCCCCGGCCACCACCAGCGCCGCCGCGCGCCAGCCGTGGTCGCGGACCAGCACCGCGAGCAGCGGCAGGAAGACCAGTTGGCCGGCGGCCCCACCGGCGGTGAGCACCCCGGTGACCAGCCCCCGGCGGTGGACGAACCAGCGCCCGGTGACGGTGGCGACGAACGCCAGCGCCATCGACCCGGTGCCCAGCCCGACCAGGACGCCCCAGCAGAGGATGAGTTGCCAGCTCGCCGTCATGAAGACGGTCAGGCCGCTGCCGAGCGCCACCAGCGCCAGCGCGCCGGCCACCACCCGGCGGATGCCGAAGCGGTCCATGAGGGCGGCGGCGAACGGTGCGGTCAGGCCGTAGAGCAGCAGGTTGACCGAGACGGCGGCGGAGATGGTGGCCAGCGGCCAGCGGAACTCGGCGTGCAGCGGGTGCAGCAGCACCGACGGGGTGGCGCGGAAGCCGGCCGCGCCGACCAGCGCGACGAAGGCGACGGCGGCCACGGTCCAGGCCGGGTGGAGACGACGGGCTCGGGTCACGCTCCGAGTCTCGGACATGCTCCGGCGGGCGACGAGTGGCCGGAAAGCCATGGTGCGCAATAATCGGGCCATGACCATCAGGCCGCACCGGATCGGCGTGCTCGCCCTCGACGGCGTGGTCGGCCTCGACCTGGGCACCCCGGCCCAGGTCTTCGGGGCCGCCCGCACCGCCGACCGACTCCCGCTCTACACCGTCGACACCTGCACCCCGGGCGGCCGCCCGGTCCGCAGCTCCGCCGGCTTCCGGGTCCTCCCCGACCACGGGCTCGACCTGATGGCCACCGTGGACACGGTGGTCGTGCCCGGCCTGCACGCCGGCCCACCGATGACCGACGGCACGATCGACCCGGCGGTCTCCGGCGCGCTGCGCGACGCCCACCACCGGGGCGCACGGATCATGTCGATCTGCACGGGCGCGTTCGCGCTGGCCGCCGCCGGTCTGCTCGACGGGCACCGGGCCACCACCCACTGGGCGCACGCCGACCGGTTCCGCCGGCTGTACCCGCAGGTCGACCTCGACCCGGACGTGCTGTTCATCGACTCCGGCCGGGTGCTCACCTCGGCCGGGGTGGCCGCCGGCATCGACCTGTGCCTGCACGTCGTGCGCGGCGACCACGGCAGCGAGGTGGCCAACCGGGCGGCCCGACGGTGCGTGGTGCCACCCTGGCGCGACGGCGGCCAGGCCCAGTACATCGAACGGCCCGTACCGCGCACCCCGGCCAGCGGCACCGCGGCCACCCGCGAGTGGGCCCGGCAGCGGCTGCACGAACCGGTCGCCCTGCGGGAGTTGGCCGCCCACGCCCGGATGAGCGTGCGTACCTTCACCAGGCACTTCCGCTCCGAGACCGGGCTGAGCCCGGCGCAGTGGCTGCTCCAGCAGCGCACCGACCACGCCCGGCTGCTCCTGGAGACCACCGACCTGGCCATCGACCAGGTGGCCCGGCGGGCGGGCTTCGGCACCACCGCCGCCCTGCGCCAACACCTGAACACCCGGATCGGCGTCTCCCCCTCGGCCTACCGGCGCACCTTCCGCCGTACCCCGACCGCCGGAACGTCCGGGGCGGAGTCAGGCGGGCTGCGGCTGGTCGCGGAGCATCCGTAGCTGTGCCAGGTGCCGGGGCAGGTGCACCCGGGCGTGCAGGTCGAGGGTGCGCGACCACGGCAGCGGCTCGTCGACGACCAGGTCGAAACCCTCCCGCAGGTGCGTCTCGACCGGGGTGTCGGCGGCCGGGCCGAGCCGGTCCACCAGGCCGCAGAGCCGGCCGCTGGTGGCCCGCAGCAGGGTGGCCAGGCCGGGCAGCCCGCCACACTCGGCGACCAGGGCGTCCAACTCGGGCCGGTGCACCCCGGTCAGGTCGTAGTAGGCGAACGGCGCCCCGGCCAGCACCGCCTCGGTCGCCTCGCTCATCAACTCGTCGTTGGCGACCAGGTGCGCCACGATCCGCTCCGCGTCCCACCCGCCCGGCGGGGCCGGCCGGAACCCGCCCGCCTCGACCTCGGCGAGCAGGCTCCGGTAGACCGCACGCAGCTCCACACCCCCAGTCAACCCCGTACCGCCGGGTCGGGTGGACGGTTGCCGCCCGGGTCCCCCGGACGGACGGCCCGCCCCCACGGACCGGGCGCGGTCAGCGCCCGGAGCTGCGGCGGGAACGGAGGTAGTCGGAGACCACGTACTCGCCCAGGTCACCCAGGTCGGGAGTGAACAGGCGGCCCCGGGAACGGCGGGCCACCGCGTCCATGAACCGGCGCAGGCCCGGGTCCTCACCGAGCAGGAAGAGGTTGAGCGTGACCCCGGCCCGGGCCAGCCGGTCCACCTCGTGGATGGTCGCCTCGACCGTCTCCGGCAGCGACGGCCAGTGGAAGTACGCCTCACCGTCGTCCGGGTCGAGGTGGGCGGTCGGCTCGCCGTCGGTGACCACCAGCACCACCGGCTCGGCCCCCGGATGCCGGCGCAGGTGCCGGCCGGCCAGCCGCAGCGCGTGCTGGAGGTTGGTGCCCTGCCGCATGTCCGGCTCCACCGCCGCCAGCTCCTGCTGGGTCAACGGCACCGCCTCCAGGCCGAACCCCACGATCTGCAACGCGTCCTGCGGGAACCGGGTCGCCATCAGGTGCGACAGCGCCAGCGCCGTCTGCTTCATCGGCCCCCACCGCCCCTGCGACACCATCGAGTACGACAGGTCCACGCAGAGGGCCACCGCCGCCGACGCCCGCCGTTCCGTCTCCACCACCTCGAAGTCCTCGACGGCGAGTTGCAGCGGCACGGTGGGGCCGGCCCGACGCACCGCCCGGGTGAGCGTGCGCACCACGTCCAGGGGCTGCTCGTCGCCGTACTCCCACTGCCGGGACGCCCCGCTGACCTCGCCGGCCGCCCCGGCCGTACGCAGGTCGTGCTGGCCGCGCGGGCCGGCGGTGAGGTCGGCGAAGACCCGGCGCAGCGCGGTGCCGGCGAGTCGACGCAGCGCCTTCGGGCTGAGCGTCAACCCGTCGGCGTCCCGGCTCACCCAGCCCTGCCGGCGCAGCTCCCGCTCCAGCTCCCGCAACCGGCGTACGTCGTCGGCGGCGTCGCGGCCCAGCGTCCGGGCGACCGCGTCGACGTCCACGTCGTCCAGGGTGGCCCCCGGGTGCTCCTGGTCGAGGGAGTCGAGCAGCTCGTCCAGCTCGGCGATCTCGTCCAGCGCGCCGGTGGCCTCGCCGTAGCCGAGCGGCTGGTCACCCCGGACCCGCTCGCCGCGCTGCCAGTTCAGGTCGGGGCGCAGCGCACGCAGATGGTCGTCGAGCGCGGACAACTCACCGGCGAGCCGGTCACCGAGCGACTGCCGCATCAGCCCGGCCAGCTCCTCGCGCTGCCGGTCGGACAGCGACCGCATCAGCCGCTCCCCCGCCGCCGCCCGCCGGGCCAGCACGTCGACCAGCTCGTCGACGGTGCGCGGCTGCTCCGGGAAGAACTCGCCGTGCCGGCGCATGAACTCGGCGAACGCGTCGGTGGTGTCCTCCGCGCGGGCGTGCCGGGCCAGCAGGTCGTTGAGGTCCCGCATCATCTCGGCGAGCTGCGCCTGCACGGCCGGGTCACCTGCGGCCCGCGCCGCGTCCCGCAGCCCGGCGAACCGCTGCTCCAGCACCTCGCCGCGCAGCCCGTCGAGAATCCGCTGGTACGCCTGCCGGGCCTCGTCGCTGGTCCACCGGTAACCGGAAAGCTCCTGCACCGCGCGGGCGGTGGAGCGGGGCAGGTTGTCCAGCACCGTCTCGGCGAACCGGGCGTCGTCGTCGGTGCGCCCGCGCAGCGCGTCCCGTTCCGCCGCGAGGGCCTGGTCGAGCAGCGCCCGGGACCGGGTCACCGCGCCGTCCAGGTCGCCCCGGCGCAGCGCCTCCCGCCGCAGCCGGCGGGCACGGGCGGCCAGGTCGTCCAGGCCGCCCCGGTTGTTCGGGCCCCGGCGCAGCAGGTCGCGCAGCGCCTCCCGCAGACTTCCGCCGGCCAGCACCTCCGCGCCGACGGAGTCCACGGCGGCACGCACGTCGTACGGCGGGGCGAGCGGGTCGGGGCCGCCCTGCCACTGGCCGTACCGGAACCGGTTGCCGGCCATGCTCAGCTCCGACCGCCGTAGACGGTACGACCGGACTCGGTGACGTCCTTGCCGAGCCGGCGGGTCAGGTGCAGCCCCTCCAGCACGAACTCGACCCCGGCGGCGGCCTGCTCCGGGGTGGGCGCGTCGCCCAGCCCCAGCCGGTCCAGCGCCTTGGCCAGCCCCGGCACGGTGCCGACCTGGCGCAGCAGTTCCGCCGAGGCGACCAGCTCACCGGTCTCGATCACCGCCCCCTCGGCGACCAGCGCGGTGAACCCGGAGAGGTCCAGTCCGGCCAGCCGGGCCCGGAACGTCTCGGCGGTGGCGGTGCGCAGCAGGTGGGCCAGGATCTCGGTCTCCCGCCCCTCCTCCCCGCTCTCGAACTCGACCTTGCCGCGCAACGTCGAGGTCACCGACACCGCGTCGCCGACCCGGGCGACCGGCGCCTCGGGCCGTGCCGTGGCGTCGGCCGGCGCGGTGCCGGTGGACGGCCCGGTCCGGGCGCCGGCGGGCCCGGCGAGCAGGCCGGCGCGGCGCAACGCGGCGGCGGCGACGGTCTCGGCGGCGGCGATGGCGAACCGGGCGGAGACGCCGGAGCGCGGGTCCACCGACGACGACTCGCGCACCGCCCGGGCGAACCGGGCCAGCACCTCCAGCACGTGCTCCGGCACCTCGGCGACCAGGTCGGCCTCCTGCCTGATCAGCGCCAGCTCCAGCTCCAGGTCGACCGGGTAGTGGGTGCGGACCTCCGCGCCGAACCGGTCCTTGAGCGGGGTGATGATCCGCCCCCGGTTGGTGTAGTCCTCCGGGTTGGCGCTGGCCACCAGGAACAGGTCCAATGGCAGGCGGAGCTGGTAGCCGCGGACCTGGATGTCCCGCTCCTCCAGCACGTTGAGCAGCGCCACCTGGATGCGTTCGGCCAGGTCGGGCAGCTCGTTGACGGCGAAGATCCCCCGGTTGGTGCGCGGCACCAGCCCGAAGTGGATGGTCTCCGGGTCGCCGAGGGTACGCCCCTGGGCCAGCCGGATCGGGTCGACGTCACCGATCAGGTCACCGACGCTGGTGTCCGGGGTGGCCAGCTTCTCGCCGTAGCGCATCGAGCGGTGCAGCCAGCCGACCGGCAGGTCGTCGCCGGACTCGGCGACCAGCGCGCGGGAGGCCGGGGTGAGCGGGTGCAGGGGGTGCTCGTTGAGCACCGAGCCGGGCAGCACCGGGGTCCACTCGTCGAGCAGCGCCACCAGCGAGCGGATGAGTCGGGTCTTGCCCTGGCCGCGTTCGCCGAGCAGCACCATGTCGTGGCCGGCGAGCAGCGCCCGCTCGACCTCGGGCAGCACGCTGTCGTCGTAGCCGACGATGCCGGGGAAACGGTCCTCGCCGGAGCGCATCCGGGCCAGGAGGTTGTGGCGGAGTTCCTGCTTGACGGTCTGGTACCGGTGTCCGGCGGCGCGCAGTGCGCCGAGGGTGCCCGGCAGGTCGGCGGGCGGGACCGGGAGAGCCTGGTTGGGCGCAGTCACCCGACCCACGCTAGCGCGGTCCCGGCCGCGCCGCCCTCGGCACCGGAACCGACCCCGACCGGCCCCGGACCGACACCTCACCGGCCGAGGCGGGCCCGGATCAGCTTCGGCAGCGCGGCCAGGCCGGTGACCGGCCGGAACCGCCGGGCGGCGGCGGCCAGCGCGGCGTACTCGTCGGCGGGCAGGTCGATCTCGGCGGCGGCGGCGTTGCGTTCCACCTGCTCGACGCCGGACGCACCCGGGATGGCCACCACGTTCGGGTGACGCAGCAGGTACGCCAGGGCGATCTGACTGGGCGTGGCGTCGTGCGCGTCGGCCACCTCCCGCAGGGTGTCGATCAGCGCACCGCCCCGGGCCAGGTTCTCCGGCAGGAAGTACGGGTTGGCCCGGCGCACCGCCCCGGTCGGCGGGTGCGACGCGTCGTACCGGCCGGAGAGGAAGCCCTGGGCGAGCGGGCTGTACGCGATGACGATCCGCCCGGCCTGCTCCGCGTACGGGATCAGGTCCTCCTCGGGACCACGGTCGACCATGCTGTAACGGACCTGGTTGCTCAGCACCCGCCGGCCCAGCGCGGCCTCGGCGAACCGCCACCGGCGCAGCGGATAGTTGCTGACCCCGACCTCGCCGACCAGGCCGACGTCCTGCAGGGCGCGCATGCCACGCATGGTGTGCGTGTCGGCCACCACCGGGTTGGCCTGGTGCACCTGGTAGAGGTCGATGCAGCCGACGCCGAGCCGGGCCGCCGAGGCGACCGCCCGCTGCTGCACCACCGGGGCGACCGGCAGCAGCGGGAAGATCTTGCTGGCCACCACGGCCCGGTCCCGGTCGCCGTCAAGCGCCGCACCGAGGATGCGTTCGCTGCGGCCGAAGCCGTACAGCTCGGCGGTGTCGAAGAGGGTCACCCCGAGGTCGAGGGCCCGTCTGACGATCTGCGCCGCCCGCTGCGCGTAGTCGGGCCCGTAGCCCCACTCGGTGGACCCGAACTGCCAGGTCCCCAGGCCGATCTTGGAAATGGGACGGGGGGTGTCGAGCGGGACGTAGCGCATGGCTCGAAGCTACCCCGGCGGCAGGCCCGCCGGGCGGGTCCCGCCAGGCCCACCGACGGTGCCCGCCGCCGCAGGTCGGGGCCGGGTTAGGGTCGGGGGCGTGACCTACCTCGCCGCGGCCGACCGCTACGACCGGATGACCTACCGCCGCAGTGGGCGCAGCGGCCTGCGACTGCCCGCCCTCTCGCTCGGGTTGTGGCACAACTTCGGGCCCGACCGGCCGTTCGACAGGCAGCGGGACATCGTCCGCCGCGCGTTCGACCTCGGCATCACCCACTTCGACCTGGCCAACAACTACGGCCCGCCGCCCGGCGCGGCGGAGGAGGCGTTCGGCCGGCTGCTCGCCACCGACCTGAAGCCGTACCGGGACGAGCTGGTGGTGTCCAGCAAGGCCGGCTACCTGATGTGGCCCGGCCCGTACGGTGAGTGGGGTTCCCGCAAGTACCTGATCTCCTCGCTGGACCAGTCGCTGCGCCGGATGGGGCTGGACCACGTCGACATCTTCTACTCCCACCGCTTCGACCCGGACACCCCGCTGGAGGAGACGATGGGGGCGCTGGACGCCATCGTCCGGTCCGGCCGGGCGCTCTACGTCGGCGTCTCCAACTACGACTCGGAGCAGACCCGGCGGGCCGCCGAGATCCTGCGTGACCTGGGTACCCCGCTGCTGATCAACCAGCCGTCGTACTCGATGGTCAACCGGTGGACCGAGGACGACGGGCTGCTCGACACGCTCGCCGAGGTCGGGGCGGGCTGCATCGCGTACAGCCCGCTGGCCCAGGGGCTGCTCACCGACCGTTACCTCGACGGCATCCCCGCCGACTCCCGGGTCCGCACCAGCGTCTTCCTCGACGAGAGCGACGTGACCGACGAGAAGCTCGCCACCGTCCGGGGCCTCGCCGGCATCGCCGCGCGGCGGGGACGGACGCTGGCCCAGCTCGCCCTGGCCTGGGCGTTGCGCGACCCCCGGATGACCAGCCTGATCATCGGGGCGAGCAGCGTGGCCCAGTTGGAGGGCAACGTCGCCGCCCTGGCCCACCCCGACCTCACCCCCGACGACCTGACCGAGATCGACCGCCTCCTCCCCTGACCGGCCCCGCCCGTCCCGGGCCCGGCCGGGCCGGCGGGTCAGGGCTGTTGGGTCGGAGTGGGGGCTTCCGGGTCGGGTGATGCCGCCGTTGGGCCGACATTGCGTTGGTCGTGCCGCAAGGTTGATCTTGCTGGGCGGGTCGGCCCGCCGGGAGTCACCAGACGCGGCGGCGGCCGGCCCGGTGGTTGCGGACGCCGCAGGGGCGGCCGGGCGGGACGGGTGCCGGGCGGCGCAGCCAGGTCGCCACCAGCGCCACCAGCAGCACGGTCACCACCACCGCCGCGCCCACCACCAGTCGGAGGCTGCCGCCGCCGACCTGGGTCACCGACGCCACCGGTACGCCCGCCTCCTCGGCCGGGCCGGCGGACCCGTCACCGACCGGAGTCGCCCCGGCGGGGACGGCCGGATCCGGGCCAGCGTCGGCCGTCGTGCCGTCGGTCGGGTCGGCGGCGGCCGGGGCGGGGTCGACCGGGGTAGCCGCCAGCACGCCTTCCGCCGGGCGGAACAGCACGTCGGAGCAGGAATAGTAGGTGTCCGGGGTGTCGGAGTTCTGCCACACCGTGTAGATCAGGTGCCGCCCGGTCAACCCGGCGGGCAGCCGCCCCGGGATCTGGTACGACCCGTCCCGCAACGGCGGGTCGGTCACCGACAGGAACGGGATCGTGTCGAGATCGGACCAGCGCAGCGGGGTTCGCGGGTCGTACCCGGAGCGGGTGGTGTAGAGCCGGAAGGTCCCCTTGTGCGGGATGGTGCCCCGGTAACGGAACGTGTACCTCGCGCCGGCGGTCAGCTCGGTCGCCGGCCAGTCCGCCCGGGCCAGGTCCAGCCCCCGGTAGGCCGACAGCCCGCCGCTGCACAGCTCGCCGTCCGGGATGCGCTGCCGGTCGCGGCCGTTGACGCCGTACACCCGGATGTTGTCCCACTCGCGCACCGCCGCGCCGGCCGACACCGCCGCCAGGCAGGCGGGCGTCGAGACGTGCGGCCCCTCCGGGCCGCAGGCCGCCGAGCGGCTCAACGGGCTGGTCGGTGCGCCGTGCGCGGCGGCAGGGGCCGCGTCGAGCAGCACGGTCACCGCCACGACCGCGAGGGCGGCGAACGTTGCGCGTACGGTCATCTGGTCGACCTCCCGCCCTTGGTACGGACGCGGGCGGGCAAAGGTTCGACGGTACGGCGTGCGGGCCGGCGGCGGAGGGCCGGTTGCCTCTACAGTGACCGCACTTCCCGCATCAAGGAGTGCACGTGTCCGAGCCGGAACCGACGTCAGACTCCCCCGGGGGCAGCCCGCCGCCCGAACCCCCGCCCGCCGGCGGGATGCCGTACCTGTTGACCATGTCCGCCCGGGACGGGATGCCGCCGGCGATCAGCTGGCCCGGTCGGGCGGACGAGCCCGGCTGGGCCATTCCGGTCCAGGTCCCGGACGGCACCCTCGGGTACGCGATCTTCCTGCCCCTGGTGCCGGCGACCACCGACACCCCGACCGGTACCGCACCACCGGTGACCTCGGCCGGGCCGGCGGCAGCCACCGACGGGCCACCGTCGGCCACGGCAGCGGCCGGCGCGGCACCGGCCGGCCCGGCGACACCTGCGGGGACGGCGACCGGCGCGGTGGCAGCGGCCCCCGCGACGGCCGGTGCCACGGAGGACAGCGCCACGCCAGCCGGTGCCACGGAGGGCAGCGCCGCATCGGCCGGCGTCGCGAAGCCCGGCTCGACGAAGGCCGCCCCGACGACGACCGACCCGGCAACGCCCGGCCCGACGGCGGCCGAGGTGGCACCGACCGGCCAGGCGGCGGCCGACGCGGTGGTAGCCGGCGGGTCCGGCCGGTCGGTGGGCGTGCCGGCACCGCGTACCGCGGCGGGCTCGGCGGACGACGCGCCGACCCCGACCGGCCGACCCGCCCCGGTCCCGGCCACCGCCCCGGCAACGCCCGGCCCACAGTCCGGTCCGGGTCGGCCCGTACCCCCCGGCAAGCAACCGCCCACCGGGGCCGGCGTGCCCGCCCCCGGCCGGCCGGGGCCCGGCGGGTTCGGTACCGACGGACGACCGGTGCAGTGGGGTGGGCCACCCGGGGCCTGGGCCCCGGTCCCGCCCCCGCCGTCGTTCCTGAGCACCCGGTGGCCCGGTCCCGCACCCGCCACCGGCTGGGCGGTGCCGGCGGCGGTGCTCGCCGGGGCGTTGGGCGTGGCGTTCTTCGTCCCGCTCACCCGCACCGGCATCGGCTGGTTCCTCGGCTGGCTGATCCTCACCGTCGGGGTGGTCGCGGCCGTCCGGCGCAACGCCGACACGCTCACCCGCACCGACCGGCTGATCCGGGGCGGCTGGGCGGCCGCCGCGCTGGCGCTGCTGGCCGTGCTGGCGTTCCGTAACGCCTGGTGGCTGGTGACCTTCTGCGTCCTCGGGGCGCTGGGCTGCGCGACGTTGGCGATCGTGGGCGGAAGACAGGTCCGGTCCATCCTGTTCAGCCTGGTCGCGGCCCCGTTCGCGGCGCTACGTGGGCTGCCCTGGGTACGGCGGCACGTGACCGCCACCGGCGGCGGCCAACTGGTGCCCCGGGTCGTCGGCTCGGTCGCCGCCACCGCCGTGGTGCTGCTCGTCTTCGGGCTGCTGCTGTCCTCCGCCGACGCCGCGTTCGACCAGGTGCTCGGCGCGGTGGTGCCCGAGGTCAACGTGGACACCGTGTTCCGCTGGCTCTTCCTGGCCGCCGTCGGTGGGTCGATCGCGGTCGCCGCCACGTACACCCTGGCCGCGCCGCCGGACCTGTCGACCGTCGACCGGGAGGGTCGGCGGCGACTGGGCATCCTGGAGTGGGCGCCGGCCATCGCCGCCCTGACGCTGCTCTTCGTCGGTTTCGTCGCGGTGCAGTTCACCGTGCTCTTCGGCGGTCAGCGGCACGTCCTGCGTACCGCCGGCCTGAGCTACGCCGAGTACGCGCGCAGCGGGTTCTGGCAACTCACCGTGGTGACCCTGCTGACCGTGGCCGTGCTGGGCGGGGTCAGCCGCTGGGCGCGGCGGGAGAGCCGGGCCGAACGGGTGCTGCTGCGGGCCCTGCTCGGGCTGCTCAGCGCGCTCAGCGTGGTGATCGTCGTGTCGGCACTGTCCCGGATGTACACCTACCAGAAGGTCTACAGCTTCACCGGGGAACGGATCTTCGTGATGGCGTTCGAGCTGCTGCTCGGCGCGGTCTTCCTGATGGTCCTGGTGGCGGGCGTACGGTGGCGGGGTCGCTGGATTCCCGGCGCCACCGTCGGGCTGGCCGTGGTGATGCTGCTCAGCCTGGCCGTGCTCAACCCGGAGGACTACGCGGCCCGCCGCAACATCGCCCGGTACGAGCAGTCCGGCAAGATCGACGCCTGGTACCTGCGGGCGCTCTCCGCCGACGCCACCCCCGCCCTGGCCGACCTGCCGGACCGGATCCGCCGCTGCACGCTGAGCTGGATCGACGACGACCTCGCCGAGCCCGACCCGTGGTACGCCTGGAACCTGGGCCGCACCCGGGCCCGTGCGGAGTTGCAGCGGCTGGGCCCGCGCGCGGTCGGCGGGCAGAAGGACTGCAAGGCCGCCGACCAGTTCGACCTGCCGAAGACCCGGCGCACCCCGCGCTGACCACCCTGCGCCGCCCGGCCCCGGTTTCCGACCCGGGCCGGGCGGACCTCGCTGCCCGGCCCGGTTGCCTGCCGGGGCCGGGCAGCGGCGTCAGGGTGGCGGGCGGCGACTCCACCCCGGCGGGCAACCCCCGGTGCCGGACCCCGCGTGACTATCTCGACAAGGGGATCGGAGGCCCGGATGGGTGATCGCGACACGGCGTTCGCGGCGTACTTCGCGGCACGCTCGGAGGCGATGCGCGGCACCGCGTACCTGCTCTGCGGCGACTGGCACCGGGCGGAGGACCTGGTACAGACCGCGTTCACGAAGCTCTACCTGGTCTGGAACCGGGTGTCCCGGCACGAGGTGCTCGACGCCTACGTACGCCAGATCCTGGTGCGGACCTTCCTCGACGAACGACGGCGCGGCTGGTGGCGGCGGGAGCGGGTGGGTGGCGAGCAGACCGACCGGCCGGCACCGCCGGACTCGCCGGAGAACCGGCTGGTGCTGCTCCAGGCGCTGGCCGCCGTGCCGCCGCGCCAGCGGGCCGTGCTGGTGCTCCGGTACTGGGAGGACCAGTCCGTCGACGAGACCGCGGCGGTGCTCGGCTGCTCCACCGGGACGGTGAAGAGCCAGTCGGCGCGCGGCCTGGAGACGTTGCGTGGCCTCCTGTCCCCCACCCTCAGCGGCACCCGGAAGGGACAACCATGAACGGCGAAGAACTGCGTGAGGCACTACGGGCCGAGATGGCCGCCACCGCCCGACCACCGTCGTTGAGCGTGGACACCGCGCTGCGGACCGGCCGCCGGGCCCGGGTACGCCGTCGTGCCGTCTGGGCCGGGGCCGGCGTGACGGCGGCGCTGCTCGCGGTGACCGGGGTCGGGGCGGTCGGCGCGGCCGGCTCCGGGGGGTTCACCCCGGCGGCACCGGGCGTCGGCCCCGTCCCGCCGCCGTCGGTGCACGACACCAAGCCGGTGTGGCCGACCGGCCCGGACGGCCAGCCTCAGGAGGACCGGACGGCACGGGCCGGCACCCGGTACGACCGGGCGGCCCGGCTGCTCGACGACCTCGTCGCGGTGGTGCCGGCCGGCTACACCGTGCCGTCGGACCCGGCGAACCCGCCCGCCGGCCAGCCGCCGTCGCGCGACCACCAGGCACAGTTCGACGACAGGGTGGACGGCGTCGAGGTGTGGAGCTACACGTCCTCGGCCACCGTCCGCCAGGGCCAGCGGACGGGCCGGTTGCTCGTCGAGGTGCACAGCGCCGGCAACCGGCTGCCGGCCGAGCCGTGCCCACTGGCCCGACAGTTCTGGGTCACGGCGGGCGCGTGCGAGGTGGTGAACGTCGGCACGACGCGGATCGGTGTGGTGGTCCGCGCCGCCGCCGACGACCGGTTCGACCAGTGGGCGGCGTACCAGCATCCGGACGGAACGGTGGTCTTCGTGGCGCAGTCCCGACGGCTCGGCGACGGGCAGCCGGAGCTCGCCGCCCTGCCGTTCACGCCGGAGCGACTCGCGGTCCTCGCCACCGACAGCCGGTTCCACCTGCGCTGAGCACGGTTCCCCGGTCCGCCGGCCGGACCGGGACGGCCCGGTCGCGGCGACAGGGTGCCGTCGACCCGGACGGGCGCGGGCGGCGGGCCCGGTCGCGGCGACGACGCGGCGGTACGGTCAGCGGCCGGTGCCCGCCGCGCGGATCGGCTGGGCCCGCCACCCGGCCTCGTCCCGGGGCGGGTGCGGCGGGCGGGCACACAGGACGTACGACTCGGGGGCCATCGCGCCGTGCCGGCCGCCGAGCGTGGCCATCACCGCCGCGTGCAGTTCCCGGGGGCCGACGCGCGGATCCGCCGGGGCGGCGTACCCGACGAGCGACCGGGTGCCGCCGGGCCCGCCACGCAGGACGATCCGGGCGGTCGGGTCGCCGGCCGCGGCCCGGAGCACCTGTTCGCTGGCGGTGACGTCGATCCAGGCGGCGTCGATCTCCACCCACTCCGGGCCGCGCACCACCGGGTCGAGGTCGACGAGATCGCCCAGCCGGGCGAGGTCGACGTCCCGGTCGGCGGCGGTCAGCAGGATGCGCTCCATCGACCACAGCAGTGCCGCGGCCTCGTCGGTGCTCACGTGCCGGACGTCGTGGGTGAGACCGACCACGACGGTGGGCCTGGTGTGCAGGATGGTGAGCCGGACCGGGTCGGTGGTGGTCGCGTCCAGGCCGCTCTCCACCTCGGTCCCGTGCACCGGTGCCCCCGCCCGCCCGTCGAAGACGCCGCCCCGGGTGCTGCTCATGTCGTTGATCACCAGGTCCCGGTGCCGCTGGCAGCCCCGCTGGGAGCCGATCGACTGGACCGACTCCTCCACGGCGGTCGCGTCGAAGTAGGCGTACTGGTAGGCGTTGAAGATGGCCAGGTGGGTCCGGCGCAGGGTCTCGTGGAACGACGGGGCGGGACTGAACGGGACCAGCGCACTCTGCGCGATGCTGCCGACGAAGTTCTGCATCCGGGGCAGCGCGCGGTTGCTGTAGAGGGCCTCCAGTGCGGCCAGTTCGGTGCCCGTCCACCAGGACAGCAGGGTCGCCGTGGTGGTGACGAGAACGCTGGCCGGGGTGACCCTGGTCCGTCTGGCGACCGCGTCGATCGCCTCGGCGACCGGCCCGGAACGCAGGGTCGCGAGGCGGAACTCCGGCGGCCCCTCCCGACGGGCCGGCACCGAGAGCAGGCAGGGCGGGATGGTGTGCAGTTGCTGCCGCCAGTAGGCGAGGGTCCTCGCCATCCGACGCCGCGCCTGCGGGGTCCGCTCGTACTCGGCCTGGTCGGCGGGCTGCCAGACCGGGGGGCCCACCGTGCGGTCGGCGGGGGACGCGACGAGCCCGACGAGTTCGTCCAGCACGAGGTTGGCGGTCACCAGGTCCGCGACGGCGTGGGAGAACTCGAAGACGGCCCGGACGGGCACCCCCGCGTCCGTGGTCACCGCCATCCGGACGGGGAACTCGACGCCGTGGTCGAACGGGCGGGGCGGATCGCTGATCCAGGTCCGGTCGTACGCCCCGGACCCGAGTTCGAGCAGCAGCAGGTCGACGTGCCCGTCGCGGGTCACCACCTGGGCCCGTTCCACGCCCGGGCCCACCTCGTACACCGTGCGTAGTCCCTCGTGGCGGGAGACCAGCACGCCGACCGCCGCGCGGACGTCGTCGACGGTACGCCCGGCGGGCAGGTCCGCGTACCCGACGAACACCGCGCCGCTGCCCTCGTACGGCAACCAGTCGAACACGTTGCTCTGACCGTGGGGCATCGGCCACCGGCCCGAGCGGAGCCCGGCGAAGGGCACCCGCACCGTCCGTACGGCGGTCGACGTCTCGGCTGTGGTCATCTGGCTACCCCCGGGTCGGGACGGATCGGGCGGACACGGGACCGGTCACTCCCGGCGACCGGGCACCACGCCGCCGGGCACCGCGTCCCGGTCGGCTGCCGGTCCGCCGGCCGACGCCGCGTCCCGGTCGGCTGCCGCGTCCCCGTCGGGTGCCGGGTCGGCGTCGGTGGCGACGGGTTCCGGGGCCGGCTTCGGGTGGGTCAGCAGGCGCAGCCCGGCCAGCAGGATCACCAGCGACAGGACGGCGAGCAGGAGCCGGTGGTCGACGACGACGATGAGGGCGGCGGCGACACCGATGGCCGCCGTCTGCGGGATCGTCACCAGCATCCCCGCCGTGGTGAAGGCCCGCCCCAGCAGCCGCGACGGGGTGTGCCGCTGTAGCAGGGTGTTCCAGCCGATCGAGAACCAGGTGACCGCGAGCCCGATGCCCACCGCCCCGCCCAGCACCACCGCTGTCGCGCCGACGGCCAGGGCGGCGCAGCCCACCCCGAGGCCGATCAGGGCGCCGCCGATGGCCCTCGCCTCGCCGACGCGGCGCAGCAGCCACGCACCGGTGAAGCCGGCGACGATGGAACCGATCCCCTGGACACTGACGATCACCCCGAAGAACGCCGCCGGCCGGTGCAACCCGTCCTCGACCACCACGAAGATGATCGGTTCCAGGAAGCCCACCGCCCCGAACGCGACGGCGCTGACCACGGTGACCTGGGACAGCAGCGGAACCGACCGGATGTGACGCAGGCCGGCGAGCAGTTCGGTGCCGAACCGTTCCCCGCTGCGTTCCGGTGGCGACTCGACGACCCGCACCGTGGCCAGCGCGATGATGGCGGCGAGGAAGGTCAACGCGTCGATCAGCGCCAGCAGGTGACCGCCGAACGCGGCGTAGATGCCGGAACCGACGAGTGGCGCGAGAATCCGGGTGAACCCGAACAGGGTGCCGAACGCCGCGTTGGCCGAGCCCAGGTCACTGTCGGGCAGCAGGTCCTTGAGCAGGGCGTTGCGCCCCGCCATGAGCACCGTGGCGACACAGCCGTGCACGATGGCGACGCCGTAGATGATCCAGGTGTGGTCGGCGGTCCGGACCAGCAGCAGCGCCAGCACCGCCAGCCCGGCGATCGCGTTGGTCGCCATCAGCAGCGGCTTGCGGCGTACCCGGTCGATCTGCCGTCCGGCCAGCGGGGCGAACAGCACCGGCAGGCCCATCGCCAGGAACACGGCACCGGCGGCCGAGTTGCTCCCGGTGAGGTCCTTGACCCAGATGCCGAGGGCCAGCAGCAGCGCGGTGTCCCCGAAGCCCGACAGGGCGTCGCCGACGTACAGCCGACGGAACCGGGCGTCCCTGAACGCGGTCACTCAACTCAGCGCCTCTCGGTGGTTGGTGGCACGGCCCACGGGTTCCAGCCGTACCTGCAGGTGGCGGTAGCCGTGGACCAGGTTGGAGCGCAGCGGCACCGGCTCGCCGACCACGGACACCGAGTCGACGAACTCGGCCAGCGCGAGCAGCAGCGCCCGCAGTTCCAGCCGGGCCAGCGCGGCCCCCAGGCAGTGGTGCGGGCCGTAGCCGAACCCCAGATGGTTGGCCGGGCGGCCGGGACGGAACTCGTCGGCCGCCGCGAAGTGCCGGGGGTCGCGGTTGGCCGCCGGCAGCCAGGCCACCACCGCCTCGCCGCTGGCCACCCGCTGACCGGGCAGCTCGACGTCCTCGGTGGCGACCCGCAGCACGTGCATCGCGGGTGAGGTCCACCTGATGACCTCCTCGACGAGCGGCCCGACGAGGTCCGGGTCGGTGCGCAGCCGGTCCAGGGTGCCGGCGGCGGTGGCCAGCGCGTGGAAGCAGCCGGCGATCGCGTGCCGGGTCGTCTCGTTGCCGCCGACCAGGACGTTGTCGCAGTTCAGGAGGACCTCACGCAGGTCGAACCGGGGGTCACCGGCCAGCGCGCTGATCAGGTCGTCACCCGGGCTGCGCCGCCGCTCGGCCACCAGGTCGGCGAGGTAGAGGATCATCTCCGAGTGCGCCGCGTCCGGGGGCATCCGGTCGAAGGAACTGTCCGCGCCGCCGAAGGCGTGGCTGGTCAGCTCGATCAGCATGTCCCGGTCGGTCGCCGGCACGCCGAGCAGGCGGCAGACGACGCTCGCCGGGATCACCGGCCCGAGGGAGGCGGCGACGTCGAGGCCGCCCGCCGACACGGCGTCCGCGACGAGCTGGCGGACCTCCTGCCGGACGGTGTCCTCCAGCGACTCGGCCATCGCCCTGGACAGGAAGGGCATGATGACGCTGCGCAGCCGGGTGTGCCGGGGGCCGTCGGCGACCACCAGCATCCCGCCGCCCGCCTTGTCGGGGTGGTCGCGGTCGAAGCCGATCATCATGCCGTACTCGGAGGTGAACGCGGCCTTCGGTGCCAGCACCGCGCGGCACCCGGCCAGCGAGAAGACCGACCAGAAGCCACCCGGTGAGGTGCCGGCGTCGCTCCACAGCACGGCGTCGTCGGCGGCGTACCGACGCCACCTGGCGAACCGGCCGGGGTCGAGGTACAGGTCAGGGTCGCCCAGGTCCATCGCCGTTCCCCCTCTGCTCGGTCCGCACCAGGTCGGCGATCTCCCGGGCCAGGTCGGCGAAGGACGGCCGGCGGAACACGGTGACGATCCGCAGGTCGACACCGAACCGCCGGTGCACCGCGCCGACCAGGTGCAGGGCCTTGATCGAGGTGCCGCCGAGCGCGAAGAACTGGCTGTCCGCGCCGAACTCCGTCACCCCCAGCAGGTCCCGCCAGATGTCGGCGAGCCCGGCGGCGACCGGGTCCCCCGGCGGGGAGGCGGCGTCGGGGACGGGCGGGTCGGCGGGGACGGGCGGTTCCGGGTCCGGGTCACGGCCGAGCGCTGCCAGCAGCGCCGCCCGGTCCACCTTGCCGTTGGGGGTCACCGGCAGGGCCGGCAGCCGGTGGCACCGCGCCGGCACCATGTAGGGGGGCAGGTTGGCCCGCAGGAACTCCCGCACCTCGGACGGCTCGGCCGGGCCCGTCGACACGGCGACGAGTTCCACCGGTTCCGCGTCGGTGACCGCCACCACCGCGTGGTCACCCACCTGCGGGCAGTCGCCGAGCACCCGTTCCACCTCGCCCAACTCCACCCGGAACCCACTGATCTTCACCTGGTCGTCGCGGCGGCCCAGGAACACCACGTCCCCGTCGGGCCGCAGCCGCACCAGGTCGCCGGTGCGGTAGAGCCGCTGGCCGGGCGCGTCGGCGAACGGGTCCGCGACGAACGCCGCGCAGGTACGCCCCGGATCGCCCACGTAGCCGTCGGCCAGCCCCTGCCCGCCGACGTACAGCTCACCGGTGCCGCCGGGGGTGACCGGGGTCAGCCGGTCGTCGAGCACCCGCAGGTAGCCGCCGTCGATCGGGCCGCCGATCGGGATGACGCCCCCGTCCAGGTCGGCGGGGACGACCTCGTGCGCGGCGGAGAAGGTGGTGTTCTCCGTCGGCCCGTACGCGTTGACCAGGTGCTGCGGCGCACCGGCGGCCAGCATCCGGCGGATCTGCGCCAGCGCGTACTGGTCGCCGCCGATCAGCAGCACCCGGAGCCGGGCGAAGGCGTCGGGCACATGCGTGACGATCGCGTTGAGCAGGGCGTTCGTGGTGAACATGACGCTCACCCCGGTCTCGGCGAGGAACCGCCCCAGCCGGTACGGCGACAGGGTGACCTCGCGGGGCACCACCACCAGCGTCGCGCCCGCACACAGCGCGCCCCAGATCTCCAGGGTGGCCGCGTCGAAGGCGGTGTTCGACAGGTGCGCGACGACGTCGTCCGGCCCCAGCCGCAGGAAGTTGGAGTGCGGCACCAGGCGCAGGATCGCCTCGTGCGGCACCACCACCCCCTTCGGCGTACCGGTGGACCCGGAGGTGTACATGACGTACGCCGGGTGCCGGACCGTCACCGGGACGTGCGACGACCCGACCGGTCCGGAAGCACCGGCCGCCTCCACCGCAGCACCGAACGCCCCGGGCAGCTCGATCGTCGGCACCCCGGGCGGCACGTGGTCCTCGCGGCCCCGCTCGCACAGCGCCAGCCGCACCCCGCTGTCCCGCCCGATCGCCCGGCTGCGGGTCGGCGGCTGGGCCACGTCGACGGGCACGTACGCCGCCCCGGCGCGCAGCACGGCCAGGAACGCGGTCACCGCGTCCGCGCCCCGTGGGGCGACGACCGCCACCCGGTCCCCCGGTCGTACGCCCGCCGCGACGAGCCGCCCCGCGAGGCCGGCGGCGGCGGTGTCCAGCGCGCCGTAGCTGAGCTCCCGGTCGCCGTGCCGGACCGCGACCGCCTCCGGGTGGGCCCGCGCCCGCAGCGCCACCACCTCGTGCACCGGCCGCTCGGCGGGCTGACGGACGTACCCGTGGGCGACCGCCGGTGCCACCGACGGTCCCGACGCCACCGGGGTGTCCGGGGCGGCGCTGAGCCGGGCGAGGTCGGCCAGCAGGGTGGCGTGCAGTTCCCGCGCCCGCTCCGGGGTGAACAGGTCGGTGGCGACCTCCAGGGCGGACGTCGCCGACGTCGTCCCGGTGGTGACGGTCCACAGCAGCTCGAACTTGGCGGTGCCGGTGGACAGCACCTCCCGCACGGCCGGTGCGCCGGCCGGCGCCCAACGCCAGTCGCGGTCGTCGACGTGCGAGATGCCGACCTGGGTCAGCGGGTTCCCGTCCGGCCCGGCGGCGTCGGTCAGCTCCGCCACCAACTCCTGCAACGGCGTCCACTGGTACGCGAGCGCCGTACTGACCTGCGCACGGACCTGGGCGACGAGGTCCCGGAAGGTGGTGTCGGCGTCGATCCGGGCCCGGACCGGCAGGACGTTGACGAACATGCCGACGGTGTCCTCGTCGTCCACCGTCCGCCCGCCGAACGGTGCGCCGACCACCACGTCGGACGCGTGGGTCGTACCCTCGGGCGCGGCGACCCGGCTGAGGAAGGCCGTGTAGGCGGCGAGCAGCACCATGAACTCCGACGCCGCGCAGTCCCGCGCCAGGTCGGTCAGCCGGGTGACGAGCGCCGGGTCGAGCGGCGCGGTCATCACCGCGCCCGCCGGGCCCACCACCCCGGGTCGGGGCCGGTCCGCCGGCAGCGCCAGCCGGCCGCCCAGCCCGGCGAGCTGTTCCCGCCAGTGGGCCAGCGACTCCGCCGCGTCGGGCTGGTTGGCCAGGCCCCGGCGGCGTACCGGTGGCAGCTCCCGGGCGAGGCCGACCCGGGCGCCGTACGCCTGCTGGAGCTGGCTGTCGAGCAGGTCCAGCGAGTGCTGGTCGGCGATCAGGTGGTGCAGGGTGAGCAGCAGCACCGCGCGGTCGCCGGGCTCGGTGACCAGGCAGGCGCGGGCCAGCGGCGGCACGTCGGTGGGGACCGGGCGGCGGGCCTGCGCGTCGAGGTGCCGCCGGGACTCGGCGGCGGCCCGGTCCGGTTCCTCGCCGGACAGGTCGACGACCGTCCACGGCAGTGTGGCGGCCGTCCGGACCAGTTTCCGCCCGTCCGCCGGGAAGCAGGTCCGCAGCGCCTCGTGCCGGTCCACCAGCTCCTGCAGGGCGGCGCGCAGCGCCTCGGCGTCGACCGCACCGGCGAACTCGTACCGCACCGGGACGCAGTACAGCGGCGAGTCCGGGTGCAGCCGGTCCAGGAACAGCAGCCGCTCCTCGGTCGGCGAGACCGGCACCCGGCGGGCCGGCGGCGCGAGCCGGGCCAGGTGCGCCACCAGGTCGACCGGCCGTCGGTAGCGGAACAGCAGGTCCATCTCGACCGGTACGCCGATCCGCCGACGCAGTTCGAGCGCCACCTCCACGGCCTGTAGGGACTGCCCGCCGAGGTCGAAGAAGTCGGCGTCCGGGGCGATCTCCGCCCGTCGGAGCACCTGGCCGAAGGCGGCCCGGACGATCTCCTCGTACGGCGGGGTGTCGACCGCCGCCGGCTCGTGGTCGACGCTCACGCGGGCCCCCCGGCGGTGCGGCGGACCAGGTGGCCGTCGAGGACGAGGGCGTCCAGGGTGGACCGGGCGAAGGTGGCGACCGCCTCGGCCGGGGTCCGGACGATGGGCTGACCGCGCAGGTTGAACGACGTGTTGACCAGCACCGGCAGCCCGGTCCGCCGGCCCATCTCGCGCAGCAGCCCCCAGAACAGCGGCGCGTCCTCGCGGTGCACCACCTGCACCCGGGCCGACCCGTCGACGTGCGTGACGGCGGGCAACCGGTCCCGGTAGGGCGCCCGGACGCCGGTGACCATCAGCATGTGCCGGAACGCCGCCTCCGTGCCCGGCGGGATGTCGAAGTACCTGGCGGCGTCCTCCACCGGCACCGCCGGGGCGAACGGGCGGAACTCCTCGCGCTGCTTGACCACCGTGTTGAGGTGTTCGCGCATGGTGGGCGAGCGCGGGTCGGCGAGGATGCTGCGGTTGCCCAGGGCACGCGGGCCGAACTCCATCCGGCCCTGGCACACCGCCACGGTGGCCCCGCCCTCGATCAACGCGACCGTCTCGCGGACCAGGTCCGCCTCGGCGTACCGGCGGATCTCGAAACCCGGACCGAGGTCCCGCAGCGCCGCCGCGACGTCGTCGGCGGTGCACCCGTCCCCCCAGTACGGCATCCGCATCCCGGTCGGCGTCGCCGGCCGCGCCTCGCGCAGCGCGGCCAGGGCCGCCCCGAGCGCGGTGCCGTCGTCCCCGGAGGCCGGTTGGACGAACACCTCGTCGAAGAGGCCGCTGCGCAGGATCACCCCGTTCGCCGAGCAGTTCAGCGCGACCCCGCCGGCCAGGCAGAGCCGACGCAGCCCGGTGCGGCGGCGGTACTCGGTCAGCACGTGCAGCAGGGTGCGTTCCAGCGCGTCCTGCAGGGCGGCGGCCACGTCCATGTGGTGCTGTCCCAGCTCCGCGTCGGGCTCGCGGGCCGGCCCGAGCTTCTCCTCCAGCCGGCGCAGCACCCCCTGGTGCGTCTCGCGTTCCATCGGGGACTTGTTGGCCGACAGCAGCGGTACGGCGTACCCGCCGTCGGGGTCGAGCCGGACGAACTCGTCGAGGGTGGCCCGGTAGCGCTGCCGGTCGCCGTACGGGGCCAGGCCCATCACCTTGTACTCGTCCATCCCGGGCTGGAAGCCGAGATAGTGGGTGAAGACGCTGTAGAGGATGCCCAGCGAGCTCATGATCGGATAGCTGCCCTGCGGGTCGAGCACCGCGCCCCGCCCCGCGAACACCGTCAGCGACTCCTGCTCGCCCATGCCGTCGGCCACCACCACCAGCGCCTCGTCGAACCCGCTGAGGTAGTAGCTGCTGGCGGCGTGGGCCACGTGGTGCCCGACGTGCACGAACCGGGGTTCGCCGACGGCCGGCGGGTAGTGGGCGGCGAAGACCTCCCGCTGGACGCGCTGCGCGTACACCTCCTCGTACCAGCGGGTGGAGAGGTGGTCGAGCTGCCAGACCGGGGACGGTTCGTAGCGGAAGCCGTGCGCGACGACCGCGACGTCACGCATCGTCGCCCCGGCCGCCCGCAGGCAGGCGTCGATCGCGTCCCGGGGGAAACGGCCGGTGCCCTTGTCGCCGTCGTAGCGTTCCTGGGCGGCGGCGGCGATCACCCCGGTCTCGTCGACCAGCGCCGCCGCGGAGTCCAGGCCCTGGACGATCCGTTGTTCCCGCCGCCACCCGTCGCCGAGTATCGCGCGCTTGAGCGCCGTGCCGCGGTCGAGGCCGCTGAATCCCAGCGTCAGCATTGTCGTCAACCTTCGTTCGCAGGGGTGGGGTCGGCCGACGGACGGCCGCTGGTCGGTGGGAGGGCGGCCGGGTCAGTCGGCGGCCGGCACCGGTTCGGGCAGGCGCGCGGCCAGCCGGGCGGGGGTGGGGTGCGCCATCAGCTCCACGACCTCCAGGTCGACGCCGAGCGCCGCCTCGACGCCGTGCACCAGCCGCATCGCGGTCAACGAGTCCCCGCCCAGGTCGAAGAAGTCGTCGTCGACCCCCGCCGGCACCCCCAGCACCTCGCTGAACAGCTCGCACAGCCGGGCCGGCAGCCCGTCGAGCGGCGCGGCGGCGACCGGGTCGGCCGTGGGCACCGGCGGCGCGGGCAGGGCCGCCCGGTCGAGCTTGCCGGTCGGCCCGAGCGGCAACGCGTCGAGCGCGACGAACGCCGCCGGCACCTGGTGCGCCGGCAGGCTCGCGGCCAGCTCGTCGCGCAACCGGACCGGATCGAACGGGCCGGCCGGCGTCGGCACCACGTACCCGACGATCCGGCGGATGCCCGGCACGTCCTCGCGGACCGCCGTCGCCGCCGCCAGCACCCCGGCGCAGCGGGCCAGCGCCGCGTCGATCTCGCCCAGTTCGACGCGGAAGCCCCGCACCTTGACCTGCTGGTCGTCGCGCCCGTGGAAGACCACCTGGCCGGCGGGGTCCCAGGCCGCCCGGTCCCCGGTGCGGTACATCCGCTCCCCCGGCCCGCCGAACGGGTCGGCCAGGAACCGCTCGGCGGTCAGCCCGGGGCGGTCCAGGTAGCCCCGGGCCAGGCCGACGCCGGTCAGGTAGAGGTCGCCCACCACCCCCGGGGGCACCGGTCGCAGGAAACCGTCCAGCACGTGCACCCGGGTGTTCCAGATGGGCCGCCCGATCGGCACGTACGCCGCCCGGCTGCCCGCCGGCACCGGCCAGTGGGTGACGTCCACGGACGCCTCGGTGGGCCCGTACAGGTTGTGCAGGTCCGCGCCGCAGGTGGCGTGGAACCGGTGGGCGAGTTCCGGGTCCAGCGCCTCGCCGCTGCAGATCACCAGGCGCAGGCCGACGCAGTGCGCCGCGACCGGCTCGGCCAGGAAGGCGGCCAGCACCGACGGTACGAAGTGGGCGGTGGTGACCCGCTGCCGCTCGATCAGCCGGGCCAGCCGGGTCGGGTCCCGCTGGTCGTCCGCGTCGGCGACGACGACCGCCGCGCCGGTGGACAGCGGCCAGAACATCTCCCACACCGACACGTCGAAGCTGAGGCTCGTCTTGTGCAGGACCCGGTCGGCGGCGGTCAGCCGGTACCGGTCCTGCATCCAGGCCAGCCGGTTGACGATGCCGGCGTGCGGCACGACGACGCCCTTGGGCCGGCCGGTCGAGCCGGAGGTGTAGATGACGTACGCGGGATGGGCGACGCGCAGCGGCGTGGACCGGTCCCGGTCGGTGGGGGCGGTCGCCGGTTGCCGGGCGAGCAGTTCCCCCACGGCCGGGGCGTCGACGTCGAGGCAGCGGTCGGCGGGGCAGCCCGCGGCGACCCACTGCCCGACGGTCCCCCCGGTCGTCAGCACGCAGTCGGCCCCGCTGTCGCTGACCATCAGGGCCCGT
This sequence comes from Micromonospora humida, assembly GCF_016901255.1. Lineage (NCBI taxonomy): Bacteria > Bacillati > Actinomycetota > Actinomycetes > Micromonosporales > Micromonosporaceae > Micromonospora > Micromonospora humida. Next base: position 194,725 of record NZ_JAFEUC010000013.1, read on the forward strand.
CGTGCCGCCGGATACTCCGGGTCCACCGGCAGGTACGCGGCACCCGCCTTGACCGTGGCGAGGATCGCCACCAGGCTGGCCGTGGAGCGGGGCAGCGCGACGGCCACCACCCGTTCCGGGCCGACGCCGCGGCCGATCAGCAGGTGGGCCAGCCGGTTGGCGGCGGCGTCCAGGTCGGCGTAGCTCAGCTCCCCGTCGCCGTCGTGGACGGCGACCGCGTCCGGGGTGCGTCGCACCTGCGCCTCGAACCGGCCGACCAGCGTGTCCGGATCGGTCCGGGCCGGCGGGACGGTCGTGTCGTTGGCCTCGGCGAGCAGCCGCCGGTCCGCCCCGGTGAGCGGGGACAGCCGGGCCACCGGGATACCCGGGTCGGCGACGACCGCCGCCAGCAGCGCCCGCAACCGTTCCAGCACCGCGTCGGCGGTCGCCGGGGAGACCAGGTCCGGCTGGTGGCTGAGGCGGATCCGCATCCGGGCCCCGGGGAGCACCACCACGGCGAGCGGGTAGTGGGTGGCGTCGCGGCCCTGCACGTCGGTGATCCGGGCCTCGCCCAGGGCCGGGGTGCCGTCCAGCGCGACCGGGTAGTTCTCGAAGACGTACAGGGTGTCGAAGAGGGTGCCGGGGGTGCCGGCGAGCCGCTGCACCGCGCCCAGCCCCAGGTACTGGTGCGGCACCAGCGCGGACTGCTCGCCGTGCAGCCGGGTCAGCAGGTCGCCGAACGCCTCCCGGGGGCCGGTCCGTACCCGTACCGGCAGCGTGTTGAGGAACAGCCCCACCATCGTCGCGACGCCGGGCAGCTCCGGCGGGCGGCCCGCCACCGGCATCCCGAACACCACGTCGGCACGCCCGGTCAGGTAACCGAGCAACACCCCCCAGGCGGCCTGGAGCACGGTGTTCACGGTGACGCCCCGCTCCCGGGCCAGGGCGGTCAGCGCCGTCGTCAGCCCCTCGTCCAGCTCGACGTCGAGGTCGCGGGGCAGCGCCGTCGGGTGGGCGGCACCCGGCCCGGCCAGCAGGGTCGGTTCGGCCAGCCCGGCCAGCGCCGTCCGCCACGCCGCCTCGGCGGCCGGCCGGTCCTGCCGGGCCACCCAGTCCAGATAGGTGCGGAACGGCACCGGCGGCGGCGGGGCGGCGGCCCCCCGATGGTGCTCGTAGAGCGCGATCAGGTCGCGGACGACGAGCGACAGCGACCAGCCGTCGAGCAGGATGTGGTGGTGGGTGAAGTCGAGGCGGTACCGCTCGGCACCCAGGCGGACCAGGCTGAACCGCAGCAGCGGCGGCCGGGCCGGGTCGAAGCGTCGACGCCGTTGCGTGTCGGCGATGCGGGCGGCCTCGGCCTGCGCCTGCCCGGCGGGCAGCGCCGACAGGTCGACCTCCTGCCAGGGCAGCTCGACGCCGTCGCCGATCACCTGCACCGGGGGGCCGGTGAGCCGCTGCCGGAACGCCGCACCCAGGTGCGGATGCCGGGTCAGCAGGTCCCGGGCGGCCCGACGCAGGGCCGCCGGGTCCAGCCGGCCGGTCAGCTCCAGGGTCAGCTGGGCGGTGTAGACGTCCGCGCCGGTCCCGGCGTACGTGGCGTGGTAGAGGATGCCCTCCTGCAACGGGGCCAGCGGCAGCAGGTCGGTCAGCCGGGGATGCTCGGCCGAGATCGTGTCCAGCTCCCCCTGACCGATCGTGACCAGCGGAAAGTCGGAGGGGATCCGGCCCACCGCCGGGTTCGCGGTGCTGTCCGCCAGCACCTCCAGCGCGCGCAGCCACCCGTCGGCCAGCTCGCGGACCCGGGCCTCGGGCACGGCGTCGCCGGCCCAGGTCCAGGTGGCCCGCAGCTGCGGCCCGTCGGCGAGGTCCACGGTGACGGCGTTCAGCGACACCGCGTGCGGCAGCGGCATGTCCGCGTCGACGTCACCGCCGAGGGCGTCCTGCGGTACGGGGGTCCAGTCCGCCTCGGACGTGCCGCCACCGAGCCGGCCCAGGTAGTTGAAGCCGAACTGCGGGCGGCCCAGTCCGGCGAGTTCGGGGCCGGTGGCCAGGTTCAGGTAGCGCAGCAACCCGTACCCGATGCCGTGGTCGGGCACCGCGCGGAGCTGCTCCTTGACCCGCCGCACGACGGTGCCGACGGCGGGCCCGGCGGCCCACACCTGCGCCCAGTCCACCGCCCCCGGGTCCAGTCGCACCGGGTACAGGCTGGTGAACCAGCCGACGGTACGGGCGACGTCCACGTGGTCGGCCAGCGGCTCCCGGCCGTGGCTCTCGACGTCGACCAGCAGCCCGCCCGGCCGGCCCGACGCGACCGCGACGGTCAGCGCGGCCAGCAGCACCTCGTCGACCCGGGCGTGCAGCGCGTCCGGCACCCGGCGCAGCAGCGCCGCCGACAGCTCCACCGGGACGGTCTGCGCCAGCGAACGGGCGGTCCGGGCGGTGTCCCGGGCCGGGTCCAGGGCACGGGTGCCGACCGGCGGCGGGGGCGCGGCCAGCATCCCGCGCCACAGGTCCAGTTCGGCGCTGCGGGCCGGTCGGGTCGCCTCCTCGCCCAGCAGCGTCGACCACCGCCGGTACGAGGTGGTGACCGGGGCCAGCTCGGGCCGTCCACCGGCGGACACCGCCGCCCACGCGGCGGCCAGGTCGGGCAGCAGGATCCGCCAGGACGTCGCGTCGACGGCGAGGTGGTGGGCGGCCAGCAGCAGCCGGCCCCGGTGCCCGGGTCCGGCGTCGAACCAGACGGCCTGGAGCATCATCCGCGCACCCGGCGCGAGCCGGGCCTGGGCCGCCGCCGCGTGGTCGGCGACGATCCGGCGGCGGTCCGGCTCCGGCGTGTCCGGGTCGACGGGCACCCGGGTCAGCACCGACGCGGCCGGTACGCTGCCCGGTGCCGCCACGTCCAGCCGCCACGGGCCGTCGGGGCAGGACGGCCGGTCCAGCCGCATCCGCAGCGTGTCGTGCCGGTCCAGCACCGCCTGGAGGGCGGCACGGAGATCCGGTTCGGTCAGGTCGGCGGGGACCCGGACCACCATGGACTGGTAGTAGCCGTCGACCGGTCCGCCGGCCGCCCGCAGCCACTCCATGATCGGCGTCGGCTCGAACTCACCCACCCCGTCGTCGGCACCGCTGACGGCGGCGTCCCGGCTGTGGTCGGCGGCCAGGTCGGCGACGGCGGCGAGCCGGGCGACGGTCGGGTGCGCGACGACGTCCCGGGGCCGGATGGCCAGCCCCTCGCTCTGCGCCCGGCTGACCAGCTGGATCGACGAGATGCTGTCGCCGCCGAGGCCGAAGAAGCTGTCCGTGACGCCGACCGTGGGCACCCCCAGCACCTCGGCGAACAGGTCGCACAGCAGTTTCTCGGTGGCGGTGCCCGGCTGGTCGGCGACGGTCGTCGGCTCCTGGTCGGGTGCGGGCAGGGCCGCCCGGTCGACCTTGCCGTTGCGGTTCAGCGGCAGGGCCGCCAGGGGCACCAGGACGTTCGGCACCATGTACTCGGGCAGGTGGCCGGCGACGAAGGCGCGGACCGTGGCCGGGTCGGGGGCGGGACCGTCCGGCGGGCCCACCAGGTAGCCGACGAGCTGCCGCCCGCCCGCGCCCACCTCCCGGACGACCACCGCCGCCTGGGCGACCGTGTCGTGCCGGGTCAGCACCGCCTCCACCTCGCCCGGTTCGATCCGGTGGCCGCGCACCTTCACCTGGTCGTCCACCCGGCCGACGAACTCCAGCTCGCCGTCGGGACGCCAGCGCACCAGGTCACCGGTGCGGTACATCCGCTCCCCCGGCCCCGCGTACGGGTCGGCCAGGAACCGGGTCGCGGTCAGCCCCGGCCGGCGCAGGTAGCCCCGGGCCAGGGCCCGGCCGGAGACGTACAGTTCACCGGCCACCCCGGCGGGGACCAGCCGCAGGGCGTCGTCGAGGACGTACACCTGGCAGTTGCGGACCGGGCGGCCGATGGGCACGGCGGCCCCGGACCCGGCCCGGTCGGCCCGCAGGTCGGCGCTCATGGTGGCGCAGACCGTCGTCTCCGTCGGGCCGTACGCGTTGACCATGCGACGGCCCTCCGCCCAGCGGGTGACCAGTTCGGCGGGGCACGCCTCGCCGGCCAGCACCAGGGAACGCAGGGTGGGCAGGGGCTGCGCGGCCAGCGGGGTGAGCACCGCCGGGGGCAGCGTCGCGTGGGTGATCCCGTGGGCCCGGACGAAGTCGGCGAGCAGGTCGCCGACGAGCAGCCGTTCGGTAGGCACGACGAGGGCCGCGCCCGAGGTCAACGCCATGCACAGTTCCCAGAACGAGGCGTCGAAGCTGGGTGAGGCGAACTGGAGGACGCGGGCCCGACCGTCCACGCCGAGCCGGTCGGCCTGGGTGGCGGCGAGGCTGCTGACGCCCTGGTGGGTGACGACGACGCCCTTCGGCCGTCCGGTGGACCCGGAGGTGAAGATCACGTACGCCGGGTGGGTCGGCAGCAGCGGGGTGCGGCGGTCCCGGTCGGTGGGGTCGCGTTCCGGGTGGTCGGACAGCTCGGCGAGCAGCGCCGGGTCGTCGAGGTCGATCCGGGGCAGGGCGGCGGCCACGGCGGCGGCGCGGGCCGTCGGCGCGGCGTCCGCCCCGGCGAACACCACTCCGGCCGGCGCGGCGTCGGCGAGCATCTGCGCGACGCGCGGGCCCGGGTACTCCGGGTCGACCGGCAGGTACCCGGCTCCCGCCTTGGTCACCGCGAGGATCGCGGTGACCAGGTCCACCCCGCGCGGCAGGACCAGCGCGACGAGCTGCTCCGGGCCGATCCCCCGGGCGATCAGCGCGTGGGCGAGCCGGTTCGCCCGCGCGTTCAACCCGCCGTACGTCAGCCGGTCCGCCCCGCAGCGGACGGCGACCGCGTCGGGCGTGCCGGCCGCCCACGCCTCGACCAGGGCCGGCAGGGTCGCCACCGGCACCGGGTCGGGGTTGCGGCCCTGGGTCGACAGCCGGAGCCGCTCGGGCACGTCGAGCAGGTCGAGCCGGCCGGTACGCGTCCCGAGCAGGGTGGGCAGTTCGGTCAGCAGCCGGGTGAACCGGCGCAGCAGGCCCCGGGCGAACCCCACCGGGAACAGGTCGGGCCGGTACGACAGCCGCATCCGCAGCCGGGTGCCGGCCGCCGCGTTCAGGCTCAGCGGGTAGTGGGCGGCGTCGGCGGCACCCGCCTCCACCCGCAGCGGCCCGCAGCGCAGCTCACCGGAGTCGGGGAAGTTCTCGAACGCGACGCAGGTGTCGAACAGCTCGCCGGTCCCGGCGACCTTCTGGATGTCGGCCAGGCCCAGGTGGTGGTGCTCGATGAGCTGCGCCTGCTCGTGCTGCAGGCGGGTCAGCAGCGCCGACAGGGGTTCGTCGCGGCGCAGCCGGACCCGTACCGGCACCACGTTCATCAGCAGCCCGACCATGTTCTCGGACCCGGGCAGCTCGGGTGGCCGGCCGGAGACCGCCGCGCCGAACGTCACGTCGTCGCGTCCGGTGAGCTGGCCGATCAGCAGCGCCCACGCGCCCTGCACGAGGGTGTTGACGGTGAGGTCGTGCCGGCGGGCGAACGCCACCAGGTCCGCCGTGGCCGCCGGGTCGAGTTCGGCAGGCAGGTCGCCGGGCCAGACCGGGACGCGGGTCGGGTCGGCCGGGGCGACGAGGGTGGGCCCGGCCAGGTCCGCCAGCGCCGTCCGCCAGGCCGCCTCCGCGCCCGGCCGGTCCCGCCCGGCCAGCCAGCCCAGGAAGTCCCGGTACGACGGGGCCGGTGGCAGCACGTCGCCCTGCTCGTAGAGGGAGCACAGGTCACGGATGAGCAGGGCGGTGGACCAGCCGTCGAGCAGGATGTGGTGGTAGGTGACGACGAGCCGGTGCCGGTGGCTGTCGACCCGGATCAGCCGGAACCCGATCAGCGGGGCCCGCCGCAGGTCGAACCGCCGTCCCTGGTCGGCCTCGGTGTGCCGGGCGAGGGCGGCGTCCGGGTCCTCCTGCGGTGCGACGGTGACTTCCGTCCAGGACAGCTCCGGCTGGCGGACGACCACCTGCACGGGTGGGCCGGAGCGGCGTTCCCGGAAACTCGCCCGCAGGTTGGGGTAGCGGCGCAGCAGCGCCTCCGCCGCCGCCCGCAGCGCGGCGACGTCCAGCGGACCGTGCAGGTCCAGGATCAGCTGCGCGGTCTGCACCTCCGGCCCGCTGCTCTGGTGCCAGGAGTGGAACATCATCCCGGCCTGTAGGGGTGCCAGCGGCAGAATGTCCTCGATGCTCGACGTGGTCATGACACCGCTCCCTGTTCCGCCGCCAGTTCCTGCTCAAAGTCGTCGATCTCGTCCTGGCTCAGCGTGACCAGCGTCAGGTCCGACGGCGTGGGACCGCCGGCGGCGGGTGCCGTCGCGCCGGCCACCACCGCCTCCAGGGCGGCGTGCCAGTCGTCCGCGAGGTCGGCCACGTCGGCCTCGGCCAGCAGCTCCGCCGGCCACGACCAGGTGGTCCGCAGGTGCGGGCCGGTCGGGCCGTCGACGGTGACGGCGGCGACCTCCAGCACGTGCGGCACGGGGTGCCGGGGATCGGCCCCGCCCCGCAGCACCGCGCCCTCCTCGGCCGGCCCCCAGTCGTCCGGTGCGGCGGCGGGGAACCGGCCCAGGTAGTTGAAGGCCACCTGGGGGGCCGGCATCCCGGCCAGCACCGGGCCGGTACGCGGGTCGAGATAGCGCAGTACGCCGTACCCGCCGGCGGGTGGCAGGGCGCGGAGCTGCTCCTTGATCCGTTTCACCGCGGCGCTGACCGCCTGACCGTCGGAGCGGACCTGCGCGGCGTCCACCGGACCCGGGTCGAGCCGGACGGGGTGGATGCGGGTGAACCAGCCGACGGTGCGGGACAGGTCGGCGTCCGGCACCAGACCGTCGCGGCCGTGCCCCTCCAGGTTGACCAGCACCCCGTCGGTGCCGCCCCGGCCCCGCCGGGCCAGCCACGGCGGCAGCGCCAGGGCCAGCGCGGTCAGCAGGATCTCGTCCACCCCGGTGCGGTACGCGGCCGGGGCGGTGGTGAGCACGGCCGAGGTGCAGTCCGTCGAGGCGCTGCGGGAGAGGCTGCGCAGCCGGGCGAAGACGTCGACCCGGGGGTCGAGGGGGCGCTCGCCGAGCGGCGTCGCCGGCCGGTCCAGCAGCCGCGTCCAGCCGGCCAGTTCGTCCTCGCGGACCGGTCCGTCGGTGAGCGCCGCGACCTGCCGCGCCCAGCCACGCAGGGACGTGCCCACCGGCTCCAACGTCGGCGGTCTCCCGTCGCCGAGCGCGGCGCAGGCGGCCCGGAGATCGCCGAGCAGGATGCGCCACGACACCCCGTCGACGGCGAAGTGGTGGACGACCAGCAGCAGCCGGTTGCCGGTCTGCGGGCCGGCCGGGAACCAGACGGCCTGCACGAGCACCCCGTCGGCGGGACGCAACCGGTCTCGGGCGGCCTGTGCCTGGTCCGCGAGGGCCGTCGAGCGCCCGGCCGGGGTGGCGTCGGTCAGGTCGACGGTGTGCAGGCAGTCCTCGGCGCGTACCGCCCCGGCGGGCGGGATGTCCAGCTCCCACGGCCCGTCCCCGGTGCGGGCCCGCATGCGCAGCGCGGGATGGTGGTCGAGCAGCGCCTGCAACGCCTGCCGCACCTCGTCGACGGTCGTCGCGGCGGGCACCCGGACCAGCATCGACTGGCTGAACGCGTCAAGTGGGCCGCCAAGCTCCTCCCGGGCCCAGGCCAGGATCGGCGTCACCGGCACCGCACCTGTCGCGTCGTCCGGACGTTCGACGGTCCGGTCGTCCACTGTGGTCGCCACGGCGGCCAGGGCGCGGACGGTGCGCTGCTGGTAGACGTCCTTCGGTTTGAGGTGCAGGCCGGCTCGGCGGGCCCGGCTGACCAGTTGGATGGACATGATGCTGTCGCCGCCGAGGCCGAAGAAGCTCCCGTCGATGCCCACCTCGGACACGCCGAGCAGTTCGGCGAACAGGTCGCAGAGGATTCGTTCGGCCGGGGTCCGGGCGGCCGGGCCGGTGACCGCGCCGTCGAGGTCGGGTTCGGGCAGCGCCGCCCGGTCGACCTTCCCGGTGGGCGTCAGCGGCAGCGCGTCGAGCACCATGAGCCGGGCCGGCAGCAGGTACTCGGGAAGCTGGTGCCGCAGCCACTCGCGTACCTCGGCGGCGGTGAGGGGGGCGGTGCCAGCCGGCGTGACGTAGCCGACCAGGGTGACCCGACCGGGCCCGTCGGTGCGGGCGGTCACCACGGCCGCGCCGACCGCCGGGTGTCGGGCGAGGGTGCCCTCGATCTCGCCGGGCTCGACCCGGAAGCCCCGGATGTTGACCATGTTGTCGACCCGGCCGGCGTACTCCAGGTCGCCGTCAGGGCGCAGCCGCACCCGGTCACCGGTGCGGTACAGCCGCCCACCGGGCCGGCTGCCGTACGGGTCGGCGACGAACCGCTCGGCAGTCAGCGCCGGCCGGCCGGCGTACCCCCGGGCCAGCCGCGCGCCGCCGACGTACAGTTCGCCGACCGCGCCGATCGGGACGGGGACCAGCATCGGGTCGAGGACGTGGGCGGTCAGCCCGGCCACCTCGCGGCCGATCCGGCTCAGACCGTCCCCGACGTCGTCCGGCCCGAGGGTACGGGCGGTGACGTGCACGGTGGTCTCGGTGATCCCGTACATGTTGACCAGCCGGGGCCGGTCCCAGCCGTGCCGCGCGGCCCAGCGGCGCACCGACGCGTGTTCCAGCGCCTCGCCGCCGAAGATCACCCAGCGCAGCGCGTGCGGCTGGTCCGACCGGGAGTCGACCTCCTCGAACTGGGCGAAGGACGAGGGGGTCTGGTTGAGCACGGTCACCCCGGCCCCGGTCACCAGCCGGTGGAAGTCCTCCGGGTTGCGGGAGACCCAGTAGGGCACCACGACCAGCCGGCCGCCGGTGCTCAACGCACCCCAGATCTCCCAGACGGAGAAGTCGAACGACATGCTGTGGAACATCGACCAGACGTCGTCGGGGCCGGCGTGCAGGAAGTCCCGCCCCCAGTGCAGCAGCCGGGTGACCGCGGAGTGCGGGACGGTGACGCCCTTGGGCCGGCCGGTCGAGCCCGACGTGTAGATCACATACGCCGCACTGTCCCCCGTCACCACCGACGACGCCGACGCCCCATCCACCGGGGCCGGCTCCCCCACCGCCGACCCCTCGGCATCCACCTCCACCACCCGCCACGGACCCGACGGCAACCGCCCCGCCACACCCGAACCCCCCAACACCACCGACACACCCGAATCCACCAACATCAACGACAACCGCTCCACCGGATAATCAACATCCAACGGCACATACGCCGCACCAACCTTCAACACCCCCAAACACCACACCACCGCATCCACCGACCGCCCCACACACACCCCCACCAACCCACCACCACCCACACCCAAACCCCGCAACAACCCCGCCACCCGATCCGACAACACCCCCAACTCCCCATACGTCAACACCACCTCCCCACACACCACCGCCACCGCACCCGGCGACACACCCACCCACCGACCCACCAACTCATGCACCAACTCACCGGCACCCGCGTCCGCCGGGTCGGTCCACGCCGCCGGCCCCGCCGGGCCGGTGGCCCCCGGGCCCGCCGCCGCCACGTCGACCAGGGCCGGCACGCCGGTCGGGGCCGGCGCGGTCGTCAGCGGTCCGCGCAGGTAGTGGCGGTCCGGGGTGGTCACCATGTCCCAGAGGGCGGCCACGAACCAGTCGCGCAGCAGCCGCACCTGCTCGGCCCGCACCGCGTCGGTGTGGAAGTCCATCGCCAGCAGCACCCGGTCGGAGACCGGGTCCCGGACGACCCCGATGTTGAGCGGGAAGTTCGTCGGCTCGGCCCGGACGGTGGAGAAGCTGCCGATCTTGCCGTCGAGGATCTCGGTGCCCCGGTCGGACAGCATCTCGGCCATCACGTGGAAGTGGTTGTAGACGAAGTTGACGTTGACCGGCTGGTCCATGCCGAGCCGGCGTTGCATCTCGGCCATCGGGAAGCGGCGGTGCGGCAACATGTCCCGTTCGGCCGCGAAGACCTCGGCGATCAGGTCGGTCCACCGGCCGTCCGGCAGCACCAGCCGGAACGGCAGCGTGTTGAGGAACAGCCCACGGACGTCGTCGCCGCCACGCTCCTCGGGGCGGCCGTTGGCGGTCACCCCGACCAGGACGTCCGTCGCGCCGGTGGCGTAACCGACGGTACGCAGGCAGGCGGCGACGAAGAGGGTCTTCAGCGACGCACCGCACCGGGTGGCCAGTTCCCGCAGCGCCGTGCAGAGTTCCGGGCTGAGCACCGTCTCGACCGAGCCGTACCGTTGGCGGGCGTCGGTGGCGTACCACCACTCGCCCGTGAAGCGGGCCTCGGCGGGTAGCTGCGGCACCGGCCCGTCGGGCCAGCGCAGCAGCCGGGTGTCCGGCGGGTCGGCCAGCCGCTCACGCCAGAACTGCTCGGTCTCCGCCGACGTCAGCGCGGCGCGTTCCAGCTCGACGAAGTCGCGGTACTGCGCGCTCAACGGCGGGTCGGTCGGCTCCACACCGGCACGCAGGCCCTGGTAGACCCGCATGATCTCGCTGAGGGTGGAGTGCAGGCTCCAGCCGTCGAACACGGCGTGGTGCTCGGTCAGCGTCCACTGGAACACCTCGTCCGAGCGGCGGTGCACGTGCATCCGCAGCAGCGGCGGGCGGTCGTGGTCGAACGGGGTGACCCGCTGGTGTTCCAGGTAGGACCGGACGATCTCGTCCTGCGCCGCCTCGTCCAGGTCACGCAGGTCGTCGACGCCGACCGGCAGCACCGCCTCGGCGTGCACCAGTTGCAGCGGCTCGCTGTGGTCGGTCAGCGACAGCGCCGTGCGCAGGATCGGATGCCGGCGTACCACGTGGGCGACCGCCCGGGTAAAGGCGTCCGCCTCGAACGGTGCCCGCACCTTCATGCTGTCGACGTTGTGGTACGGCAGCCGCTCCAGGTCGCGGGTCATCTCGTAGACCATGCCCACCTGCAACGCCGTCATCGGGTACGCGTCGACGAGACCGTCCGGCAGGTGCGCCCGGTCGGTGGCGGCGACCAGTTCGAACGGCCGACGTACCGGGGCGTCGGGCAGGTCGACGACCGTGCAGACGGTGGCGAGTTCGGCGACCGTCGGCCGGTGGAACAGCTCCTGCAACGCGAAGGAGATGCCGCTGGCGCGGGCCGCGCCGAGCACCCGGATGCTGCGGATCGAGTCCCCACCCAGGTGGAAGAAGTTGTCGTGCCGGCCCACCTGGACCGGGCCGAGCGCCTCGACCCAGATCTCGGCGAGCCGCCGCTCGACCGGTCCCTGCGGCGCCACGTAGTCACCGCTGCCGGCGGGGCGGGCCTCGTCCGGGTCGGGCAGCCGCCGGTGGTCGGTCTTGCCGCTCGGCGTCAGCGGGATCGCCGCCAACTCCACGAACCGCCCCGGCACCATGTAGTCCGGCAGCCGGTCCGCCAGCCACCGCCGCAGGTCGGCGACCGGCACCGCCGACCCGGCCTCCCCCGACACGTACGCGATGAGCTGCGGTGCCCCCGCGTCGTCGGGGCGGATGGTGACCGCCGCGGCGGTGACGCCGGGGAACTGGTGGGCGGTCGCCTCGATCTCGGTCAGCTCCACCCGGAAGCCGCGGATCTTGACCTGGCTGTCGGCGCGGCCCGCGTACTCCAGGGTCCCGTCCGGACGCCACCGGGCCAGGTCGCCGCTGCGGTAGAGGCGGGCCCCCGGCTCGGCTCCCACCGGGTCCGCCACGAAACGTCCCGCGGTCAGGCCGGGTTGGCCGAGGTAGCCCCGGGCCACCCCCGGACCGCCGACGTACATCTCCCCGGTGACGCCGACCGGGCAGGGGCGCAGGTACCCGTCCAGGACGTGGATCGCCATGTCCGCCAGGGGGCGGCCGATCTGGGTGAGCGCCCGGTCCAGGTCGTCCGGCACGATCTCGCGGAAGGTGTCGTGCACGGTGGTCTCGGTGATCCCGTACATGTTGACCAGCCGGGGGCGGTCCGCGCCGCGCCGCTGCGTCCACCGGCGTACCGAGCCGCGTTCCAACGCCTCACCGGCGAAGATGACGTAGCGCAGCCGCAGCGGGTCACCGAGGCGGGCGTCGACGGCCTCGAACTGGACGAACGCCGACGGCGTCTGACTGAACACGGTCACCTGTGCGTCCCGGACCAGCGTGTACAGGTCCTCGGGGCTGCGGGAGACCCAGTAGGGCACCACGACCAGCCGGCCGCCGGTGCTCAACGCGCCCCAGATCTCCCAGACGCTGACGTCGAACGACATGCTGTGGAACATCGACCAGACGTCGTCCGGGCCGAACCGGAACTCCCGGGCCGCCGAGGCGAACAGCCGGGCAGCGTTGCGGTGGGTCACCGTGACGCCCTTGGGTCGGCCGGTCGAGCCCGACGTGTAGATCACATACGCCGCACTGTCCCCCGTCACCACCGGAGCCGGCACCTCCGCCGCCTCCGCCGCCTGCGCAGCCTCCGGCTCCGGACCGTCCACACCGATCTCCACCACCCGCCACGGACCCGACGGCAACCGCCCCGCCACACCCGAACCCCCCAACACCACCGACACACCCGAATCCACCAACATCAACGACAACCGCTCCACCGGATAATCAACATCCAACGGCACATACGCCGCACCAACCTTCAACACCCCCAAACACCACACCACCGCATCCACCGACCGCCCCACACACACCCCCACCAACCCACCACCACCCACACCCAAACCCCGCAACAACCCCGCCACCCGATCCGACAACACCCCCAACTCCCCATACGTCAACACCACCTCCCCACACACCACCGCCACCGCACCCGGCGACACACCCACCCACCGCCCCACCAACTCATGCACCAACTCACCGTCGGGAAGATCCACCGGGGACGGTGTGGTCCAGGACCGCACCAGCTCCCGCTCGGTGTCGTCCATCGCCGCGAGCTGCCCGATCGCCAGGTCGGGCCGGTCGAGGGCGCTGCCCAGCAGACTCGACCAGTGCCGGAAGAAGTGTTCGACCGTGGCGCGCAGGAACAGGTCCGTGCAGTACTCGATCTCGACGTCGTACCGGCCGGCGACGTCGTAGACGGTGAACGTGAGGTCCAGCTTCGCGGTGTCCGTCGGCACGAACTCGCGGCTCAGGAACGACCCGCCGACCGCACCCGGCCCGTTCTCGTGGAACGCGAACAGCACCTGCACGAGCGGGCCGTGGCTCGGCACCCGCGTCGGCACCAGCCGGTTGACCAGGTGGTCGAACGGCACGTCCAGGTGTTCCAGGGCGGCCAGCACCGACTCCTGGGTACGCGCCACGACGGTTCCGAACGTCGGTTCACCGCTCAGGTCGGTACGGGACACCATCGTGCCGGCGAACAACCCGACCACGTCCAGGAACCGGCTGTCCCCCCGGCCGGCGACCGGCGAACCGACGACCACGTCGGTCTGGCCGCTCTGCCGGTGCAGGAAGACGGTGAAGGCCGCCAGCAGCACCACGTACGGCGTGACCCCGTGCCGTCCGGCCAGGTCCCGTACCCGGTCGCGGAGCTGCGGCGGCACCGTGAACCGCAGGGTCTCGCCGCGATAGCTGAAGTCCCGGGGCCGGTTCCGGTCGCGCCCGAGTTCGAGCAGTTCCGGCGCGCCCCGCAACTGCGCCACGCGGCTGTCGAGTTCCCGCTGCGCCTGCGGCCCGGCCGACCACCGCTGCTGCCGGAGGCAGTGCTCGACGTAGGCCGGCACCGCCGACCCGGCGGCGTCCCCCGACCCGCCGGCGGCACCGGCCCCGACGGCGTTGCTCGATCCGGCGGCGTCGCTCTGCCGTGGGCCGTCGGCGAGGCCGGCGGCGTCGCTGAGGCCGACGGCGAGTTCGCGTTCGATGATCTCCAGGGAGAGGCCGTCGACGGCGATGTGGTGGAAGGTCAGGTGGAGCAGCCGCACCTGGCCGTCGACCGTGAAGACGGCTGCCCGGACCAGGGGCCCGACGCGCAGGTCGAAGGGGGCGCGGGACACCTCCCGGACCACCTCGGCGCTGCGCGCGTCGCGCTCGGCGGCGGGGTGGTCGGTGAGGTCGTGGACCGTCAGGGGAACCTCGCGGGTGGACACCAGCCGCTGCACGGGCTCGCCGTCGACCTCGTCGAAGGCCAGGAACAACGCGTCGTGCCGGGCCAGCAGGCGCCCGACGGTGGCGACGACCGCCGGCAGCGGCACGTCGACCCGCAACCGCCATGAGACCGGGACGTGGTACGCGGCACTCGCCGGCGTCAGCCGGTCGAGGAACCACAGCCGCTGCTGCTCGCTGCTCAACGGCCAGCGCCGATTGTCCTCAGCCATACGAAACTCTCCTGACAGAAGGTGCACCTGCTGCGCCACGGCGAATGGGTGCAATTACTCGGTACGAAGGGCGGCGTCATCGGCCCGAGCCATCGCGAGAGCGAGGCTTCTCGGCCGCATGTCCTGCCAGTTCTCTTCCACGTACCGGAGCGCCCCGTCCCGATCGCCCGGCCCCCATGCCACGGTCCAGCCCGCGGGCACCTCGGCGAATTCCGGCCACAGCGAGTGCTGCGACTCCGCATTCACCAGCACCAGAAACGTGCCGTCCGCATCGTCGAAAGGATTCATGTCCGCCTCCGGTCCATATCGATGGCCGCAGGAGTCCACAAAGCCTCCGGAAGCGGCGTGGAGAATCCTGCCCGGCGGTGCGGACGGCGGCCAGAAATTGCCACTTTCCTAAACTGACAGTTGGGGCCCGTGACCGGCGGGGACCGCAGGCGCGCCGGACCGGCCGGGGTGCAATTCACCCACGGCGGAGGGGATGCGGGAACGGCGGCTACGCGGCTTCGGCCACCGGGATCAGCGACACGATCTGCAGGTCGCTCGTGCTCGGGTCGGTGAGGGTGACCACGTCGACCAGGGTCGTGCGGTGGTCGCTGGCCAGCCGGATGCCGCGCCGCGACCGCAGGGTACGCCCGGACGGGGGGTGGGCGGCCCACAGGCAACGGGCCTCGGGACTGGTCTGAAGGCAGGCGTCGACGAGCGCGGCGATCCCGGTGTCCTGCGGGTGCAGCGCCTGGGCGATGCGCATCTGGGTGAGCAGCGGCGCTGCCCAGTCGGTGTCCCAGTTGACCAGCCGCCGCCGGGCGTCCGCGTCGGTGAACAGCCAGCGTGGATAGCTGGGATCGGTGCGCAGCCAGGGATAGTAGGACTCGCACACGTCGTTGTGCAGCACCACCCGCGCGTACCGGTCGAGCACGTAGGTCGCCCAGCGTTGCCCCTCGACGAACTGGCGCAGGGCGGTGCCGAGGACGGTCGGGGAGGCGCCGGCCGGTGCGGGTGAGGGCATCCGGCCGATCGCGAGGAGGTACAGCAGTTCCCGCTCGTGCCGGTC
Source organism: Micromonospora humida (assembly GCF_016901255.1). Lineage (NCBI taxonomy): Bacteria > Bacillati > Actinomycetota > Actinomycetes > Micromonosporales > Micromonosporaceae > Micromonospora > Micromonospora humida. Next base: position 210,114 of record NZ_JAFEUC010000013.1, read on the forward strand.
GAGTCGCAGCGCCCCGGCGACGGCGTCGAGGAAGGCGTCGGAGTAGTTGGCGCGTACGCCGCGTTCGAGGTTGCTGTACCAGACGACGCTCACCCCGACCAGTTCCGCGACCTCCTCCTGGGTGACGTTGGACCGGCGTCCCCGACGCCTCCGGGCGACCTGGTGGTCATCCGGCGGAAGCCGGTGCCGCCAGGCTTTGACGCAGGCGGCCAACTCGCTGTTCTGGTCCGCCGAGACCTGCCGGATGGCAACCATTTCTCCCTCGTTCTGGCGCAGCCGCCATGAATGTTTGTTTCCAGATCGGGGCCCGGCCGAATCGGGGCACCGGCCACCGTTCACACGGCTGGGCGGCGAGCCGAAAGCGGGACGGACCGCTCGGCCACAGTTGCCCGGTACCGGGGCCGGCAGATCCTGGGCAGCATTCGACCAAATGGTCGACAGCCACTCGTGACGCCGCCGGCACAATGCCGTCCAACGGCTGTCACGAATATGGATGCTACCGGCTCCGGACCTCGCCACCAATAGTCATGTTTCGATTGCATCACTGTCTGGTCACTCAGCAGGAAAAATCGCGCGGATCGCGCCGGCATATCGGACACCTGTCCGTATTGCGCCCCTTGGCCGCGTCCACGCGGCGGCGCACTAATTGCCCTTGATCACCGCGTTGGGTGGTTAGCAACCCATCCGTAATCCGTGGAGCCGTCACCCCCGGTAGTGCGAAGCCTCCGCTCACCGACAGCGACGGCACCGATTCTCCGGGGCCCGTTCCACCGATGTCCACGACCCCCATCGCGCCCACGCACCCGCCCTTGCGGGGCCCGGAAACGCACCGCGGAGAAGGCCGGGGCCCTACGTGTCAGAGTTGCCGCGAGAGTGCCGCCGTGGGCGCATATCCCCTGGTAGGACTGTATTCGATCAGCCGGAAAACGGCTGTCGACGGAAACCTCGGAGAAACGAGGGCTGGTTAGCGTTCGCGACCGTTGAACGCTCAATCTCGCTCCGAGGAGAAACCTTTGAAGGTACGAACATCGAGGAGCATGCGCGTGCTCCTCTCGGTGATCGTCGCGGTGACGGCCCCGGTGGCCCTGGCGGGGCCGGCCACCGCGGCGTCACCCACTGCGGTCACGCCGCCCCCGGCGTCCACGACCGACCTGCCCGACCCGACGGCCCGTGGTCCCTTCGGCCACCAGGCCGTCCAGGAGGCCAAACTCGGCCTCGCCGGCATCCAGGAGCCGAACTCCTCAGGCGCCGACCCGACGGCCGGGACCTCCCAGGCCCCGGAACGGATCGAGATCCGGGGCCAGCTGTACACACCTGACTTCACCCGACGCACCACGCCGTCGCCGGTGCTCGTCCTGGTGCACGGCAACCACGGCTCGTGCGACTCCGGTCAGGACACCGCCCAGCTCACCTGCGCCCAGTTCAAGCACAACGAGAACGGCTACGCCTACCTCGCGGAAAACCTCGCCACCTGGGGTTACACCACCTTCTCGGTGTCCCAGGACCAGCTGATGATGCGGCAGGACGGCAACAAGGGCAAAGGCATGCACAGCCGCCGGATGCTCATCGCCGCGACCCTGGACGCGCTCAGCGCGGCGAACCGCCCCGGCGGCCTGCCGGTCGACGCCCACACCACCATCGGCACCACGCTCGCCGGCCGCCTCGACCTGACCCGCATCGGCCTGATGGGCCACTCGCGTGGCGGTGACGCGGTGTCGAGCTTCATCGACTACAACCGCATCCGCACCGACGGCCCGCGCTACCCGCTGCGCGGGGTGATCTCGCTCGCCCCGGTGGACTACGAGCGCAAGGCCCCGTACGGGATGCCGTACCTGACGATCCTGCCGATGTGCGACGGTGACGTCTCCAACCTGCAGGGCGCGCGGTTGTTCGAGCGCAGCCAGTACGTCAACCCGGGTGACCCCTTCCCCCGCATCCAGGTGGAGCACCTCGGCGCGATCCACAACTGGTACAACACCGTCTGGTACGCCGACGGCGGCGCGGACGGCCAGGCCAACAACGACGCCGCCTGCGGCAACTCGGCACCGTTCGCGACCAACAACATCCATCCGCACAACCTGCGGCTCAGCGGCGCGGCCAGCTACACCGACCCGGACCTGAACTACAAGATCGACAACTCCGACCCGTTGAACCCGGCCGTGAACACCAAGTTCTCCGGCGACGCGGCCCGGATGGGTGACCAGGAGAAGCTGGGCCTGGCGACGATGGCGGCGTTCTTCCGGCGCTACGTCGGCGGCGAGGGCGCGTTCCAGCCCTACCTGACCGGCGAGCTGGCGAACACCCCCGGCGGGCTCCAGGTCCCCGCGTCGGCCTGCCCGACCAGCCCGTCCGGCACGGCGATCGGGTGCGACGAGCGGGTCAACACCAGCTACTTCGCCGCCCCGCAGGAGCGGGTGGACGTGATCCGGCCCGAGGTCAACAACCCGCTCACCCGTAATGCCCTCGGCGGCACCCTGACCGGCACCGGCTTCGCCGACCCGTACGCGCAGGCCGCCGGGGTCACCCCGAAACCGGCGAGCACCACCGGCGGCTACGACTGGTGCAACCCGGAGCCGCAGGACTTCGCCCCGGCACAGCTTGGCAAGACGGGGCTGCCGACCGCCGCCAAGCCCTGCCCACTGCCGGCAGCGGGCGCGCTCGGCGGGCAGAACGGCACCCGGGAGAACAGCCCGATCAACCACTCCTACGGCCGACAGCTCACCCTCGCCTGGGAGCCGGGCTCGACCGCGTCGCTGACCGCCGCGATCCCGGCCGCGTCCGCCGACGTACGGCACCTGAAGGCACTGGCGCTCAGCGCCGCCGTGAACTTCTTCGACACCCGCAACCCGGGTGCCGACAACCGGGGCGACAACACCCGGGACACCACCGTCAACGGCACCCCGACCAACCCGGTCTGGCCCAACGAGAAGCCCACGTCGTACGACCCGGCCTCGACCACCCAGCGGTTCCAGATCGCGCTGCGCGACGCCGCCGGTCACGAGGGGACCGTCGACGCCGGTGATCCCCGCTGGGGCAACGCCCTGCACATGTCGACCGGCACGAACACCCCGAACACCCACATCGTCCTGGACCAGATCCGGGTCCCGCTGGCCGAGTTCGCGGCGCAGGGCGTCGACGTCGGCGCGCTGGCGAAGCTGGAACTCCGGTTCGGGGTGGGTGACCTGCCGAAGTCCGGTTCGATCGAGCTGGCCGACGTACGCTTCCAGGAATCCGACGCCGGGGCTTCCCTGTTGTCCGACGGCGACCGGGCCGACGGCGCGGGTCACGGCCCGTCCGCCCTCGGCGGCCCCGACCCGGCGACCTACCTCGCCGGTTACGACAACACCCCGGGCACCGTCGCGCTCGTCGACCCGGTGGCCAACCCGCAGGGCAACACCACGTGGACGGTCGACGACGACCGGAAGCAGTGCCCGACGGCCGATTTCACCTCCGTCCAGCGGGCCGTCGACTTCGCCTCGCCGTGGGACACCATCGTGGTGTGCGCGGGGGTCTACCGCGAGTCATCGACGCCGGTGAACCACGCGTCCAACCCGGTGCAGACCGGTGCCCGCAACGGCCTGACCATCACCAAGCCGCTGAAGATCAAGGGGGCCGGCGCGGACAAGGTCACCATCATGCCGGACCCGTCGCTGGGGAACCTGGCCGGCGACCAGCCGTACCTGCGCGACGGCGGCGGCAACGTGATCACCGTGTCCCGGCAGTCGCTCGGCTCCACCGACACCAACGAGATGTTCCTCGACCTCTCCGGCGTGACCGTGACCTCCGGCGACGTCTGGGCCGAGGCGGGCATCGCGTTCTTCGGCGCGGCCGGTCGGGTGGCGGACAGCGTCGTCGGCCCGCTGCGGGTGGCGACCACCGACGAGGAACTCGCCGCGCACCCGCACGGCTGGGGCATCGTGAAGACCGGCGTCATCAGGGGAGCGGGCACCGGCACGGTGGAGAGCGAGGTGACGGTCACCGGCAGCGTGGTCAGCGGCTACCAGTCGGGCGGCATCCTCTTCGACGGCGCACGGGGCCGCGACGGCACCCCCGACACCACCGTCCGCTCCGGCATCCGCCAGCACGGGTACGTGACCGACACCGTGGTCACCGGCGACCCGAACAGCCGGTTCCCGCAGACCGGCATCGCGTACACCAGCGGGACGGACGGCTTCGTCAACACCAGCCGGATCACCGGCAACTACTACCCACCCGCACCCCAGCGGTCGTACGGCATCCTGCTCACCGACGCCGGCACCGAGACGGCCGGGGCGCTCACCGGCACCCGCAACATCCTCACCGGCAACGGGTTCGCCGTCTACAACGCCAACGCCGACAACACCGCCGTCCACGAGGGCGCCCCGTTCGCGCTGACCGGCAGCTACCTCGGCAGCGGGCCACCGGTCCCGGGCGGCCCGGCGGTCCCGGCCACCGGCATCGAGGCGATCTCCGGCGTGGACGGCACCGGCAGCGCCACGGTCAGCGTCACCAAACGTCGTCCGACGCCGCCACCGGCGGTGCCGACCGGGGTGGGCCGGGTCGTCGACGCCGCGCCCTCGGCCGAGCTGGCCGACCCGGGACGCGGCGCGGTGTTCCGGGTCGGGTCGACGGTGCACCCGCTGGTGCGCGGCACCGACGACTTCGCCATCGCCTCGGCGAGCCTGTTCGTCAACGGCACCCTGGTCGGCACGACCACCACCGCCCCCTACCTGTTCGACTGGACGCCGACGGCGAAGGACGCCGGCCGGCAGGTCAGGTTCCAGGCGATGGTGGTCGACTCGTCCGGGCAATCGACGCTCTCCAAGCCGATCGTCGGCACGGTGGATCCGGCGACCCCGGCCCCGACCGTACGGATCGACAAGGTGGAGGCCGACCCCACCTCGGGTGCGGCGACGCTCACCGCGACGGTCAACACCGCCGGCATCCTCACCCTCGCCGGGAGAAGGTCAACGCGGTCAGCCGGCAGGTGGCCAAGGCGAACACCGTGACGGTGACCGTGACGGTGGCACCCGCGTACCGGCAGACGCTGGTCAAGACCGGTCGGCTCGATGTGACGTTCACTGTCGGGTTCGCCCACACGGCCGGGCAGAGCCCGGACGAGACGGTGCAGGTGACCCTGACCAGGTCGTGACGGCCCGGCGCTGAGGGGAGGGGTCCTGGAGGATCCCTCCCCTCAGCACGTGCACCGGCGGGCCGCGTCGGACCGGGTCTGTCGGTTAGCCGATCGAATCATCGATCTGGTAACTCCCATGTGGATCATACGTACGTCCAGTGGTCGACGCCTGCACCGGTGCGACCCCGCACCTGATCACCGGCCGGCTGACCTGTAGGGCCAGGAGGAGAAACGATGGACGCGGACGAGCACAGCGAGGGCCCTTCCAACGCGATAGCCCGCCACTTCCAGAACCTGACCGTGAAGGTCATCCAGGATGGCGTCGGCCCGATCACCGGCTCGATCCCCTACGCGGAGGCCCGCCTCAGCAAGGCCATGTCGGCTGCGGCGGCTCCGGTCATCGATGCCGACGGGGTGCCCCTGCGCGACCGTGCGAGCGAAGCGGCGATCGAGCGGGTGATCGATCGACTGATCAAGGAGTCGGTGGCTGCGGCGTCGACGAACGGGTTCGTCACTGGTCTGGGCGGCTTCGTAGCCATGCCCGTCACCCTCCCCGCGAACATCGCCGGGTCACTGGTGATCAACGCACGACTCGTCGGTTCGATCGCGTACCTGCGGGGTTACGACATCTCGGACCCGCAATTCCAGACCTTCATCGTTCTCACCACCGCAGGCGGAACGCTGGCTGGCTCGCTTCAGGCGGCGGGAGTCAAGATCGGGGCGAAGTTAACCGCTCAGATGATCAAAGCGATCCCGATCGCCGTCATTCGGAAGATCAACGCGCAGGTCGGCTTCATGCTTCTCGCCAAGTACGGCACGCAGCGTTCGGCCATCACCCTGGCCAAGGGCATCCCGATCGCGGGGGGCCTCGTCGGAGCCGGGATGGATGCCGCCCTCACTGCTCTGGTGGGCCGCGCCGCCAAGGCCAACTTCCCGGCATCCATCTGACCCGCAGGGTTACAGCGCGACCAAGCCGACGAGAAAGCGCGCCTGCCCTACTGCCCAGAACGTCGATCCGCCGGAGCGGGGCTGCGGCCAGAACGGATCTGGCCGCCAACGCCGCAGGGGTAACTTCCAGGCTCGGGGTGCAGGTCAGCTCGTGGTGTCGGCCTTCAGGCCGGTCAGGAAGCTGGTCCAGGAGCGGCCGTCGAAGGCGAGCACAGGGCCGGTGCGGTCCTCTTGGTGTCGCGGACGTCCACCGCACCACCGACGAACCGCACCTCCACGCAGGCCCCGTGGTCGGAGCTGCGGGAGGACTTGAACCAGCCACGGTCGGGGGTGGCGAGAGCAGCCACTACGTCATCTCCTTGGCGATTCGCCGGATCAGCTCCAGCGACTCCGCCGACCTTAACGCTCGCTTCCGCGCCTCGGCGAAGGTGACGAGGTAGTCCGCGACCCGGCTGGACTGGTCGATAATGTCGCTGGAGGTGCGCACCTCCTGCCAGACCAGGTCGGCCAGCCGGGGCGACGGGAACGACAGGATCTGGAACGGGCCGCCGAGCGCGGGATGCGCCCCGGGGGTGAACGGCATCACCCTGATCTCGATCTGCTCCGGGCGCTCGGTCAGCAGCCGGTCGAGATGGTCGAGCTGGGCGCGCATCACCTCCGGGCCGCCCACCTGCTGCCGCAGCGCCCCTTCGGCGATCACGATGGTCAGCCGCAGCCGGTGGCCGCCGTCGAGCCGCCGTTGCCGCGCCATCCGCACCGCGACCCGCCGATCCATGGCTGTCACCACGCAAGCGCCACAACTACTCGCCCTGCCAGGTGCCGGCGCCGTCGTCGCCGCCACCGTTCTGCTGGCCTGGTCCCACCCCGGCCGCGTTCGCTCCGAAGCCGCGTTCGCTGCCCTGGCCGGCGCGTCACCGCTACCGGCTTCATCAGGCAATACCACCCCGCTACCAGCTCAACTACGGCGGCGACCGACGCCTCAACCGAGCGCTCTACACCGTCGCGCCGGTCCGCATCGGCCACGACCCTCGCACCCGCGACTACGTGACCCGCCGCACCCGCGAAGGACGCACCAAACGCGAGATCATGCGCAGCCTCAAGCGCTACATCAGCCGGCAACTTTCCGCACCCTGAACGGCGCCCACCCAGCCACCAGCACCACTTGACAGTTATAGAAGCATCTCAGAGTGAGACATCCACCGACACACCTAAAGTTGCAGCGGACAGAGCTCAGCGCACGGTCGACTCAGGCTTGAGAAGCCCCGAGGCGGACTTCGGGGCTGGTTGACGGTCCCGTGTCGCGCGAGCAGCTCAGCATTCGCCACCGGACCACCTCATCGAAAATTACCACCACCCGCAAGCAAGGCTCGAAGGCGCCGAACCTCGTCCAAAAGACGTGGCACGGCCTCCCTCGCCATTGCAATGAAAGCCGCGTTCTCATCCCAGCGCTCGTCGACAGCATCAACGTACCGAGGATGCTGAATTAATGTTGCGGCAACCATTTCTCCATGATCGAATCTTGGCCACCGCTCGGCCACGCCAGTATCAGGAGAAGTGCTTACTGCCACAAGATTCATGGCATTTTCGTCATTCAGCGTCCTCACAAACCAAGGTGCCGGAGTGGCCGCTTCGCAAAGCTCCTCGATCTCCTCAAGTTCATCTTCACGCATCTAAACCGCCCTCCATCAGCACGATTTCTCGAACCCTACGCAAGCCACCACTCAACATAGTTAATCAGTATCTTTCGCTTAAATATCCGAGTCTTTCGATATTTTTAAAGAACCTTTTATCATTTGTAATGATAGACAATCCGTCCTGTATCGCGGAATGCAAAACTGAAGCATCGTCGTCGGCAATCATCGGAGTGAAGGACTTACCTTTCCACATTCCTCTGAGGCGAGACTGCAGCGAGGCGATGCCTTCACTGGTAGAGGCCGGCCCCATGCGTCCTCCTCGTTCCGACAGCCAGCCACCGATGGCGTCTGCAGAGTGTCCACCTTCGAGGAGTTCACGCCGAGCAGTCGGAGAAAGGACTGGGGCACGCCCTGCCAGGGCGGCATCTACTGCAGTGGTCTTTGCACCGGACAATGCGTCCGTCACAGCGTTCGTATCAACAGCCACCTCGCCGCAGTTGTGTACGAGGACCGGGGTATCACCGGCCACCACATAGTACGTGTGGAGGGTGTCGACGGTGAGGTTGTGTACCACCTCGGTTTGGGTACGGTGGCGTGTGGTCGCTACGGCTACTGGGCGGTGGTCGGTGGTCTCGAAGGTGTAGCCGGGTTTGAGGTCCTTGGCTTCGCGCCATTGCTGCTGGTCGGCGACCCAGAAGGGGTGCCCGGCGGTAGCGGTGATCGTCTCGGTACGGCTGCCCTGGGGGCCATCCACGGTGACGGTGATGTCGACGAGTTGCTTGGTGCCGCTACCGACGATCAGAGCGGTGACTACTCGCGGCGCGGTCCGCCCCGTGGTGGGGTCGGTGGCCAGGACCTTGTCGCCGAGCTTCACGTCACGGATCGGCTTGTGGCTGCCATCGGCCATCAGGACCTTCGTGTCGCCCGTGAAGCTGTTGCCGGGGCCGAGGCAGCCGCCGCTCCGGCCCATGAGCCCGCGTCCGATGGTGCGTGCTTCACCGAGACCTGCGCTGACGGCCTTACCGCCGGCTGCTCTCATTCCCCCGCCCAGAGCGCGGAGCCCTGCACCGAGGGCCGCGCCGCCGATATTCCCAGCAACCCCACCAGCGGCACCGAAGAGCCCACCGAGCGCGGTCTCGCCGGCGAGATCCCATCCGCGTTTGCCGTTCATGTATCCGGTGACGGCGGAGCCGACAGCTCCGGCCAGGGCACCGCAGGCGACGGCGCCGACACCGGTCCAGCCGATGGCGGCCCCGCAGCCGATGCCGACGACGGCACCGACGGCGATGCCGGCGATCTCAGCGGCGTGGTCCTCGACGAACTGGGTCGCCTTGTCCCACATCTCGTTCGCGCCCTCGACGAGTGGGGCAAGGCGCTGAGCTGGGACACCGACGACGTGATCCAGATCTACAGTCGTCAGCTGTCGCCTCAGCGAGTCGGGGAAGCGTCAAACGGGAAGTTCGTCCGCAGCTCAGCTCCAGCACCCAGGCCCTGAACCGGTCGTTCTCCCATGGCGAGTCCTAGCGCATCCTGAGCAGTAGAGCGCTACAGAAGGGCGGGACGGGTCCTGAGGGGCCCGTCCCGCCCATACGCCGCGTCGGCGCGACCCGGTTCACCCGGTCAGCTCGGCTCCCCCGACAGGGAGGTCCGCCGCTGCGACGCCATGACCAGGGAGTACACGTGTTCGCGGAGTTCACCGAAGAGCGGGGTCTGCTTGGTCGCGATCTGGTCGCGGGGCCGGTCGAGGGTGACCGGCAGGTCCGCCACGACCACGGAGGGACCCTGCGACAGCACGACCACCCGGTCGGACAGGTACACCGCCTCGTCGATGTCGTGGGTCACGAACAGCACCGTCGTACCGGTCTCCGCCCAGACCTTGAGCAGCAGGTCCTCCAGGCTGGCCCGGGTCTGGGCGTCCACCGAGGCGAACGGCTCGTCCATGATCAGCATTTCCGGCCGGACGGCGAGCCCCCGGGCGATGGCGACCCGCTGCTGCATGCCGCCGGAGAGCTGCCACGGGTGCAACCCGGCGGCGTGGGCCAGGCCCACCATCTCCAGCGACTCCTGCACCCGCTGCCGGATCTCGGCGCGGGGCAGGCCCCGGTCGCGCAGCGGGAGGGCGACGTTCTTCTCGACGGTCAACCAGGGGAACAGCGAGCGGCTGTAGTCCTGGAAGACGACCGCCACGCCGTCGCGGGGGCCGGACATGCGTTCCCCCCGGAACATGACCGCGCCGCCGGAGATGGGCAGGAGCCCGGCGATGCACATCATCAGGGTGGTCTTGCCGCAGCCGGAGGGCCCCACCACCGACACGAACTGCCCGGCGTGGACGGCGAACTCGATGCTGCGTACGGCGGGCACGTCGCCCTTGCGGGACCGGTAGGACTTGCTCAACTCCTGCACGTCGAGCACGGGGGTGTCGAGGGCGGCACCGGGCTGCTGCGGTTTGGTCGTCACGGGGTTCATCCGGGGCTCCTACGTGGTGTCGGTCAGTGGCTTTCCGCGCTGTCGGGGCGCACGTTGCGGTGCCACCGCAGCAGCACCCGCTCGACCAGGGCGAAGACGGCGTTGAAGAGGATGCCCAGCAGCGCCAGCAGGACGATCGCCGACCACAGCTGCGGGAACTGGAACAGCCGCTGCTGGCTCACGATGTAGAACCCGAGGCCGGCCGTGGCGGCGTACAGCTCGGAGATCACCATCAGGACCAGCGCGATCCCGATGCTGATCCGCATCCCCGCGAAGATCGCCGGGCTGGCGCCGGGCAGCAGGACCCGCAGGAAGTAGCGCCGCCGGGTCAGTCGCAGGCTCCGGGCGGCGGTGACCACCGTACGGTCGATGCCCCGGACGCCGTCGTAGGTGTTGATCAGGATCGGCCAGAGGCAGCCCAGCGCGATGAGGAAGACGTTCATCCCGCTGGTGATGCCGAACAGCACGATGGCGATGGGCAGCAGAGCGGTGACCGGCACCGACATGCCCAGTCGGATCAGCGGGTTGAAGAACGCGCCGGCCGGCCGCCACACCCCGATCAGGATGCCGAGACCGACGCCGAGCACCGTCGCCGCGCCGTAGCCCAGGCCGAGCCGGACGAGACTCGGCAGGACGTCGGCCCGGAACTGGGAACTGAGGAACAGCGACGACGGGGACGCGGACAGCCAGGTGTCGACGAACGCTCCGAAGATCTGCGACACCGGCGGTACGAACAGGGAGCCCACCATCCGGGCGGCCACCTCCCACACCACCAGCAGCAGGGCGAGCAGCCACAGCGACCGCACCCCGCGTCCCACCGCCAACGCCGACGTGACCACCGGCCGGCTCAGCCCCTGCCCGCTCATCGTCCACCCTCCCGTTGTGCCTGGCCCCACGGCACCACCAGGCGCTCAACCAGGTTGAAGCCGTAGTAGAGGCCCATGCCGAGCAGGCCGACGAGCAGGATGCCCGCGTAGACGAAGTCGGGTCGCTGCGCCTGCTGGTACGTGGTGATCACCGTTCCCACCCCGTTGGTGGCACCGAGCAGTTCGGCGGAGAGCACCACGATGAGCGCCGTCGAGCTGGCCACCCGCAGCCCGGTGGCGATGGACGGGGCCGCCGACGGCAGCACCACCCGGGTCAGCAGCCGGGTACGCGTCCAGCCCATGCTCCGCCCCGTGGCCAGCATCAGCGGTTCGGTGTCGCGGACGCCGTACATCGCGTTGAGCAGGATCGGCCAGAAGATCGCGTAGATCGCCAGCGACACCTTCATCTGGGTGCCCAGGCCGAACATCAGGATGGCGATCGGCAGGAACGCCGAGGAGGGGATCGACCGGCCGGCGTGCACCACCGAGGACGACGGCCGGTAGAGGGCGGAGAAGTAGCCCAGGGTCAGCCCCAGCGGAATGCCGACGGCGCTGGCGACGAGCATGGCGAGCAGCCACGCCCACAGGGTCTGCGCCACCTCGGTCAGGAACGTCGCGTCGACGAGCAGTTCGCCGGCCCGTTGCAGGGTGTCCGCCGGGTACGGCAGGGAGTCCACCGAGACCGCCCCGGACCGGACCACCAGGTCCCACAGCACGAACATGGTCACCACGCCCGCCACTCCCAGCACCCAGTCGGGTGTGGGGCCCCACCGGCGGGCCGCGACGGGCCCGCCGGTGGGTCGGGCGTCCGCCTCGACCTGGTCAATCACGTGGACGTCCGACGCCATGTCACGTCCTCTCCCCTCATGGTGGCCCGCCTACCGCGACGACAGGACAGGTCAGGACCGCGCGAAGTCGGTGACGAAGGGCCCCAGGTCGGGCTTCTTCTGGAGCATCTTCAGGTCGACCATCTGCTGGGCCATCCGGTCCAGCGCGGCGACGTCGACGGCGGCTTCGAGGGCGTTCTGCGGTTGTGCGGCGAGGGTCTCCGCCGGCACCTTCTGGCACTCGGAGAGCAGCCGGAATGCCTCGTCCTTATTGGCCGGGTCGCTGAGCTGCTGCGCGGTCTCGGCGATCGCCTCGTGGAAGCGCTTGGCGGCGTCGCCCTTGCCGACGAAGCTCTTGGCGGCGACGTAGGTCGCGATGTAGATCTTGTCGCTGCTGGCGAAGGGGTCGGCCAGACTGCGTACGTTGTCGTTGTTGTTGCCCAGTAGCGAGTAGCCCAGTTGCGCGGCGTCGACCCGTCCACTGAGCACGGCGGGGATCTGCTCGGTGAAGGGCAGCGCCACGAAGCTGACGCTGTCCGGCTCGACCCCGTTGGCCTTCAGCCAGCTCGCGGTCACGATCTGGTTGATGCCGTTGATCTCGTTGACCGCGATCTTCTTGCCGGCGAGGTCGGCGGCCGCCTTGATCGGGGAGTCCTTGCCGACGAAGACGCCCTGCGCGGGCTTGGCCGGCGGCAGCGCGTTGACGTTCACCCCGGACACCATCTGGATCGGGAAGCCGGTGTTGTAGGCGTTGATCGCGGTGTAGCCGTTGACGTAGCCGAAGTCGGCCGCCCCGGAGAGCACTGCGGCGACCGCCGCCGAGCCACCCCCGGAGCGGACCAGCTCGACGTCGAGGCGGTGCTTGCCGTAGACGCCCTTCCCGATCGCCCAGGTGTTCCAGATTTCGCAGCCGAACGTCGTGACGGAGACCTTCGTGGTGCCGTCCGCGTTGTCCGCAGCGCCTTCGGCCCCGCCGCAGGCGCTCGTGAAGAGCAGCGCGGCGAGGGCGACCATCGCACCGGTACGTCGTGTGTTCATCGTGATGCTCCTATGTGCTTCGCGCGTGGCCCCGACGTCTCCCGCCGCCGGTGCCGGTGGCGGGAATGAGGGCGTTCGGTGGATACGAAGGGACGGCTCTGCCGCGACGGATACGACCGCCTGGCTGCTGCGGTGCGGGTCCGACGCGAGCTGCATCGACTTGGTGATGGTGCTGAATGCCTGAATTGCCGGTTCGAGGGGATCAATCAGGGCCGCGAGAACCGCAGACGGCGTCACGGCATGGCCGGGCAACGCTGGTCACGGTCGGTTCGGGCGGTCGGGCTGCACCCCAGCAGCACCCTGACGCCTCGCCGACTTGCAGCGAAGGTACGGGGCCCGAAAACCTCTGTCAAGATGCGGAACGTTATCTCGCATTGCGCCATCACGCGGACTGCCGGCACTCCGCCCAACCCGGCGAACGCGCAGGTCGGCGGGCAGATAACGATACGTCTCCCCTGGTTGACCGGGCCGGTGACGGCGGCTAGCTTCTCCACCAGATGCCGCCGGCCCCCGGGAGTGGACATGAGCGTGGAAGAGCCCGTCGCGGCCGTTCCCGCCATCACCCGCGCGCCGATCGGCCACTGGAAGGGACCGGAGTTCCCCGCCATCCGCCCCGGCACCGGCGCGGGCAAGGCCCTCGTTCCGTTCTGATCGGCAGCTCCGCGCCTCGGCGCACCCTGCCCGGATCCGGCCACACCGTCCGCGTCGGCCGCTCCTGTCCACACCGTGGCGGAGCAGACCGTCATCGGTGACCCCAGCACCCCGGTATCTGCGGCAGTCCGTCGCCCGTACCCGTGACGGCCCCTCCGTCGTCGCGGCCGGCCCCGGCGCAGGAGACCGCCCACCCCCGCAACCCCAGCCGGGCAGGTGGGCCGGTCCCCACACCCCAGCGCGCGGGCGGCCGGCCCGGTACGGGTGGAGTCAGGACGACCGGCCACCCCGCGCCACCGACCCCAGCCGGCGTCGGGGTGTCCGGCATCGTCAGCCCGTCGACGCACGCTGCCCCGGCCCGGGTCGCATGGTCAGCCGGGGCCGGACACGGAAAAGCGGCCCGGTCGATGCTCGACCAGGCCGCTGACCTGTTGCCTCAAGGGTGGAGCCGAGGGGACTCGAACCCCTGACCCCCACACTGCCAGTGTGGTGCGCTACCAGCTGCGCCACGGCCCCTTGCGGTCGTCCCCGGTCGCCCGGGCACGGAGAGAACTATACACACGCGGCCGAGCATGGTCATCTCGCGGGGGTCCCCGGCGGATCAGTTCAACGCCACGTCCGGCGGGAAGTGCGCGACCGCCGCCATCATGCCGCCCTGCCGGCGCAGCACCATCGGCCAGAGGTCGTCCGGGCGGTCGACGAAGGCGTCCCCGGGCAGCGCGTCGAGCACGAACCAGGAGCCGTCCTCGATCTCCTGCTCCAGCTGCCCGGAGCCCCAGCCGGAGTAGCCGGCGAACACCCGGATGCCGCCGATGCTGTCGCGCATCCGCTCCGGATCGGAGGACAGGTCGACGGTGCCGACCGCACCGGAGATCGGCTGGAAGCCCTTCAGCCGACGCATCGGATGACGCATCCGGGCCAGGCAGATCGCCGACTCCGGCTGCACCGGGCCGCCCTCGAAGAGCACCGCCGGATGCCGGGCGAGTTCGCTCCACTCGCCGAGGACGTCCGCGACGGCCACCTCGGTGGCCCGGTTGAGCACCACCCCGAGCGCCCCGTTGGCCTCGTGGGCGACCAGCAGCACCACCGTACGATCGAAGTTCGGATCCTTGAGGGCCGGCGTCGCGACCAGCAGCCGCCCGGTCATCGACTCCACGGCACGACCGCTGATCGCCGGTCCCTCCCCCTGCGTCTCGGACATCGTCAGCCGCGCACCGGGTCCGACAACCGGGCACCACCGACCATCTGTGCTCTCACCGCCATGCCTGGCACCATAGCCTGCACCCGGTGCGGTGGCTAAGGTCTGACCGACAGGTGATCGAGGGCGGTCGAGGGAGGATCGATGGGTCCGACGGCGGACATCGCGGTGATCGGCGGTTCGGGGCTGTACGCGCTCCTCGACGACGCCACGGAACACCAGGTCGAGACCCCCTACGGCGCCCCCTCGGACGTGCTCACCATCGCCACCGTGGGCGGCCGGTCGGTGGCGTTCCTGCCCCGGCACGGGCGTGATCACCGCCACCCCCCGCACCTGATCCCGTACCGGGCGAACCTGTGGGCACTGCGGTCGCTCGGGGTACGCCAGGTGCTCGCCCCCTGTGCCGTCGGCGGGCTGCGCCCCGAGTTGGGCCCCGGCACGTTCGTGGTGCCCGACCAGCTCATCGACCGCACCAGCGGCCGGGTGCAGACCTACTACGACCAGGGCGCGGTGCACGTGGCGTTCGGCGACCCGTACTGCCCGGTCGGGCGGCGTACCCTGCTCGACGCGGCGGCCGGGCGCGACGTGCCGGCGGTCGACGGCGGCACGGTGGTGGTGGTCGAGGGGCCACGCTTCTCCACCCGTGCGGAATCCCGCTGGTACGCCGCGATGGGCGGCACGGTGGTCAACATGACCGGCCACCCGGAGGCGGTACTCGCCCGCGAACTGGCCCTCTGCTACACCTCCATCGCCCTGGTCACCGACCTGGACGCCGGGGTGGAGGCGGGCGACTCGGTCACCCAGGAGGAGGTGTTCCGGGTCTTCGGCGAGAACACCGACCGGCTGCGCGGCGTACTGCTGGACGCGGTGGCCGCCCTGCCCACCGACCGCGACTGCCCCTGCGGGCACGCGCTGGACGGCATCCGGACCCCGTTCCCCCTCCCCTGACCCGTCGCCGCTCGGCCCGGACGGCCTCCCGGCAGCCCCGGACAGGGCAATAGCCGGCAAAGCACGCGGAACGCGGGCTGCCGCCCGCTAGATTCGGCAGGTCAGGGGTCCGGTCCCGGCGGACACCGGACGGGTCGGGGACACGGAGGCGGAGGGCGATGGCGACCGTCCGGGAGACCACCTACGACCTGCTCCGCGCCCTCGACCTGACCACGGTCTTCGGCAACCCCGGCTCGACCGAGGAGCCGTTCCTCCAGGACTTCCCGGCCGACTTCCACTACGTGCACGCCCTGCACGAGGCGTCGGCCGTCGCCATGGCCGACGGGTACGCCCAGGCCACCGGCCGGCCGGCGCACGTCAACCTGCACACCGCCCCGGGCACCGGCAACGGCATGGGCAGCCTGGTCACCGCGTGGCACAACCGGACGCCGCTGATCGTCTCCGCCGGGCAGCAGAGCCGGGAGATGCTGCTGATGGAACCCCGGCTGGCCAACCGGCACCCCACCGAACTGCCCCAGCCGTACGTGAAGTGGAGCCACGAGCCGGTGCGGGCGCAGGACGTCCCGGCGGCGTTCATGCGGGCGTACGCCACGGCGGCGCAACCGCCGAGCGGCCCGGTCTACCTCTCCCTGCCGTTGGACGACTGGCACCAGCCGGCGGACCCGCCGCCGCAGGTGCGGACGGTGGCCACCCGGTTCGCCCCCGATCCGCGTCGGCTGCGGGAGTTCGCCGCGCTGCTCACCGCCGCCCACAACCCGGTGCTGGTGCTCGGTGCGGCGGTGGACCGGGCCGCCGCCTGGCCGGTGGCGGCGGCGGTGGCCGAACGGCTCGCCGCGCCGGTCTGGTCCGCGCCGGCACCGGAGCGGGCCGCCTTTCCGGAGCACCACCCGCACTACCGGGGGGTTCTGCCGTACGCGATCGCCCCGCTGGCCGAGAAACTCACCGGGCACGACGTGGTGCTGGTGGTCGGCGCGCCGGTGTTCCGCTACTACCCGCACGTGCCCGGCGACCACCTGCCGCCCGGGGCCCGGCTGCTGCACGTCACCGACGACGCGGACGAGGCCGCGCGGGCCCCGGTGGGCGACAGCCTGCTCGGTGATGCCGGACTGACCCTGGCCGCGTTGCTTGACCTGCTGCCGGCGGCCGACCGGCCGACGCCGCCGCCCCGCCCGACGCCGGAACCGCCAGGCACCGGCGACCCGCCCGACGCGGACGCGCTCTTCGCCGCGCTGGCCGCCTGCTGGCCCGCCGACGGGGTGCTGGTGCAGGAGTCACCGTCGAACCTCGCCGCGCTGCGTCGTCGGCTCCCGGTGACCCGCCCGGCGTCGTACTTCACCATGGCCAGCGGCGGGCTCGGCTACGGGCTGCCGGCCGCCGTGGGTATCGCCCTCGCCGAGCGGGACACCGGGCGGGGCCGGCCGGTGGTCGCGGTGATCGGGGACGGCTCCTTCCACTACTCGGTGCAGGCGTTGTGGACCGCCGCGCGGCTGCGGCTGCCGGTGGTCGTGCTGGTCCCGGTGAACCAGCAGTACGCCATCCTCAAGTCGTTCGCCGAGCTGAAGTCCACCCCGGGGGTGCCGGGCCTGGACCTGCCGGGCCTGGATCTCACCGCGATCGCCCGCGGCTACGGCTGCGCCACCCGCGTCGTCGACGCGCTGCCCGACCTGGCCGACGCACTCACCGAGGCGCTACGCGCCGACGTCCCCACCGTGCTCCCCACCCCGATCAGCACCACCATCCCCACCCTCCTCTGACCCCTCCCACGTCGAGGTCGCGGTCGCCCGGTCGCGGTCGGCCGGTCGGCCGGTCGGCCGGTCGGCGGTGATCAAGAGGTTTGCGTCATCCTCGCCCGGGCGGGGTGACGCAAACCTCTTGATCACCGGCCAGCGGGCGACGTTCTGACGGGGGACCCCAGTGCGGGAACGGCTTGGCGGTCAGGGGGCGGTGAGGGTGAGCACCCGGCCGGTGGCGACGTCGAGCACCGGACGTTTCCCGAGCGGGGACGCCAACGTCACGGTGACCGGCTTGAGCACCGCCAGGTCGATGCACTCCCCGGTGCCCCGGACCACCCCGCCGCCGACCACCACCACGTCGTCGCTCTCCCGAACCAGGGCGGTGGGTCCGCTGTCGCAGGCGCCCATACCGACCGTGTACGTCAGCCGGGCGCCGTCGACCCGGCGGAGCTGGTCGGCACCGGCAACCCCGCCCGGCAGGGACCGGTTCGGGGCGGCGGGCTCCGGGGCGGCGGTGACCGACCGGGGCGCCACCGCCAGGCGGGCCACCGGGCTGGTCAGCTCCGCCACGGTGAAGATCCAGGCGGGTACGGCGGCGACCCCCCGGCTGGTACGAACCTCGGCGGTGCCCAGAGTGACCCCGGTGACCGTCAGCGGGATGCAGGCGGCCTGGGTGGAGACCGGATCGTCCGGCCGGGTACCGGCCGTGGGTTCGGGGGGCCGTGGCCCCCGGGGCCGTCCCTCGCACGGCGGCGGGTCGCCCTGGTCCAGCTGGCGGTACGCCTCGGCGGCGCTGATCAGCGGTACGGTCAGGGCACCGTCGGGGAACCGGATCGCCCCGTCGGCGGGTACGGCGGTCGGCAGCTCGATCTGGTCCCGGTACCAGCCCGCGCGGAAGGCCGCCTCGGTGCCGGCGTCGAAGCCGGGCTGGCCGGTGAGCACCGTGGCGTCCTGCAACGGCAGATACCCGCTCGACCACTCGGGGCCGGGCCGCCACGCCCCGGCGACCTCGGCGGCCCGCTCGTCGAACGCCTCCCGCTGCCGCCCCGGATCACTCCCGACCGCCCCGCCGTCCACCGCACCACCGGGCACCGAGCCGGCGGCCGCACACCCACCCACCGCCATCAGGAGTCCCAACCCCCACGTCAGCCCAACGAGTCGCCGCATCCCCCTAAGACGCCCACCCGCCCCTCCCGGTTCCCTCCCCTCCCAGCACCCCAACCCCGCCCTCCCACCGCGCACACCTGGTTGATCAAGAGGTTTGCGTCAAGTTGATCTCCAACTCTGACGCAAACCTCTTGATCACCGCACGCCATCCGCGAAGGCCGGGTGATCAAGAGGTTTGCGTCATTCGCCGCGCCGGGTCTGACGCAAACCTCTTGATCAACGAGGCATGGCGGGGCGGGACAAGGCAAGGCGGGGCGGGGCAAGGCGGGAGGGGGAACAGTGATGCGCCCCGGTCCGTGGGGACCGGGGCGCATCATCGAGGTGGTGGAGGTGCCGGGAATCGAACCCGGGTCCTTCGCCGGTTTGTCAGGGCTTCTCCGAGCGCAGCTCGCTATGCCTCTACTCGGCCCCACCGCTCACGCGAGCAAGTTGGTGTGACGGGCCCAGTCGCTGATTGATCTCGCCGCACGGACCCCGCGACCGGGTCCGATTGGCCAGCCTTCTAGCTGATGCCGGCTAACTGGGACGAAGGCGTTCCCAGGCCGACAGACTCACTACTCGCCTCAGGCGGCGAGAGCGAAGTCAGCGCGATTTTGCTTGGCGCTTATTGGTTTCCGACGACCGATTCTCGAGACGACGTCGGCTTCCTCGGCTCGCTTCCCCTGTCGCTGCGTACGAAGTCGAAACCAGTCACCCCCTCGACGGACCGCCGGATGTGGCGGCACTGTCCAGACTAACGCCTGCCGCAACGGGTTTCATCCCGAGCCCCGGCCCGGCGTGCCGACCCGGACAGAAGGGGCGAATCAGTCGTCCATTCCCTTGCCCCGGCGACCGGACACCCGGGCGATCTCCCGGTCGGCGTCCCGCTTGGCGAGGTCCTGCCGCTTGTCGTACGACTTCTTGCCCTTGGCCAGGGCGATCTCCACCTTCGCCCAGCCGTCGGAGAAGTAGACCTGCAACGGGACCATGGTCAGGCCCCCCTCGCGGGTCTTGCCGATCAACTTGTCGATCTCCATCCGCTTCAGCAGCAGCTTGCGGGTACGCCGGGGCTCGTGGTTGGTCCAGGTGCCCTGGGTGTACTCCGGGATGTGCATGCCGTGCAGGAACAACTCGCCGTCACGTTCCTGGGCGAACGCGTCGACCAGCGAGGCCCGCCCGGCACGCAGCGACTTGACCTCGGTGCCGGTCAACGCCATGCCCGCCTCGTACGTGTCGAGGATGGCGTAGTCGTGGCGGGCCTTCCGGTTGGAGGCGACCACCTTGCGGCCCTTCTCCCGTGGCATCCGGCGCCACCTCCCTTCCACTACGCTCACCGACCACCCGGCCGGCGAGCGGGGATCATGCTACCCGAACGACAAGGACCCTCCCGCGCCGTTTCTTCCCGGCCCGGGAGGGTCCCCACGGAGAGCGCTGCGGTGACTAGACCCGCAGGTAGAAGCGGAGCGTGACCCAGGCGGTGGCGGCGCTGATCAGGCCACCGACGCCGGCCATCAGCGGGAACATCAGGAAGATGTCCGACCACTGGACGGGCGAGAGCAGCCCCTCCAGCGCCTTCAACGATCCGCTGAACAGCAGTTGTTTCGCCCCGATCAGCGCGACCAGGCCCAGCAGCGAGCCGATCAGGCCGGCGACCACCGCCTCCAGCACGAACGGCGCCTGGATGAACCAGTTCGACGCGCCGACCAGCTTCATGACCGCGACCTCACGCCGCTTGCTGTACGCGGCCACCTGGATGGTGTTCGCGACCAGCAGCAGCGCGGCGATCGCCATCACCACGGCGGCGGCCAGCGCGATGTTCTGGATCGCGGTGAGCACGTTGAAGATCTTGTCCAGCAGCCGGCTCTGGTCGACGATCACGTCGACGCCCTCGGTGCCCTGGTACTGGTCGTAGATGTTCTTGTACTGCTCCGGGTTGACCAGCTTCAGCCGGAACGACTCGGGCAGCAGGTCCGGCTTCACGGCGTTCACCAGGTCGGGCGCGTCCTGGTACATCTCCTTGAAGGTCTTGTACGCCTCGTCCTTGTTGACGTAGAGGACCTCCTTGACCAGGGGGTCGCTCTTCAGCTTGGCGTCGAGGTCGGTGCGCTGCTGCTCGGTGACGTCGGTCTTGAGGAAGATCGAGACTTCGACGTTCTTGTAGTAGAGGTCCTTCATGTCGCCGACCTGCTTGTACATCAGGCCACTGGCGCCGAGCATGGTCAGCGAGACCGCCATCGTGATGATCATCGCGACGGTCATGGTGACGTTGCGCCACAGTCCGACCAGTACCTCGGACAGGACGTACTTCATCCGCATCGGGTGTTCCTCCGGCTCTCCGGCGTGAGGTGTTCGTCGTCAGGTCGTACGGCAGGGGTGGAGCGCCGGCTCACCCGTAGACGCCGCGGGCCTGGTCGCGCACGATGCGGCCGCTTTCGATCTCGACGACGCGACGGCGCATCTGGTTCACGATGTTGGAGTCGTGTGTGACCATCACGACGGTCGTGCCGGTGCGGTTGATCCGGTCCAGCAGGCGCATGATCTCGATCGACGTGTCCGGGTCCAGGTTTCCGGTCGGCTCGTCCGCCAGCAGGATCAGCGGGCGGTTCACGAACGCCCGCGCCACCGCGACCCGCTGCTGCTCGCCACCGGAGAGTTCGTGCGGGTACCGGTGCTCCTTGCCACCGAGCCCGACCAGCTCCAACACCTCGGGCACGACCCGGCGGGCCACCGCCTTGGTCTTGCCGATCACCTCCAGGGCGAACGCCACGTTCTCGTAGGCGGTGCGGTTCGGCAGCAGCCGGAAGTCCTGGAAGACGCAGCCGATGGAGCGCCGGAAGTGGGGTCGCTTCCAGGAGCGCATCGACGTGACGTCCTTGCCGTTGACGATGACCCGGCCCTTGTTGGGGGCGACCTCGTGCAGCAGCATCTTGATGATCGTGGACTTGCCGGAGCCGGACGGTCCGATGAAGAAGACGAACTCGCCCTTCTCGATCGAGACGGACACGTTGTCGAGCGAAGGCCGGGACGCCTTCGGGTACGTCTTCGTCACTTGCTCAAGCTGAATCACGGGTCGTGAGTCTACGCGGTGTAACCGCAGAGCCAAGTGGCACGCCCCGCCGATGCGGGGCGCGTCATCGATTCGCCCGGTCAACCCGGGATCGACGACGCGCCCCGTTCACGTTCGATCACGCAGCGTCGTTGGCGAGCTGCTGCTGCTTACGCCAGCGGATGCCGGCTTCGAGGAAGCTGTCCAACTCGCCGTCGAAGACCGAGGACGGATTGCCGGTCTCCTGCTCGGTTCGCAGATCCTTCACCATCTGATAGGGGTGCAGGACGTACGAGCGCATCTGGTCGCCCCAGGAGCTGGTGCTGCCGGACTTCAGGCCGGCCAGCTTCGCCTCCTCCTCCTGCCGCTTGCGCTCCAGCAGCCGGGACTGGAGCACCCGCATCGCGGAGGCCTTGTTCTGTAGCTGGGACTTCTCGTTCTGGCAGGTCACCACGATGCCGGTGGGGATGTGGGTGAGCCGCACCGCCGAGTCGGTGGTGTTGACGCTCTGCCCACCTGGCCCGGACGACCGGTAGACGTCCACCCGGATCTCGTTCTCCGGGATGTCGATGTGGTCGGTCTGCTCGGTGACCGGCAGCACCTCCACGCCGGCAAAGCTGGTCTGCCGGCGGCCCTGGTTGTCGAACGGGCTGATCCGGACCAGCCGGTGGGTACCCGACTCGACGCTGAGCGTGCCGTAGGCGTACGGCACCTTGACGGTGAAGGTGGCGGACTTGAGGCCCGCCTCCTCGGCGTACGAGGTCTCGTAGACCTCCGTCGGGTAGCCGTGCCGCTCGGCCCAGCGCAGGTACATCCGCAGCAGCATCTCGGCGAAGTCGGCCGCGTCGACCCCACCGGCGCCCGCCCGGATGGCGACCAGCGCCTCCCGGGAGTCGTACTCGCCGGAGAGCAGGGTGCGGACCTCCATCTCCTGGATGGCCTTGGTCAGCGTGGCGATCTCGGACTCGACCTCGCCCAGCACCCCGGAGTCGGCCTCGTCCTCGGCCAGCTCCAGCAGCACCCGGGCGTCGTCGAGCCCGGAACGCAGGCTGCCCAGCTTGCTGATCTCGCCGTTGACGTACGACAACTGCGAGGTCACCTGCTGTGCCTTGGCCTGGTCGTCCCAGAGGTCCGGCGCGGACGCCTGCTCCTCCAGCCGGGCCTTCTCCTCCCGCAGACGGTCGAGGTCGAGCACCGCCTCGATGTTGCGCAGGGTCGCGTCGAGTTCCTTGAGCTGTTCGGCGTAATCGGCAGCGGTCACGACAGACAAGGGTACTGTGCGTGCGGCGGTCCGCTCACGTCACACCACCTACCAGGGCGGATGATCAGCCGACCGGGGCGGTCTTGAGCCAGGACAGCGCGGCCTTGTGGTAGGCGACGGCGAACTCCAGCGCGCTGGCGTCGTACTCGTCGCCCTCCTTCTTGGCGGTCTTGACCTGTTCGCGGACGTACGCGAGGGCCTCGGTGTGATATTCGTTGGCTGAGGTGTAGAGGTTCTTGAGCTGGCTGGCCGAGTGCAGGTTGCCGAACGCGATCCGCAGGGCGATCGGGTTGCGGATGGTGTCCCGACCGGGATTCTCCGCCAGCCAGCGGGAGAAGGTCCGCTTGCCGGCCGCGGTTATCGCGTAGGGTTGACTCATCCGCGGCCCGGGCTTGCCCAGCCGCACGAAACCACGCTCAGCCAGCACCGGCAACTCACGGTAGACCTGGCTGCGTGTCATCGACCAGTACGGCGCCAGTCGGCGCTCAGCGGCGGCCATCAGTTGGCCACCTGTCATCGGCCCCTCGTGCAACAGACCCAGCAGGGCCGCCGCGGTGGGGTTGACTCCGGAATCCGCCATGCCCTCTAAGCTGCCACTTTGCCGTCCCGGCGTCCAGGATTTCCGGATTTGCCACCCGGGAGGATTTCCAATGTGCACTGTCGGCCGACGACAGTGCTCCCAGGACCACCCCCGACCGCCGCCCCGGACCCGACCGCGCAGGGCGTGCCGGCCCGTCGCCGGGTCGGGCGGGCCCGGCCGGCGGGGACGTCGTCGCACGCCACCGCCGGCCGTCGCCGGTTCAGCCCATGTGCGGGTACGTGTGGTCGGTCGGCGGCACGAACGTCTCCTTGATGGTCCGGGGGGACATCCAGCGGACCAGGTTGTGCCACGAGCCGGCCTTGTCGTTGGTGCCGCTGGCCCGCGCACCCCCGAACGGTTGCTGCCCGACCACCGCCCCGGTCGGCTTGTCGTTGACGTAGAAGTTGCCTGCCGCGTACCGCATCTTCTCGGCCACCGCGTCGATCACCCGGCGGTCGGTGGCGAAGACCGACCCGGTCAGCGCGTACGGGGCGATCGACTCGGCCTGGGCGACCACGTCGTCGAACCGGGCGTCGTCGAAGACGTGCACGCCGAGGATCGGCCCGAAGTACTCGGTGGTGAACGTCTCGTGGGCCGGGTCGGCACACTCGAACAGGGTCGGTCGGACGAACCACCCGACCGTGTCGTCGGCGGTGCCGCCGGCGAGCACCCGGCAACTGTCGTCCCCGCCGATCAGCTCCAGCGCGGCGGTGTGCCTGTCGAACGCGCGGGCGTCGATCACCGCGCCGCCGAAGTTGCCGAAATCGGTCACGTCGCCGTACGTCAACGCGTCGGCGGTGGCGGCCAGCCGGTCCCGCAGGCCGCCCTCCCACAGCGACCGGGGCACGTACGCCCGCGAGGCGGCCGAGCATTTCTGGCCCTGGTACTCGTAGGCGCCCCGGATCAGCGCGGTGTGCAGGGCGTCCACGTCGGCGCTGGTGTGCGCGACGACGAAGTCCTTGCCGCCGGTCTCCCCGACCAGCCGGGGGTAGCCCCGGTAGGAGGCGATGTTCTCGCCGACCGTGCGCCACAACTGCTGGAAGACCTTGGTGGAGCCGGTGAAGTGGATGCCGGCCAGGTCCGGGTCGGCGAGCACCACGTCGGAGACCTCCTCGCCCCGCCCGGTGACCATGTTGATCACACCGGGGGGCAGGCCGGCCGCCTCGAACAGCCGCATGGTGAAATGCGCCGCGAACTGCTGGGTGGGGCCCGGCTTCCAGACCACGGTGTTGCCGAGCAGGGCCGGCGCGGACGGCAGGTTGCCGGCGATCGCGGTGAAGTTGAACGGGGTCACCGCGTAGACGAAGCCCTCCAGGGGGCGGTGGTCGAACCGGTTCCACACCCCCGGCGACGAGTTCGGCTGGGCGGCCAGCAGTTCCCGGGCGAAGTGCACGTTGAACCGGAGGAAGTCGATGAACTCGCAGGCCGCGTCGATCTCGGCCTGGACGGCGGTCTTGGACTGGCCGAGCATGGTGGCCGCGTTGAGGGTGTCCCGCCACGGGCCGGCCAGCAGCTCGGCGGCGCGCAGGAAGACCGCGGCGCGTTCCTCGAACGGCAGCGCCCGCCACATCGGCGCGGCGTCCTTGGCGGCCCGCACGGCGGCGCGGGCGTCGTCGTGGGTGGCGTGACCGGTGACCCCGAGGACGTGTGCGTGCCGGTGCGGCTGGACCACGTCGATCGGGTCACCGCCGGCCATCCGCTGCTCACCGGCGATGGTCATCGGCAGGTCGATCCGGTCGGCGGCCAGCTCGGTCAGCCGCCGCTCCAGTCGCTCCCGGTCGGCGCTGCCCGGCTCGTAGGTGCGTACCGGCTCGTTGCGCGGCTCGGGTACGGAGAACACGGCGTCCATCACAGGCTCCTGGGCGATCTCGACAGCGGCGGCGAAATCGGACCCGCAGGCACCGACCGGACGGCCGGACGCCGGACACCGCGCGGGGTAGCTGATCGCGGCGGCGGGACCTCCGGCGATTCTCCCACGCCCGGCTCGCGGGACTCACGCCCCGCCCGCCCCACACCGTGGATCACGAGGCGGGCACCAGCTGTTCGGTGACGATTCCCCAGCAGAAGTGCCATCCGAACGAAGAAAGACAGGGTGGACCGGTACCGACCGGCCGGGTCGGTCCGCCGGCACGCCCCGGCTCGTCGGCGCGGCGTCCCGGGCGGCCCCGCCGCGCCCGGCTCCCGGGCCGGCCGGGAGCCGGCACGCCCAGGCCGGGGCGGTCCGGCCCGTCCGCGTACGCTGGTTCGCGCGAGGGTGAGGCCCGTCCCGGTGCCGGGGTGGCGCGGTGTCGAAGGGGAGACGATGAGCAACCAGCCCGGCAGCTCGACGGCCGAGTCCATCGACCGGTCGCCGGAGCAGCCGGCCGGGCGCACCGGGTACGCCCCGGGCACGCCCGTGCTGGCGGTGCTGGCCCTCGGCTGGCTGGCGGCGATGCTCTGGTCCACCCGGGAGGCGATCCACTCGGCGGCGGTCGGCCTCACCGCGATCACGCTGTCCGCCTTCGCCCTGCCCGGGGTGATCTCCGCCGCCCTGGTCGCCGGGGCGGCCGTCGCGCTGGCCGCGAGCGAGCTGGCCGCCCGCCGGCTCGGCGACCGGGCCGCGCTGCGCTTCGCGGCGGCGATCGGAGCCGGCATGCTGGTCGGGCTGGGCACCGCACTGGCGATCAACCTGACGTACGCCGACAACGCCACCACCAACACCATCGCCGGCACCAGCGCGGCGGCGGCCATCATCGGTGGGGCGCTGGCCGGGGCACGTACCCCGGCCCCGGTCGGCGCGGTGGTCACCGCCGCCCTCGGCACGCTGCTGTTCGTGGTGCTGTTCAGCCAGGCCCGGGACCCGCTGTTCGACCTGTTCGGGGCCGGCGACTCCCAGGCGTCGCTGGTCGGCGCCGCGAAGTGGGTCTCCCGCACCGAGTCGCTGCTCGGCGGGCTGGTGGCCGGGCTGCTCGCCTTCGGCTACCTCACCTGGGCCCGCCGCCGGGCCATCCGGCACGCCCCGGACGCCACGGCCCCGCGCTGGCCGGCCTACCTGCTCGCCGGGGCCGGGCCCGGTCTGCTCCTGCTGCTCACCGAGGTGATCATCCGGATCGGCGGGCGGACCCTGCTGGACCTGGCGGGCGCGCTGAGCGAGGCGGACGCGGTGGCCCAGACCAGCATGGGCACCTCGCGGATCGACAACGGCATCTGGGTGCTCTTCGTCGGCGCGTTGACCACCGTCGTCCTCTTCGGCCGCACCCTCGGCCCGACCCCGCGCGACGACGACCCGGCGGACCCCGCCGAGGACTGATCCGGCCCGGCCCCGCTCAGGACACGCTACGCAGCAGCAGTTCCCACTCGGACGGGTCGTACCACTCCAGCTCGTGGTCCTCGGCCCCGTCCACCGTGAACTGGGCGTCCGGGTCACCGCCGAGCGCCTCGACCACCACGTCCACGGCGGCGGCCACGTCCCCGACCGCCTCGGCCCCGTCCACGTGCAGCGCGGCCACCGCCGACGCCGGCAGCGGCCCGTCGAGGTCGACCACGCTGGAACCCAGCTCACCGTCACCCCGGCCGACGCGGCCGGCGGGCAGGTCCACCGACACCACGACCCGGCGACGGGGCGCGTCGGCGTCCTCCCGCAGCAGTTGCAGGGCATCCTGGGCGGCCCGGGTGAAGGCGACGTACTCCAGCTCCTCCTCGTCGCCCTCGGCGTACCACTCGCGCAGGGCGGGGGTGACCGCGTGGCCGCCGCTGGCCGGCAGCCCCCGCTTCCGCAGCAGGGCCAGCATCGGCACGGTCGCCGGCACGTACACCCGGACCAGCTCGTCGCCCACCGTCGTCTCCCCTGGTCGTTTCCGCTCACCGGGGCGGCGGACGGCCGCCCCGAACGCCGATCATGCCGTACGTCCAGACCGTCATACACCGCGCACCGCCCCGGGGGAAGCCGCCGCACCAGTCGACGGGCGGTGCTGGGCGGGGAAGGCTGTCGGTGGCAAACTGGGCCGAACGACGCCAAGCCGAGGGGTTTCCGTGGAGCCGAGGTTTCTCCTGCTCTCCGACGTGGCCGCCGAGCTGAACGTGTCGGACTCGCAGGTCTACCACATGGTACGCAGCGGCGAGCTGCCCGCCATCAAGATCGGTGGACGGGGGCAGTGGCGGGTGGAGCGGGCCCGGCTGGAGGAGTACATCCAGCTCAAGTACGCCGAGACCGCCGAGTGGGTACGCGGCAACCCGCTCACCGACCGCGACCCGGAGTGACCGGACCATCCCGCTGAGCCATTGACCCTGGGCGTTGCCGTGCCCGACAATCGACGCTGTCGGAAGCAAACGAAGGCAAACGCACAGAACGAGGGGCAACGATGGCCGACTCCCGCCGTCCGGGGCCGACCCGACCGCCGATCCGGTTACGCCCGGCCCCCGTCACCGACCCGCCCTACGTCGACGAGGTGCCGGATCTCTGGCCCCGGCCACCCGGCCAGCTCGCCCTCGACCTGTTCGGCACGGGTCGGCCCGCCGCCGGCCGACCCACCGGCCGGCGGCCCGATCCCCGACCCCGCCCCGGGCACCCGGCCGCCCCGCCCCTGCCGCCGCCCGCCACCACCACCCCCGAGGCGACCCGGGCCGCCCACCGGTTCGTCGGCACCTGCCTGGAGATCCTCAACGGCTACCGGCCGCCCGGCCAGATCCGGGCCCTGGTCGAGCCGGGGCGCACCGTCGAGGTGGCCGAGCAGCTCGCCCGCGCCGCCGCCCGCACCCCGCCGGTACGCCGCCGCTCCACCCGGCCCGCCGTGCACCTGCGCCGGCTGCGGGTGTGCCAGCCGCGGCCGGCGGCGGTCGAGGTGGCCGCCGTGGTCACCGGCGGCAGTCGGAGCTGGGCGATGGCCCTGCGTCTTGAGCACCGCCGGGGCAACTGGCTCTGCACCACCCTCCAGGTCATCTGACCCACCCCGACCCGCCGGCCCAGGTGGAGTCACCCTGGTCCGGCGGGACCGCCTGGCCCGACGGGACCGCCTGGCCCGACGGGACCGCCTGGCCCGAGGGGACCGCCTGGCCCGAGGGGACCGCCTGGCCGGGTTGATCAAGAGGTTTGCGTCAATTCGATCTTGGCGGTTTCATGGGGTCGGTGCAAGTAGTAGTCGATCAAGGGCTTCGGCGGGAGTGTCCCATCCGAGGGTCTGTCGGGGGCGGCCGTTGAGTTGGATCGCGACGGTGTCGAGGTCGTTTTGGG
>NZ_JAFEUC010000014.1:0-231273 GCF_016901255.1 Micromonospora humida
GAACTCGTCGGTGTTCACGATGATGTCCGCACCCCGACGCAGATCACCCAGATTCGCCTTCAACGCCGCCGGATTCATCGCCACCAACACATTCGGCGCGTCCCCCGGCGTCAGAATGTCATAATCGGCGAAATGCACCTGGAAACTCGACACCCCCGGCAACGTTCCCGCAGGCGCCCGAATCTCCGCCGGGAAATTCGGCAACGTCGAAATATCATTACCCAACTGCGCCGTCTCCGAGGTGAACCTGTCCCCCGTCAACTGCATCCCGTCACCCGAGTCACCAGCAAACCGGATCACCACCCGGTCCAACTGACGGATCTGCTTGGTCACGCCTGCACCTCGCTTCGCTCGGCCCCGCCGCGCGTGCGGCTGCACATGATGGTGACCTCGCCTTGCCCGGCCACGCGACCTCCCTGATGCGCCGCTGCGCCCGGTCCGCCCGTGGCGGGCCGGACCGCTGTCATCTCTCGCCTCCGAGCCTACGTCCAGGGCTTAGGGCATCCTTGGTGGAGGTCCGACACCTGGGAACCGGGTCGGCGAAATCTGTACGGCTATGCGGCGATTTGCGGTGCACGCCGTAATCGATATCACCGCGACCCCCCGGACGGCCCCCTCCACCTGCCCCGACCCCCGGCCGGTCGGGTCGGCCGCCCCGTCGGCGGCAGGTCCCCCGCCACCTCGGCGGAGCGTCGGCGCAGCGCACCGGTCGCCAGCACGAGGGCCAGCACCACCAGCAGGACGGAGATCGTGATCAGCGCGAGCGCGGTCCGCTGGGCGGAGGACATCCCGCCCAGCGCGACCGTCCCGCCCTGCGCCGCGATCAACCCCTGCGAACCGGTCGGCGCGGGCGTGCCCACCGGCGGGGTGGTCAGCGCGGCGGCGGCGGTGATCCGGAAACTCATCTGGACCTGCCGGGCCGGCCCGCTCTCCGGGGTCAACCGGCCGGTCAGCGCCCCGGCCAGCGGGGCCTCGCGCTGGGCGTCCGGGGTGGCGGCGACCGTGAACCGCAGCGGCTGTGTCCGCCCCGCCGGCAGCACGCCGAGGTCGCAGCGGGTACGCGTCGGAGCCAGCGGCGCACAGCCGGCCGGCGGGTCCAGCACGCTGACCCCCTCCGGCAGCGCCACCTCGACCCGTCCGGCGGCCGGCACCCGGCCGGTGTTGCCCAGGTGGGCCGTCAGCACGGTGGGTCCGCCGCTGATGTCGAAGGCCACCTCGTCGGCGTCGAGGAATATCCCGGGCACCGGCGGGCCGGGTGGGAAGAGCACCGCGAACCCCTCGTCGTCCTGCGCGGTGCCGCCGTCCGGGGCGGTCGCGGTGACCCGTACCGCGCCGCTGAGGGGCATCTGCCGCCAGGCGGTGCCGCTGACCCGTACCCGGATCATGCTGTCGAACCGGTCGCCCGGCGCGGTGGCCCACTCGCCGCAGTGCCACCCGCCGTCGCCGCTGGCCGCGCAGCCCGGCGTCCCGGCGTCGGTGAGCCCGGCCGGCAACGTGTAGGTCAGCCGCAGCCGCGCCGGCACGGCCCCGGTGTTGGTGACGGTGACCCGCAGCGCGGTGACCGTGCTGCCGGCCGCCCAGTAACCGTCGTCGAGGGTCACGTCCCCGGTGCCCACCCGGACCTCGACCCGGTCGCCGCCCGGCAGGCCGGGGCGGGTGGGTCGGCCGGGCAGCGGCGGCCGGGCGGGCGGCGCGGTGGTGGCCGTCGGCGGGGGTGCGGTGGTCGCCGGTGGGGTGCCGGTCGGTTCCGGGGCGGCGGTGGTCGGCTCCGGGTCCGGGGGCAGCGTCGGCGGCGCGCTGGTCGGGCCGGCCCCGGTCGCCGTCGGCTCGACCGGGGGCGTGGTCGAGTCGGTCGGGTCGCCGCCCGGGGTTCCGACGTCGGTCGGGTCGGTCACCGCCAGGGTCACGGTGGGTGGGGCCGCCAGGCCCGGTGTCACCCCGAGCGCGACCGCCAGCCCGGCCGCCAGGGTCGCCACGACCAGAGCGGGGGTACGCCGGGCGAGGGACCGTCGGACGGTACGCGCGTCCACGCCGGGCATCTGACCTCCGTGACCCTGGGTGAGAGTTCATTATTCGGCAACAGTTGCGGCGGGGCACTAGTACCAGCGGAAAATATTCGGTGACGGCCGGCCCGCCCTCGCCTCCTCCGGTGCGGCCCGCCGCCCGGTAGGCTGAGCCACCGTGACCGGTTACCTGGGCTCGTACGCGACGCTCGGGCTGCTGCTGCTCGCTGCCGTCCTCTTCTTCGTTACGGCGTTCTCGGCCAACCGGGTGTTACGTCCCCGCCGGCCGGCCGATCCGGTCGGCAAACGGACCGGCTACGAGTGCGGCCTCGACCCGGTCGGCGGCGACTGGGCACAGATGCAGATCCGCTACTACGTGTACGCATACCTCTACGTGCTCTTCGCCGTCGAGGCGGTCTTCCTCTTCCCCTGGGCGATGGTCTTCGACCGGCCCGGGTTCGGCGCGGTCACGGTCACCGAGATGGGCGTCTTCGTGGCCGTGGTCGCGCTCGGCATCCTCTACGCCTGGCGCAAGCGCATCCTGCACTGGACCTGACCACCGTGCCGGCGGGGCCGGGCCGACCACCGCACCGGCCGGGCCTGACCACCGCACCGGGTCGGGTCACCCGGTGACCGGTCTCAGGCCAGGCCGCGGCGGGTGAGCGTCGGCGGCCGGTCGCCCCGGATCGAGGCCACCATGTCCAGCACCCGCCGGGTGGGCAGCACCTGGTGGGCGCGGAACACCCGTGCGCCGAGCCAGGCCGACACCGCCGTCGCGGCCAGGGTGCCCTCCAACCGCTCCGGCACCGGCAGGTCCAGCGTCTCGCCGATGAAGTCCTTGTTCGACAACGCCACCAGCAGCGGCCAGCCGGTGCCGGCCAGCTCGGCCAACCGGCGGGTGATCTCCAACGAGTGCCTGGTGTTCTTGCCGAAGTCGTGCGCCGGGTCGATCAGGATGCCGTCGGGGCGTACCCCCAGGGACACCGCGCGCCCGGCGAGCCCGGTCACCGTCGCGACCACGTCGGCGACCACGTCGGTGAAGGCGGCCCGGTGCGGCCGGGTCCGGGGCGTCAGCCCACCGGCGTGGGAACAGACCAGCCCCACGCCGGTCTCGGCGGCCACCCGGGCGAGCGCCGGATCGGCCCCGGACCAGGTGTCGTTGAGCAGGTCCGCGCCGGCCGCCACCGCCTCCACCGCCACCTCGGCCCGCCAGGTGTCGATCGAGATGACCACCCCGGGGAACGCGGCCCGGACGGCGGCGATCGTGTCCACCGTCCGGCGGATCTCCTCGGCCACGTCGACCTCGTCGCCCGGCCCGGCCTTCACCCCGCCGATGTCGATGATCTCCGCGCCCTCGGTGACCGCCCGCTCCACCGCGCGCAGGGCGCTGTCCTGGGCGAAGGTCGCGCCCCGGTCGAAGAACGAATCCGGCGTCCGGTTGACGATCGCCATCACCACCGGCTCGCCCGGGGCGAAGCTCCGCCCCCCGAGTCGCAGCGCCCCGGCCAATTCCGCCTCCCGCAGGTCACCGGCCGGACGACCCGGCCGACGCCGACGCTATCCGGTCGCCCGACCCGCCCCCGGGGCGGTACGACCCCGACGACCCGGCCCGTCGCCGGGCCGTCCCGGCCGAAAGATCGGTGACGATGATGGTGGTTGGGGTCGCTCCGGAGGGTGTCCCCGTGCCACGATCTCTGCATGGGTCAGACTCTGCTCATTCTGGTCGTCGCGTTGACCGTGGCGGCGGTCGTGTTCGGCGTGACGGTGCTGATCTCGGGTCGGGACGGCCTCGCGCCCGCCGAGCCCGACGGCAGAGCCGTCCCGCTGCCGGGCGGCCGCCCGCTGCGGGAGTCCGACGTCGGCGCGCTGCGCTTCGACACCGCCCTGCGCGGCTACCGGATGGACCAGGTCGACCAGGCGATGCGCCGGGCCGGCTACGACATCGGGTACAAGACCGAGCTGATCGGGGTGTTGGAGGCCGAGATCGTCGCGCTGCGGGAGGGCCGTACCGCCGACGCCGACGCGCTGCGCCGCACCCGGGAGGAGGCCGCGAGCACCGCGTCCGACGCCTCCCCGACGCCCGCCGACGTGCCCGCCGACCCGGACGGGCCGACCACCGGGGCCGCGCCGACGGAGCCGGCGACCGCCGGTGTCCGCCCGACCGCCGACGCCGACGCCGACCCGTCGGCTGACGCCACCGACGAGGTCACCCCGACCGACGAGGTCACCCCGACCGGCGACGTCACCCCGACCGACGACCGTCCCGGGGACGACCGGTCGGGGGAGCCGGCCGGGAAGACCGACGCCGACCGTCCCGGCGGCGCGGCGGTCCGCTCGGAGCCGGTGTGACCGGACCGGACCCGGCGGGCGGCGGGTTGGCCGACGAGGCGGCCCAGCCCG
The DNA here is from genome assembly GCF_016901255.1 of Micromonospora humida. Classification (NCBI taxonomy): domain Bacteria; kingdom Bacillati; phylum Actinomycetota; class Actinomycetes; order Micromonosporales; family Micromonosporaceae; genus Micromonospora; species Micromonospora humida. The sequence goes on from NZ_JAFEUC010000014.1 coordinate 4,404, forward strand.
GAGCCGGCGAGTTCACCGCCACGGTGATCGTCAACGCCCCCGCCGAGCGGGTCTTCGCCGCGCTGACCGACTGGGAGGGGCAGTCCGACTGGATCCCGCTGACCCGGGTCCGGGTGGTCGAGGGCGACGGCGGCGAGGGCAGCCTCGTCGAGGCGGTCACCGCGCTCGGCCCGGCGGCGCTGCGCGACGAGATGCGGGTGGTCCGGGTCGACGCCCCCTACGAGGTGGGCGTGGTGCACTGCGGCAAGCTCCTGCGCGGCCCGGGGGTGCTGCGCTGCACCCCGCTGGCCGACGACCGCACCCAGGTGGTCTGGCACGAGTGGTTCCACCTGCCCGGCGGCGCGGCCGGCCGGGTCGCCTGGCCGCTGCTCTGGCCGGGCTCCAAGGCCAGCCTGACGCTGGCCCTGAAACGCTTCGCCCGGCTGGTCGAGTCCGGCCGGCTGCCCCGCCCGTCCACCCGCTGACGCTGCGGAGCGGGATCGGCCGGGCCGCACCACCCCGGCCCCGACGCCGCGTGTCAGGGCCCTGGCCTAGCGTGTGACGGGTGACTGACCTGGTGACCGGCCCCGACGGCCTGCCCCGCTGTGCCTGGGGGGCGAGCACTCCGGACTACGCGATCTACCACGACACCGAGTGGGGCCGCCCGCTGCGCGGCGACGACGCCCTCTACGAACGGCTCACCCTGGAGGCGTTCCAGTCCGGGCTGTCCTGGCTGACCATCCTGCGCAAACGCGAGGCGTTCCGGCTCGCCTTCGCCGGCTTCCGGATCGAGCGGGTCGCCGCCTTCGGCGACGCCGACGTCACCCGGCTGCTCGCCGACGCGGGCATCGTCCGCAACCGCGCCAAGATCGAGGCGGCGATCGCCAACGCCCGTGCCGCGCTGACCCTGCCCGACGGGCTCTCCGCGCTGCTCTGGTCTTACGCGCCACCGCCCCGGCCGGCCCGGCTCGGGTCGTTCGCCGAGGTGCCGGCGTCGACGCCGGAGTCCGTCGCGCTGGCCAAGGCACTCAAGAAACAGGGCTTCCGCTTCGTCGGCCCCACCACGGCGTACGCGCTGATGCAGGCCACCGGCATGGTCGACGACCATCTCGCGGGCTGCCACGCCGGCACCGCCGTGGCCCGTGATCAGATGGGGGCATGACAGTGACCGACCACCGCAGCACCGGCCCGACGGACGTCGACGGCGGGCCGGACGGCGACGCCTGGGCGGTGCTGCTCCCGGCCGGGCGGCACGACGCCGAGCGCCTCGTCCACCACGAGACCCTGGAGCTGGCCGTCCCGGCCGGTGGGCCCGCCCCGCGTCCCGGTGACCGGGTGGCGGTGCTGGCCGACGGGCCGCCCCGGCTGGTGGCGCTGGGCCGGGTGGCCCGCCACGACGGGCGGGCGCTGCTGGTGACCTACACCCGACGGTCGTTCGACGCGCCGGTGCCGGCCGGGCAGGTGACCGTCGCCGGCCCGGTCACCCCGCTCGAACCGGGCACCTACCGGGAGCTGGTCGACCGGCTCGGCCCGCCGCCGTCGCGCCGGACCTGGCTGGTCAGCCTCGACCTGCCGATCGAGGCCGAGTCGCGGGCCGAGGCGGTCCGGCTCTTCTGGTCGTACGTGCAGGAGCTGGGCCCGGCCGAGCTGCCCGCGTTCGTCTCGCCCAGCGGCGACGAGCTGGCCATGCAGGCGTTCGTGCTGGGCGTCGAGGCCAACCAGGACCCGGAGGAGGACGACTAGCCGCCCACCCACCGGGTATGGCGCACCGGTGCCGACGCCCGGTCGGCCGGTCGAGGGAGGGCCGATGCGGTTCCAGGACAAGGTCGCATTCGTCACCGGTGGTGCCTCCGGGCTCGGCGAGGCCACCGCCCGGCGGTTCGCCGCCGAGGGGGCCCGGGTGGTGGTCGCCGACATCAACACCGAGGGTGCCGAGCGGCTCGCCGCCGACCTGCCCGACGCCCTCGCGGTCACCGTCGACACCGGTGACGCCGACGCGGTGGAGCAGGGCGTCGCCGACGCGGTGCGGCGCTACGGCCGGATCGACCTGATCTTCAACAACGCCGGCATCGACGGCCGGCAGCAGCCCCTGCACGAGATGGACGTGGAGAACTGGCAGAAGGTCCGGCAGATCAACGGCGACGGCGTGTTCCACGTGCTCAAGTACGGCATCGAGGCGATGCTGCGCGGCGGCGGGGGCGCGATCGTCAACACCTCGTCCACCACCGGCCTGGCGGCACAGGAGAACATCTCCCCGTACACCTTCACCAAGGCCGGCATCGTCGGGCTGACCCGCTCGGCGGCGGTGGAGTACGCGGCCCGCAACATCCGGGTCAACGCGGTCGCCCCCACGGTGGTGATGACCCCGTTGGTGCAGCACTTCATCGACAGCGCGCCGGACCCGGCGGAGATGCGGGCCCGGATGGAGTCGTTCAACCCGAAACCCGGCATCCCCAGCCCGGACGACGTGGCCGGCGTGGTGCTCTTCCTCTGCTCCGACGACGCGGCCTGGATCACCGGCCACACGGTGCCCATCGACGGCGGGTACGTGGCCCGCTGACGGCCGGCATGTCCCCGTGCGCCCGGCCGGGCGGCTCAGTTGCCCTGGAAGACCGGCTTCTGCTTGTTGACGAAGGCGATGGTGGCGGCCCGGTGGTCGGCGGTGCCCCCGCAGATCGACTGGGCCTGCGCCTCGGCGGCGAGGGCGTCGGCGAGGGTGCCCGCGTCGGCGATGGAGAGCTGCCGCTTGATCGCCCCGTACGCGACGGTCGGGCCGGCGGCGAGCCGGGCGGCCAGCTCGTGCGCGGTGGGCAGCACCTGCTCGTCGTCGTCGACCAGCCGGGTGAGCAGGCCCAACCGGCACGCCTCGTCGGCGGAGACCGGCTCGGCGAGCATCAGCAGCTCGACGGCCTTGGCGTGGCCGACCAGCCGGGGCAGCGTCCAGGACGCCCCGGTGTCGGCGGCCAGGCCCACCCCGGCGAACGCCATCAGGAACTTCGTCTTCGGCCCGCCGATGCGGAAGTCGGCCAGGAACGCCAGCGAGGCGCCCGCCCCGGCGGCCATGCCCCGGACGGCGGCGACCACCGGCTTGGGCAGGTTGGCCAGCCGGGCGGCGATCGGGTTGTAGTGCGCCCGGACGGTGTCCAGCGGGTCGCGGCCCGGCGACTCCAGGATCTGCACGTGCTCACGCAGGTCCTGCCCGGCGCTGAACGAGCCGCCCGACCCGGCCAGCACCACCGCCCGGCAGGACCGGTCGGTCTCCAGCGCGGCCAGCGCGTCCCGCAGCGCCTCCTTGAGCGCCACGTCGAGGGCGTTCATCGCGGTGGGGCGGTTCATGGTCAGGGTGACCACGCCATCGGTGCGGTCGACGAGCAGCGGCTCGGTCACGTCTCTAACGGCCCTTCTGTCGGGGGACCCGGTTGCCGGCGTCGAGGCACTGCTCGACGTACCGGTCGGCGGCCGGCCGGAGCCGGGCGGCGTGCCGGTCGAAGAAGCTGGCGGCGGCGGTGCCGGGCCAGCGTTCGGGTAGCAGTGCCGGAGGGAGTTGAGGGTCCTGGAACAGGAAGGTACGCCACGCGTGCACCAGCCGGAACCGGGCCGCGTACGCCTCCTCGTCACCACTGCGTACGGTCACCCCGGCGAGTTGGGCGCGCTGCTCGGCGACGAACCGTTCGTAGGCGTGCCCGATCTCGCCGAGGTCCCAGGCGCGGCGGACCACGCCCATCGCCCCGGGGGTGCCGGCGGCGTGCGCGGCGGTGAACCGCTCGTAGCGCACCCCGGCCTCCTCCAGCAGCAGGTCGACGTCCTCGCTGGCCCGGGTCGCCACCCAGGTGTGCTCGTCGAGGGTGCCGTAGCCGAGGAAGCTGAGGTTGGCGGCGAGCCGCTGCCGGTCGCGCCGGGCGGTCGGGGTGGACAGGACGAGCAGGTCGAACCGCCCGTCCCAGGTGATCCGGCCGGTGCGGTAGATCCGGGCGGCGGCCTCGTCGAGCCGACGGACCGCCTTCGGTGTGATCGAATACCCCGGGCCGGAGGCGAGCCGCAGGGGCTCCAGCCAGCCCTGGCGCACCATCCGGGACACGGCGGTCCGGACGGCCGGCGGGGCGACGCCGAGCGGGGCCAGCAACTTCACCAGGGCGGCGACCGGTGCGCGCCCACCCCGCGTGCGGAGATGGTCGCCGTACAGGTCGAAGAGTGCCGACCGTGCCTGCATGACCGCACATTGTGACAGGCCTTCTCAAGATAAGCTAGATGCTGTTACATCAATGCTGCTCCGGTTTGGGTCCGGCGGTGTTCATCAGGGAAAATCGTGGTCGACGCCCCCGCGTACCTTGCGGGTGGTCGACACGAAGTGGCTGTGGGGCAGTACACCGACCCTGATGTATAGGTCTGAGGGGAGACAACATGGCGGCGATGAAGCCGCGGACGGGCGACGGTCCGCTGGAAGTCACCAAGGAGGGTCGGGGCATCGTCATGCGGGTCCCGCTGGAGGGCGGTGGCCGGCTCGTCGTCGAGATGACTCCCGACGAGGCCAACGCACTCGGTGACGCGCTGAAGGCGGCTGCCGGCTGATCGGCCGACGCTCCGCGCGGTGCCGCGCGGAAGGTCCCTGGTCCCTGAGTCACCGGCACCGCCGGTGACTCAGGGACTTCGTCTGTCCCCAGCGGGTCGTCGAGGTCCCGCACCGCCAACTTCTCCGGAGGTACGGTCCAGCGTGCTCGCCATCAGTCTCGCCGCCACCCTCGACGGGTCGGACGTCCTCGTCCTGCCCGTCCGCGCCGCCACCGACCCGGACGACGCCGCGCCGACGCTGGTCGCCACCGCGTCGCCACCCACCGACGAGGTGCGGGCGCAGGCGCGGGAGCTGCTGCCGGTGACCCGGCTGACCGGGCGGGCGGGCGAGACACTGACCCAGCTCCGCCCCGGTGGTTCCCCGGCCCGGCTGCTGCTGCTCGGTGTGGGCGACGGCGGGGAACGGGCCTGGCGGACGGCCGGGGCCGCCCTGGCCCGCGCTGCCGTAGCTGAGACACATGTCACGTTGGCGGTGCCGGTCGACGCGTCCGCCGAGGTCGTCCGGGCCGTCGTCGAGGGGCTGCTGCTCGCCTCGTACCGGTTCCGGCTGACCGGGGCGGGGACGACGCCCGCGCTGACCGCGGTGACCCTGCTGACCACCACGCCGGACGCGTACGCCGGGGCCGTCGAGACGGCCCGGACCACCGCCGCGATGACCCGCCTCGCCCGGGACCTGACCAACACCCCCTCGGCGGTGAAGACCCCGCAGTGGTTCGCCGCCCAGGTCGCCGACGCCGCCGCCGACCACCCCGACCTGCACCTGCGGGTACGCGGGCCGCAGGAGCTGGCGGACGAGGGCTTCGGGGGCATCCTCGCCGTCGGTGCCGGCTCGGCCAGCGGCCCCCGGCTGGTCGAGCTGGACTGGCGGCCCGCCGACGCCCGGCAGCACGTCGTCCTGGTCGGCAAGGGGATCACCTTCGACACCGGTGGCATCTCGATCAAGCCGGTGCCGGCGATGAAGCTGATGCGCAAGGACATGGCCGGCGCGGCGGCGGTGGTCGCGGCCACCCTCGGCGCTGCGGCGCTGCGGCTGCCCGTCCGGGTCACCGCCCTGACCCCGCTGGCCGAGAACATGGTCAGCGGGTCGGCGTTCCGCCCCGGCGACGTCATCCGGCACTACGACGGGACGACGAGCGAGAGCACCAACTCCGACGCCGAGGGGCGGCTGGTGCTCGCCGACGCGCTCGGCTACGCGGCCCGGGAACTCCGTCCCGACCTGTTGATCGACCTGGCCACCCTGACCGGCGCGAACGCGGTGGCGCTGGGCAAGCGGACCGGCGCGCTGTACAGCGACAACGACGAGCTGGCCGCCGCCGTGCTGGCCGCCGTCGCCGACGCGGGCGAGGCGGCCTGGCGGATGCCGCTGCCCGCCGACTACCTCGAACACCTCGGCAGCGACCTGGCCGACCGGCACAGTTCCCCGGACCGGGGGGCCGGCTCGGTGATGGCCGCGCTCTACCTGCGCGAGTTCACCGGCGAGCTGCGGGACCGCTGGCTGCACATCGACATGTCCGCGCCGTCCTGGGCCGACGGCGACGACGCCGAGCTGACCCGGGGCGCGACCGGCTGGGGCGTGCGGGGCCTGCTGCGCTGGCTGGCGACGCTGGACTGAGCGGTCGCCGGGCCGGGTGCCCGCGCCCTGCGTCCCGACGCGGTCGCACCCGGCCGTGGCCGGCTTCCGGCCGCCGGTCAGCGCTCGGTCGTGGTCAGCACTTGACTGCGGCCAGCAGGCCGTGACCGACCGGGAGCAGGGCCGGAATCCACTGCTCGGCCTCCCGGATCGCCTTGACCGTCTCCCGCATGGTCACCGTCTCGGCGTCCCGGGCGGCCGGGTCACCGATCCGGCCGCCGGCGAAGCCGCCGTTGAGGGCGAGCACCCCACCGGGGCGCAGCAGCCGCAGGGCGGCGTCGACGTACGCGGCCGAGCCGGTCGTCTCACCGTCGACGAAGATCAGGTCGTACGCGCCGTCGGCGAGCCGGGGCAGCACGTCCAGCGCCCGGCCGGTGATGATCCGGGTACGGCCGGACGGGAAGCCCGCCTCGACGAAGATCCGTCGGGCGATCCGCTGGTGCTCGACCTCGACGTCGATGGTGGTGAGCACCCCGTCGGCACGCATGCCGCGCAGCAGCCACACCCCGCTGACCCCGGTGCCGGTGCCGATCTCCACCACCGCGCGGGCGTTGCCGGCGGCGGCGAGCAGGCGCAGCGCCGCCCCGGCGCCGGGGGTGACCGCGTCGAGGCCGACCTCCCGGGCGAGGCTGCGGGCGGTGGCCAGGACGATGTCCTCGCCGACGTACGACTCGGCGAACTGCAACGACTGCGCCGTCGGGCTGCCGGAACTGGCGACCGTGGCGATGGGACACCTCCGGGCGGTGGCGATGGTTGTGCGGAGCGGGTGGGCGCTATGAGCCTAGAGGCGAGGCTCCTTCGGCCGCGAGTCCACCCGTGACGGCCCGGGTGGCGCGGCGGCGCTGGCGTGTGGACGGGGTAGGCGCACCGGTCCGGGTGGCGCGGGGCCGGGCGGTGCGCGGGTGCGGGCGGACAAGAGCTGACTCCGCCCGGCGCATCCGTGCAATCCTGGACGGGGTGCCCCCTGCGCCGTGACCGCCACCCCCGGTCGTGGTCCGGGGCACCGGGGGACGACTGGGAGGCACCGACGTGACCGACGGCTGGGAGTGGCGAGCGCCCGGCGGGACTCCGGGTTCGGCGGGACCGCCGCCCGGTCCGCCGCAGACGGCCCCGACGACGCCGTACGGCGGGTCGGCTGCACCGTACGGCGGGTCGGCGTCGCCGTGGTGGTCGGACGCGCTCGCCGACCCCTGGCGGGACCCGTACGCCCCGGCGGCGGTCGTGCTGCCGAGCGTGCCGGCCACGGGTGCCGCGCCGGAGCCGGTCACCGACCCGGACGCGCCCGGCCGGCCACGGCTGCGCCAACTGCTGCTCGTCCCGCTGATCGTCGCGTTGCTCGCCGGCACCCTGGGCGGTGCCCTCGGGTACGCCTTCGCGGTGCGTGGCGGTGTCGGCGGCGGGGTCACCCTGGGGGCCGGCCCGGCCGAGGGGCCCGCGCTGGCCCAGCGTCGCCCGGACTCGCTGGCCGGGGTCGCCGGCCGGGTCCTGCCCAGCGTGGTGACGATCCGGGTGGCCGGTCCGGCCGGCACCAGCGAGGGGTCCGGGTTCGTCGTCAGCACCGACGGCTACGTGGTCACCAACGACCACGTGGTCGCCGACGGCACCGGCCGGGCGTCGGTGACCTTCAACGACGGCAGCAGCTCGGCGGCGACGGTGGTCGGGCAGGACCCGGAGTCGGACATCGCGGTGATCAAGGTGAACCGTGCGGGGTTGCGACCGATCGAGTTCGGTGACTCCGACGCGCTCGCGGTGGGGGACCCGGTGCTGGCCATCGGTTCGCCGCTGTCCCTGGCGAACACGGTCACCGCCGGCATCATCAGCGCGCTGGACCGCACCATGCAGGCGGGGGAGCCGGGCGGGCCGGTCCGCTACTACGCGGCGATCCAGACCGACGCGGCGGTCAACCACGGCAACTCCGGTGGCCCGCTGGTCGACTCGGCCGGTCGGGTGATCGGGGTGAACTCGACGATCAAGTCGCTGGTGGCGGAGGGGCAGGAGGCGGGGAACATCGGGCTCGCCTTCGCCATTCCGATCAACCAGGCGAAACGGATCACCCAGGACATCATCGGCACGGGCAAGGCCCGACGCACCGTGATCGGGGCCCAGGTCGCCGGGACCGGTACGGCCACCCGGGCCGGCGTGGGGGTGCGCCTGGCGGCCGTGGAACCGGCCGGTCCGGCCGCCGGGGCGGGGTTGAAGGCCGGGGACGTCGTGCTCCGGCTCAACGGCCGGCCGATGAACGAGCCGACCGACCTGATCGCCCTGGTCCGCAAGTTCGCCCCCGGGTCGGTGGTGACGGTGGAGTACCGGCGCGGGTCGACCCGGCAGAACGCCTCGGTGACGCTCGCCGCGGACGCCAAGTGAGGGCCGTTCACCCCCTCCCGGACCGGGCCCTGACGTGCGTACGCTGGGGTCGACGTGACGAGGAGGCCCTGCGGTGCTCGACAACCTGAACTGGTGGGAGATCGGCGTCCTGCTGCTCCTGGCACTGCTGATCTTCGGGGACCGGCTGCCCAACGTCATCAGCGACGGCCTGCGGCTGGTGCGCAACCTGCGCGCGATGGCCCGCAACGCCACCGGCGACCTGAGCCGTGAGCTGGGCACCGACATCCAGCTGGAGGACCTCCACCCGAAGGCGTTCATCCGCAAGCACCTGCTCAGCGAGGAAGACGAGCAGGCGATCCGCAAGCCCCTCCAGAGCGTCTACGACGACCTGCGGGCGGACGTCACCGGGGTGCACGAGGAACTCAAGGGTGTCGCCGACCGGATCGACCCGAGGGCGGCCGCCCGCAAGGGCACCGCGACGAGCACCGCCTCCGCGCCCGCCCCGGCCCCCCGCCCCAGCTACGACGACGCCACCTGACCCCGCGTCCGGTCTGGACCACCGCCGGGCGGGCTGCCGCAGTGGAGCGCCAAATGCGGTATCCCCTGCCGGGGATACCGCATCATCGGCTCACGTGAGTGAATCAGGCCTGTGGCGCGGGGCCGGTGGTCAGCGTCCGGCGGGCTTGAGGCCCAGCGACTTGCCGAGCAGCGACTCGCGGCGTACCGCCAGCCGGTCGGCCACCTGGTGCAGCGCCTTCGCGGCGGGCGCGTCCGGCGCGGACAGCACGATCGGGGTGCCGGCGTCGCCGCCCTCCCGGACCCGGCTGTCCATCGGGATCTGCCCCAGCAACGGCACCTGCGCGCCGATCGTCCGGCTCAGCGAATCGGCCACCTCCTGGCCGCCGCCGGCACCGAAGACCTCCATCCGGGACCCGTCGGGCAGCTCCAGCCAGGACATGTTCTCGATGACGCCGACGATCCGCTGGTGGGTCTGCAACGAGATCGCGCCGGCCCGCTCGGCGACCTCGGCCGCCGCGGCCTGCGGGGTGGTGATCACCAGGATCTCGGCGTTGGGCAGCAGTTGGGCGACCGAGATGGCGATGTCACCGGTGCCCGGGGGCAGGTCGAGCAGGAGGACGTCCAGCTCACCCCAGTAGACGTCGCCGAGGAACTGCTGCAACGCCCGGTGCAGCATCGGGCCGCGCCACACCACCGCCGCGTTGCCCGGGGTGAACATGCCGATCGAGATGACCTTCACGCCGTTCGCCTGCGGCGGCATGATCATGTCTTCCACCCGGGTGGGCTTGCCCTCCGCGCCGAGCATCCGGGGCACCGAGTGGCCGTAGATGTCGGCGTCGACCACGCCGACGGACAGGCCCCGGGCGGCCAGCGCGGCGGCCAGGTTGACCGTGACGCTGGACTTGCCGACACCGCCCTTGCCGCTGGCCACCGCGTAGACCCGGGTACGGGAGCCCGGCTGGGCGAACGGGATGACCGGCTCGTCGGTGGCGGCCCCGCCACGCAGCTTGCCCTGCAGCTCCTGCCGCTGCTCCGGGCTCATCACCCCGAACTCGATCTCCACGCCGCTCACCCCGGGCACCGCGCCGACGGCGGCGGTGATGTCCCCGCGCAGCTTGTCCTTCAGCGGGCAGCCGGCCACGGTGAGCAGCAGCCCGACCCGGACCACGCCGTCCTCGCCGATCTCGGCGGAGCGGACCATGCCGAGGTCGGTGATGGGCCGACGGATCTCCGGGTCGTTGACGGTGGCCAGCGCGGCCTGGATCGCGTCGGAGAGGGTGCTGACAGGAGCTGACATGCGGGCAATGCTACGTCGGGCGGCCGGGGCGTCCGCCAACAGCGGGGCCGGGTGTGAGCGAATCGATCGACCGGCCGGGGCCGCCCCGCCCTACCGGACAAAGCCGGACGATCAGGTGGGTCACCCCGGCCCGCTCAGCTCTCCGGGCGGTGACCGTCGCGGACGTAGTCGCCGTCCAGATCGTCGCGCGGCTCGTCGAGCGGTGGTTCGCCCCCGGAACGGCCCTCACCCCGCCCGACTGGTCGCTCCGGCTGCCGCAACTCCCGCTTCTGCCGCCGCTGCGCCGCCGCGTCCAGCTCCTCGGCCAGCCGGGCCAGCTCCGAGCGGAGGAAGTCCCGGGTCGCCACCTCGCCCAGGGCGATCCGCAGCGCGGCCACCTCCCGGGCCAGGTACTCGGTGTCCGCCTTCTGCATGGTCGCCCGGCGACGGTCCTCCTCCAGCGCCACCCGGTCCCGGTCGGTCTGCCGGTTCTGCGCGAGCAGGATCAGCGGGGCCGCGTACGACGCCTGCAACGACAGCACCAGGGTCAGGAACGTGAACGTGTACGGGTCGAAGCGCAGGTCCGCCGGGGCCAGGGTGTTCCAGCCGAACCACAGCGCGATCACCACCGTCATGTAGACGATGAAGTTCGCCGTGCCCATGCCCCGGGCGATCCCCTCCGACCACCTGCCGAACGCCTCCGGGTCGAACCGGGGCAGCTTGACGCCCCGGGGCTCACGCGGCTGGTCCAACCGCTCGGTCCGCCGCTGGTCAGCCATCGGAGTCACCGCCTACCGGCGTGGTGTCCGGCTCCGCCTCGTCCGCGCCCGGGGTGGACACGGCGTCGCGGTCCCGCCAGTCCCGGGGCAGCGAGTGGTCGAGCACGTCGTCGACGGTGACCGCGCCGACCAGCCGGTTGTTCCGGTCGACCACCGGCATCGCCACCAGGTCGTAGGTGGCCATCCGGCGGGTTATCTCCGGCAGCGGGGTGGTCGGCCGCAGCGGGTCGATGTCGTTGATCACCACCCCGCCGAGCAGGTCGGCCGGGGGTTCGCGCAGCAGCCGCTGGAAGTGCACGATGCCCAGGTAGCGGCCGGTCGGGGTGGTCATCGGGGCACGGGTGACGAAGACCTGCGCGGCGATCGCCGGGGAGAGCTGCTCCTCCCTGATCCGGGCCAGCGCCTCGGCGACCGTGGCGTCCGGCGGCAGGATCACCGGCTCGGAGGTCATCACGCTGCCCGCCGTACCGGAGGTGTACTTGAGTAGCTGACGGACCGGGTCGGCCTCGTCCGGCTCCATCAGGTCCAGCAGCACGTCCTGCTCCGGCGGGGGCAGCTCGTTGAGCAGGTCGGCGGCGTCGTCCGGGTCCATCTCCTCCAGCACGTCGGCGGCCCGTTCCCGGTCCAGCGCGGCGAGGATCTCCACCTGGTCGCGTTCGGGCAGCTCGCCGAGCACGTCGGCGAGACGTTCGTCGTCGAGGGCCGCCGCGACCTCGTTGCGTCGGGCGTCGGGCAGATCCTGCAGCGCGTTGGCCAGGTCGGCGGGGCGCATGTCCTCCAGCACGGCCAGCAGGTTGGCCGTACCCCGGTTGTCGGCGAGGCCGCTCAGCCCGCGTACCCGGTCCCAGTCCACCTGGTGCAGGTGGCCACGGCGGGTCAACCGGCTGGTCTGCTCGCGGACGGCGACCCGGGACAACGACCACTCGCCGCCCCTGCTGCACTCCATCGCCACGTCCACGACCGCGCCGGGCTGGCCGCCCGGGTCGAGCTGCACCCGCCGGTCCAGCAACTCCTGGAGGACGAGCAGCTCGTTGGGTCGTTTGGAGAAGCGGCGCAGGTTGAGGGTGCCGCTGCCGAGGACCACCGCGTCGGCGTCGATGGAGGTGATCCGGTTGATGGACAGGAAGATCCGGCGGCGCATCGGCATCTCGGCCACCAGACCCACCACCTCGGGCGGACGCTGGGTCGGCCGGATCCGGGCGACCGCGTCGCGGACCCGCCCCACCTGGTCGCCGTTCGGGTCGAAGACGGCGACTCCGGCGAGTCGAGCGATGTAGACCCGGTTCGGCGTGCTCACGGCCACCAGCCTAAGCGCCTAGTGTTTACCACCATGTCGACCCTGGCCTACGAGATCGTGGACGTCTTCACCGACCGCCCGTTCGCCGGCAACCCCCTGGCCGTGGTGTTCGGCGCCGAAGCGCTGGCCACCGAGCAGATGCAGGTGTTGGCGATGGAGTTCAACCTGTCGGAGACGGTGTTCGTGCTGCCGCCGACCCAGGTGGGCGCGACCTACCGGGCCCGGATCTTCACCCCGACCGGGGAGCTGCCCTTCGCCGGCCACCCCAGCGTCGGCGCGGCGGTGACCGCCAGCCGCCGGGGCCTGTTCCCCGCCGGGTCGGTCAGCCAGGAGTGCCACGCCGGCGTGCTGCCGATCGAGGTGACCGCGACCGGTGCCACCCTGACCGGCGGCACCCCCACCCTCGGGCCGGAACTCGACCCGGAACCGCTGCTGGAGATGGCCGGGCTCACCGCGGCCGACCACGCCGGCCCGGCCCCCCGGGTGGCCGGCTGCGGGCTGGAGTTCCCCTACCTGCCGGTGCACCCCGATGCGGTGGCCCGTGCCCGGCTCAACACGGCCGCCGCGCAGCGGTACGGGGTGGAGCACGTCAGCGTCTTCTCCTGGGACGCCGACACGCGTACCGCCCACGCCCGGGTCTTCGTGCCGGGGCTCGGGGTGCCCGAGGACCCGGCCACCGGCTCGGCCGCACTGGGGCTGGGCGTGTGGCTGGTCGCCAGCGGTCTGCTTCCCGGCGTCGGCCACAGCGGGTACGCCGTCCGCCAGGGCGTGGAGATGGGCCGCCCGTCCGCCCTGGCGTGCACGGTGACCGCCGAGGACGGGACGGTGGTCGGCACGACGGTGACCGGTCAGGTGATGCCGGTCGCCCGGGGCGAGATCCTCGTCCCGCCGTTCGTCGGGTGACCGGGCCGCCGCCGTCACCGTCCGGGCCGGTGGTGACGGTCGGGTGCCGACTGGGTGGTAGCTGCGAGAGGATGCGGGTGTGACGGACGAGGTGGACGCCTCCCGGTCGACGCCACTGGTCGACGAGGCGATCAAGAAGGCCGCCGTGGCCTGGGTGGGGGTCGGCGACGGGCCGGCGGTCGCGCTGTGGTGCGTACCGCTGGAGGGGTCGTTGTTCGTGGTCAGCGGGCCGGGGGAGCAGACCGCGCCGGGGCTGGCCGACGCCGGCACCGCCCGGGTGACCCTGCGCGGCGACCACGGCGGGCGCATCGTGACCTGGCCGGCGCGGGTGACCCGGCTGGCCCCGGGCAGCCCGGAGTGGGAGACCTCCGCACCGCTGGTGGCGGCGAAGCGGCTCAACGCCTCCGGTCCGACCGCCGACCTGGTGGCCCGCTGGGTGGCCGACGGCTGCGCGCTGACCCGGCTCGTCCCGGACGGCACGCCGGACGCCGGGGACGCCCTGCCGGACACCTCGCTGGCCGCCGAACCCCGGGGCGCGGCCGTGGTCCGGGCCACCCGCAAGCCGTTCCGCCTGCACCGGGTGCGCCGCCGCTGACCCACCGGCCGCCGCCGGGCACCACTGACCAGCGCCCCGCCGTCACGCCGGGTCACCGCCGGGCAGCGCCGACCCGCCGCCCGGCGTCCACCTGAGCGCCGCCGTCCGTGTGAGGATGACCCACCGTGTCCTCCGCCGCACCGCCGCCGCGTCCGCCCGTCGACCCGCTCACCGTCGGCATCCTCGTGCTCGCCGTCGCGTCGGTCTCGTCGTCGGCCCCGCTGATCGCCTTCGCGGCGGCACCGGCGCTGGCCGTGGCGTGCTGGCGGAACCTGCTCGCGGTCACCGTGCTCGCCCCGTTCACGCTGGCCCGCCGCCGGGCCGAACTGCGTGCCCTGACCGTGGGGGCGGGCCGCCGCGAGGGCTGGTACTGCGTGCTGTCCGGGGTGGCGCTGGCCGCGCACTTCGCCACCTGGATGCCGAGCGCCCAGCTCACCTCGGTCGCGGCGGCCACCGCGCTGGGCGCCACCCAACCGGTCTGGCAGGGGCTGATCGCCCGCTGGCAGGGCCGGCGGTTGTCGTACCCCGTCTGGGTCGGCATCGGGGTGGCGGTGACCGGCGCGGTGCTGGCGACCGGCGCGGACGTCGGCGTCTCCGGCCGCGCCCTCGCCGGTGACCTGCTCGCGGTCGTCGGCGGGATGTTCGCCGCCGTCTACACCGCGTTCGGTGAACGCGCCCGAGCCACCATCAGCACCGCCACCTACACCACCATCTGCTACGGGGTGTGCGCGGCGATCCTGCTGGTCGGCTGCCTGGTCGGCGGGGTACGGCTGCACGGCTACGCCACCAGCACCTGGGTGGCGATCGTCGGGCTGGCGGTGGGCGCCCAACTGCTCGGCCACTCGATGTTCAACCACGCGCTGCGCCGGGTGTCGGCGACCACGATCAGTGTGCTGATCCTGCTGGAGGCCCCCGGGGCCGCGCTGATCGCCTGGGCCTGGCTGGGGCAGCTGCCCCGCCCGTACGCGTTGCCCGGGTTGGCGCTGCTGCTCGCCGGGGTGGTCGTGGTGGTGCTCGGCGGCGCCCGTACGGGCCGGCGTGCCACCCCGGCGGCGCTGCCCGCCGACGCCGCCCCACCGGCACCCTGACCGCCTACCCGGCCCGGGTGCCCGCCGCAGATCCGTTCGTCGCGATTCCGCCCGAACGGCGGGCACGGGACCCGTCCGCACGTGAGAGTGCGGGGGGAGGTGGGCGATGGCGGGGCGCAGCGCGGACGACGACGACCGTGGCGGCACCGTGGTCACCCCGTCGGCCGAGTTCCCACCGCTCACGCCGGCGGAGGTGGACGCCCTGCGCCGGGTCGGCGCGCACTGGCGGGTCGGCGTGCCGCCCGCCCTGCCGGTCGACCCGACCCTGGACCGCTACCGGCACCGCCCCACCCCGGGCCGGTTCAGCCGGCTGGCCCCGATCGCGCTGTTCCGGCCGGCACCGGGGGCACCGGCCGGACGGGACGGGCTGGTCGCCGCCGAACCGGCCAACCAGCCGGACTCCCCCCTGGGCCGGCGGCTGGGCCGGGTCCGCCGGGTGTTTCTCGGCCCACCGCTGGCCAGCGCCGCCGTGCTGCACGAGCGGATGCGCAAACTGGTGGCCCTGCCGGTGCTCTCCTCCGACCTGCTCAGCTCGGTCGCGTACGGGCCGGAGGCGTTGCTGACCGTGCTGGTGCTGGCCGGCAGCGGGGCGCTGGGCCTGGCCCTGCCCCTGTCGGCCGGGCTGGTGCTGCTGATGGTCGCCGTCGGGATCTCGTACCGGCAGACCATCCCGGCGTACCCGCACGGGGCCGGGTCGTACCTGGTGGCGGGGGACAACCTGGGGGTCGGGGCGGGGCTGACCGCCGCCGCCGGGCTGATGCTCGACTACGTGCTGACCGTGTCGGTGTCGATCGCGGCGGGCGTGCACGCGATCACCTCGGCCCTGCCGGGGCTGACGCCGTTCACCGTGCCGCTCGGGGTGCTGGTGATCCTGCTGCTGCTCGCCGGCAACCTGCGCGGGGTACGCGCCGCCGGCAACCTCTTCGTCCTGCCCACGTACGCGTTCGTGGCCGCCGTGCTGGGGTTGCTCGTGGTCGGCTACCTGCGGGCGGCGGGTCGGGGTTTCGCGCCGGTGGCCCCGCCGGTGGTGCCGGCGACCCAGGGGTTGGGGCTGCTGCTGGTGCTGCGGGCGTTCGCCTCTGGGGCGGTGTCGATGACCGGCATCGAGGCGGTCTCCAACGCGGTCCCGGCGTTCCGGACGCCGGAGTGGCGCAACGCGCGCACCACGCTGGCCTGGATGGTGGCGATGCTGGTGGTCCTGTTCGCCGGGCTCACCCTGCTGATCCACCTGGCGGGCCTGGTGCCCCGCCCCGGCGAGACGCTGCTGTCCCAGCTCGCCCGGGTCACCTTCCCCACCGGCCCGTGGTACGCCGTCGTCCAGGTGACCACCGCGCTGATCCTGCTGCTGGCGGCGAACACCGCGTTCAACGACTTTCCCCGGCTGCTGTTCTTCATGGCCCGCGCCGGTCACGCCCCCCGCCGCTTCCTGCACCTGGGCGACCGGCTGGCGTTCGGCAACGGACTGGTCGCGCTGGCCGCGACGGCGGTCGTGGTGTTCGTGGCGTTCGGCGGCCACACCGGGAAACTGATCCCGTTGTACGCGGTGGGGGTGTTCCTCGCCTTCACCCTGTCGCAGAGCGGCATGGTGGTGCACTGGCGGCGGCACCGGGGCGACGGCTGGCGGCGGCGGGCGCTGGTCAACGGGGTGGGTGCGATCCTGTCCGGCCTGGTGCTGCTCACCGCGGCGGTGGCGAAGTTCATCGAGGGCGCCTGGGTGGTGGTGGTCGCGGTGCCGCTGCTGGTGCTGCTCTTCGACCGGATCCACCGGCACTACCGCACCTTGCACGCCGCCCTGGCCCTGCGCTCCCCATCTCCCGACCCCGCCCCGCCGGCCGTCGTCTGCCGACCCGCCGCCGGGCCGCCGGAACCCGTCGCCGCACCGGCGGACAGGCCCGTCGAGGGCGGGGAGTTGCCGCAGGAGCTGCGCCACCTGGTGGTGGTCCCGGTGGTACGCCTCAACCGCGCCTCGATGCGCGCCCTGGCGTACGCGGTGTCGCTGGGCCGGCCGACGCTGGCGGTGCACCTCGCCCCGGAGGACGCCGAGGCGGACCGGTTCCGGGAGCAGTGGCGGGCCTGGGGGGACCACGTCCGGCTGGAGACGATCGTCTCGCCGTACCGGGCGGTGGTCGGGCCGCTGGCGCACTACCTGGAGGCGCTGCAGGCCGCCGCGCCGGAACTGGTGCTGACCGTGGTGGTGCCGGAGGTGGTGCTGCGCCGGCCGTGGCACCGCCTGCTGCACAGCCGCACCGGCCAACGGCTGCGCCGGGCCCTGCGCGCCCTGCCCGGTGTGGTGGTCACCACCGTCCCCGTCCACGTCCCCGACTGAGGGCGACCCCGACGGCGCAGGGCGGTCGGCGGCACGCCACCGATGGCGGTCCGGCGGGATGACGGCTACTGCCCACGCCCGATCATTCGCTCCTGTTGGTGCGCGTCAGGACGAGGTCGACAACGAGGACCGGCGTCATCGCGGCCGCCCCCATGAGGGCCGCCTGCCAGACCGGCAGATCCGCGATCGATCCGACAACGACCAGGATCAGCAGTGCCGCTGGATACGCAATCCGCACAGAACGCGCCATGACTCGACCGTAGCGACCGACGGCACTGCCGAACGCTCCACGTGAACGGGTCCCCGGCTGACCGTCGAGCAACGCGTCGCCGGGCCGGCCAGGCAGCACGTCAGGATCGTGGAGATCTGTTGTCGCTCCAGCAGCAACAGATCTCCACAGAAACAGGGCGTCTCCGAGGGCCTGCCTGTTCGACGGGCAGGATCAGTCTGCCGGCACTGCCTTCACGTAGACGCCCTCGCCCTGGCGCCCCTCGACCAGGCCCTCGGTCTTGAGGACCAGCATTGCTCCACGGATCGATCCGTAGGACACGTCGTACTCGGCCTTCAGTTCGGTGGTGGACGGAAGTTTGTCCCCCACGGCGAGTTGGCCGGACCGGATCTGCTCGCGGATGGCCTCGGCCACCCGCTCGTACTTGGCGGGCATCTGCACTCCTCGGGTCGCACCCCGAGTAGATCACTTTGAGAAACCTGCATCAACTATGTCGAGCAAGCTAGACCAAGTAGACATAGTTGATTAAGCTGCCGTCGTGTTCATCCTCGGGTCGCACCAGAGGAAGCGATCTATCTGCACGAGCGGGCCATCCGTCGTGTCGACTGGCCTCAACTACCGGCTGAGCACCGGGCCGCCCACCTCATCGATGCCGCCCGCGCCTATCTCCAGACCGGCAACCTCGCTGCCGCCGGACATACCCTCCTTGATGCCGACACCATTGCCCCCGCCGAGGTCCGATACCGGCCGTACGCCCGTACCGTGATCGCCGAGATCGCCCGCGGCGGCCCGGCGGCGGCCGGCGTAACCCGGCTGGCCTCCATCGTCGGCTTGACCCGGTGACCCGACGGAATGCCAGCGGAGGGGTGCCCGAACATCCCGCGATGGCCACGTCGGTCCCGGGGCGCAGCAGTTGGTGTGGGGGCCGGTCAGGCGGTGATGCCGACGGCGGCGGCGCTGGCGGCCCAGAGGCGCGCGGCAAGCGCCGGATCGGTGGCGCGCGGCCAGGGTCGGCGCAGTCGCCGGTCGGCGTAGTAGCCGCCGTCGACCAGCCGGGACGCCGGCTGGTTGGCCAGCCAGACCAGCGTCTCCGCGCCCTTCTCCGGGCTGCGGAACGGCATCACCCGCATGCCGAGGGCGACCAGCCGGCTGTCCGCGCCGAACCGGGTCCGCACCACTCCCGGATGGAACGAGTACGCCGGCACGTCGGGCCAGCGCCGGGCCGCCTCGGCGGCGAACAGGATGTTGGCCTGCTTGCTGGTGCCGTACGCGCGCATCGGCCGGTAGCGGCGCAGCGCGGCGTTGAGATCGTCCGGGTCGAGGGTCCCGCTGCGGTGCGCGCCGGAGGCGGTCACCACCTGCCGGCCGACCCGGTCGACCAGCAGGTTGGTCAGCAGGAACGGGGCCAGGTGGTTGGCCTGGATCGACAGTTCGAACCCGTCGACCGTGCTGAGCGGCTGCAACACGATCGCCCCGGCGTTGTTCGCCAGCACGTCGATCCGGTCGTACGCCGCCCGCAGCCGCTCGGCGAGCCCGCGTACGTCGTCGAGCACGGCGAAGTCGGCGCGGAACAGTTCGGGGCGTTCGCCGGACGCCTCGCGTACCCGGTCACCGGCGGCCTGGAGGCGGGCCGGGTCCCGGCCGACCAGCGCCACCCGGTCGCCGCGTCGGGCCAGCGCCACCGCGGCGGCCAGGCCGATGCCCGAACTGGCCCCGGTCACCACCACGGTCCGCCGCCCGGCGACGTCTTCCACAGGTCCATCCACCCCGGTCACGGCACGAGGTTACCGTGGAGTCACCACGTCACGGGGGCCGTCGGGTTCTCGTCACGTGCGGATGACCGGGTGGGCCGCCCAGGGTGCCCGGGGCGGCCCCACCGCTCAGTACGAGGTGCCGTAGCCGGTCGTCGACTCCTGGTTGGCCAGCCAGACGAAGAAGACCACCATGGCGATGGTGGCCAGCACCGCGATGACGGTGGAGATCCACCCGACGACGATGCCGGCGGTGGCGAAGCCCGCGCCGCCCTCCCCCCGCTCCCTGATCTGCCGCCGGGCCACGTGGCCGAGGATCGCGCCGATGAGGCCGATGTAGCCGCCGAGCCCGTAACCGCACAGCCCGATCGCGCCGATGATCGAGACGATCATCGAGGCGATGGCGAGGCCGTTCTGCGGCGGTGGGGGCTGGTAGCCGCCGTAACCGGCGTACCCCATCGGCTGCGGGTAGCCGGGCTGCGGGTAGGCGGCAGCGGCGGCGTACGGGTCGACCGGGGCGGCCTGGGCGGGGATGCCCGGCGCGCCCGCGTACGGGTCGACCGGGGCGTACGGGTCCTTCCCGACCGGTGCCGCCGAGATCGGCGGGCCACTGGCCGGCAGTGTCGGGTCGGGCTGCTGGGCCGACCAGGCCGGGTCCGACCAGCCGTCGGAGGGCGGGGGATAGGTCATCTGATCTTCTCCGTCGCATGTAGGTGCGCCGTCAGGGTAGCCAGGACCACACAGTGGCGAGGTCGGCCCCGTGGTGGCTCGTTGCCCGCACCCGGTCGAGCGGGCAGGATGCCGGCATGGCTATCGACGCGCGTGGGGCCGACCGATCCGGCAGCCGACCGAGGCGGGACGTGAGCCGCCCCGGCCTGGCCCGGCGCACCCGCGCCACCACCGGTGGCAGCCAACCCGGCCAGGACGAGCCGGTGCCGCTGCCGGACCCGGTGACCATGCGGCTGGACGGCCGGGTCGCCCTGGTCACCGGCGCGGGCAGCGCCGACGGCATCGGGTACGCCACCGCCCGCCGACTGGCCGACCTGGGAGCCCGGGTGGCGATCGTCTCCACCACCCGGCGCATCCACGAGCGGGCCGGTGAGCTGGGCGTGACGGGTTTCGTCGCCGACCTGACCGACGAGTCCGAGGTCGGCGCGCTCGCCGACGCGGTCGCCGAACAGCTCGGTGACGTCGAGGTACTGGTCAACAACGCCGGCTTGGCCAGCCGGGCCAGCCCCGAGGTGCTCCGCCCGGTGGCCCAGCTCAGCTACGACGAGTGGCGCGGCGAGATCGACCGGAACCTGACCACGGCGTTCCTGTGCAGCCGGGCCTTCATCAGTGGGATGGCCGAGCGGGGCTGGGGGCGGATCGTCAACCTCTCGGCCACCGCCGGCCCGGTCAACGCCCTGCCCACCGAGGCGGCGTACGCGGCGGCCAAGGCGGGGGTGGTCGGGCTGACCCGGGCCCTGGCGATGGAGATGATCGCCGACGGGGTGACGGTGAACGCGGTGGCCCCCGGCACCATCTACACGGCGGCCTCCACGATGGCGGAGATCAAGCAGGGGCTCGGCACCCCGGTCGGCCGCCCCGGCACCCCCGACGAGGTGGCCGCCGCGATCAGCTTCCTCTGCTCGCCGGCGGCGTCGTACATCACCGGGCAGATGCTGGTGGTGGACGGTGGCAACAGCGTCCGGGAGGCGCAGTTCCGCTGATCAGTAACCGGTGCCGGTGCTGCTGCCGACGCCGGCCACCACGACGAGGGCGAGCCAGCCGCAGCAGACGAGCACCCCGATCGCGGTGAACGCGTAACTGAGGACCAGCCCCCAGGTGGCGAGCTGGTCGCCCTCCTCGCCGGTCCGACGGATCTGCCGTTTCGCCAGGTGGCCGAGGACGATGCCGGCCGGGGCGAAGACGATGGCGAACACCAGGGACAGGATCGCCAGCACGTTGGTCCCGCCGCCACCCGGTGGTCCGTACGGCCCGGGTGGCGGGTATCCCCACCGCTGTTCGCCCGGCGGCTGCCCCCACGGCGGCGGCTGCTCCCAGGCTGGTCCGCCGGGGGTCGGCTCCCCCCAGGCCGGTGGTTGTTCCCAGGCCGGTGGTTGTTCCCATGCCGGTCCGCCCGGCGGGGTGACGGCCGGCTGTTCGCCCGACGGCGGCCCCGTCCAGCCGGGTGACCCGGACGGTGGGGCTGACCCGCCCGGCTGACCGATGCCCGGGGAGCCACCGGCCGGGCCCGCCTCCGCCGGCGGTTGCGGGGCCGACGGCTCGGACTGCTGCGCCCAGGGGGACGGCTCGGACGGTCGGGCCCACGCCGACGGCTCGGGCGCAGCCGGGCTCCACGGTCCCTCCGGCGGGACGGGTGCGGGCGGGGTGACCGGCTCGCCGGGTGACTCGTACGGTGACGGCGGCTGCTCCGGCTCGCCCGGTGGCGTACTCACGGTGCCCGCCCTCCGCCGCAGGTCAGTGGCCTCTCTCCAGCGGACGCTACCGGCGCGCGGTGCGGCTTTTCACCCGGTTGACGCCGGGTCACCTCGTCGGGGCGGGTCGGGGGCGGTCAGGGAAGCCGGGACAGGCCGGCGGCGGCCCGCTCGACGATCAGGCAGCGGTCCTCCACGTAGTCCATGCCGGCCGCTTCGGCGATCCGCCGCGCCTCGGCGGAGACGATGCCGAGCTGGAGCCAGACCGCCGGCGCGCCGATCGCCGCCGCCTGTCGGACCACCTCGACGGCGTCCCGGGCCGGGCGGAAGACGTTCACCAGGTCCACCGGGTGCGCGATGTCGGCGAGCGACGGGTACGCCCGCTCGCCGAACAACTCGTCGACGGTCGGGTTGACCGGAATGATCCGCCAGCCGTACCGCTGCATCTGCGCCGGCACCCGGTGCGCGGCCTTGCCCGGGTCGCGGGACGCGCCCACGACGGCGATCACGGCGGAGTCGGCGAGGAGCTGCTGTGCGGTCCGCATCCGCCGAGCCTAGCCCGATTCCGGGCGGGTGGGACCGGCCCGGCCGCCGGGCCCGGGGACGGCTCTGCCCGTACGCCGCGCGCCCGACCGGCCCGCTCAGAGCAGGGCGAGCTGTTCGGGGGCGGGTGCGGGCGGTGGGGCCGACACGCGGCGGGTGTCGCCGGGTTCGCTGCGGTGCAGGCCGTGCCGGCGGGCCGCGATCCGCACCCGGGCGGTCAGCTCCCGCTGGTACGCCTGCGGCGGGTAGGCCCCGGACCGGTACAGCTCGCGGTAGCGGGGGACCAGGTGCGGGAACTCCCGGCCGAGCCAGTGCGCATACCACTGGCGGGCACCGGGGCGCAGGTGCAGGGCCAGCGGGGTGACACTGGTGGCACCGGCGGCGGCGATGGCCGCGAGGGTGGCGTCGATCGACGCGTCGTCGTCACAGAGGCCGGGCAGGATCGGCGCCATCAGCACCCCCACCTCGAAGCCGGCGTCGGTGAGCCGGCGGACCGCGTCGAGCCGGCGGCGCGGGCTCGGGGTGCCCGGCTCCACCGCCCGCCACAGGGCCTCGTCGACGAAGGCCACCGAGAACGACAGGCTGACCCGGGTGACCTCGGCGGCCTGACGCAGCAGCGGCAGGTCGCGCAGGATCAGCGTGCCCTTCGTGAGGATCGAGAACGGGTTGGCGAAGTCCCGCAGTGCCGTGAGGATCGGCGGCAGCAGCCGGTAGCGGCCCTCGGCGCGCTGGTAGCAGTCGACGTTGGTGCCCATCGCGATGGCCGCCCCGCGCCAGCGCGGCGCGGCCAGCTCGCGGCGGACCAGCTCCCCGGCGTTGATCTTGACGATCACCTTGCGGTCGAAGTCCGCGCCCGCGTCGAGGTCGAGGTAGGTGTGCGAGTTGCGGGCGAAGCAGTAGACGCAGGCGTGGGTGCAGCCCCGGTACGGGTTGATCGTCCAGCTGAACGGCACCTGCGACCCGCCCGGCACCCGGTTGATGATCGACTTGGCCTGCACCTCGTAGAAGGTCATGCCGGCGAAGTCGGGGGTGTCGAACGTGCGGGTGACCGCGCCGGGCAGCGCCAGCGGCAGGGGTGGCGTCGCTGGCGCTGCCCGGTCGGGACGCTCCTCGTCCGGGGGAGCGGAGAGGTGGTCCCAGCGCATGCCGTCCATTCGAACATGTGTGCGAGCGTGGCGCAAGTGAAACGCCGGCGGCCGGGCCGTCGGGCCCGACCGCCGGCGGCGGTGGTCAGTGCTGGTGGTTGGCGAGCTGCTTGCGGACGTCGTCCATGTCCAGCGCCTGGACCTGCTCGATCAGGTTCTCCAGGGCCGACTCGGGCAGCGCGCCGGGCTGGGCGAAGACGATCACGCCGTCCCGGATCGCCATGATCGTGGGGATCGAGCGGATGTCGAACTTGGCGCCCAGCTCCTGCTGCGCCTCGGTGTCGACCTTGCCGAAGGTGATGTCGGGGTGCTTCTCCGACGAGCGTTCGTAGACCGGGGCGAACCGCTTGCACGGGCCACACCACTCGGCCCAGAAGTCGACCAGCACGATGCCGCTGCTCTCGGTCACCTCGTCGAAGTTGGCCGTGGTCAGCTCAACGGTTGCCATTGGACTCTCCGATCAGCGCGGATTGCTTTTTCCGTCCGGTAGAACCAGGTGGTACCCCGGCAAATTCCCGGGTGGGGCGCGCCGAAACCGGCCCACTCCGAAGCGCCGATCACGCTCATCGAGCTGCATCTGTCGATGCGCGCGTGCGGACTGCACTTGCACGACGCATTTGCGTGACGGCCCGTGATGGGAGCGTTTCCAGGGAGATCGCCGCCCGGAGCAGCCAACATGCGTCAACTTGTCGCCTGACAAGGTACTACTTCACCTGCGGAGATCGCTCTCTCGTTGATCGTTAGTGACTCTGAGTATTGTTACGAAAAGATAAATGTGACCTCCGTCTCTGTTCGTTCATCGTCGTGGTGGGGCAGAATCTTCGACATCAGAGCGTGGGCGGCGGGTGCCGGGGAGGGCCCCGCCGCTCATTGCGTCTCCCCCCGGGTGGGTCCGGGAGTGACATTTCGCCGTCACCCGCCGCCCGGTATCTCCTTAACCAGCGGTAAGGCAGGTTGAGTCAACCACCGGTAAGGCATGTCGAGTCGTGCTCACCGCTGTCCGCCGACGGCGACGCGCGGGTGCCCGTACCGCGACCCCGGGTGGCGGCGGGCGCGGATCGCGCCGGGACGAGCACGTCACCCGTCCGGCGGGCTTATGCTGACGGCGGAGGTCCTGATGAGCCACTCCCTCGCCGGAGAGCCGCCCTCTGCCGGACGGCGTGCCGCACCGCTGACCAGCGCCGTCTACTCCGCCACCGAGTGGGACCTGCTCACCACCCTGCCCGGTCGGGTGCTGGTGGCCGCCGCCTCACCCGGTCCCGGTCGCCCGCCCAGGGACGTCACCGCCGGCCTCGTCGGGTTGGACGCGCTCGCCGCCGGCCGAGCCTCCGACAGTGACCTCGTCCGCGCCGTGGTCGCCGCGATCTACGCCCGGCACGACGGCGCGACCGCTCCGGTCGGCGGGCCCACCGGCCCGGCGGACCTGCCGCCGGCCTGCCGGGCCGCCGTCCGGGTGCTGCGCCGCCGCGCCGACCCCGCGGACTCCGCCGCGTACCGGCAGTGGGTGGAGTCGGTGGCGGTCCGGGTCTGCCGCACCGGTGTCCCCGACCCCACCGACCAGCGGTTCCTGGACCGCCTCGGCGACGCGTTGGGCCTGCGCGGGCGGTGAGGGCGCGGCGGTCCGGCGGACCCGGGCGGGCGCCCCGGAGGGCACCGGTCGGGGTGGCGCACGGGGCTCGCCGTTGCGGCCGTACCCTCTTGGAACCGTGACCGAGGACCAGCTCGACGTGGGTGTCGGACCGTGGCCGGGCGACCCGCCGGACGACCCGCGCTACGACCCGGAGCTGCTCGCCGCCGGCGACCGGCGCAACGTGGTGGACCGCTACCGCTACTGGCGGCGGGAGGCCGTCGTGGCCGACCTGGACACCCGGCGGCACGAGTTCCACGTGGCCATCGAGAACTGGCAGCATGACTTCAACATCGGCACGGTGGTCCGCAACGCCAACGCCTTCCTCGCCGCCGAGGTGCACATCGTCGGGCTACGCCGGTGGAACCGCCGGGGCGCCATGGTCACCGACCGGTACCAGCACGTCCGGCACCATCCGACGATCGAGGAGTTCGTCGGCTGGGCCGCCGGTCGGGAGCTGCCGGTGGTCGGCATCGACAACCTGCCCGGAAGTCGGCCGTTGGAGACCACCACCCTGCCCCGGCGCTGCGTGCTGATCTTCGGCCAGGAGGGACCGGGGCTGTCCGCCGCCGCCCGCGCCGCCTGCGACCAGCTCTTCTCGATCGCCCAGTACGGCTCGACCCGGTCGATCAACGCCGGGGTGGCCAGCGGCATCGCCATGCACGCCTGGGTACGCGCCCACGCCGCCGCCCCGCCCGCCTGACCCCTCCCCGCCCGCGCCGTGCCGGGCCGCCACCTCCACCGGGGTGGAGGCCGACCGCAGGAAATCGCCGTACGGGCGCTGAGGTGGGGAAAGGGGCGGCACGTCCGTGGCGGCGGCTTGACGGCGGGCGGTCACCGGGCCACGGTGGGGATGTGAGTGTCGTGGTGAGTTGTCCGAGGTGTGCGGGTCAGGTACGCCCACCGGACCTGATGCACGGTGAGTCGCGCTGCGTCAGGTGCGGGCCGGTGGCCCCGCTGCACGTGCCCGAGCACATCGACGCCGACATCGTGGCGAGCGTGGTGGACCGGGTGGCCGCCGAGAGCGACCCGCAGCGGCCCGCGCCGCCGCTGTGGTGCCCGTGGCCGCTGCCGTCCGGCTGGACGGTGACCGGGGTGGCCTGGGCCGGCGACGAGGCCGGTGGCGTCCGCGCCACGGCCGTCGCGTGCGCCGGGCCGGCGCCGCTCGGCGGTGGACCGGCCGAGTTGGTCCTCGTGGCCGAGGAGCCGGGGGTGGGACTGGGCACCCGGTTCGCCGGGGTGGCCGGCCCGGACCCCGGTCCAGAGTTGACGGAGGTGCTGGCCGGGCCCGGTCCCGGCCCTGGTCACCCCGAGCATGTGGAGCCCGCGCGGATCAGGGTCGGCGGCCATCCGACTCCACTGTGGTTAATCAATTCGGCAACGGATCGAAGCGCGTACGCCGGTGAGGCTCGGGGAATGTGGCTCCATGCGATAGCCTGGCCGGCGAGCGCGGGTCACCTCCTCGCGGAAGATGTCGTCCTGCACGACCTCACCGAGTGGACTCCGCCCGAGCTCGTGTACGGCGCTCCGTCCCCGTACCTGCACGGAAAGGCCTGACGGTCCTCCGGGCGAGTCGGAGATGGGACGCAGATATTCACGCTACGACATCATGCTGATACTCTGGGTGCCGCTGCGGTAAACGGACCCGGCGCCGCGCGAGAGGATGGCCCGCTATGGTCAAGAAGGTCCTCACCTGGGCCGGTATCGCATTCTTGATCTTCTTCGTTGCCTACCGGCCAAACTCGGCAGCGGACGTCTTCAAGTCGCTCGGCGGTGGCATCGTGGACATCGCCCAGGGCTTCGGCGACTTCTTCACGAGCCTCGTCGCCTAACCCCCGATGGGCAGCCCCTCCGGACCCCCGTTCGACCCGGACGATCCCGGCCGGGACCGCCGGGAGCGGGACACCGAGCCGATCCCGAGGTACCGACCCGACGACGGGCCGGCCTACGGGTCCGGGGCGGGACCGACCGGCGGACCGTCCTTCTCGGACGACGCCGGCTACGGCGACGCCCCGGGATTCGGTGGCCAGGGGCGCACCTGGGTCCGCGACCCGGAGGAGGGCTACCAGCAGCCGGTCATCTCCGAAGAGGAACTGGCCGGCCTGCGGTCCGACGCCCAGGGCATGACACCCCGCCGGGTGCTCCCCCTGGAGGACGAGCCCAGCTCCCTGGTCGCCCGCTACCTCTTCCCCACCGAGCGCTACCGGGGCGAGTGGAAGCGGCACTGGATCCACCTCGGCACCCCGATCGTCGTCGGTGTGGCGGCCACCTTCATTCTCGGCTACCTCTCCGGCTTCCTCGCCGGGCAGGACGTCGGCGCCCTCACCACCATCGCCGTGCTGCTCTGGTTCGCGGTGATGGGCTGGGTCGCGTGGAAGGTCGCCGACTGGTGGTACGACCGGTTCATCCTGACCAACAAGCGGGTCATGGTGGTCAACGGCATCGTCACCCGCAAGGTCGCCATGATGCCGCTTGCCCGGGTCACCGACATGAAGTACGAGCAGACCCCCACCGGTCGGGCCCTCAACTACGGCACCTTCGTGCTGGAGTCCGCCGGCCAGGAGCAGGCGCTACGGGAGATCAAGAACCTGCCCAACCCGAACGAGCTCTACCTGCGGGTCGTCGAGGAGATGTACGAGCCGCAGGCGGTCGAGGCCCGGTTGGGCAAGGAGGCCGACGAGGCGAAGGCCGACGACGGCGCCTGAACGTTTTCGTCCGTACGTCGGGCGAACTGCCCACCTTCCGCCGTCGACCGGACCCTGCCCGGCGTGACAGCCTGCCAGACAGGACGGGGTGCGGAGGTGAGCGGTGGCCGACCGGGATCCGCTGGAGGACGAGTTCCGCGACTTCGTCGCGGCGCGCTCCGGCGCCCTGCTGCGTACCGCGTACCTGCTCGCCGGGGACTGGGCCACCGCCGAGGACCTGCTCCAGACCGCGCTGACCAAGACGTACCTGGCCTGGCGGCGGTTGGGCGGGATCGAGGCGGTCGAGCCGTACGCCCGACGGGTGATGGTCAACACGTCCACCAGTTGGTGGCGGCGTCGATGGCACGGTGAGCGCCCCACCGAGGTGCTGCCCGAGCGGGCCGGGGTGGACGAGATCGAGCAGCAGCTCGACCGGGACGCCCTCTGGCGACACCTGCGCATGCTGCCGGCCCGGCAGCGGGCGGTGCTGGTGCTGCGCTACTACGAGGACCTGTCCGAGGCCCAGACGGCGGCCCTGCTGGAGATCTCCCCCGGCACGGTGAAGAGCCAGACGTCGCGCGCACTGAACACCCTGCGCCGCCGGCTCGCCGCCGAAGGGCTGCACGACCTCGCCGCCGACCCGACCGGCCGCCCCGCCCCGGCCGTCCCGACGGCCCGCCCGGCCACCACCACCGCCCGGCCCTCCCTCGCCGCCCGTACGTCGACGCCCGACCGGGCCACCGGCACAACCCGGACACCCGCGCCGGGCCGGACCCCGGTCCGTGGCGGGCGGCGCGCCGGCCCGCCGCCCGCCCTCGCCGATGGGCCGCCCACCCGGGTCGGAGCCTCCCCGCCGGGAGCGGCACCCGCCGGGACCGGCGACGATCCGGCGACGGTCCAGCCGGTCGGCGCGGGCACCCGACCGAACCCGACCACCGCGGTCGCTGCGGAGAGCCGATGAAACCCTCCTCACCCCGGTCGGACAACCAGACCGGTGCCCCCGAGCGTCCATTCGCCGTGACGCACGACGAGCCGCTGGAGCAGGCGCTGCGGGAGACCCTCGTCCAGCGGGTCGCCGTACCGCACCGGCTGCCCGCCGACCCGGCCGGCGTGGCGCTCGGGCGGGCCCGTCGGGTGCGACGACGGCGAACGGTCGCCGGGCTCGCCCTGGCCGGCGTGGCGACCGCCCTGGTCACCGGGGGGATGACCCAGCTCGGAGGGCAGCCGGACCGCCCCACCACGCCGACCGTGGTGCTCGGCGACCCGCGCGGGGTGGCCAGCCTGTCCGCCGGGCCGGTCGCGCCCGCCCCGCCGCAGCAACCCGCCGACGGTGGGGTCGACCTGGTCGTCGCCGGCACCCTGGTCACCGCCGCCGGGCAACGGTACGAGCTGGGCGTCGGGCCGGTCGAACGCGCGCAACGGCTACCCGACCACGGCGGCTGGCTGCTGACCGGGGCGGTCACCGCGGCCGGCCGTACCCTCTGGGTGGTGCCCGCCGGGGGTGAGCCCCGGGCGTTGCTCGCCGGAGCGGACGAGATCGCCCTGTCGCCCGACGGGCGACAGGTGGCCTGGCGTGACGACGGCCGGCTCTTCGCCGCCGTGATCGTCGCCGGTCAACTCATCGCCCCCGTGACCGGACCGCCCGCCGACGCGGTGCCGGTCCGGTTCGTCGGCGACCGGGTGCTGCTGCGGGCCGGTGCCGCAGGTGGTCACCGGTGGTGGCGGCCGACGCCGGGCGGGTCGCCCGGGCCCGTCGCCCCGGACGTCCTCGATGTCTACGGGATCATGCCGGACGGCCGGTTGGCCGCCCGGGTGCGTGCCGGGGCACGGAGCGACCTGGCCCTGCTCGGCCCCGACCTCACCCCGGCCACCACCCGGGGAGCGCCGACGCCCGCCGCCGACGGCCGGGGTGCGGTCTCTCCCGACGGGCGCTGGTTGCTGGTCAACAGCCGGGTCGCCGGGGTGGACGGCGCGGTCCTGGTCGACCTGACCGGCACCGCCCCGCCGTCGCGGACCGCCGGCCCGGTGATCGGCGGAGTGGTGACCTGGACGGACACCCGGACGGCGGGGTACGTCGACCGGGACGGCGCGCTGGTCCGGCTGCGCCCCGCCGAGGCGCTGGCGGGCCAGCGGGCCGCCTCGACCCCGGTCGCCGGGGCCGCCGACGGCGTCCGGCCGGTGCTGGTGACCGGCACCGACCCGGGGTGACCTGCCCGGGTAGCGTCGGGATCATGCCCGCGCGCCCGTTGATCGACCTGCATGCCCACTCCACCGCCAGCGACGGCACGCTGGGCCCGGCCGAACTGGTCCGGGCCGCCGCCGACGCCGGGTTGGACGTCGTGGCGATCACCGACCACGACACCACCGCCGGGTGGGCGGCGGCGGTCGACGCATTGCCGGCCGGGCTCGGCCTCGTACGGGGCGCGGAGCTGTCCTGCCGCTGGCAGGGCGCCCAACCGGCGCTCCCGCTGCACCTGCTGGCCTACCTGTTCGACCCGGAGCACCCCGAGCTGGTCGCCGAGCTGGCCCGGGTACGACGGGCCCGGGAGGCACGCGGGGAACGGATCGTCGAGCTGCTGCGGGCCGACGGGATCGACGTGAGCTGGCCGGAGATCATGGCCGCCGCCGACGGGGGCACGGTCGGTCGCCCGCACATCGCCGCCGCGCTGATCCGGACCGGCCTGGTCGCCACCACCACCGAGGCGTTCGGCCCGCAGTGGCTGGGGCAGCGGTACCGGCTGCCCAAGGAGGACATCGACGTGTTCCGGGCCGTCGCCCTGGTCCGGGCGGCCGGCGGCGTGCCGGTGTTCGCCCACCCCCGGGCCAGCCGGCGGGGGCGCATCGTCCCCGACTCGCTGATCGCCGAGCTGGCCGCCGCGGGGCTCGCCGGCCTGGAGGCCGACCACGAGGACCACACCCCCGCCGAGGCGGCGCACGTCCGGGGGCTCGCCGCCGACCTGGGCCTGCTGGTCACCGGCTCGTCGGACTTCCACGGCAGCCACAAGACCGTCCGGCTGGGCGCGCACACCACCGCGCCGGAGGCGTACGAGCGGATCGTGGCGGCGTCCTCCGGAGTGACCGGCGTCGCTTCCGGGTGATCCGCGTTTCGCCTGCCAGCGGCACCGCTACCCTCGTCCGGTGGATCTCAAGCTCTTCGGTGAGGTCTTCGTGACCCTGCTGGTCATCGTCGACCCGCCGGGCATGATGCCGATCTTCCTCGCCCTGACCGGACCGCTGCCGGCCCGTGACCGTAACCGGGCCGCCTGGCAGGCGGTCGCGTTGGCGCTCGGCGTCATCGTGGTCTTCGCCGTCGCCGGCCAGACCCTCCTCGCCTACCTGCACGTCGACCTGCCGGCCTTGCAGGCGGCCGGCGGCCTGCTGCTGATCCTGGTGGCGCTGGAACTGCTCACCGGCAAGGCCGACGACCCCAGCCAACAGGCCACCTCCAACATCGCCCTGGTGCCGCTGGGCACTCCGCTGCTGGCCGGGCCCGGCGCGATCGTGGCGACCATGCTGTTCGTGCAGCAGTCCGAGGGCGTCGGGCAGGTCTCGGCGATCGCCGCCGCGATCGTCGCGGTGATGCTGGCGGTCTGGGTGGTGCTGCGGTTCTCGGGCGGGATCGTCAAGATCCTCCGGCCGGGCGGCATCGAGGTGCTGACCCGGATCGCCGGCCTGCTGCTGGCCGCCATCGCCGTGCAGCTCATCGCCGACGCGGTGGCCGCCTTCGTCACCCAGTACGTGAACATGAGCTGATCCGCCCGTCGTGCCGCCGGCGGGCTGTCGTACCGGGCTGGCAGGATCACCGGGGTGCGACGAGCCTCCTCCGCCGGTACTCCCCGGCCCCGCTCCGGCCAACCCGAGCAACTCGGCTTCGCCGGCATGCCCGAACGGCTCTTCACCTGCACACCCAGCAAACTCGGCGCGTACGCCGACTGCCCCCGGCGCTACCGTTACGCCTACGTCGACCGGCCCGCCCCGCAGAAGGGCCCGCCGTGGGCGCACAACTCGCTCGGCGCGAGCGTGCACACCGCCCTGAAGAACTGGTATGCGCTGTCCGCCGACCGTCGGCGTCCCGAGGCGCTGCCCGCCCTGCTCAAGGGCACCTGGGTCCGCGAGGGCTACCGCGACGACGAGCAGGAGCGCGCGGCCTACCAGCGGGCGCTGGGCTGGCTGGAGGGCTACGTCGCGACCCTCGACCCCGGCGACGACCCGCTGGGCGTGGAACGGGTGGTCGCCGTCAAGACGGCAGTGCTGGCCTTCAACGGGCGCGCCGACCGGATCGACTCCCGCCCCGGCCCGGACGGCCCCGAACTGGTCATCGTCGACTACAAGACCGGCCGTACCGGGCTGGACGCCGACGACGCACGCGGCTCGCAGGCACTCGCCCTCTACGCGTACGCCGCCGAGCGGACGTTCCGCCGGCCCTGCCGCCGGGTGGAGCTGCACCACCTGCCGACCGGCACCGTCGCCGGGCACGACCACAGCGAGGAGTCGCTGGCCCGGCAGCTCAGCCGCGCCGAGGACACCGCCCGGGACATCATGGCCGCCGAGCGGGCGGTCACCGACGGGGCCGACCCGGACGAGGCGTTCCCCACCGTGGCCGGGCCCCGCTGCGGCTGGTGCGACTACCGCCGTACCTGCCCGGTCGGCGCGCAGACCCCCGGCCGTGAGCCGTGGTCGGCGATCGACCGTCCCGCCGCTCCGGTGGCCGACTGACCGGCCGTCCGCGTCGGGGCGACCCGTCCGGGGTGGTCAGGCGGCGGCGGTGCGGCGGGCGGCACGGGTCTTCGCCGCCTGCTGGATCGGGCTCTCCCGCCAGTTGCGGGGCAGCGCCGCCAGGGCGAGCCGCAACGTCCGGACGCTCAGGTCGGCCGACAGTGCGGTGGTGGGCAGCCCCAGGCCGCCGTAGAGCCGCAGCGCCCACGGCGGCAGCAGCCCGAGCGCCGTGCCGGCCACCCCGAAGTACGCCCAGCGTGGCGGCCCCAGATTCAGCCCCAGGCGGGCCGGTCGGCTGAGCTTCCACGGGATCGGCGGGGCGGTCAGGAACAGCGCAGTCTCGGCCGCCTCCTTCGTCATCCGCAGCTCGGGCCGGACCGCCCGGTAGTAGTCGGCCACCTCGGCGGCGCTGCCCGGCACCCCGGCCGGGTCCAGCCCCACCAGCGCGGCGGCCCGCCGCTGCTCGGCGTAGTACCCGTCGACCTCGGCGTCGGTCAGCGACAGGCCGGCCCGGCGGGCGGTGCTCACGAACGACTCGACCTCGGTGACGTGCACCCAGCGCAGCAGGTCCGGCTCGTCGATCCGGAACCGCTCCCCGGTGAACAGGTCGGTGGCGTGCAGCCGGGCGTGCCGGGCCCGCAGCCGCCGGCCGGCCGCCTCGGCCTCGGCGGTGGTGCCGTAGTTCACCGTGTCGATGTACGTGCCGGTGCGGACCAGCCGCCCCCAGGCGTCCGACCGGTAGTTGCTGTTCTGGGTCACCCCGGCCATCGCCCGGGGGTGCAGGGTCTGCAGGTAGAGGGAACGCAGGCCGGCGACGATCAGGATCGGCTCGTCGTGCACCTTCCAGGTGACCGAACCGGGACCGAAGAGGCCGAGATCGTCGGTGTCCACCCGTCAACAGTGCCACGCCCGGCCGGGAACCGCCGGTCGTCGGGGCGCTGCCCGGGACGCCACCGGGCGGGATGAACCTGAGCGGTCTTCGCCGCGTGTACTCCTGCGGGGCACGTCGCGACGTACGCTGTCTGCCGCAACCCGCATTCCACCCTCGGAGGTGTCGGTGTTCAAGGAGATCAACGGTCTGCCCGGTCACGTCCTGGTGGTCCACGCCGTGGTGGTCTTCGTGCCGCTGCTCGCGCTGCTCGCCAGCGCCTATGGGCTGATGCCCCGCTGGCGGCCCCGCCTCGACTGGGCGGTGGCCGTCCTGGCCGTGATCACCCCGGTCCTCGCCTGGGTGGCGACCGAGTCGGGGGAGGCCTTCGAGGAGGCGCTGCGGGCGAAGGGCTACTCGCCCGAACTGCTCGCCAAGATCCACGAGCACTCCGAGTACGGCGAGACGCTGCAGTGGTTCACCATCGGCCTGGCCGTGGCGGCGTTGCTGCTGCTGGCGGTGACCAGCAACCGGGTGCGTACCCCGGACCTGCCCGCCTGGACGCCCTGGGTGCTGACCGCGATCACCGTGGTGCTGGCCGTGTTCGCCCTGGTCTACGTCTATCTCACCGGGGACAGCGGTGCCGCCTCGGTGTGGAGCAACACGTTCTGACCGGTGACCCCCGTCGGGCGGCGGTCAGAACAGCGCCCGCGAGCAGAGCAGGCAGAGCAACACCAGCAGGACGACCCCGACCACCGCGCCGACGCTCCAGGTGATCCGTTGCGCCTGCTGCTCCGCGGCGTCCATCGCCTCCATGTCCTGCGCCGGCAGGGTGCGGGCCGGGGTCGCCGCCAGGTGTACGGGGGGACGCCAGCCCGGCGGCGGGGGCGTGGTCGGCGGCGGCCCGGCGTAACCGGCCGTCCCCGCCTGCCCCGCGCCCGCCCACCCCGGGCCCGATGCCGCCCTGCCCGTTCTCGACGCCGGCCTGCCCGATTGCGGTACCGGCCCGCCCGTTTCCGGTGCCGCCGGGCCTGCTGCCGGCCCGGACGCCCCCGGGCCGGGTCCCGCACCGGAGGGCGCGCCCGCAGCGTGCTGGCCGGGCTGGGCGGGTGGTGGAGCGGGCTGGCCGGGCTGTGGGCCGGGCTGTCCGGGTTGGGCGGGCGGTGCAGCGGACGACCGAGCCGGAAGGCCCGACGCCGACCCGTCGGCCGGGCTGGCCCAGAGCGACGGTACCGGCGAGGCCCCCGCATCCGTCGCGGCTGCGGACCCGGCTTCCGTTCCCTCCCCCGGGCCGGCTGCGGACCCGGCTTCCGCTCCTTCTCCCGGGCCGGCTGCGGACCCGGCTTCCGCTCCTTCTCCCGGGCCGGCTTCGGCAGTTACTCCTCCCGGGCCGGTTGCGGGCTCTGTCTCTGTCGTGCCGGCTTCCGCCCCCCTTCCCGCGCCGGCCTTACCGGACGGGTCCGTGACGGGCGGGTGCGGCTGGGAGGAAGCGGGTGGCGGGGCCGCGTCCGTCTGTTCCGCCGTTTCCGCGTCGCTCGACGTGGGTGTCGGTCCGGTGGGGGAGGGGGTGGGCGGGCGTCGCCAGTACTCGTCCTCGGGGCTGGCACCGCTGGGCGTCGTCACGCCGTCCGACGCTACCAACGCGAGGAGCCCGTCAGCCGGTCCGACGCGGCGATCTTCGACCGGCATCCCCCGGCGCTGGTGGCGGTTCGGTCGGCTGCATCCCGCCCGCTGCGGTCCGGGTGGGTGCCGGAGAAGCGCCTTCGGTGGTGCGCCGGGGTGGGTCCGGCGCGGGGTAGTGTTGCCGATCGTGATCCCCGAGGACCCGGCCGGGCATGGCGTGCCCGGCGACGACGACCGCACGGTCGACCTCAGCGACGACTTCGTGGTGTTGCCCGAGCAGACCACCGACGACACCGATTTCGGTTGGGGTGAGCGCCGGGGCGGCAACGACGACTGGTTGCTCGCCGAGCGTCCCCCGCACTGGAGCTGACCCCCCGGGGCCGCCCGACCGGGCACGGTCGTCGGTAAGATCCACTCAAGGGTGCCGATGTTGCGGTATCCGGGGTGGGCGATGCCGCAACATCGGCCCCGCTGCGCGCCCCGAACCGCCGTCGACGACGACGGGATCATCCTCGGATGACGACGCTGAAGCGGCTGCCCTCCGGCTGGCCGACCGAGCGCTGCGCCTGATCGGGTCGGACCGCCAGGTAGAGCGCGGACGAGCCGTCGACCGCGTTCCCACCCACCACGTCGAGCACCAGCGCGTCGGCTGCCAACAGGACCGTCTCACCGGCGTTCCGTCCCGCCGGGAGCACGAGCAGGTCGACCCGCGCGCCGGGGCGCAGGACCGCGAGGGCGGCCGGCTCGGCCAGGCGTACGGGCACTCCGACGAAGCCGCTCGGCAGTGGCAGCGCATCTGGAGCCTTCCCGTCGGCAGCTCGATCACGAGCTGGATCGGGTCGGTCAGCGTCCTGCCGGTGTGGGGTGGCGATCCCGTCGGCAGCCGTACGCCCGTGGGATGTGGTGGGGGCGGGCCGGCCCGCGTCCAGGACGATCACCGCCAGACCCAGCAGAACGGCGACCAGCACCGCGCGCACCAGGGTCGCCCCACCCGGCCGACGCGGCCAGCGGAACGGTCGTAGCGAGCCGTCGCCGCCCGTGCCCCTGGCCGCCATGACCCACCTCCACCTGTTCCACCGGGATGCCCCGGTGGCGTCCCGGCTCAGCAGGCTAGGCGGAAACCACACACCTTACGAGCCGTTGTCCACAGCCTGTGGACAACGGCTCGTCCTGTGGAAAACCCACCCGCCCCGGGCCCGCCCCGACCGCCCCGGCCCGGACCCGGGGGCGGTGATCAAGAGGTTCGCGTCATCCGCAGAGATCCACTTGACGCGAATCTCTTGATCAACCCGGGCTGGCGGGGGTGGGGTGCTGGGGGTGGGGGTCAGGAGGAGGTGCTGGTGGCGGGGGACTTGGTGGAGCTGGACGAGCCGGACGCCGGGGACCCGCCCGAGCCGGACGACGAACCCGAGCCGGACGCCGGGGACCCGCCCGAGCTGGACGACCCGCCCGAGTTGGACGACGAACCGGAACCCGAGGAGTCTCCGCCGGACGAGGAACCCTCCGACTTCGGCGACTTCGCCGCGCCGCTCTTGCCCTCGCTGCCGGAGGCCCGGGAGTCGGTGCGGTAGAAGCCGGAGCCCTTGAACACGACCCCGACCGAGTTGAAGACCTTGCGCAGCCGCCCCTCGCACGCGGGGCACTCGGTCAGCGGCTCGTCGGAGAACGACTGCACCGCCTCGAGCTGGTGGCCGCACGCGGTGCAGGCGTACTGGTACGTGGGCACGTTCTCCTCCGGATCTGGTACGGCCGGTTGGCACTCGACGTATTCGAGTGCCAATGGTGCGTCATCGGACCCGGATTCGTCCAGCGGACGTGATCGTCCTCCGTCCACCGGGCGTCCCCGGACCGCAGCGTCAACTCACCGGATGATCAACGGAGGTTGGTGCCGGAAGCGCGAGGAGCCCGTCCGACGGGGTGAGCGCGGCACCCACCGGCCGGTCGTGCGGCTGGGCGGGCAGCGCCGGGAGCAGTTCGCCGTCGTGCAGCAGCGCCACGGTCAGGGTGGCCGCCGGCACCCGGGCCAGGGCCCGGTCGTAGGAGCCGCCGCCCCGCCCCAGCCGCAGGCCGCGCCGGTCCACCGCCACCGCGGGCACCACCACCAGGGTGGCTCCGACGATCGCCGTCCGGCCGAGCCGGGGGCCGTCCGGCTCGCGCATGCCCCGGCCGGCGGCGACCAGGGTGCCCGGCCCGGCGTAGGCGGCCCAGTCCAGGTCGAGATCGTCGCACAGCACCGGCAGCAGCAGTTCCGCCCCGGCCGGCAGGGCGGCCCGCAGCACGTCGGGCAGGTCGGGACCGCCCGGCTCGGAGCCGACCGGCACGTACCCGGTCATCCGGGCCGGCCGCAGCCGGCGTACCAGCGCGGTCAGCTCCGCCTGGACGCGCGCCGCGGCGGCGGCCCGCCGGGGTGCGGTGAGCGCCCGACGGCGGGCGAGCAGCGCGACCCGCGTCTCGCGTTTCGCCGCGTGGACTGCTTCCGCTTCATCAGAAAAATCGGGCACGCAACACTCCTGACGCAACGCTGTCAACACGGTTGCTCTGTGTCAGCATCGCAGGAACGGGCCTGGAACTTCCGGGGGGACAGCGTTGACGCTACGCGGGCGGTTGACGGCGGCCTTCCTCACGGTGGTGCTCGGCCCGGTGCTGCTCGGCGCGGTCTTCGTCGGCACCACGCTGTCGACGGTGGACCGCAGCCGGTCCACCGAGCGCCTCGGCCTGGCCGCGTCCGCCGTGCGTACCTCGATCGACGCGCTCTGCCAGCAGTTGCGGGCCGCCGCCGACGCGGTGGCCCTGCGCCCCGACCCGGCGACCCGGGCGGGCACGGCCGGTCAGGTGGTCAGCCGGGGCCTGGCCGCCGCCGTGCTGGTCACCGACGTTGCCGGCGGCACCACGTACGCCACCCCGGGCGGACCGGCGACCCCCTGGCAGGACTGCACGGGGACGACCCGCAGCGGCGGACCGGTGCGGGCGCTGAGCGCCCGGGTGGACCTGCGTGACCCGGCCGGCACGCCGCTCGGCACGGTGGCCGCCGCCGAGGTGGTCGACCCGGCGTTCGTGGCCCGACTGGCCGCCGCGACCGGCGTCGCGGTCACCCTGCTCGACGACACCGACGGCCCCGACCGGATCACCCACACCACCGAGACCCGTCGGGTACGCGAGGCGGTGCTCGCCGCCGCCGGCTCCCTCGACGGCGACCGGGTCACCGCGACCCCCGACGGCCGGTACGTCAGGCGGCTCGGGCCGGCCCCCGGGCAGCCGCTGCCGCTGGTGCTCTCGGTCGCCGGTGAGCAGCCGTCGGGTCTGCCGGCGGCGCTGGTCGGGGCGGTGCTGCTGGCCGCCGTGCTGGCCGTGCTGACCGCGTGGCGACTGGCCCGGGTCACCACCCGGCCGCTGGTGGAGCTGGCCGGGGCGGTGGACCGGGTGGCCCGGGGTGACCTGACCACCCGGGTGCCGGTGCGCAGCCGGGACGAGATCGGCCGGCTCGCCGCCGCGTTCAACCGGATGATCCGGGAGACCGCCGGGTACGTGACCGCGCTGACCAGCAGCCGGGACCAGTTGCGCGGGCATCTCGGGGTGCTCGGGGACACCCTGGCCAGCACCCACGACCTGCAACGCATCCTGCGGGTGATCCTGCACAGCGCCGTCGCGGCGACCGGGGCGCGGGCCGGGGCGGTGCTGCTGCGCGACGACGCGGCGACGCTCGTCGGGCGGTGCGCGGAGGGGCTGGCCGGGCGTTGCCCGGCGGGCACCGAGCCGGAGGAGCTGCGGGTGCCGGTCGGCGCGGGGGTGGTCGGTGCGGTCGCCGCCACGGGCGAACCGCAGCGGGGCCGGGTGTCGCCCGGGGCGACGCCGCCCGGCGAACCGTGGTGCGAGACGTACGTGGCGGTGCCGTTCACCGCACCCGGCGGGGACGCCACGGGTCGGGAGCCGGCGGTCGGCGTGCTGGTCCTCTACGACCGGCTGGGCGGCGACGAGTTCGACGACGACGACCTGGCCACCCTGCGGACCTTCGCCGGGCACGCGGCGGTGGCGGTGGAGAACGTCCGGGTGCACGAGGAGGCGCAGCGGCTGTCGCTGACCGACCCGTTGACCGGGCTGTGGAACTACCGCTACCTGCGTGAGTCGTTGCGTCGGGAGGTGGAGCGGGCCAGCCGGTTCGGTCGGATGCTCAGCATCCTCGTTCTCGACCTGGACCGCTTCAAGACCGTCAACGACAGTTACGGACACGCCGCCGGGGACGCGGTGCTCGCCGAGTTCGCCCGCCGGGTGCGGGGCGAGATCCGCGAGGTGGATCTCGCCTTCCGGCAGGGCGGCGAGGAGTTCGTGGTGCTGCTGCCGGAGACCGACGCCCGGGGCGCGGCGACCGTGGCCGAGCGGTTGGGCGCGGCCGTGCGGGACACCCCGGTCGTGGTGCCGGGCCATGCGGGCGGCCCGACGACGATCGCGGTGTCGGTCTCCATCGGCATCGCCGTCTATCCCGACCACGCCAGCACCGGTGTGGAGGTGCTGGACGCCGCCGACGAGGCGTTGTACGCGGCCAAGGGCGCCGGCCGCGACGGCTACCGGGTGGCGACCGCGCGGCCCCGACCGACGCCGGTCGCGGACGGTGCGGTCGAGGAGATCGTCGTACCGGCGGGGGCGACCAGCCCGGCCGACGGCCTGCCCCGCGCCGGCCCTCCCACCGACCCGCCCTCCATCGACGAGCCATCCGCCCGCCGGCCGCCCGCCGACCGGGCTCCCGTCGACGACCTGCCGACCGGCCTGCCGGTCGACGGGTCGACGGGTCGGCACGCCGTCGGCGCTCCCGGTGTGACGCAGCCGGGCGGCGCGTCTTCCGGTCCTCACCCGCCGCGGCAGAGCCGTGGCCGATAGTCTCGCGGCATGTCGGAGCACTCAGCGAACCCCTCAACGACCGCCGCGACCGGTCGCGCCCGCGCGGTCAAGGCCGTGATCCCGGCCGCCGGCCTGGCCACCCGGTTCCTGCCGGCCACGAAGGCGGTGCCCAAGGAGCTGCTACCGGTGATCGACCGCCCGGTGCTCCAGTACATCGTCGAGGAGGCCGCCCAGGCCGGCATCGGTGACGTGCTGCTGATCACCGGCCGGGGCAAGACGTCGATGGTGGACCACTTCGACCGTCGCCCCGACCTGGAGGCCCGGCTGGAGGCCAAGGGCGACGCGGACCGGCTCGCCGCGGTCAAGCGCCCCAGCGAGCTGGCCGAGATCTACACCTGCCGCCAACCGGAGCAGCTCGGTCTCGGCCACGCCGTCGGCTACGCCGAGTCGCACGTCGGCGACCAGCCCTTCGCGGTGCTGCTCGGCGACGAGTTCGTCAAGCCGTCCGAGCCGCTGCTGCCGGCCATGTTGGAGCTCCAGGCCCGCACCGGCGGGGTGGTGCTGGCCTTCTTCGAGGTCGACCCGGCCGAGACCAAGCGGTACGGCATCGCCTCGGTCGCCCAGGCCGAGGCCGAGCTGACCGACATCGGCGAGGTCGTGAAGGTCACCGGCATGGTGGAGAAGCCCCAGCCGCAGGACGCCCCGAGCAACCTGGCCGTCCTCGGCCGGTACGTCCTGCCGGGGCGGATCTTCGACGCGATCCGGCGTACCGAACCGGGCAGCGGCGGGGAGATCCAGCTGACCGACGCGATGGAACTGCTGCGTAGCGAGGGGGTGCCGGTGCACGCGATCGTCTACCGGGGCACCCGCTACGACACCGGCATGCCGCTGGGCTACCTCCAGACAGTCGTGCAGATCGCCGCCGAGCGGGAGGACCTCGGCACCGAGTTCCGCGCCTGGCTGACCGAGTTCGTCAACAACGGCGACGAGACGGTCACGGCGGCGGTCCTCAACGGGGTACGCGACGCGGCGGGCGGCTCCGGTACATGACCTCGACGGCCGACGCCGAGGCGGCCGCGAACGAGTTGACGCCGCTCGCCGACTACCTGGGCAGCGTGCTGCGCAGGTTGCGCGCGCTGCCTCCACTCGACCTCGACCTCACCCAGGCGTACGGCAACGTCCTCGCCTCGGACGTCGTCGCCCCGCACTCGTTCCCCGCCTTCGACCAGGCGGCGGTGGACGGGTACGCCGCGCGCTGGGAGGACCTCGTCGGGTACGGCCCGGTCCCCACCCAGGGGCCGGGCCGTCCGGTACGCCTCAACGTGGTCGGTGACCTGGGGGCGGCGAGCTGGCGACCGGTCCGGCTCACCCCCGGCTCGTGCTTCTCGGTGGCCGCCGGTGCACCCATGCCGATCGCCGCCGACGTGGTGGTGCCGGTGGAGTGGACCGACCAGGGCATGGCCGCGGTGGAGATCTTCCGTACCCCCAAGCGGGGGTACGGCGTCCGCCGCGCCGGTGAGGAGTTGCCCGCCGGCACCGTCCTCGCCCGCGCCGGCACCTACGTCGCCCCGGCGTTGGTGGCCGTGTTCGCCGCCACCGGCATCGGGCACGTGGTGGTCCGGCCCAGCCCCCGGGTGGTCATCGTGGCCACCGGTGACGAACTCGTCGACGTGGGCCGGGGCAGCCAGCCCGGTCAGGTGGTGGACGCCAACTCGCACGCGTTGACCGCCGCCGCCGCCGAGGTGGGCGCGTTGGCGTACCGGGTGGGGATCTGCGACGACGACCCGGAGGGGCTGCGCGGCCTGCTGGAGGACCAGACCCTGCGGGCCGATCTGATCATCACCACCGGCGGCACCGGCACCGGCCCCGGTGACATGGTCCGGCGGATCCTGTCCCGTCGGGAGGGCGGCCGGGCCGGGCCGGTCACGTTCACCGATGTGGCGCTGTACCCCGGCACGGCCCTCGGGTTCGGTACCGTCGGCGCCGAGGAGGTGCCGGTGGTGTGTCTTCCCGGTGAGCCCGGTGCGGCGTTGATCGGTTTCGAGGTGCTGGCCCGGCCGGCGATCCAGCTGCTGGCCGGCGCGGAGCCGGTGTTCCGGCCGAGCGTCCGGGCGCACCTGCTGGAGACCATCTCGTCGCCCGGCGGGCTGCGGGAGTTCCGCCCCGCGCACGTGGCCGAACGGCGCGGCGGGGGCTACACGGTGCAGCCGCTCAGCGGTGGTCCGTACACCCTGTCCGGGCTGGCCGAGGCGAACGGCCTGATGGTGCTCGGCGAGCGGGTGACCACCGCGGCGGCCGGCTCCACCGTGGACGTGCTGCTGCTGGACCGGCGGCGGTGAGCCGGCCCGGGCGTGCCGACGCCCCGGTGGCGGACGGGAGGTCGGCGCGGTGAGCTGGTTCGGGCGGGCACCGGGATGGCCGGTGGTGCTGATGGACGGTCCGGTGGTGCTGCGGCCGTACCGCCGATCCGACGCCGGCGCCTGGTCGTCGGTGCGCCGGGCGAACCGGGCCTGGCTGGCACCCTGGGAGTCGCATCTGCCGGGCAACTGGGACGAGACGAACTCGCCTGCCGCGTTCCGTTACGTGCACGCCGACCAGCGGCGCTCGGCGCGTACCGGCGAGGGGATGCCGTTCGCGGTCTGCCTGCGTGAGGACGGCCGGGAGCAGCTGGTGGGGCACCTGAACGTGGGCAACATCGTCCGGCGGGCGTTCTGCTCCGGGTACGTCGGCTACTGGGTGGACTCCCGGGTGGCCGGGCGCGGGGTGATCCCCACCGCGATGGCGCTCGCCGTCGACCACGCGTTCGGCGCGGGTGGACTGCACCGGGTCGAGGTGAACATCCGGCCGGAGAACAAGCCGTCCCGGCGGGTGGTGGAGAAGCTGGGCTTCCGCGAGGAGGCGTACCACGTCCGCTACATGCATATCGACGGTGCCTGGCGTGACCACATCGGATACGCGATGACCAGCGAGGAGGTGGCCGCCGAGGGCGGTCTGCTGGCCCGCTGGCACCGG
Source organism: Micromonospora humida (assembly GCF_016901255.1). Taxonomy (NCBI): domain Bacteria; kingdom Bacillati; phylum Actinomycetota; class Actinomycetes; order Micromonosporales; family Micromonosporaceae; genus Micromonospora; species Micromonospora humida. The sequence goes on from NZ_JAFEUC010000014.1 coordinate 47,141, forward strand.
ATGCGTCACGACGCCGGGTGAATCGTCCCACGCGTGGGATGCGGCGCGGCGTGTCGGCATCCCGGTCGGCGGCCCGTAACCTCAAGTAACTGCAAGCTGCGGCAAGCGCTGCCCGGCCGCAGGATCTGCGCCCAGGGCGAGGTTTCGGGGAAGATCCTGCTGTCGAACGGCGGTTGCCCCGAATTCGGTGACGGGAGGGGTGAGGGTGCCGACCTCGGTGCTCCTCGCCGTCCTCGCCGCCGCCGGTCTGCTCGCCCTCGCGCCGGCGCTGGTCCGCCGGTACGACGCCACCGAGCGGCTGGTGGCGGAGCGGGCGCAGTCGACGGCGCGGGTGCTCCAGCGCCGTCGGCGGCGTCGTACTGTCCCCGGGCGGCGGCCGGTCAACCAGCCCCGCGCGCTCGTGGTCACCCTGGCCGAGGACGCCGCCACCGGTAACCTCGGTGTCCCCGTCTCCGCGCCGCCGGCCCGCCGCGCCGCCCCGCCCGCCAAGCGTCGGTCGGGTCGCCTGCGGGCCGTGCCGCCCACCGCCCGGCAGGCCCGCCGCCGTCCGCCCCGGCACCACACCCCGGCCGTCTACCGGCGGCGTCGGGTGCTCGCCGCGCTGCTGCTGCTCAACTTCGTCGAGCTGGTCGGCGTGGTCGTGGTCAGCCCCGGCTTCTGGATCAGTTTCTCGGTCACCGCCACCCTGCTCGTGGTGTACGTCGTACACCTGCGGCGGCGGGCGCTGGCCGAGCGTCGGCGGCGGCGGATCCGGGCCCGGGAGGCCGCCTGGCTGGCCGCCCGGCAGGCCGAGGTGCGCCGGGAGCAGGCCCGTCGGGCGGCGGCCCGCCGGGAGGCGCAGCGCCGTCTCGCCGCGCAACGCGAGGCGGTACGCCGTACCGCGATGGGCCTGGACCGGCCGACCGACCTGCCGGCTGCGGCCAGCGGGGGCGGCTCGGTGTCCTACCGCCGCTCCGGCGGACTGCGTGGCCGCCCCTACCAGTCCGGCCGCGACCCCCGCTGACCCCACCCCTGGCCACTGCCCCGGTGATCGACGGGGCGTCCCGGTGATCGACTCGCCGGGGCCGAAACAGCGGCTTCCGGGCGGTCGGATGCCGCTACCTGGGCCCACAGGCGCGGGCGGACCGTCGGGGGGCGTGGCGGGAGGGGTGATTCGCCCGGGGGGCGGGTGGGCTGTTAGTCTTGGCGCCGGCCCGCCCGGTGAAAGCCGGGTGGGACCGAAGCCGGTCCACCGGCGGAGGGGCTGTGGCGCAGTCTGGTAGCGCACCTCGTTCGCATCGAGGGGGTCTGGGGTTCGAATCCCCACAGCTCCACCAGGAATTTCATGATCAAGGGCGGGTCTCCGAGCAGGGGGCCCGCCCTTGATCATGTATCCCGGGTCGACGGGGCCGCTCAGGGGAGGGTGACGCCGTAGGCGGCCAGGATCTCGGCGACCGGCTGGTAGTAGGTGCTGCCCCCGCTGGTGCAGTTGCCGCTGCCGCCGGAGAGGATGCCGATGATCACCCCGGTCGCGGCGACGTAGAGCGGGCCGCCGCTGTCGCCCGGCTCGGCGCAGATGTTGGTGCGGATCAGCCCGGACACGCTGCCCTCGGCATAGTTGACCGTCTGGTTGAGGGCGGTGACGGTGCCGCACCGCACGCCGGTGGTGGAACCGCTGCGGCAGACGGCCTGCCCGACGTACGCGGTGCCGACGCCGTTGAGGGTGAGCAGCCCCGGATAGGTGTAGACGGCGCTCGGGTGGCTGACCCTGCCGGTGTAGCGGACCAGGCCGTAGTCGTTGACCGGGAAGCTGCTGCCGGTCCGGGTGCCCAGCGCGGTCGTCTGACCGCTGTCGGCGTACCAGGTGGTGGCGGTGGCGGTGCAGTGGCCGGCGGTGAGGAAGTAGTACGTGCTGCCGCTGTGCACGTTCGCGCCCAGTGAGCACTTGGCACCACCACCGTAGATGCTCTGCCCACCGGCGATGAGCAGGCGCAGCCGGCCGGGTTCACGGCGCACGTCCGCGCCTTCCCGTGCGGCGAGGGCGCGCAGCGCGCGTAGCTGCTCCGGCGCGACGGTGTCGTCGACGGTGAGCGTCGGCCGCCCGGTCGTCGGGTCCGGGCCCCACGCGGTGCCGACGGTGCGCACCTGTGCCAGCCCCGCCGCGGCCGGTGGGCCGCTGACGCCGGGGTGGGCGGCAGCCTGGTGGTCGATGCCGGCGTACGCGGCGGCCGGGGTCGCCGGCAGCAGGGTGACGGCCAGGGTCAGGGCGACGAGCGAGAGACGACGCATCCCCCACCTCCAAATCGATCGCTGTGGGTCGATGCGTCAAGCATCCGCCGGTGTCGGACCCGATTCAAGACACGGCAGCGATCCCGGCCCCGCGACGCCGACGGGCCGGCCCCCCGCCAGGGGCCGGCCCGTCGGACAGATCGGTGCTCAGGGCTTCCAGGAACCGGCCGCCTTGAACTTGTGCTGGTACTCGACCACGCCGTTCTTGTCGGCCACGTCGAACACCACCGAGCCGGCACGCTTGCTGCCGGCCGGGATGCCGCTGCCCGAGTCGAGCAGGTCGCCACCGCAGCCGGAGAACGCGCCCGCCAGGCCGTTCACCGTGGTCCCGTCGTCGGCCACCCACTGGAAGTAGAACGGGTTGATCGACGAGGTGCCCTTGGTCACCGTGGCGGTGACGTCGGCGATCAGGTACATGCCCTTGTTGGGCGGCGGCGCGAACGAGCGGCAGCCCTTCGTCGAGGTGCTGAAGCTCCGCAGGGTGATCTCGATGGTGCCGTCGTCGTCGCTGATCACCAGCGTCTGGCCGGCCCTGAGGTTGAACGCCTGGTCGGTGGACGACGGCGCCGCCGACGGCGGGTCACCGGGCAGCCCCGGCGCCGCCGTGACACCGGGGGTGGGCACCGAGGGCCGGTACTCCCGGGCCGCGTCGTCGGCCTGCCTGCCGCCGGCGACCACCAGGGCGATGATGCCGCCGCAGCAGAGCAGCGCCACCAGGGCGACCACCAGGCCGACGACGATCCAGACGTTCTTGGTCGACGAACCGGCCGGCTTCGCCGGACCCAACGGATAGCCGGGCCCACCGGGCGGTGGCGGATAGCCCCCGCCGGGCGGCGGGTAACCCCCGCCGGGCGGTGGCGGATAGCCGCCACCGGAGACCGGCGGGTAGCCCGCGCCCGACACCGGCGGGTAGCCCGCACCGGAGACCGGCGGCGTGCCCCCGGGCTCGTACGACGGCTGCGGCGCCCCCGACACCGGCGGCGGCGCGTACGGCGACGGCGGCGCGTACGGGTCGGAGTAGGACGGGTCGGGGACCGGGGGTGGCGCAGCCGTCGGGTCGACCGGGTAGTACTGCCCGGGGGGCGGCTGGTGCGGGTCCTGGGGCCCGTAGGGGGGCTGGGGCTGGTTCACCGTACTCCTCGTTCGACGGTCGGCACTCGGGGAAGGCGGGGCGGCGGCAACGGGTCAGGGCAGGTGCAGCACGGCCGCGGTGCGGACCAGGTCGTCCTCGACCGCGAACCGGCCGGTGACCACGGTGGGCGGGTCCGCCACGGTGGCCGCCGACACCCGGGCCGGGGCGATCCGGGCGGTGAAGACCCCCGCGTCCGGGTCCAGGTCGACGGTGGCGTCCAGGAAGTCCAACCAGGAGCCCACCACCGGATGCCAGACCTTGTAGACGGTCTCCTTGGCGCTGAACACCACGATCGGCCAGCTCACCCCGCCGGGGAGCCGGGCCAGCCGGTCCTTCTCCTCGGGGTGCAGGATCATCCGGTGTACCCCCGGGTCGAGGTCGCGCTGCCGTTCGGCGTCCATGCCGACCGCGCGCAGGTCGCTGCTGCGGGCGACCGCGGCGGCGCAGTAGTCCCGGGTGTGGGTGATAGTGCCGACCAACCCGGCCGGCCAGACCGGTGCCCGGCTCGGCGCGGAGGGGACCGGCGTGGGTGCCAGGCCGAGGGCGGTCATCGCCCGTCGGGCACAGACCCGACCGGCGGTGAAGTCCCGCCGTCGGCGCTCCACCGCCCGCTCGCCCAGCCCGGCCCGTTCCTCCGGGAGCAGCTCACCGACCCAGTCGGCGGTCCCGGCGACCGCCACCGAGACGGCCGCCGGCAGCAGGTCACGCATGAACCCACCCCTTTCCGGTACGACCACGCCCGGTCCGCCCGGTGCGCGGACCAACGGCCATGGCTGGTGAACGTACCGCAACCGGGCGACACGGCAGGGTCCCGTGGCGGCCCGGTCCCCTCCGGCGCGGCGGCGGCCACGCCCGACGGGACCGGGCACCGGGCGGGTCAGGGTCGACGGGGCCGGCGGGTCAGCGCGAAACCGACCACCCCGGCGACGGCGGCGAGCGCGCCACCGACGGTGCTCCACGCCCAGCGTGAGCCGAGCGCGGGCAGCCAGTCGCCGTCGAACCAGTCGTCGTCGGCCTCGGCGGGGGCCGCCGCCGGGTCGCCGGTCAGCACGGCACCGGCCCGGGTGTTCGGCACCAGCGGCGCCTTCAGCTCACCGTCGTCGCGGGAACCCTCGCCGTCGGCGGCGAGCAGCAGTTCGACGTCGACCGGCTGCCCCAGGTCGGCCTCGGGCAGGTCGGTCACCGACAGCCGGACGTAGTAGGTGCCCGGCAGCGGGTCGGCCGACCACGGCTCCGCCCAGGAGCGCACCTGACGCAGCGTGCAGCCCAGCGCCACGCTGCCCGCCGAGGCGGCGACCGTCGGGGTCTGCGCCCCGGCCGTGCACGCCTGCCGGCGGCGCAGCCCGTCGAACACCTCCACCGTCCAGGTGGACGCGCCGGTGCGGGCCTTGGGCAGCGACACCGTCGCAACGATCTCGTGCCGTTGCCCGGCCGAGGCGGGGAACGACCAGTACAGGAAGTCGCCGGTGGAGGCGTCGACCCGGACCGGTTGGCCGGCCGTGATGCCGGTGGCGGTCAGGAACGACGTCCCGGCCCGGGTGACCGGGGTGGCCCCGGGGGAGGGGGTGGGCGCGGCCGTGGCCGTGGCCGGGGCGGCGAGCAGGGTCAGGCCGGCGGCGGCCAGCGCCGCGCCGCCCCGGATGATCGGGGTACGCATCAGTTCGTCCTCCACGTCGCCACCCACCAGCGGGTGAGCAGTCCGACGACCAGGCCGGTGAGCAGGCCGGCCAGGGTGAGCAGGAGCAGCAGCACCCAGCCGCGCCCCAGGTCCGGTGCGGTCGGTGCGGGTGACGAGGCGACCACGTCGATGGTCAACTCGACCGGCATGCCGGGTTCGGCCCGGGTTCCCGGACGCGGCGCGAAGGCGTTGCTGACCACCAGGCAGACGGTGGTGGCCGGCACCGGCGTGTCGGTCGCCGACGGGCTCGGTGACGCCCCGTCCTCCGTCTGCGACCAGCGCAGCCCCGCCGACACGACGTCGGTACGGCCGCTGCCGGCGTCGACGCCCCGGACCAGTTCCCGCCCGTCGGTGGCGGTGGCCCGCAGCAGCACGGCGTGGTCGGGGTTCACCGGGCGGTCGAGCGCCACGCTGACCGACGCGCGCAGCTCCTGGCCCGGCCGGACGGGCACCCGGTACCACCGGTGCTCGGAGAACGCCTCCCGGTCGGCGTAGACGCCGGGGGCGAGCAGTGGCGCGTCCGCGCACTCGCCCCGCCCGGTGACGACGGTCGGGGCGGCGGTGTAGGTGTCCTTCGCCCGTTCGACGAGCTGCTTGATCCGGCCGGTCAGCTCGTCGGCGCTCTGTGCCGCCGTGTAGGTGCCGCCGGTGGCGGTGGCGATGCAGAGAAGTTGCCGGCGGACCTTCTCGTCCGGGGCGAGGCCGAGCGTGTCGACCACCAGCTTGGTGCCCTGCGCGGCCAGTTCCCGGGCCACCTCGCACGGGTCGGGCGGGGCGCAGGTGTCCTCGCCGTCGGTGATCAGCACGATCCGGCGGGCGGTCGTACCGGTGCCGAGGTCCCTGGCGGCGGAGCGCAGGGCCAGCCCGACCGGGGTGAAGCCGGTCGGGCGTAGTGTCGCCACGGCCGCCTTGGCCGCCGTCCGGTCCACCGGACCGACCGGCACGATCTGCTGGGTGTCCAGGCAGCCCTGCTTCTTGTCCTTGCCCCGGTAGGTCGCGCCGAGCACCCGGATGCCGAGCTGGGTCTCCTCGGGCAGCGCGTCGACCACCTCGTTGAACGCCTGCTGGGCGACGGAGATCCGGCTGCGTCCGTCGATGTCGTTGGCCCGCATCGAACCGCTCACGTCGAGCACCAGCTCGACCTTGGGCGGCTCGGTGGGCTCCTCACCTTCGGCGCGGGCGGGTGCGGGGCCGGTCAGCGTGGTCGCCGCCAACACTCCGATCAGGACGGCCGTCGATCGTCGTCTCGTGTTGATCACCGGGCGAAGTGTAGTGAGATCCATAGTGGAGCCCCACCGGGGTGCGGCGGTGGGAGTCTCGACGACGGGATCGACCAGCCGGCACCCCGGGTGTTCGGTCGACCGCCCGGCCCGTCGTACGGACGAGGGTCGTGACCGTCCGTTAGATGCTAGATGTAAACCATTTGCCGCGCGATGCATCGGTCGGAAATCTGACCCAAGTCGACCCGTTGTGCCGGTGGCACAACGTGGTTAAGCTCTCCTTGCGCGCCCCAATCGCCCGCTTCCCCCGTGGCAGGCGATCGGGGCGCGCCCTTTTGTCCCGGCACGCGCGTGGGACACCTCCCGGCGTCGTCGATCCCCCGCCCACGGTCGGGCTCCCCGCCCCCGTCAGCGTGGCCCCTGAGAGCCCCTGCCGGCGTCGCTCCCGCTCCCCCTGCCCGGCCCCGGGTCGGAGCCGGCAACCCGCGTCGCGTCCACTGGGGAGCCGCGACGGCGGGGGTGCCCGGAAAGACGTCCGCCCCACCGGCTCCTGCCGACGGGGTTGGGAACCCGGGCGGCAGGGACGGTGGGGCGGGCGGCGGGTGCGGGGCCGGTCAGATCCAGCGGCCGTCCAGCCACATCCGGGCGGACCAGTCGTCGTAGGGCAGGATGTTGCCCACGAAGATCGGGTAGAAGTAGGCGAAGCAGAGCGCCACCAGCAGCACGTACGCGCCGACGATGACCCCGCCGACCAGTCGCCGGTCGGCGAGCTGTTCCGCCGCCGCCGCATCGGCCTCCGCGACGACCACGACGGCCTTCGGCTCGGCCGGCTCGCCGGTGTCCGGTGGACTACCGTCCGGTGCCGTGCCGTCCGGTGCGGGGCCGGCCCGACCGGCCGGGGCGGCGCGTTCTCCGACGCTGGGGGTGGCGATCGCGCCGAGCACGTACACCACGCTCAGCACCAGGAACGGCAGTGCCGGGGCGGCGTAGAAGGAGAACATCGTCCGGCCGTCGAGGGCGTACCAGAACCAGGGCAGCAGTCCGGCGGCCACGGCCACCAGGAACGCCCCGGCCCGCCAGTCGCGGCGCGCGATGCCGAGCCAGAGCGTGGCGGCCAGGGCCGGCAGGAACGACCACCAGAGCAGCGGTGTGCCCAGCAGCAGGATCTCCGACGCGCAGGTGGGTGCGCCGCACGCGCCGTCGCCGGACCAGTGGAACGCCACCGGCCGGCCGAGCAGCAACCACTGCCAGGGCCACGACTGGTACTTGTGCGCGGTCTCCAGGCCGGTGTGGAACTCGAACGCCGCCTTGTGGTACTGGAACAGGTTGGTCAGCGCGCCGATGACGGGGGTGTCGCTGAGCCCCGGCACGTTCGGGTACCGGGACGCGATCCGGTAGTAACCCTGGTCGGAGAGCAGCCACCCGGACCAGGTGGCCAGGTAGGTGCCGACCACCAGCAGCCCGGCGAGCACCAGCCAGGGCAGCTCGTCCAGGAGCGCGTCGCGCCACGGCCGGCGGACCCCGACCGACCGGCGCAGGCCGACCTCCCAGAGCAGGACCAGCAGCCCGAAGGCCGGCACGAACCAGATCGCGCTCCACTTCACCGCGCATGCGCAGCCGAGCAGCACCCCGGCGAGCAGCCGCCACCAGGGCCAGTTCCGCCAGCCACCGGCGGGGCGACCGGCCCGGCCGGCTGCGGTCGGGTCGAGGCCGGCGTCGAGCGCGCGGGCCCAGCGCCGTCGGCGGGCGTCCCGGTCGAGCACCAGCGCGCCGAAGGCGGCCAGGATGAACATCGGCAGGAAGATGTCGAGCAGCGCGGTGCGGGAGAGCACCAGGTGGAAGCCGTCCAGGGCGAGCAGCAGACCGGCGGCGCAGCCGAGTGTGGTGGAGCGGAACAACCGGCGGGCGATGCGGGTGATCATCAGCACCGTGAGGATGCCGGCGACCGCCGAGGCGATCCGCCAGCCGAACTCCGGGGCGGTGGTCATCAGGTGGCCCGGCACGGAGATGTTGGTCTCCGCGTCCTGGTAGCCGAAGGCCCACTCGCCGAGCCCGATCAGCCACTTGCCCAGCGGCGGGTGGACCACGTACGACGGGCCGTTGTCCTTGTAGTTCCACTCGACGCCCTTGTCGATCAGGCCGTAGCCGTCACGGGCGTAGTAGATCTCGTCGAAGATCTTGCCCTTGGGGCTGCTGAGCCCGAGCAGCCGCAGGACGGCGGCGATCGTCACCACGACTGCGGTGGCGATCCACGAGTTCACGTCGAGCCGGGACTCGACGGTGGCGAGTCGTCGCCGGACGATCGCCGGCACGCCGCCCCCTCCACCCTCGGGAGGGGGTGCCTCCGGGTCGGTCCGGTCCGCGCTCGCACTCTGTGCTGTCGACGCACTCGTCACCCGGCGATCGTAGGCTGCGAAGGTGCCCGGTGGCGCCCGTCGTCCCCGAGATTGGTACGAGTATCGATGAAGGAGCGCGCCACGTGGGTGAAATGTCCGAGATTGGGCGCCTGATTCTGCTCGGCGCGCCCCTGGGCAACCCGGCCGACGCGTCCGCCCGGCTGCGCGACGTCCTCGCCACCGCCGACGTGGTCGCCGCCGAGGACACCCGCCGGCTCGCCCGGCTCGCCCGCGACCTCGACGTCACCGTCGGCGGGCGGATCGTCTCCTACTTCGAGGGCAACGAGGAACGGCGTACCCCGGAACTGGTCGACGTGCTCCGGGAGGGTTACCTGGTCGCGCTGGTCACCGACGGCGGCATGCCCAGCGTCTCCGACCCCGGCTACCGGCTGGTCACCGCCGCCCTCGACGCCGGGGTGCCGGTCACCTCCGCCCCCGGCCCGAGTGCCGTCACCACCGCCCTGGCCCTGTCCGGGCTGCCCTGCGACCGGTTCTGCTTCGAGGGTTTCCTGCCCCGCTCGCCCGGCGGGCGGCGGGCCCGGCTGCGTGCCCTCGCCACCGAACCCCGCACCCTCGTGTTCTTCGAGGCCCCGCACCGGATCGCCGCCGCGCTGACCGACCTGGCCGCCGCGTTCGACGCGGACCGGCCGGCCGCGCTGTGCCGGGAACTGACCAAGACCTACGAGGAGGTCGTCCGCCGGCCGCTCGGCGAGCTGGCCGACTGGGCCGCGCGGGAGGAACCGCGCGGCGAGATCACCCTCGTCGTCGCCGGAGCGTCGCAGACCCCCGCCGAACGCCCCGACGACGACACCCTGCGGGCCCAGGTGGCCGAGCGGGAGGCCACCGGGATGTCCCGCCGGGACGCGATCAGCGACGTCGCCACCGGGTACGGGCTGCGCCGCCGGGACGTCTACGCCGTCGTGCACCGGTAGGCCGGGCCGGCGCTCACCAGGCGGCGACCAGGAACCCCAGGGTGATCAGCACCGGTCCGGCGTAGCCGCCGCCGGTCGCCCAGCGGCGCTGCCGGGGGTCGGCCAGCAGGGTCGCCCCGGTCCACCTGACGATCCCCGCCGCGCAGCCGGCCACCGCCAGCAGGCCGAGCAGCCAGCGCAGGTGCCGGCCCACCCCGGTGTCGGCGTAGGCGGTGTCCGCGTCCGGTCCGGTCACCCGCGCCGGCAGGGTCGAGCCGGCGGCGGTGCGTTCGGCCGGCACCCCGCTGACCCGTACCCCGTGGGTGCGGAACCGGTCGGCGTCGGCGGTGAAGATGCCCCGGCAGCGCTGGGTCAGCCCACCGCCCGAGCAGTCGGTGACCACCGCCGTCCCGGCCGTGGAGTGCCCGACGGCCAGCCAGAGCGGCCCCGCGCTCACCCAGGCGAAGAACGCCGCGACCAGGCTCAACGCCAGCAGCACGGCGAGCCCCCGGATCGGGTCCGGCGGGGCGGGGGTACGGGCGGGGCGACGTCGGCGCGGGGTCCGCAGCCGCTGCTTCGGTTCCTTGCGCAGCGGGGTGCCGTCCCAGTGCACCTGTTCGATCGGTGCCCAGAAGAACCCGTCGTCGTCCGGCTTCTCCCCGGCCCGCCGGAGGGCCCGTGGCTGGCGGACCGGCACCCGCCGGGGCACCGCGTCGACCGGCGCGCCCGTGGTCGGCTCGACCTCCACGGCCGCGTCGTCCGGGCCGGGGCCGGGGCGCGGCTGCGGCGCGACGGCCGAGCCGCGTGCCGGCGGAGCGTCCCCGGGGCCGGGGCGTGGTCGCCGGGTGCCCGCCGTCGACTCGTCGTGCCCCGATCGTCTGCCCGTCACGTCAGCCATTGGACACCGGGTGGCGGTCGGTGTCCGTGAGCTGACTCCGCGTGTCGGTGGGCAATTCCCGGCGACGGCGATTCGACGTCGGCGTGGCGCGGTGACCCTATTGGTTCGCCGGCCGTCGACCCGGGTCACTAGGCTTGCTGGTCATGAGTCACGTTCTCGCCGCGGTCGCCTGGCCCTACGCCAACGGTCCGCGCCACATCGGCCACGTGTCCGGCTTCGGCGTACCCTCCGACGTCTTCGCCCGGTACATGCGGATGGCCGGTCACGACGTGCTCATGGTCTCGGGCACCGACGAGCACGGCACCCCGATCCAGGTGCAGGCCGACGCCGAGGGGGTCACCCCGCGCGAGCTGGCCGACCGGTACAACCGGGTGATCGCCGAGGATCTGCTGGCGCTGGGCCTGTCGTACGACCTGTTCACCCGCACCACCACCCGCAACCACTACGCGGTGGTGCAGGAGCTGTTCACCGGGCTGCACCGCAACGGCTACATCGTCCCCAAGGTCACCACCGGGGCGATCTCCCCGTCCACCGGGCGGACCCTGCCCGATCGCTACATCGAGGGCACCTGCCCGATCTGCGGCTACGACAGCGCCCGCGGCGACCAGTGCGACAACTGCGGCAACCAGCTCGACCCGATCGACCTGATCAACCCCAAGTCCAAGATCAACGGCGAGACGCCGGAGTTCGTCGAGACCGAGCACTTCTTCCTCGACCTGCCCGCCCTCGCCGACGCGCTACGCCAGTGGCTGGACACCCGGGAGGGGTGGCGGCCCAACGTGCTGCGCTTCTCCCGCAACCTGCTCGACGACCTCCAGCCCCGGGCCATCACCCGGGACCTCGAATGGGGTGTGCCGATCCCCCTGGAGGGCTGGCAGGAGCGCGGCGACAAGCGGATCTACGTCTGGTTCGACGCGGTGATCGGCTACCTCTCCGCGTCCATCGAGTGGGCCCGGCGCACCGGCGACCCGGACGCGTGGCGCAGGTGGTGGTCGGCCGACGGGGAGGGCAAGGACTCCCCGGGCTACTACTTCATGGGCAAGGACAACATCGTCTTCCACTCGGTGATCTGGCCGGCCCTGCTCGGCGGCTACTCCGGGGCGGGCAGCCGCGACGGCCAGCCCGGCGACCTCGGCCGGCTCAACCTGCCCACCGAGGTCGTCTCCAGCGAATACCTGACCATGGAAGGACGCAAGTTCTCCTCCTCCCGCAAGGTGGTCATCTACGTCCGGGACTTCCTGGAACGCTACGACGCCGACGCGCTGCGCTACTTCATCGCCGTCGCCGGCCCGGAGAGCAACGACACCGACTTCACCTGGGCCGAGTTCCTCCGCCGCAACAACGACGAACTCGTCGCCGGCTGGGGCAACCTGGTCAACCGGTCGGTCTCCATGGCGGCGAAGAACTTCGGCGCGATCCCGCCGGTCGACCCGGCCGGGCTCACCGAAGCCGACGAGGCGCTGCTCGCGGTGGCCCGCGCCGGTTTCGCCACGGTGGGTGACCTGATCGCCCGGCACCGGCAGAAGCAGGCCATCGGCGAGGCCATGAAGGTCGTCGCCGAGGCCAACCGCTACCTGTCCGAGCAGGCCCCGTGGAAGCTCAAGACCGAGGCCGACAAGCCCCGGATGGGCACCATCCTGCACGTCGCCCTCCAGGTGGTCAGCGACGCCAACACGCTGCTCACCCCGTTCCTGCCGCACTCCGCGCAAAAGATCCACGAACTGCTCGGCGGCACCGGCGTGCACGCCCCGATGCCGGTCCTCAAGGAGGTCGACGACCTCGACGGTGGGCCCGGCTACCCGGTGCTCACCGGGGACTACACCGTCGGCGCGCGCTGGGAGTCCGTACCGTTGCCGGCCGACCGGCCACTCGCCGCGCCGAAACCGGTCTTCCGCAAGCTCGACCCGTCGATCGTCGACGAGGAACTCGCCCGGCTGGAGAGCTGACCGCCCGGCACCCGACGGGGGCGGCCCCGGGGGAACCCCCCCGGGGCCGCAGTGCGCGGTACGTCAGGCGCGGGCCATCGCCGGCGCGCCGATGAACTCCATCAGCGCCCGGTTCACCTCGGTCGGGTGCGTCCACGGGATACCGTGCGGCGCCCCCTTCAGGGTGACCAGCGTGCCGTTGGGCAGCATCGACGCCAACCGCTGACCCGTCTTCGCAAACGGCAGCACGTTGTCCTTGTCGCCCTGGATGATCAGCACCGGGACGTCCATGTTCGGCACGTCGCCCCGGAAGTCGGTCTGCCAGGCGTCCACCGAGTCGTGGGTGCCCTTCGCCGACGCCTGCGCGCCGATCTGCCAGTGCGCCCGGTACGCCTCCTCGCTGACCCACCTGCCCCTGTTCTCGCTGTAGTTGAAGAACGCGTCGCAGAACTGGGTCAGGTAGGCGAACCGGTCCGCGAGGATCGCCTGCTGGAACCCGTCGAAGAGGCTCTTCTCGACGCCCTCCGGGTTGTCCTTGGTCTGCAACAGGTACGGCGCCAGCGGCGCCATCAGCACCGCCCGGTCCACCCGGCTCGACCCGTACGTGCCGAGGTAGCGGGTCACCTCACCGGTGCCCATCGAGTGGCCCACCAGGATCGCGTTACGCAGGTCCAACTCGGTCATCAGCACGTCGAGGTCGGCGGCGAAGGTGTCGTAGTCGTAGCCCATGGCCGGCTGGGCCGAACTGCCGAAGCCCCGCCGGTCGTAGGTGATCACCCGGTACCCGGCCGCGAGCAGCGGACCCGACATCTTCTCCCAGGTCGCCCCGTTGAACGGGAAGCCGTGGATCAGCACGATCGGCTGACCCTGCCCGTGATCCTCGTAGTACAGGTCGATCGGGGCGGAGTTCTCCGTACCCACGGTGATGAAGGGCATGCTCTTCTCCTGATCCGTCGGTGTCGGACCCGTCGCGCTTTCCCCGGCAGGCTCCCGTCATGCCTTCACAGCGCGTACGGCAGGTCCACCACCCGGTCGTCGGTCACCTCGGCGACCGGCGCCCACGTCTCGTACACGCCCCGTTCGTGGCACTGTGCCCCGGTGTCGAGCACCCCGTCCGGATCGGGCTGCCGCAGGCGCAACCGCAGCCAGCCGGCCTCCTCCCGGAGCACCAGGCACGCCACGCCCCGCCACCGGGCGTGGCGCAGCCGCCGGCCGACCGACTCCACCGGATAGCGGGCCGCCCGGGTCATCGCCAGCACCCGGAACCCGCCCGGCAGGTCCGCCACCGCCTCGTACTCCCCGCCGGCCAACCCGCCGACCAGCTGCGTCGACCGCGGCACCTCGCCGGTCGGCACGTACTCCTGGTCGGGTGAGAGCCCCGGCACCGCCGCCAGCAGGTGCCGCCACTGCGGCCCCACCATCCGCAACCAGCCCCGCTGCTCCGCCTGGTAGCTGTAGAGCACCACCTCGGCCCCGTCGGCGGTGTACGCCAGCAGGCTGGCGTTGGCGGGCATCGGCAGGTCGGCGAAGTCCCGGGTGACGAACTCCGGGATCAACTGCGCCGAACTCGGCACGAACCCGGTACCCAGCACCGGCGGGCCGAGCCGGTCCCGGGGCGGCAGCTCCAGCAGGCCCCGGTGCGTCCCGCCGACCGGCACGTCGTAGTCGCCCGGGTCGGCGACCCGCCAGCGCAGCGCGTACCCGACGTCGGTGCCGTCGCCACTGGTGCCGTCGCCGCGCAGCACCGCCAGCGCGGCCGGGGTGCGCAGGTGCGCCACGTCGTGCTCGCGGTAGCAGAACCCGTGCGGCAACCACCCCCGCACGTACCCGGCGAGCTGCCGGGCGGAGAGCACCTTGACCATCCGGGTGCCGCGCCGCAGCACCGCCGAGGCGCGCACCGCGGCCAGCGTCGGATCGCCGGCCGCCGTGGGCTGCTGGCTGAGCTGGTGCACGTACGACCAGCCCCGGTCGCGGTGCACCGGCATCAGCAGTGCCGCCTCCGGCTCCTCGACCGGTAGCCCGCCCCCGCTCACCTCGGTGACCTCGGTCACGTGCACGAACCGCCGCCACGGCCAGCTCACGCCCGGCCGGGGCGCCCACTCGAAACCGGGTGCCGCCTCGGCGCTGAACAGTTCGTAGGCCGCGCCCCGGGCCAGCTCCTCCGCCGGGTGGACCACCCCGCCGTACGTCACGCGCAACGCGGTCCGCCCGGAGGCCGCGCCGCTGGCCCGATCGGTGACGCTCATCCCGGCGAGGCTAGGCCGGCCAGGTTCCACCCCGGTGAACGTCCGGTGGCCGCCCGGGAACACCCCACCCCGCACGGGTCGGTGCCCCCGGCCGCCCCCGGTGTGTGATGCTGGCCGCGATGACCGAACGGACCGAATCCCGCAAGCAGCGTGCCGCCCGCCGGGCCGGTGAGTTCCCGCCCGCCCCGCCGCCGCTGCCCCGCCCCGTGCTGGACAGCCACACCCACCTCGACATCACCGTCAGCGAGGCCGGCGTGCCCGGCGGGGGCGACGCCGTCGACCCGGTGGCCGCCGCGATCGAGGTGGCCGCCGCCGTCGGCGTGGACCGGCTCGTGCAGGTCGGCGTGGACGTCGGCTCGTCCCGCTGGGGGGCCGACGTCGCCGACCGGTACCCGGCGGTGCTCGCCACCGTGGCGCTGCACCCCAACGAGGCACCCCGGCTGGCCGACCTGGACGCCGCGCTGCGCGAGATCGAGACGCTGGCCGCCCGCGACCGGGTCCGGGGCGTCGGCGAGACCGGGATGGACTTCTTCCGCACCGGCGACGACGGCCGGGCCGCCCAGGAGGAGAGCTTCCGGGCGCACATCGCCATCGCCAAGCGGTACGGCAAGGCCCTGGTCATCCACGACCGGGACGCCCACGCCGACGTGCTGCGCATCCTCGACGACGAGGGCGCCCCGGACACGGTGGTGCTGCACTGCTTCTCCGGCGACGCCGACTTCGCCCGCGAGTGCGTCCGCCGGGGTCACCTGCTCAGCTTCGCCGGCACCGTCACCTTCGGCAGCGCCGCCTCGCTGCGCGAGGCCGCCGCGCTCACCCCGATCGACCAGATCCTCGTCGAGACCGACGCGCCCTACCTGACCCCGATGCCGCACCGGGGCCGGCCCAACGCGTCGTACCTGATCCCGCTGACGGTCCGGTCGCTGGCCGAGACCACCGGGGCCGACCTCGACGAGCTGTGCGCCGCCATCTCCGCCACCGGCGACCGGGTCTTCGGGCCGTGGTGACCGACCCGCGACCCGCGACTACGCTTCGGGGCGTGACCGGCCTGCTCGGCCCGGCGGAGATCCGGGAACTCGCCGCGCGCCTCGGCGTCAACCCGACCAAGAAGCTCGGCCAGAACTTCGTGCACGACCCGAACACCGTCCGCCGGATCGTCACCGCGGCCGGGCTCACCGGGGACGACGTGGCGTTGGAGGTCGGCCCCGGCCTCGGCTCGCTCACCCTGGCCCTGCTGCCGGCCGCCGCGCACCTGCACGCGGTGGAGATCGACCCGGTGCTGGCCGGCGCGCTGCCGCAGACCGCCGCCACCCACGCCGGCCCGGACGCCGCCCGGCTCACCGTGCACCGGGCCGACGCGTTGCGGATCACCGCCGCCGCCCTGGCCGACCCGCCGCCCACCGCGCTGGTGGCGAACCTGCCCTACAACGTGGCCGTCCCGGTGGTGCTGCACCTGCTCGCCGAGCTGCCCACCCTGCGGCACGGCCTGGTGATGGTGCAGAAGGAGGTCGCCGACCGGCTGGTCGCCGGCCCCGGCTCCAAGGTGTACGGCATCCCGTCGGTCAAGCTCGCCTGGTACGCCCGATCCCGCGCCGCCGGTCGGGTGCCACCGAACGTGTTCTGGCCGGTGCCGAACGTCGACTCCGGACTGGTCGCCTTCACCCGCCGCGAACCACCCCGCGACGACGTGCCCCGGCAGGCCGTCTTCGCCGTGGTCGACGCCGCGTTCGCCCAGCGCCGCAAGACGTTGCGGGCCGCGCTGGCGGGCTGGGCGGGTGGCCCCGACCGGGCCGCCGCGGCGCTCACCGCCGCCGGGGTCGACCCCGGCGCACGCGGGGAGTCACTCACCGTGGAGCAGTTCGCCGCGATCGCCGCGTCGGCTCCGACCGTCGCGCCGGTCGCACAGTAGGCTGACGCCGTGCCCGCCGAGGAACACGCCGCACCTGCGCGTACGACCTGGTTGCCGGCCGGTACGCCGCCGGCCGCCGACGCCGCCGAGGAGCTGATCGTGGAGATGCCGTTCGACATCCGCCCGTGCCGGTGGGACGTCACCCGGTGACCGAGGCCTGGCGACCGGACGACGATGACGACCAGCGTCGGGGCAGCAGCGGCCCGGTACGGGTCCGGGTCCCAGCGAAGGTCAACCTGCACCTCGGGGTGGGCCCGCTGCGCCGGGACGGTTACCACGAGCTGAACACCGTCTACCATGCGATCTCGATCTACGACGAGTTGACCGCCCGCCGGGGTGACACCCTCACCCTGACCATGGAGGGCGAGGGCGCCGGCGAACTGGCCCTGGACGACTCCAACCTGGCCATCCGTGCCGCCCACGCGCTCGCCGGCTACGCCGGGGTGCTGCCGCACGCCCGGCTGCACCTGCGCAAGCAGATCCCGCTCGCCGGTGGGCTGGCCGGGGGCAGCGCCGACGCCGCCGCCGCGCTGGTCGCCTGTGACGCCCTGTGGGGCACCGGGTTGTCCCGCGACGAGCTGGCCGGGATCGCCGCCGACCTCGGTTCCGACGTGCCGTTCCTGATCCACGGCGGCACCGCGCTGGGCACCGGCCGGGGCGAGGCGGTCAGCCCGGTGCTGGCCCGCCCCACCTCCTGGCACTGGGTGGTGGCCGTCGCCGACGGCGGCCTGTCCACCCCCGCCGCCTACCGGGAACTCGACCGGCTGCGTGCCGCCGGTACCGCCGGTACGCCGCTGGGCAGCACCGACGGCCTGCTCGGCGCGCTGCGCCAACGTGACCCCCGGGTGCTCGCCGGCTGCCTCGGCAACGACCTGCAGGACGCCGCCCTGTCGATGCGCCCGGCCCTGGCCGACACGTTGAAGGCCGGGGAGGCCGCCGGCGCGCTCGCCGGGATCGTCTCCGGCTCCGGCCCGACCTGCGTCTTCCTCGCCCGCGACGCCGCCGACGCGCAGCGGATCGCCACCGAGGTGGCGGAGGCCGGGGTGTGCCGGGAGACCCGGGTCGCCCACGGCCCGGTGCCCGGGGCCCGCGTCGGCTGAGCTGTCCCCGGGTGGAGATCGACTCCCGTGGGCCGGGGTTGCGGTATCCGGCGACCGGGAACCCGCAACATCGGCCCCGATGAGTTGATCAACCCGTCTCGACCTGCTGTCCGGGGCGGCCCGGCCCCGGTTGCGGCACGGGCGGGTGGGGCGGCGCGGATGTCCGCGTACCCTTGCCCCAGGCGTCCCGAGGTGCCCGCCGGCACCGGGACGCCTTGATCATGAAAGGTGGGACCGTGGCCAACATCGTCAACCTGGACCGGGTGTCCAAGGGGTACGGCGCCGCCGGGCCGCTGCTCACCGACGTCTCGCTCGGCCTCGACGACGCCGACCGGATCGGCGTGGTCGGCCTCAACGGCGCCGGCAAGTCCACCCTGCTGCGGATGCTCACCAAACAGGAGGACCCCGACGACGGCCGGGTCACCCACCGCCGCGACCTGCGGGTGCTCTGGCTGCCGCAGGCTCTCACCCTGACCCCCGAGGCCACCGTGCGGGACGTGGTGCTCGGCACCGCCTGGCTCGCCGAGGGGATGGGCGCCGAACACGAGTGGGCCGGCGACGCCGGGGTCCGCGCCATCCTCGACGGCCTCGGCATGCCCCACCTCGGCCTCGACCAGCCGGTCGGCCCGATGTCCGGTGGCGAGCGCCGCCGGGTGGCGCTGGCCGCCCTGCTGGTCCGCGAATCCGACCTGCTCATCCTCGACGAACCCACCAACCACCTCGACGTCGGCGGCGTCGACTGGCTCGCCCGGCACCTCGTCGGCCGCCGGGGCGCGCTCGTCGTGGTCACCCACGACAGGTGGTTCCTCGACGCGGTCTGCACCACCACCTGGGAGGTCGCCGACCAGACCGTCCGGGCCTACGAGGGCGGCTTCGCCGCCTGGACGCTGGCCCGCGCCGAACGGGAACGGGTCGCCGCCGCCACCGAGGCCCGCCGGCAGAACCTGCTCCGCAAGGAGATCGCCTGGCTGCGGCGCGGCCCGCCCGCCCGCACCTCCAAGCCGAAGTTCCGCATCGACGCGGCCAACGCGCTCATCGACGACGTGCCGCCGCCGCGCGACACCATGTCGTTGCAGCGGATGGCGACCGCCCGGCTCGGCAAGCAGGTGTACGACCTGGAACACGTCCGGCTGCACGCCGGCCCCAAGGAGATCCTGCACGACACCACCTGGCAGGTCGGCCCCGGCGACCGGATCGCCATCCTCGGGCGCAACGGCGCTGGCAAGACCACCCTGCTGCGGCTGCTGGCCGGCATCACCCGCGCCGACGGCGGCCGGTTCCACACCGGCTCCACCGTCAAACCGGCGTTCCTCTCCCAGGAACTCGCCGAACTCCCCGGCCACCTGCGCGTCCTGGAGGCCGTCGAGGAGGTCGCCCGGCGGGTGCAGCTCGGCGACCGGGAGATCTCCGCCGCCCAGCTCGCCGAGGTGTTCGGCTTCGACGACCGGCGGCTCTGGACCCCGGTCGGGGACCTCTCCGGTGGGGAACGCCGCCGGCTGCAGATGCTCCGGCTGCTCGCCGGGGAACCCAACGTGCTGCTCTTCGACGAGCCCACCAACGACCTCGACACCGACACCCTCGCCGCGCTGGAGGACCTGCTCGACTCCTGGCCCGGCACGATCATCGTGGCCAGCCACGACCGGTACCTGATCGAACGGGTCACCGACGCCGCGTACGGGATGTTCGGCGACGGCCGGCTGGTGCACCTGCCCGGCGGCGTCGACGAGTACCTGGCCCGCGCCGCCGGCCCGGGTCCGGCCCGCACCACGACCGGCCCCGCCGAAAGCCCCGAGGCCCCGGCCACGGGTGGCATGTCCGCCGCCGAGGCCCGGCAGGCCCGCAAGGAGCTGACCCGGCTGGAACGGCAGATCGGCAAGCTCGACCAGAAGGAGGCCACCCTCCTCGACCAGCTCGCCACGCACGCCACCGACTACGCCCGGGTCGCCGACCTCGACGCGCAGCTCAAGGAGGTACGCGCCGAACGGGAACGGACCGAGGAGACCTGGCTGACCCTCGCCGACGAGATCCCGCCCCTGTAGACCAGGGACGACCCCGTGTGCGGCGTCACACCGCGCCGTACGGGACAATCGTCGGCGACCCTCACCTCGAACGGCGTTGGAGACACAGTCATGGCCCACACCCCCGTCAACCACCCCGCGCGGCCGGTCTACCGGGCGATCGGCGGGCTCATCGGTCTCTACCTCGTGGTCTTCGGCGCGCTCGGCGTCATCGCCAGCGCCGGCAACGACATCTTCGCCCAGGACGACACCAAGGTCCTCGGCCAGGGCACCAACCTCGGGTTCTCGCTGCTGTCCGTGCTGTTCGGGGTGGTCATCCTGGTCGGCACGGTGATCGGCCGCAACCTCGACGTGGCGATCAACCAGTGGCTGGCCTACACCCTGATGGTGATCACCCTCGCCGGCCTGGCCTTCCTCCAGACCGACGCCAACGTCGCCAACTTCAGCATCCTCACGGTGATCGTGCTGATGACCCTCAGCCTCGTCCTGCTGATGGTCGGCATGTACGGCAAGGTCGGCACCGAGGACGAGAAGGAAGCCTGGCAGAAGGCCCGCCTCGTGCTCTGACCCGCTCCGCGGCGCGCGGGCCGGGATGTGGCGTGACCTGGCGTTTCTCCGACACCGTACGGCGGGACGGGAGACAATCGTCCCGACACGTCGTCCGCGCAGGAGGGGCCATGGCGCACTTTCCGGTCAACCACCCGGCCCGCCCGCTGTACCGGGTCTTCGCCGGCCTCGTCGGCCTCTACATCCTGGTCTTCGGCGCGTTCGGCGTCGTACAGACCTGGGGTGAACCGCTGTTCGCCCGGGGCAGCCACTGGGCCCTGGGCCTGCGTACCAACCTGGCGTTCTCGCTGGTCTCGGTCGTCTTCGGGGTCGTCCTGATCATCGGGGCGTCCCGGCGCGGCAACCTCGGGCACGTCATGAACCTCACCGCCGGGGTGGTCTTCATGGTCACCGGCATCGCGATGATGAGCGTGCTCCAGACCCGAGCCAACATCCTCAACTTCTCGATGTCGACGGTGATCGTCTCGCTGCTGTTCGGCCTGCTGCTCCTCGCCACCGGTCTCTACGACAAGATCGGCACCGACGAGCACGCCGCCCAGGAACGCGCCGACCGGCTCCACCCGGCCCGCTGACCCGCCGCTCAGCCGCCCGGACGCACGGTGGTCAGGCCCGGCCCCGCCTCCAGGTGCGACAACCCGTTCCAGGCCAGGTTCACCAGGTGCGCCGCCACCGTCTCCTTGCCTGGCTGGCGGACCTCCAACCACCAGCGCCCGGTCAACGCCACCATCCCCACCAGCGCCTGGGAGTACAGCTCGGCCAGCTTCGGGTCGTAACCCCGGCTGGAGAACTCGGCACCCAGGATGTGCTCCACCTGGTGCGCCACGTCGTTCATCACGCTGCTGAAGTTGCCGGCCGCCGACATCAACGGCGACTCCCGTACCAGCACCCGGAACCCGCTGGTCTCCTCCTCGATGTAGCCCAGCAACGCCAGCGCCGCCTGCTCCAGCAACTCCCGCGGATGACCGGCGGTCAACGCCGCGGCGATCCGATCCAGCAGGGCCCGCACCTCCCGGTCGACGACCACCGCGTACAGGCCCTCCTTGCCGCCGAAGTGCTCGTAGACCACCGGCTTGGAGACCCGCGCCCGCGCCGCCACCTCCTCGATCGAGGTCGCGTCGAAGCCCTTCTCGGCGAACACCTGCCGGCCGATCGCGATCAACTGCTCGCGCCGCTGCGCGGCCGACATCCGTACCCGGGCGGCCGGCTTCGCGCCCGCCGCCGGCACCGCCCGTCGTGTGCCGGTGTTCTCCCCAGTCGGGGGCTGCGCCATCTCGTCACCTCGCCGGCGCTCGGTGACGCCCTGTCGTGGAATGCTCCGGTCGTGCCCGTCTGTCTCGGTCACCCGGCCATCCTGCCAGGTGGCACCCCGGGGCACCGCCGGGTTCAGCGCCCCAGCGGCTCCCGCACCCGCTTCGCCGCCACCCGTTCCGGCTTCGGCCACCGCACGTCGTGCACCGCGCCGGCCCGCTCCAGCAACCAGATCACCCGGGCCGACGGGTCCCACTGCCCACGCAGCACCCCGTGCCGGGCGCTCGTCGGCTCGGCGTGGTGCAGGTTGTGCCAGCTCTCCCCGAACGACAGCAGGGCCAGCGGCCAGAAGTTGGCCGCCCGGTCGCCCGGCCGCATCGCGAACGGACGCTCACCGTAGACGTGGCAGACCGAGTTGATCGCCCAGGTCACGTGGTGCAACAGGGCGATCCGGACCAGCCCGCCCCAGAAGAACCCGCCCAGCGCGCCGGCCCACGACCAGGTCAACAGCCCGCCCATCAGCGCCGGGCCGAGCAGCGAGACGGCCACCAGCAGCGGCGAGAGCCGGTCCACCCGGCGGGTGTCCGGGTCGGCGAGCAGATCCGGCGCGAACCGCTCCCGGTTGGACAGCTCCCGGCCGAACAACCAGCCCAGGTGCGCGTGGAACAGCCCCTTGGCCAGGCCCCGCACGCTCTCGCCGTACCGCCAGGGGGAGTGCGGGTCGCCGTCGAGGTCGGCGAAGGCGTGGTGCCGCCGGTGGTCGGCCACCCACTGGATGATCTCGCCCTGCACCGCGAACGACCCGGCGACCGCCAGGGCCACCCGGACCGGGCGGCGGGCCTTGAACGCGCCGTGGGTGAAGTACCTGTGGTAACCCACGGTGATGCCGAGCCCGGACACGACGTACCAGAGGGCCGCGACGAGCACGTCGGTCGGGTGTAGCCAGCCACCCCAGGCCACCGGCACGGCGGCGAGCAGGGCCAGGAACGGCACCACCACGAACGCCCAGAGGGCGATCAGGATGCCCCGCGACTGGGGACCCTGGGTGAGCGGCTTCGGGCCGGCGGCACCGGCGTCCCCCAGGGTGGTCGACATGGCACCTCGCAGCGGTCGGATACGCCTACGTCACCGTAACCTACGGTCCGGCCACAGTGGAGTGAACAGTGGCGCACGTGAATGAGTCAAGTGTCATACGGTTGTCTTAACCTGCCGGTCATGACCGATCCGACGGCCGCCGAGGTGCGCCGGCCGGGCGTCGGTGCGCCCCCGGCCCGCACCCGCCGACCCGCCGCCCGCGACGAGCTGCGCGCGGCGGCGGTGGTACTGCGCGGCGAGGGCCGCTCGGTCGGCGACATCGCGGCCCGGTTGGGCGTCGCGAAGTCCACCGCCTACCTCTGGGTGCGCCACCTCCCTCTCGACCCGGACGAGGAGGTCGCCCGCGAGCGTCGACGGGCGCACTCCAAGGTGATGACGGATGCCCGGTGGTCGGCCCACCGGCAGGCACGGGACGCCGCCCGGGCGGCGGCTGTGGCGGACGCCGCGGCATGGGTGGGGTCGATAGAACACCGCGAGCTGGTCATGGTGGGGGCGGCGCTCTACTGGGCGGAGGGGGAGAAGGCCAAGCCATGGCGGCCTCACGAGTGCCGGGTCAGGTTCATCAACAGTGATCCCGGGCTGGTCGGTATCTTCGTCCGCTTCGTCGAGGCGATGGGTGTGTCCCGCGAGGCCCTGCGCTTCCGGGTGAGCATCCACGAGACCGCCGACGCTGAAGCAGCCGTGCGGTGGTGGGCTGAGCGGGTGGCTGTTCCGGCCGAAACGTTCCGCCCCACGTCGTTCAAGCGCCACCGGCCGACCACAGTGCGGCGCAACACGGGCGAGGAGTATCGAGGTTGTCTGATCGTCGAGGTGCCCAGGTCCCGGCAGTTGTACTGGCGGATAGAGGGGATCATGAAGGGAATGGGCGATGGCGCGGCTGGCGAGGGGCGCTAAGGTGTAGGAGGTCTGCCAAGTAATTCGATTTGCACGTTTTAGACCTTCCCGGGTCGTCTAATGGCAGGACGTCAGGTTTTGGTCCTGATTGTAGGGGTTCGAGTCCTCTCCCGGGAGCTTCCGCTGATTCGCCCCCGCAGTCTGGTTAGCATGGCGGCGAGACTGTCACCTTCCCCGACGGGAGCCCACCCGTGTCCCAGCCCCACCGCCGTACCGTCGTCGTGCTCGCCGCGGGGGAGGGCAAGCGGATGAAGTCGGCGCTGCCCAAGGTGCTGCACCCACTGCTCGGCCGGACGCTGCTCGGGCACGTGCTGGCCGCGGCCGGGCCGCTGCGCGCGGACCGGACCGTGGTGGTGGTCGGCCACGGGGCCGATCAGGTCCGTGCCCACCTGGCCGAGGTCGCCCCGGACGCCACCGCGGTGCTCCAGGCCGAGCAGCTCGGCACCGGGCACGCCGTACGGATCGCGTTGGACGCGGTGCCGGAGGCCACCGGCACCGTCGTGGTGATCAACGGGGACGTGCCGCTGCTGCGCACCGAGACGGTGGACGCGCTGGTCGCGGCACACGAGGGTGAGGGCGCGGCGGCCACGGTGCTCGCCGCCGAGGTGCCCGACCCGACCGGCCTGGGCCGGATCGTCCGGGACACCGCCGGCCGGCTGGAGCAGATCGTCGAGGAGCGTGACGCGAGCCCCGCCCAGCAGGCGCTGCGGGAGATCAACGCCGGCATCTACGCCTTCGACCTGGCCCGGCTGCGGGCCGCGCTGGGCAAACTCTCCACCGACAACGACCAGGGCGAGGAGTACCTCACCGACGTCTTCGGGCTGCTCGTCTCGGCCGGCGAGCCGGTGGGGGTGCACGTGGCCGCCGACCACGTAGAGACCCTGGGCTGCAACGACCGGGTGGAGCTGGCCGGGCTGCGCCGGCTGCTGCGCGACCGGGTCAACGAGGCGTGGATGCGGACCGGGGTGACGATCCTGGACCCGGCGACCACCTGGATCGACGTGACCGCCACCGTCGAACGGGACGCGGTGCTCGACCAGAACACCCAGTTGCGCGGGGCCACCGTGGTGGGGGCCGAGGCGGTGGTCGGGCCGGACGTCACGTTGATCGACACGGTGGTGGGGCCGGCGGCGACCGTGCTGCGCAGCCACGCCACCGGCGCAGAGGTGGGCGCGGGGGCGAGCGTCGGCCCGTACGCCTACCTGCGCCCGGCGGCGCGGCTGGCCGAGAAGGCGAAGGTGGGCACGTTCGTCGAGGTGAAGAACTCCGAGGTCGGACCGGGCGCGAAGGTGCCGCACCTGTCGTACGTGGGGGACGCGACGATCGGGGCGAAGGCGAACATCGGTGCGGCGACGATCTTCGTGAACTATGACGGGGTGAACAAGCACCGCACGGTGGTCGGTGACGGTGCGTTCGTCGGCTGTGACACGAACCTGATCGCGCCGGTCGAGGTGGGCGCGGGGGCGTACGTGGCGGCGGGGAGCGCGTTGAGTCAGAACGTGCCGCCGGGGGCGTTGGGGGTGACCCGGGCGCCGCAGCGCAACATCGAGGGGTGGGTGCTGCGTAACCGGCCGGGCACGGTCTCCGCGCGGGCCGCCGAGCAGGCCCGGACGGCCGGTGAGGATGCGTCGGGTGGGCCGGCGTCGGCAAGTGAAGGTGAGGCAATCCACGGGGGTGCCGAGACGGTGTGAGGGTCGCCGTGGTCGGGGCATACTGCAACCGAGCAGCCCCGGCCCACCGCCGCCGGGCACCACCGACCAACGGGAGCAGACGGGCCCATGGGCAGCATCGTCGCCGAAAACCGCAAGAGCCTGATGCTCTTTTCCGGACGTGGCTTTCCGGAGTTGGCCAAGGAGATCGGTGAGGTGCTCGGTGTAGCGCCGACCCCTTCCGACGCGTACGAGTTCGCCAACGGTGAGATCTTCGTACGGTTCCGGGACTCGGTGCGTGGTTCGGACGCCTTCGTGGTGCAGTCCGTCACGCACGGGGTCAACACCTGGGTCATGGAGACCCTGATCATGATCGATGCGTTGAAGCGGGGTTCGGCGAAGCGGATCACCGTGGTCCTGCCGTTCTACCCGTACTCCCGGCAGGACAAGAAGCACCGCGGGCGGGAGCCGATCTCGGCGCGGCTCGTGGCCGACCTGCTCAAGACGGCCGGCGCGAACCGGATCCTCACCGTCGACCTGCACACCGCGCAGATCCAGGGCTTCTTCGACGGCCCGGTGGACCACCTGTTCGCGATGGACATCCTCGCCGAGTACGTGGAGCACAAGTTCGCCGGCCGGCCGATGACCGTGGTGGCACCGGACTCGGGCCGGGTACGGGTGGCGGAGCGGTGGACGGACCGCCTCGGTGGTTGTCCGTTGGCGTTCATCCACAAGACCCGCGACCCGTTGAAGCCCAACCAGGTGGTGGCGAACAGGGTGGTCGGTGAGGTCGAGGGTCGGGTCTGCCTGATCGTCGACGACATGATCGACACCGGTGGGACGATCACCAAGGCGGCGGACATCCTCAAGGAGTCCGGTGCGGCGGAGATCGTGGTGGCCTCCACCCACGCCCTGCTGTCCGACCCGGCGACGGAGCGGTTGAAGAACAGTCCGATCACCGAGGTGGTGGTGACGAACACGCTGCCGCTGCCGCCGGAGAAGCAGTTGGACAAGCTCACCGTGCTGTCGATCGCGCCGTTGCTGGCGCGGGCGATCCGGGAGGTCTTCGACGACGGGTCGGTGACCACCCTCTTCGGTGGCCTGAGCTGACGCCCGCCCCGGGGAGCGCGCGGGCCGGTCGGGTGCGACCGGCCCGGCGTCGCCGGGTCCGACGCGCGGTGCGGCGGCGCATGGCGGGGACTGCCGGAAGGCGCGGAAAGACCTCGGGTAGACTGGTGCGGTTGCCACGGCGAGGGTGCCCGGCGGGCCGCTGATCGAGCGCCGCACGGAGGCACCGTCATCGACGCGGTGCTCCGGGCAGTCGTTCATGACGCATGAGCCCCAAGCGAGCCCCTCGCCCCAGCACCGCCAGACGACAAGCCGCCGTAGCGTTGAGCATCAGGAGTTTTCCCGTGTCCGAGGTAAAGATCAGCGCCGAGCCCCGTACGGAGTTCGGCAAGGGTGGTGCCCGTCGTACCCGTCGGGCCGGCAAGGTGCCCGCCGTGCTGTACGGTCACGGCGAGAAGCCCAAGCACATCGCGCTCCCGGCGCGGGAGTTCGCCGCCGCGATCCGTAAGGGCGGCGCCAACCAGCTCTTCGCGATCGAGGTCAGCGACGGCACCCAGGTGCTGGCGCTGCCGAAGGCGATCCAGCGTGACCCGATCCGGGACAGCTTCGAGCACGTGGACCTGCTGCTGGTCCGTCGGGGCGAGAAGGTCACCGTCGAGGTCCCGGTCCAGCTGACCGGTGAGGCCGCGCGGGACACCCTGATCGTGCACGACCACGACACCCTCTCGGTGACCGCCGACGCCACCAAGGTGCCGGACCACCTGGAGGCGTCGATCGAGGGCCTGGAGGCCGGCAGCCAGGTCACCGCCGCCGACGTCGAGCTGCCCTCGGGTGTGGAGCTTGCCGCCGACGCGGAGCAGACGGTCGCCTCGGTGACCGCCGCCCCGACCGCCGAGCAGCTGGAGGCCACCCTGCCGGAGGTCGAGGCCCCGGCTGCGGAGGCCGAGGAGGCCGAGGGTGCGGAGGCCGCCGAGGGCGCCGAGGCTCCGGCCGCCGAGGGCGAGGAGAGCACCGAGGCGAAGACCGAGGCCTGACCGGTCGCATCGTTCACGGCAGGCGCTCCCGTCGCGGGGGCGCCTGCCGGCGTATCGGGGCACGGTCGGCGCGCAGACGGCGAGCGGGAGGTACGGGACGTGACGGACGAGACGGGGCCGTGGCTGGTGGTCGGCCTGGGCAATCCGGGTCGGGAGTACGCCGGGAACCGGCACAACGTCGGCTTCATGGTCGCCGAGTTGCTCGCCGTACGGCTGGGTGGGCGGTTCGGTCGGTACAAGCGGGTGGTGGCGGACGTCGCCGAGGGGCGGATCGGTTTCGGTGGGCCGAAGCTGGTGCTGCTCAAGCCGCAGACGTACATGAACCTGTCGGGTGGGCCGGTGGCCGCGCTGGCGCAGTTCCACAAGATCCCGGCCGAACGGGTGATCGCGGTGCACGACGAGCTGGACATCCCGTACGGGCAGTTGCGGGTGAAGCTGGGCGGCGGCGAGGGCGGGCACAACGGTCTGCGGTCGATGTCGAAGTCGCTGGGGACGAAGGACTACGTGCGGGTGCGCTTCGGCATCGGCCGGCCGCCGGGGCGGCAGGATCCGGCGGATTTCGTGCTGTCGGATTTCAGCACCGCGGAGCGCAAGGAGTTGGAGTTTCTGGTGGACCGGGCCGCTGACGTGGTGGAGTCGGTGGTCACCAAGGGCGTCGAGCCGACCCAGAACGCGTACCACGGGGTCTGAGTCGCGGGGGCGTACTCGTGGCGCGCCCGCGTTGGCGGTAGTCTGCGCGTTCTGGCGTGGCGCGACCGCGCGCGGGCCGTGGTAGGCGACGGGAGCGAGTTCGTGGGCAGTCCTCCGATGATCGACGGCGCGTTCGCCCGCTGGTTGGCGGACCGGGCCGGGCAGGCCCTGCTGGAGCTGCGCGCCGAGATGGGGTTCGCGGACGCGGCGGCGTTGAAGTCGGCCGGGGACAAGGTCTCGCACGATCTGATCCGCAGCGAGCTGGCGAAGTGGCGGCCCGGTGACGCGGTCCTCTCCGAGGAGGACGAGGGGTCGCGGCTGGTGGACACCACGGGCGGGGTGTCCCGGCTGACGGCCGACCGGGTGTGGATCATCGATCCGTTGGACGGGACCCGGGAGTTCTCCGAGGAGGGGCGCGCCGACTGGGCGGTGCACGTCGCGCTCTGGGCGCGTAACGCGCCGACGCCGCACGGTCTGGTGGCGGGGGCGGTGGGGTTGCCGGCACAGCACCGGGTGCTGGGCACGGACTACCCGCCCGCGTACCCGCCGATGACGGTGGAGGCGGCCACGACGGGCGACCGGACGCTGCGGTTGGCGGCGAGCCGGAGCCGGCCGCCGGCGTTCCTGACCGCGCTGGCCGAGGACGTGGGCGCCCAGTTGGTGCCGATGGGTTCGGCGGGCGCGAAGATCGCGGCGGTGGTGACCGGTGACGTGGACGCCTACATCCACGCGGGCGGCCAGTACGAGTGGGACTCGGCGGCGCCGATCGCTGTGGCGACGGCCACCGGACTGCACGCTTCCCGAATCGACGGTTCTGCGCTGAGATACAACGAGGCGGATCCGCGCCTGCCTGACCTGCTGGTCTGCCGCAAGGATCTCGCCAGCCGGTTGCTTGCAGCGCTGCAGAGGCATTCCGGGTAACCTGAGCGCTGTTTTTGATTTGTCCGACCGGAAAGGTCTGGAATCCATGTACGGATCCGCGCCGATCGAGCCCGTGGCATGACCGCCCCCGGCCGCTTCTACCAGGTCTCCCACCTCGACGAGTTGGAGGCGGAGAGCATCTTCGTGATGCGTGAGGTGGTCGCCGAGATGGAGCGGCCGGTGCTGCTCTTCTCCGGTGGCAAGGACTCGATCGTGATGCTGCGGCTGGCGCAGAAGGCGTTCGCCCCGGCCAACATCCCGTTCCCGGTCATGCACGTCGACACCGGGCACAACTTCCCCGAGGTGCTCGACTACCGCGACCAGCGGGTCGCGGAACTGGGTCTGCACCTCGTCGTGGCGAGCGTGCCCGACGCCCTGGCGGCCGGCACGGTCCGTGAGTCGGGTGACGGGATGCGGAACCGGATCCAGACGCCGGTGTTGTTGGACGCGGTGGAGAAGCACCGGTTCGACGCGTTGTTCGGTGGGGCGCGGCGGGACGAGGAGAAGGCGCGGGCGAAGGAGCGGGTGTTCTCGTTCCGGGACGAGTTCGGGCAGTGGGATCCGAAGAACCAGCGGCCGGAGTTGTGGTCGTTGTACAACGGTCGGCATCATCCGGGTGAGTCGATCCGGGTGTTCCCGTTGTCGAACTGGACCGAGTTGGACATCTGGCATTACATCGCCCGGGAGCGGGTGCCGTTGCCGTCGATCTACTACGCGCACGACCGGGAGGTCGTCGAACGCGACGGCATGCTCTACGCCGTCAACGAGTTCTTCCGGCCCCGGGCCGGCGAGCAGCAGTTCAAGGCCCGGGTGCGGTACCGGACGGTGGGCGACGCGTCGTGCACGGCGGCGGTGCGTTCGGACGCCGACACGGTGGAGAAGGTGATCGACGAGGTGGCCGCGACGCGGATCACCGAGCGGGGTGCCACCCGGGGCGACGACCGGGTCAGCGAGGCCGCCATGGAGGACCGCAAGCGGGAGGGCTACTTCTGATGAGCACCGAAACGGTGTCGCCCGAGGTCGAGGCCCGGCCGATGGACCTGCTGCGGTTCGCCACGGCCGGGAGTGTGGACGACGGCAAGTCGACCCTGATCGGTCGGCTGCTGTATGACACGAAGTCGTTGTTCACCGACCAGTTGGCCGCGGTGGAGGCGGTCAGCGCGGCCCGGGGTGACGAGTACACCAACCTGGCGTTGCTCACCGACGGCCTGCGGGCCGAGCGGGAACAGGGCATCACCATCGACGTGGCGTACCGGTACTTCGCCACCCCCCGGCGCAAGTTCATCATCGCCGACACCCCCGGGCACACCCAGTACACCCGCAACATGGTCACCGGCGCGTCCACGGCCGATCTGGCGTTGATCCTGGTGGACGCGCGTAAGGGTCTGGTGGAGCAGTCGCGGCGGCACGCGTTCCTGTGCTCGCTGCTGCGGGTGCCGCACCTGGTGCTGTGCGTCAACAAGATGGACCTGGTCGACTTCTCCCAGGAGGTCTTCGAACGCATCGCCGACGAGTTCACCGCCTTCGCGGCCAAACTCGACGCGCCGGACCTGACGGTGGTGCCGATCTCGGCGCTGCGCGGCGACAACATCGTCACCCGGTCGGAGAACATGCCGTGGTATGACGGGCCGTCGCTGCTGCACCACCTGGAGCGTGTGCACATCGCCTCGGACCGCAACCTGGTCGACGTCCGGTTCCCGGTGCAGTACGTGATCCGCCCCCAGTCCACCACGGTCACCGACTACCGGGGCTACGCCGGGCAGGTCGCCTCCGGGGTGCTCAAGCCCGGCGACGAGGTGATGGTCCTGCCGTCCGGGTTCACCAGCCGGATCGCCGCCATCGACACCGCCGACGGACCCGTCGACGAGGCGTTCCCCCCGATGTCGGTCACCGTCCGCCTCGACGACGAGATCGACATCTCGCGCGGCGACATGATCTGCCGGCCGAACAACGCCCCGACCGTCTCGCAGGACATCGAGGCGATGGTCTGCTGGATGGACGAGACCCGCCCGCTCCAGGTCGGCGGCAAGTACACGATCAAGCACACGACGCGTTCGGCGCGGACGATCGTGCGTGGCCTGTACTACCGCCTCGACGTCAACACCCTGCACCGGGACGAGACCGCCAGCGAACTGCGGCTCAACGAGATCGGCCGGGTACGGCTGCGGACCACCGTCCCGCTGCTGGCCGACGAGTACCGCCGTAACCGCACCACGGGCGGCTTCATCATCATCGACGAGGCCACGAACCGCACCGTGGCCGCCGGCATGATCGTCGACACCGCCTGACCCACCCCACTCTCCCTCTCCTCCTCCCGCCGCCGCCCGGCCCTCCCCGCCCCGTCGGCTCTCGGTGATCAAGAGCTTTGCGTCAGTTTCCGCCCGACGGATGACGCAAGGCTCTTGATCACCGCCACCCAGCACGCCCACTCGCCCGGCTGTTGCTCGGTGATCAAGAGGTTTGCGTCAGGTTTCGCTGGCGGATTGACGCAAACCTCTTGATCACCGGCGCAGGAGCGGGCCCGGGCAGGCCGGACCGGGGCAGGCCGGACCCGGGGCGTGAGCGGGGTAGGCCGGGGGGAGGCGGGTCAGGGGAGGCGGGTGGCACCGGGGGCGGGGAGGGCGGTGAGGGTGTCGGGGGCGGCGAAGCCGCGTTCGGCGTAGGCGCTCCGGACGGCTGCCGCCACCGGTTCCGCAGCCGCCGCCTCGACCAGGGCGAGGACGCAGCCGCCGAAGCCGCCGCCGGTCATCCGGGCACCCAGCGCGCCGGCCGCGAGCGCCGCCTCGACGGCGGTGTCGACCTCGGGGACGGTGATCGCGAAGTCGTCCCGCATGGAGGCGTGCGACGCGGTCAGCAGCGGTCCGATCTCGGCGACCCGGCCGGCGCGCAGCAGGGCGACGGTGTCGAGCACCCGCTGGTTCTCGGTGACCACGTGCCGGACCCGGCGTCGGGTCTCGTCGTCGGGCAGCCGCGCCAGCGCGGCGTCGAGGTCGGCGACCGGCACGTCGCGCAGGGCGGGCACGCCGAGCAGGTCGGCGGCCCGTTCGCAGGCGGCGCGGCGGGAGGCGTACTCGCCGTCGGCGTGCCGGTGCGGCGCACGACTGTCGATCACCAGGATGGCCAGGCCGGCGGCGTCGAGGTCGAACGGGACGTGGTCGACGGATTCGTCCCGGCAGTCGAGGAACAGGGCGTGGCCGGCGCGGCAGCGGATCACCGCCGACTGGTCCATGATGCCTGTCGGCGCACCGACGTAGCCGTTCTCGGCGCGTTGGGCCAGTCGGGGCCGGCGCTCGGCGGGCAGGTCCAGCCCGCCCAGGTCGGCCAGGGCGGCGAGCACCGCCGCCTCCAGGGCCGCCGACGAGGAGAGCCCGGAGCCGAGCGGCACGTCCGAGGCGATGGCCAGCCGGGCGCCGGGGACGGCGTACCCGGCCTCGCGCAGGGCCCAGACCACTCCGGCGACGTAGCCGCCCCAGCCGGTGACCCGGCCGGGGGAGTCGGCCTCGGCGGCCCCGAAGTCGACGGGCCGGTCGGCGATCTCCGAGCGGACCGTCCAGCGTTCGCCGGGCTGCGGGTCGGCGGCGACCACGGTACGCAGCGGCAGGGCGAAGGGGAGCACGAATCCGTCGTTGTAGTCGGTGTGCTCGCCGATGAGGTTGACCCGTCCGGGTGCCGCCCAGCGTCCGGCGGGCGTCGCGTCGTACCCGCAGGAGAAGCCGGCGGTGGCGCGGTCGGCGACGTCCGGGCGGCCCGTCACGACTGCTCCAGCACGTGCGCGCGGTAGAACGCCCAGGCGTCGCCGACCATGTCGGTGAGGGTGGGTTTCTCGGGCACCCAGCCGAGTTCCTGGCGGGCCAGCGCCGAGGAGGCGACGAGTTCGGCCGGGTCGCCCTCGCGGCGGGGGGCGGTCTCGACCGGCACCGGGTGCCCGGTGACCTCGCGGACCACGTCGACGACCTGCCGGTTGGTGAAGCCGCTGCCGTTGCCGAGGTTGTAGATGCGGTGCCGGCCGGGCACGGCGGCAGTGAGCGCCAGCAGGTGGGCGCGGGCCAGGTCCTCCACGTGGATGTAGTCGCGCACGCAGGTGCCGTCGACGGTGGGGTAGTCGTCGCCGAAGAGTTGGAGTTTCTCCCGGCGGCCGGCGGCGACGTCGAGGGCGATGGGGATGAGGTGGGTCTCCGGGTCGTGCCGTTCGCCGATGGCGAGGCCGTCGCGCAGGTACGCCCCGGCGACGTTGAAGTAGCGCAGCGACACGGCGGCGAGGTCGTGTGCGGTCGCCTCGGAGGTGAGCACCAGGTCGACGGCGAGCTTGGTGGCGCCGTACGTGTTGGTGGGGGCCTTGACGGCGGTCTCCGGGATCGGCAGCTCGACCGGGTTGCCGTAGACGGCGGCGGTGGAGGAGAAGACCAGGCGCGGCACCCGGGCGGCCCGGACGGCGTCGATCAGCGCGATCGAGCTGACCGTGTTGGCGTGCCAGTACCGCTCGGGGTGGACCATCGACTCGCCGGCGGCGATCAGCGCGGCGAAGTGCAGCACCCCGTCGAAGCCGGCGTCGGGGGTGAGCACCCGGGCGGCCTCGTGCACTGGCAGCTCGACGTGGGTGGCGTCGGGGGCCAGCGCCGCCCGGTGCCCGGTACGCAGGTCGTCCAGGACGGTCACCCGGTGGCCGGCGTCGAGCAGCATCCGGGTCACCACGCTGCCGATGTACCCGGCACCGCCGGTGACGAGCAGTTTCACGTCGGTCCTCCTGCCTGGCCGCGCCCGCTGCGGCCGTTCGTGATCACCCTACGGCCGGGTGCTGTCGCCGCGCTGTGCGTCGTGGGGTCGCCCTCATTCCATCATGAACCTTCATGATTGAACAGATCCGCACATTGCCCACCGGCCGGGTCCGCCGGCCCTACCATCACTTCCATGCGGGAAGCGGGTGGTCCCGGGCCCCGAAGACGCGCGCCGGGGCGGAGCCGACGCGTACCCGGGCCGGTGGCCCGTAGTGTCGCGCGGCTGGTCGTCCGGGCCGCCGACGGCGCGACCCGGCTCGTCACCGACCTGCTCGGCGCCAGCCCGGCCGCCGGCCGGGAACGGATCAGCGAGCACGAGCTACGCGACCTGGTCGCCGCGAACACCGTCCTCGACCCGGACGAACGGCGGATCATCGACGAGGTGCTGGTCGCCGGGGCCAGCCTGGTGCGCGAGGTGATGATGCCCCGCACCGAGGTGGTCTTCCTCGCCGCCGGGCTGACCCTCGCCGAGGCCGAACGCCTGGTCCGGATCGACCCGCACACCCGGTACCCGGTGGTCGACGGCACCCATGACGACGTGGTCGGCTTCGTCCACCTGCGGGACGTGCTGCTCCGCCCCGACCTGGACCCGGCGACCACGGTGGGCCGGCTGAGCCGGGAGGTCAAGCGGCTGCCCGGCAGCAAGCGGGTGCTCGCCGCGCTGACCGAGATGCGCCGCGAGGGCCACCACCTCGCCGTGGTGGTCGACGAGTACGGCGGCACCGCCGGCATCGTGACCTGCGAGGACCTGATCGAGGAACTGGTCGGGGAGATCCACGACGAGTACGCCGGCCCACCCGAGCCGGCGTCGGCCGGCCTGCCCGCCGTGGTCGACGGCCGGCTCAACCTGGCCGACTTCGCCGAGCGGACCGGGGTGCCGCTGCCCGCCGGCCCGTACGAGACGGTCGGCGGGTACGTGATGGCGGCGCTCGGCCGGCTCCCGGTGGCCGGCGACGAGGTGCCGGTCACCCCGGGAGACGAACCGTCCCCGGCTGAGGGGTGGCTGTTGCGGGTGCTCGCCCTCGACGGGCGTCGGGTGTCCCGGGTCGCGGTGTCCGCCGCCCGCCTGCCGGAGCCGCGCCGGGAGGCCGCCGCTGCCGCGGCACCGGTGGACGTCGCGCGGGTGTCGGTACGCGAGGTCACCGCCCCGGTGCAACCGGCGGCGAGTCGACCCGCCGGCCCGTCATGACGGACGCCGGGGGTTGCTGACAGAATTGCCGGCATGTCCGACGCTCCCGCCCGCCCCCGCGTCTTCTCCGGCATCCAGCCGACGGCCGACTCGTTCCACCTCGGCAACTACCTGGGCGCGGTGCGGCACTGGGTGGCGTTGCAGGACACCCACGAGGCGTTCTACTGCGTGGTCGACCTGCACGCGATCACCGCAGGGCACGATCCGGCGGTGCTGCGCCAGCGCACCCGGGTGGCCGCCGCGCAGCTCCTCGCGGTCGGCATCGACCCGGAGCGCAGCGCCCTGTTCGTCCAGTCGCAGGTGCCCGAGCACGCGCAGCTGGCGTGGGTGCTGGGCTGTATCACCGGGTTCGGTGAGGCGAGCCGGATGACCCAGTTCAAGGACAAGTCGCAGAAGCAGGGCAGCGACCGCTCCAGCGTCGGCCTGTTCACTTACCCGATCCTCCAGGCCGCCGACATCCTGCTCTACCAGGCCGACGCGGTGCCGGTCGGCGAGGACCAGCGGCAGCACCTGGAGCTCTCCCGGGATCTGGCCCAGCGGTTCAACTCGCTGTTCGGGCCGACCTTCACGGTGCCCGCCCCGCACATCGTGAAGGACACTGCCAAGATCACCGACCTCCAGGAGCCGACGGCGAAGATGTCGAAGTCGTCGTCCTCCCCGACCGGCATCATCGACCTGCTGGAGGACCCGGCCCGCTCGGCCAAGAAGATCCGCTCGGCGGTCACCGACACCGGCCGGGAGATCGTCTTCGACACCGAGACCAAGCCCGGGGTGTCCAACCTGCTCACCATCCACTCCGCCCTGTCCGGCCGGAGCATCGACGACCTGGTGGCGGCGTACGCGGGCCGGGGCTACGGCGATCTCAAGAAGGAGCTGGGCGAGGTGGTCCGCGAGTTCGTCACCCCGATCCAGGAACGCACCCGGGCCTACCTCGACGACCCCGCGCAGCTCGACAAGCTGCTCGCCGTCGGGGTGGAGAAGGCCCGTGCGGTGACCGTGCCGACGCTGCGCACAGCGTACGAGCGGGTCGGGTTCCTGGCGTCGGCCCCCGTGGCGTAACGGTGGGCGGGTCGGCGGTACGGGTCGAGACGATGGCCGGAGGGGTGGCGCGGAGCGTGGATCGCAGCGACGGGATACCGGTGGCCGGCGACACCATCCAGATCGGGATCGCGGTGGACATCCCGGAGCCGTGGGGTGGGCTGCTCACCCGACGCCGGATGCAGACGGGTGACCCGCAGGTCGTCCCCGCGCACGTGACCCTGCTCGGCCCGACCGAGATCCCCCTGGCCGCGCTGGAGTCGGTCGAGGCGCACCTGGCGCAGGTGGCCGCCGCCCACCTGCCGTTCACCCTGCACCTGCGGGGCACCGGCACGTTCCGGCCGGTGACCCAGGTGGTCTTCGTCGCCGTCGCGGCCGGGATCAGCGAGTGCGAGCTGCTCGCCGCCGCCATCAGCGCCGCCCCGCACCTGCACCGGGAGCTGCGCTTCCCGTACCACCCGCACGTCACCGTGGCGCAGGACGTCGCCCCGGAGGCGCTGGACCGGGCGTACGAGGATCTCGCCGACTTCTCGGCGATGTTCGAGGTGGAGGGCTTCACCCTCTTCTCGCACAGCGGCGCGACCCGGTGGCAGCCGCGCCGGGACTTCCGGCTCGGCGGCTGACCCGTCCCGTGGCCGGTCGGAGGGGCCCCCGGCGCGGCACCTCGCCTGCCGGTGGCACGCTGGTGGCCGGCACCCGCTCCCGCCGACCGCCGGTTGGCCGGCACCGGTGACGACAGATCGGCGAGGATGACGTGGTGGACGCGTGGGGCCGGTGGACGGCCGGCATCGACCGCCGGTTCACCGTGGCCCGGCACCGGTGGCCCCGGCTCGACCACCTCTGGCGGGCGGTCGACCTCTACGGGGAGGTGCTGGGCGGCCGGCTGGCCGCCGCCATCGCCTACTACGGGTTCTTCGCCGTGTTCGCCCTCGCCCTGGTCGCCTACTCGGTCTTCGGGGCGATCCTGGAGGACAACGACGAGGTCTCCGACGCGGTGGCGGAGTTCCTGCGGGACAACCTGCCCTTCCTCGACCCGCAGCAGATCGCCGAGAGCAGCAACGCGGTAGGCGTGGTGGGCCTGGTCATCCTGTTCTTCACCGGGATCGGCTGGGTGGAGGCGATCCGGTCGTCGCAGCGGCTGATGTACGGCTTCAACCAGCAGCCGGGCAACCTGGTGGTCCGCCGGCTGGTGGACCTGGGTGTGCTGCTGCTGGTCTTCGTCATGCTGGGCATCTCGGTGGCGGCGGTGGACGCACTGGAGTCGGTGCTGCGGTTCCTGCTGCGGGCCACCGGCTCGGTGGGGCTGACCACCATCAGCGCGGTGCTCAGCGTGCTGGTCAACGCGGTGCTGGCGACGGCGCTGCTGGTGGCGGTGCCCCGGCTGCGGATGAGCCGCCGCCGGCTGCGCCCGGTGGTGTTGCTGGTCGCGGTCGGGATCACCCTGCTCAACACGGTCGGCCGGTTCTACATCGTGCGGACCGAGCGCAACCCGGCGTACGCCGTGGTGGCCGGCGCGGTGGCCGTGCTGCTCTACCTCTACCTGCTCAACCAGTTGGTGCTCTTCGGCGCGGCGCTGGCCGCCACCAGCCGGCACGGCCGGGTGGTCGACCTGTCGGAGGGGGCGGTGATGCGGCAGGTCAACGTCGAGGCCGACGTCGACACCGAGACCGATCCGGGTACGCCGGGAGGGGCGGGCTGATGTCTGTCGAGATCGATCCGGGCTCCCCGGTGCCCCCGTACGAGCAGGTGCGGGCGCAGCTCGCCGCGATGATCGGCGACGGCCGGCTGGCGGTCGGCACCCGGCTGGCCCCGGTCCGGCAGTTCGCCGCCGAGCTGGGGTTGGCGGTGAACACGGTGGCCCGCGCCTACCGGGAGCTGGAGTCGGCCGGGCTGGTGCAGACCCGGGGCCGGCACGGCAGCTTCGTCGCCCCGGGCCGGGACGACGCGGCCGACCGGTTGCAGCGGGCGGCGGCCCGCTACGCCGAGGAGGCGACCCGGCTGGGCGTGCCGCCGGACCGCGCGTTGGCCCTGGTCCGCGCCGCCCTGGGCGGGTCACCCCCGGCCTGAGCCCGCACCGTCGCCGCCCGGCCCGGTGCCGGCCGGCCGGGGCCGGGGCCACGGCCGGGACGACGGTCGGGCCGGCTGACGGCAGGACCGGTCCGGGGAGGAAAGCGGGATGCCGACAGTCGTCGGAAAAGATGAATGGGGCAAATCCCACCCGGTGTGCGAGGCCGAGCCGACATGATGAGCCGGTGGGCGCACTCGTGACGCTGGACCTGCCGGACGACTCGCCGCTGCTCACCCTGCCCTGGATCATCACGTTCGGCCCGCTCGCCGATCCGGCCGAGTGGGAACCCGTGGTCTGCGGCCCGTACGAGCGACCGCACGCGCTGGCCCTGGCCGAGGCGGTGGTGGCCGACGAACGGTTCATGGCGGTGGTCGAGCCGCTGGTGCCGGCGCTGTCGGCCGAGGAGATCCGGGGCGAGATCGCCGCGTCGCAGCTCGCCGCCGCCGACGAGGAGGCCCGGATCGAGGCGGCCGACCTCTACGGCGACTTCGACGACGTCCTCGACGAGCAGGAGGACGAGGCCGCCGTCGGGGCCGACCGGCCGCAGCCGCCGCCCGTGCCGACCGAGGCACAGGTGCGGGCGGGCTTCGGGCGGATCGCGGGGCTGCTGCGCGGGCGGTGACGGGTCGGGCGACGCCGGTACGCGGTGGTGCACCGGCGTCCCGGGAAGCGGA
This sequence comes from Micromonospora humida, assembly GCF_016901255.1. Taxonomy (NCBI): domain Bacteria; kingdom Bacillati; phylum Actinomycetota; class Actinomycetes; order Micromonosporales; family Micromonosporaceae; genus Micromonospora; species Micromonospora humida. The sequence continues at coordinate 85,752 of NZ_JAFEUC010000014.1, forward strand.
CTTCCCGGGACGCCGGTGCCACCTTCACCCCCCACCACAAGGGGTCGGCAGCCCCAGTCGCCCGTCGGCGCGGGGCACAACGGACGACCAGGTCAAAGGCGGGTTACCCGGCTCAGCGCCGTTCGAACCACGCGGCTGCGTCCACCGGCAGGACGTGTCCGGTGTCCTGCTCGGTGAGGTCGGCGCTGGCCACCAGGGGACGGCCGTACCCGTCGATCCGGACCGGGGCGCCGCTGAGGTTGACCACGCAGGTCAACGCGGCGGCGTCGCCGTCGCGGCGGAACGCCAGCACCCCCGGCTCGGTCTGCTGCCAGAGCACCGGGCCGGCGGTGGCCGACAGCGCCGGGTGCGCGCGCCGGACCCGCAGCGCGGCCCGGTACAGCTCCAGCGTCGAGCCGGGCGTTCCGGTCTGGGCGGCCACCGAGAGGGCCCGCCAGGTGGCCGGGGCCGGCAGCCAGCTCAGTTCGCCGCCCTGCGGCCCGAAGCCGTACGGGGGCAGCTCACCGCCCCACGGGATCGGCACCCGGCAGCCGTCCCGGCTCTCCCCGGTCCGCAGGAACGCCGGGTCCTGCCGGAGCGCGTCGGGCAGGTCCAGCACCTCCGGCAGGCCCAGCTCCTCACCCTGGTAGAGGTAGGTGGAGCCGGGCAGGGCCAGCATCAGCAGGGCGGCGGCGCGGGCCCGGCGCAGGCCGACCTCGCCGTCGCCGTACCGGGTGACGTGCCGTTGCCGGTCGTGGTTGGACAGCACCCAGGTGGTCGGCGCGCCGACGATCGTCGCCTCGGCCAGCGCGGTGTCGATCACCTTGCGGAACGAGTCGGCCGACCAGGTGGCGTCGAGGAAGTCGAAGCTGAACGCCTGGTGCAGCTCGTCCGGGCCGATGTAGCGGGCGAGCCGCTGCGGGGTCTCCGCCCACGCCTCGGCCACCGCCATCCGACCGCCGGGGTAGCTGTCGAGGATGGGTCGCCAGGCGCGGTAGATGTCGTGCACCTCGTCCTGGTCGAAGTAGGGCAGCCGGCCCTTGCCGAGCAGCTCCGACTGGCGGCGGCCGGTGGTCATCGAGCTGAAGCCGACGTCCGGCAGCCCCTCGGCCTTGATCATGCCGTGGGCCACGTCGATGCGGAACCCGTCGACCCCCCGGTCGAGCCAGAAGCGGAGGACGTCTTCGAACTCGGCACGCACCTGCGGGTGCCGCCAGTTCAGGTCGGGTTGGGCCGGGTCGAACAGGTGCAGGTACCACTGGCCGTCCGGCAGCCGGGTCCAGGCGGGGCCGCCGAAGATGCTCTCCCAGTCGTTGGGGGGCAGTTCGCCGTCGACGCCCTGGCCGTCGGCGAACAGGTAACGCTCCCGCTCGGGGGAGCCGGGGCCGGCGGCGAGGGCGGCGGTGAACCAGGGGTGTGCGCTGGAGGTGTGGTTGGGCACCAGGTCCACGATGATCCGCAGGCCCAGCGCGTGCGCGTCGGTGATCATGGCGTCGAAGTCGGCGAGGTCGCCGAAGAGCGGGTCGACGTCGCGGTAGTCGGCCACGTCGTAGCCGGCGTCGATCTGCGGCGAGGTGTAGAACGGGGTGAGCCAGAGCGCGTCCACCCCGAGGTCGCGCAGGTAGGGCAGCCGCTGCCGGATGCCCCCGAGGTCGCCGACGCCGTCACCGTCGGAGTCGGCGAAGCTGCGGACGTACACCTGGTAGACGACCGCGGCGCGCCACCAGTCGTCGTCGGAGGCCAGCGGCGTGGGGTCGGTGGCGGTCATCGGCGGAGATCCCCGTTCTGTGGCGGGACGGCGGCACCCGCGCGGCGGTGGGTGACGACGCGGGTGTGTGGAGAGAATGCCGGCCAGATGCTGCAAGAGTCAAGCATGCCTTGCGCAAGAAATGACGTCCGTCACCGGTGGCCAGGGCAGGTCGTTCGTGGGCGCGTCCCGTCCACCGGGAGGTGGACCCGGTCGACGGGCCGGCGCGGCCCGGGAGGTGGCGGGGGTGTCAGGCGGGGACGGCGAGGGCGGGCGGCACCGGGCGCTGCCGGCCGGCGTCCGCCGGTCGGACGACCGCGGTCGATCCGCGTACCACCAGCTCGGGGCGGAACAGGTACTCCGAGTGCGGCGCGGCGTGCCCGTTGATCTCGTCGACCAGGGCCCGGACCGCGGCCACCGCCATCGCGGCCACCGGCTGCCGCATGGTGGTCAGCGGCGGGTCGGTGAAGGCCATCAGCGGCGAGTCGTCGTAGCCGACCACCGACAGGTCGCCCGGCACGGACATGCCGCGCTGCCGGGCGGCCCGGACCGCGCCGAGCGCCATCAGGTCGGAGCCGCAGACGATCCCGGTGACCCCGCGCCCGATCAGCCGGCCGGCGGCGGCCTCGCCGCCCTCGACGCCGAACAGCGACAGCTCGGCGAGCGCGTCCAGGTCGCCGCCGGTGGTGCCGAGCCGGGTCATCGCGGCCCGGAAGCCGGCCACCCGACGCTGCACCGGCACGAACCGGTCCGGCCCGGTGATCAGGCCGATCCGCCGGTGCCCGAGCGCGACCAGGTGCGCCACGGCCAGCTCGGTGGCCTCCCGGTCGTCGCAGGAGACGAAGGGCGCGGCGATGCCGGGGGCGTACCCGTTGATCATGACGACCGGCAGCGGCCGGGCGATCAGCGCGCGGTACCGGTCGTGGTTGGCGGCCGTGTCGGCGTGCAGGCCGGAGACGAAGACGATGCCGGAGACCTGCCGGTCGAGCAGCATCTCCACGTACTCGTCCTCGGTGACCCCGCCCGGGGTCTGGGTGCACAGCACCGGGGTGAACCCGCTCTGCGCCAGCGTCGACTCGATGACCTGGGCGAACGCCGGGAAGATGGGATTGTCCAGCTCCGGCACCACCAGCCCGACCAGGCCGGCGCTGCGCTTGCGCAGCCGGGCCGGACGCTCGTAGCCGAGCACGTCGAGGGCGGTCAGTACCGCCTGTCGGGTCTCGGGGGCCACACCGGGGCGGTCGTTGAGCACCCGCGACACCGTGGCCTCGCTGACTTCGGCCTGTTGGGCGATGTCGGACAGTCGAGCGCGCATGGCGGCACTCTAGCTCACGGGCAAGTTCTTGCGTACGCCTCTGCAAGCCCTTCCATTGCATGCAACCTCTTGCTAACGTCCCGGCAACACGTGACAGCAGCGACGCGGCCTTCCCGGCGTCGGTTGGCAAGAACTTTCAGTGTTTCCCCGGTGTGGTCGCCCGTCCCCCGGCGACCCGTCATGACGACAGGAGTACCGATGCGCATCCGTACCGCGGGTGTGGTCACCGTTCTCGGCCTGGCGCTCGCCGCCTCGGGCTGCGGCGGCGACAACAGCAAGGACGAACCGGCCGCCAAGGCCACCTCCCCGGCCGCGAGCGGCAAGCTCGTCATCTGGGCGGACGACAAGCGGACCGCGGCGCTCAAGCCGTTCGCCGAGAAGTTCGGCCAGGACAACGGCGTCACCGTCGAGGTGCAGGCCGTCTCCAAGGACCTCCAGACCAACTTTGTCACCGCCTCCCAGCAGGGCAGCGGCCCGGACGTGGTGGTCGGCGCGCACGACTGGATCGGCAACCTCGTGCAGAACGGGGCCATCGACCCGGTGCAGCTCGCCGCCGAGCAGAAGTCCGGCTTCAACGAGACCGCGATCAAGGCGGTCACCTTCAACGGGCAGCTCTACGGTGTCCCCTACGCCACCGAGAACGTCGCGTTGATCCGCAACACCGCGCTGGCCCCCGAGGCGCCCAAGACGATCGAGGACCTGGTCGCCACCGGCAAGAAGCTCAAGGCCGACAAGAAGGCCAGCGAGATCCTCTGCCTCCAGTCCGGACAGAACGGCGACGCGTACCACATCTACCCGCTGTACACCTCGGCCGGCGGCTACCTCTTCGGCACCGCCGCCAACGGCGACTACGACCCGAAGGACCTGGGCGTGGGCAAGCCGGAGTCGATCGAGGCGTTCAAGAAGATCGGCAAGCTCGGCGAGAAGGGCGACGGCGCGCTCAAGCGCTCCATCACCGGCGAGAACTCGATCGCCACCTTCACCGGTAAGAAGTGTGCCTTCCTGGTCTCCGGCCCGTGGGCGATCGCCGACGCCAAGAAGGCAGGCATCTCCTACGACATCTCCCCGGTCCCCGGCTTCGCCGGTGGCAAGCAGGCCCAGCCGTTCGTCGGCGTCCAGGCGTTCTACGTCGCCGCCAAGGGCAAGAACAAGGCGCTGGCCCAGGAGTTCGTCACCAACTACGTCACCACCCCCGAGCTGGCCGTGGCGCTCTACCAGGCCGAGCCCCGCCCGCCGGCGTTGACCGCCGCGTTCGACCAGGTCAAGGGTGCCGACCCGGACCTGGCCAAGTTCTCCGAGGCGGGCAAGGGCGGGCAGGTGCTGCCGGCGATCCCGGCCATGGCCGCGATCTGGGACCCGTTCGGCAAGGCGGAAGCGGCCGTCATCGGTGGGGCCGACCCGGCGAAGACCGTCACCGCCGCCGGCAAGACGATCTCGGGTCAGATCAAGTAATGAGCACGCTGTCCGGCCCGGGACCTGCCCCGCAGGCCCCGGGCCGGGGGCCTGCGCGTTCCGGGCCCCCGGAAACCTCCCGTACCGCGCGCTCCCACGCGCCGATCACCGCGACCGGTCTCGTCGTCAAGGTGGTCCTGCTCGGCCTGGTGGCCGGGATCGCGATCTGGGCGGCCTTCCCGCTCATCGCCGCCCGGCTCTGGGTCGGTCTCGCCATCCTGGTGGCCACCACCGCCGGCCTGGGCTACCTCTACCTCACCCGCCGGCACATCCCGGCCAAGTACCTGGTGCCAGGAACGATCTTCCTGATCGCCTTCCAGGTCTTCCCGGTGCTCTACACCGCGAGCACCGCGTTCACCAACTTCGGCGACGGCCACCGGGGCTCCAAGGACGACGCGATCGTCGCCATCGAGACCTCCTCGGTCAAGCAGGTCCCCGGCTCCGCCGAGTACGCCCTCGCCATCGCCACCACCGGCGACCCGGCCGCCGGGCCGCTGGTCTTCCTGCTCACCGACCCGGCGACCGGCCGGGTCTCCGCCGGGGACGCCGACGGGCTACGCCCGCTGGACGCCGCCGACGTGACCGTCGCCGGCAGCGGCAGGGTCACCGCCGCCAAGGGCTACACCGTGCTCAACGTCGGCCAGGCCAGCGTCCGCAGCGAGGAGATCACCGCCCTGGTGGTGCCGACCTCCGGGGGCGCGGTGCGCTCCAACGGCCTGTCCCGTGCCTACGAGGGCAGGGCCGTCCGGGCGTACGACCGGGGCTGCGACTGCGTCACCGACGGCGAGACCGGCAGGACCTGGACGGCCGACCCGGACACCGGCTCCTTCGTCGCCGCCGACGGCGAGCGGCTCGCCCAGGGCTGGCAGGTCGGGGTGGGGTTGAAGAACTTCGCCCGGGTGCTCACCGACCCGAACATCTCCGGCCCGTTCTTCGGCACCCTGCTGTGGAACTTCGCCTTCGCGATCGGCTCCACCGGGTTCACCTTCGGACTCGGCATGGCGATCGCGCTGGCCCTGCACTCGCCCCGGATGCGGGGCACCAACCTCTACCGGGTCTTCCTGATCCTGCCGTACGCGATGCCGTCGTTCGCGATGCTGCTGGTCTGGCGGGACATGTTCAACACCGACTTCGGCCTGGTCAACAACCTGTTCGGGCTCGGCGTCGACTGGTTCGGCGAGGCCTGGTCGGCCCGGCTGGCGGTGCTGCTGGTGCAGCTCTGGCTCGGGTACCCGTACATGTTCCTGGTGACCACGGGCGCGCTCCAGGCGATCCCCAAGGAGCTGACCGAGGCCACCTCGGTCGACGGCGCGTCGCCCTGGCAGTCGTTCCGGGCGGTCACCCTGCCGCTGCTGCTGGTCGCGCTCTCGCCGCTGCTGATCGCGTCGTTCGCGTACAACTTCAACAACATCAACGCGATCTGGTTGACCACCGAGGGTGGCCCGTTCGCGCCGGACAACCCGACCAACGGGGCCACCGACCTGCTGATCACGTACACCTACCGGCTGGCCTTCGGCGCGCAGGGCGCCGAGTTCGGCCTGGCCGCCGCGGTGTCGATCTTCATCTTCGCGATCGTGGCCACGGTCTCGGCGGTCAGCTTCCGGCGCACCCGCCGGCAGGAGGAGGTCTACTCGTGACGACCCGTCCCCACACCGCCGGGCCGGCGACCCCCGCCGCACCCGTCGTCGGATCGGATGCCGCCGGCCCGCGTGCCGGCCGGCCGGGTGCCGCGGTACGCGGTGGCCGGCGTCCTGGCCGGTGGTTCACCCAGGTCGGCTGGCGGCACGTGGTCGGCGTGCTGGCGGTGGCGTTCAGCCTCTTCCCGATCCTGTTCGTGCTCTCCGCCGCGCTCAACCCGCTCGGCACCCTCTCGTCGACCGAGCTGCTGCCCACCGGGGCGTCGCTGTCGAACTTCGGCGACCTGTTCGAGCGTACGGAGTTCGGCCGCTGGTTCCTCAACTCGCTGCTCGTCGCGGGCGGGGCGAGCTTCGCGTCGATCTTCCTGTCCTCGCTGGCGGCGTACGCGTTCTCCCGGATGCGCTTCGCCGGGCGGCGGTTCGGGCTGCTGACGCTGCTGCTGATCCAGATGTTCCCGCAGTTCCTGGCGATCGTGGCGATCTTCCTGATCTTCACCCGGGTCACCGACCTGTGGCCGTCGATCGGCTTCAACACCCCGTGGGGCCTGTTCCTGCTCTACATGGGCGGCGCGCTGGGCATGAACACCTGGCTGATGAAGGGGTTCTTCGACACCCTGCCCCGCGAGCTGGACGAGTCGGCCACGATGGACGGCGCCAGCCACGCGCAGGTCTTCTTCCGGATCATGCTGCCGTTGGTGGCGCCGATCCTGGCGGTGACCGCGCTGCTGTCGTTCATCGGCACGATCAACGAGTTCATGATCGCCAACGTGTTCCTCACCGACACCGGGTCCAAGACCCTCGCGGTCGGCATGTTCGGCCTGGTGGCGGGGGAGCGGAACAACAACTTCGGCATCTTCGCGGCGGGCACCCTGCTCACCGCGATCCCCACCGTGCTGGTCTTCCAGCTCCTCCAGCGCTACATCGTCTCCGGCCTCACCGCCGGGGCCGTCAAGGGATGAATCGGAAGGCACCACATGTCCCTGTCGCCGCACCACGACGGCTCAGAACTCTACGTACCCGAGCAGGAACCCACCCTCGGTCAGACCGTGCCGGTCTTCGTCCGGGTGCCCGAGGGCACCGACGTCCGGCAGGTGCACGTGCGGACCACCGGCGACGGTGAGCCGCGTTTCGTCGAGGCCACCGTCGACCGCCGGGACGGCCACGACGTGTGGTGGCGGGCCGACGTCGAGGTCCGCAACCCGGTCAGCAACTACCGGTTCATGCTCACCGGGACGACCGGCTACCGCTGGCTCAACGCCGCCGGGCAGGTCGACCACGACGTGCCCGACCACGGCGACTTCAGGCTGGTCAGCCACGCCCCGCCGCCGGCCTGGGCCCGGGACGCGCTGGTCTACCAGATCTTCCCCGACCGGTTCGCCCGGTCCGCCGCCGCCGACGGGCGCACCCCGCCGGACTGGGCGGTCCCGTGCGACTGGGACACCCCGGTCGTCGGGTACGGCCCGCAGACCCCCCGCCAGTTCTACGGCGGCGACCTCGACGGCATCACCGAACGCCTCGACCACCTGGACCGGCTCGGCGTCAACACCGTCTACCTGACGCCGATCTTCCCGGCCCGCTCCAACCACCGCTACGACGCCGCCGACTTCGACACCGTCGACCCGCTGCTCGGCGGCGACGCGGCCCTGGTCCGGCTGGCCGACGCCGTCCGGGCCCGGGGCTGGCGGCTGATCGGCGACATCACCAGCAACCACACAGGTGACGCCCACGAGTGGTTCACCCGCGCCCTGGCCGACGCCGACGCCCCCGAACGGGAGCTGTACTACTTCGACGTGCCCACCGGCGGCGGGGAGCCGACCTACGAGTCGTGGAACGGGGTGCGGTCGCTGCCGAAGCTGAACTGGGGCAGCGCCGAGTTGCGCCGCCGCTTCGCCACCGACCCGGACTCGCTGCTGCGCCGCTGGCTGCGCCCGCCGTACGGGCTGGACGGCTGGCGGGTCGACGTGGCCAACATGACCGGCCGGCGGGGCGCGGACGCGTACACCCACGAGGTGGCGCGGCTGCTGCGCGAGGTGGTCGCGCAGACCCGGGCCGACGGGCTGCTGCTCGCCGAGCACGGTCACGACCACACCGGTGACCTGGACCGCGACGGCTGGCACGGCACGATGAACTACGTCGGCTTCACCGACCCGGTCTGGTCCTGGCTGCGCACCGGGCCCGGGGACCACGCGCCGCTGCCGAACTTCCTCGGCACGCCGGGCGGGGTGCGGCGGCGGGACGCGCACGCGGTGCTCGCCACCATGGACAGCTTCCGGTCGCTGGTCTCCTGGCGGTCGTACGTCCACTCGTGGCAGCTGCTCGGCTCGCACGACTCGGCCCGCATCCGCACCGTGGTCGGCGACGCCGCCCGGCAGGAGGTGGCCGCCGGTCTGCTCGTCACGCTGCCCGGCACCCCGGTGGTCTTCGCCGGTGACGAGTGGGGGCTGACCGGCGGCAACGGCGAGGGCTCCCGCACCCCGATGCCGTGGCACCGGCCGGAGCGCCGGGACGCCGGCACCTTCGCCGCGTACCGGGCGCTGCTGGCGCTGCGTCGGGACACCCCGGAGCTGCGGCACGGCGGCCTGCGCTGGGTGTACGCCGACGCCGACACGCTTGTCTTCCTGCGCGAGGCGACCACCGGCACGGTGCTGGTGCTGGCCCGCCGGGCGGCCGGCGCGCCGGTGCGGCTGACCGGCCTGCCGGCCACCGGGAGCACCGGTTCCGGCCCGGCGGGGGAGAACCTCCACGGGGGTGCCCCGGCCCTGCGGCCCGCCCCCGACGGCGGGATCACCCTGCCCGGTGACGGCCCGACCTTCCAGGTCTGGCGGCTCTGACGGGCGGCCCGTCGGCGGGGGCGGCGAGATCACGGATTGAACTCAGCCGGCGGGCCACCTACTACAAACTGTCGTTGATGGGGGAGGATGGCCGGCGTGGAAGCTCTCCGACTGGTCCTTCTCTACGTCCATCTGATCGGGTTCGCGCTGCTGCTCGGCGGTGCCGTCGCCCAGTACGTCAGCGGCCGGCTGCGGATCAACGCGGCCATGCTCTGGGGCTCGGTGATCCAGTTGCTGACCGGCGTGGGCCTGTCCGCGCCGCTGCGCGACGGCGACGAGCCGGCCCCCGCGAAGCTTGTTACCAAGTTGGTGCTGGCCCTGCTCATCTTCGTCATGGTCTTCTTCTCCCGGAAGCGGGCGCAGGTGGCCCGTGGCCATTTCCTGGCGATCATCGGGTTGACCCTGGTCACGGCCGCTGTGGCGGTGTTCTGGCGGTAGCCGTCGGGGTCGCCGGGAACGGGACGTTCGCCGCACCCGGCCCGCCGGAACCGGCATGCTGAGTGATGTGCCCCACCCGAGGGTTACGCCGGGATAACGAGCGTTCAACAGTCGTGCACGATTGGCGGCCGGTGGGTGGACGTCGGGCTACGCTCCCGTCCGTAACGTGGGATGCCGGCGGCACAACGCTCGTCGGTTCAAGGGCTGCCACCGCACGAGGCGGTGAGCAATGGAAGGAGACGTCTTGCGCTCTGTGCGTGGGATGCGGATCGCCTCTGCCATCGCGGCGGGTGGGCTCGTGCTGGGTGCTGCCGCGTGTGGTGAGGCGCCGGACGACGACAACAACGCCGGTGGCAGCGGCGACAAGAAGTACAGCGCCTGCATGGTGACCGACGTCGGCGGCATCGACGACAAGTCGTTCAACACCTCCGCCTGGAAGGGCCTGGAGGAGGCCAAGAAGGCCAACGACAACATCGACATCAAGTACGTCGCGTCGAAGGCCGAGGCGGACTACGAGGTCAACCTGACCGGGTACGTCAACCAGAAGTGCGACTTCATCCTGGCCGTCGGTGGCCTGATGTCGGACGCCACCAAGAAGATCGCCGCCGCCAACCCGAACCAGCAGTTCGGCATCGTGGACGCGAACCCGGCCACGGCGAACGTCTACCCGATGCAGTTCGACACCGCCCAGGCCGCCTTCCAGGCCGGTTACCTGGCCGCCGGGATGAGCAAGAGCGGCAAGGTCGGCACCTACGGTGGCCTGCCGATCCCGCCGGTGACCATCTTCATGGACGGCTTCGCCGACGGCGTGGCGCACTACAACAAGACCAAGAGCAAGAACGTCCAGGTGCTGGGCTGGAACAAGGAGACCCAGAAGGGTTCCTTCACCAACGACTTCGCCAAGCAGGACGAGGGCAAGAAGGTCTCCGACGCGCTGGTCGCCCAGGGCGCGGACATCGTCATGCCGGTCGCCGGTGGCGCGGGCCTCGGCACCACCGCCGCGGCGAAGGCGTCGGGCGGCAAGTACTCGGTCGTCTGGGTCGACGTCGACGGCTGCGAGAGCACCCCGGACTGCGCGGCGCTGCTGACCACGGTGGTCAAGAACATCCCGGACGCCGTCAAGGACGCCGTGCTCAAGGCCGCCGGTGGCGAGAAGCTCGCCGCCACCCCGGGCTTCGTCGGCAACCTGGCCAACAACGGTGTCTCGATCGCCCCGTACCACGACTTCGACAGCAAGGTCCCGGCGGACCTCAAGGCCGAGGTCGAGAAGCTCAAGGCGGACATCGCCGCCGGCACCATCACGGTCACCTCGAAGGCCCAGCCGACCAAGTGACCGCCGCGTCGGCCGCCGCGATGGGATCATCGGCAGCGGCGGCCGGCGGGCACCAGGCATGACGACCGGCCGTCCCGGCGTACGTGGGCAATCCACGGGCGTCGGGGCGGCCGGTCCGCGCACCGGTCGGCCGGCACCCCGGTGACCGGCCGATCCGGCAGCTAGGCTGCACCATCGCTCGCACCCCAGGAGGTTGCGCTGAGACTCGAACTGCGCGGCATCACCAAGCGGTTCGGTGATCTGGTCGCCAACGATCACATCGACCTGACGGTGGAGCCTGGAGAGATCCACGCCCTGCTCGGCGAGAACGGCGCCGGCAAGTCGACCCTGATGAACGTGCTCTACGGGCTCTACCAGCCCGACGGGGGCGAGATCCTGGTCGACGGCCGGCCGCTGAAGCTCAAGGGCCCCTCGGACGCGATCCGGGCCGGGATCGGCATGGTGCACCAGCACTTCATGCTGGTGCCGGTCTTCACCGTGGCCGAGAACATCATGCTCGGCGCCGAGCAGGTCCGGGGCGGCATCGTCGGTTTCCTGGACCGGCGGCGGGCCCGCCGCGAGGTGGCCGAGGTCTCCGCCCGGTACAACCTGCGGGTCGACCCGGACGCGGTGATCGAGGACCTGCCGGTCGGCATCCAGCAGCGGGTCGAGATCGTCAAGGCGCTCACCCGCGACGTCGACCTGCTGATCCTCGACGAGCCGACCGCCGTGCTCACCCCGCAGGAGACCGAGGAACTGCTCACGGTCATGCGGTCGCTCAAGGCGGCCGGCAAGTCGATCGTCTTCATCACCCACAAACTCGGCGAGGTCAAGGCCATCGCCGACCGGATCACCGTGATCCGGCGCGGCCGGACCGTCGGCACCGCCTCCCCCGAGGCGAGCCGGGACGAGTTGGCCGCGCTGATGGTCGGCCGCAACGTCCGGCTCACCGTCGACAAGCAGCCCGCCACCCCGGGCCGGCCGATCCTGGAGGTCGCCGGCCTGGTCGTCGACGACGACCGGCAGGTCCGCGCGGTCGACGGCGTCGACCTGACCGTACGCGCCGGTGAGGTGCTCGGCGTGGCCGGTGTGCAGGGCAACGGGCAGACCGAGCTGATCGAGGCGATCATGGGGCTGCGCCCGACGCTCGCCGGCACGGTGACCCTCGACGGCGAGCCGATCCACGGCTGGTCCACCAAGAAGGTGCTCCGCGCCGGGGTCGGCTACGTCCCCGAGGACCGTAGCGTCGACGGCCTGGTCAAGGAGTTCAGCGTCGCCGAGAACCTGGTCCTCGACATCTACGACCGGCCGCCGTTCGGTAGGGGCCTGGCGCTGCGGCCGGACGCGATCGCCGCCTCGGCGAAGGAGCGGATCGAGCAGTTCGACGTGCGCACCCCGTCGGCGGACGCGGCGGTCGGCACCCTGTCCGGCGGTAACCAGCAGAAGGTGATCGTGGCCCGGGAGCTGTCCCGGCCGCTGAAGCTCTTCATCGCCGCGCAGCCCACCCGGGGCGTGGACGTCGGCTCGATCGAGTTCATCCACAGCCGGGTCATCCGGGAGCGCGACGTCGGCACCGCCGTCATGGTGGTCTCCAGCGAGTTGGACGAGGTGATCGGCCTCGCCGACCGGATCGCGGTGATGTACCGGGGCCGGATCATCGGCATCGTCGGCCCGGACACCCCGCGCGAGGAGATCGGCCTGCTGATGGCCGGCATCACCCCCGACGCCCCCGCACCGGCCCAGACCGACGGCGCGGCCACCACCCCGGGCGGTCCGGCCGGCGGCGTGACGCCGGCCCCCGAGAGCCCTGGTAACGAGGACGAGGCATGAGCAACCCCAACCCGGTGTCCGGCTCCCCGGACAAGGAACCGGCGACCGAGGCGGAGCTGGCCGGAACCGGCAGGGCCGACCGGGGCGCCACGATGACCTCACCCAAGCAGCCCGCGCCGGGGCCCCGGCCCACGCTGGGCCGGCTCTTCCTGGACAACCTGTGGGCCGCCAATACGGTGACCGTGACGGTCCTCGCCCTGGTGCTGGCGATGCTGGTCGGCGCGGTCCTGATCATCGTGTCGGACCCGGACGTGCTGGCCACCTACGGCTACATCACGGCCCGCCCGACCGACGCCCTGAACGCGAGCTGGACGGTGGTCAGCGAGGCGTACGCCAACCTGTTCAAGGGGGCGGTCTTCGATCCGGAGGCGTCCGGCTTCACCGCCGCGATGAGCCCGATCTCGGAGACCCTCACCTACACCGCGCCGCTGGTGTTCACCGGGCTGTCGGTGGCGCTCGCCTTCCGGGGCGGCCTGTTCAACATCGGTGCCCAGGGCCAGGCGACGATGGGCGTGATCCTGGCCGCGGTGGCCGGCTTCGCGTTGCCGCTGCCCCCGGTGGTGCACCTGGTCGTCGCGTTGATCGCCGGTGCGGCCGGCGGCGCGGTCTGGGGTTTCATCCCGGGCATCCTCAAGGCCCGGACCGGCGCGCACGAGGTGATCAACACGATCATGCTCAACTACGTCGCCGTCTACTTCCTGTCCTGGATCATCGTGCAGAACGGCGTGCAGAACCCGGACCGGGCGGACGCGATCAGCCGCCCGGTCGACTCCTCGGCCGCGCTGCCCCGGCTGCTCGGCGACAACCTGCGGGTGCACGCCGGCATCCTGCTCGCGGTGCTCGCCACCTGGGCCATCGCCTGGCTGCTCAACCGCTCGACGCTCGGCTTCGAGCTGCGGGCCGTCGGAGCCAACCCGGACGCGGCGCGGACCGCCGGGATCAGCGTCACCAAGACGTACGTGCTGGTGATGGTGATCGCCGGGATGCTCGCCGGCCTCGGTGGCAGCCAGATGGTGCTGGGTTCCACCGCGAACGCGCTCACCCCGCTGGTGATCGCGCAGATCGGCTTCGACGGCATCCTGGTGGCGCTGCTCGGCCGGGTGAAGCCGTGGGGCGTGCTGCTGGCCGCGCTGCTGTTCGGCGCGCTCCAGGCCGGTGGCAACCGGATGCAGTCGTACTCCGGGATCTCGCTGGAGCTGGTCACCGTGCTCCAGGCGCTGATCGTCATCTTCATCGCCGCGCCGGCCCTGGTGAAGGCGATCTTCCAGCTCCGGGCCGCCCGTGCCGCCCGGTTGCAGACGAGCCTCGCGAAGGGCTGGTGAGGCATGTCCACCACCGCTGTTCCCGACGTCGCCGTGGCCGCGGTCGACGAGGGCTTCTGGACCCGTCCCCGTAAGGTCGGCGCGGTCCTGCTGGCGCTGGGCGTGCTCGCCACCGTGCTGTTCGGGGCGCTGGCCACCGGCCAGCAGGCCCGGTTCACCCTCAGCGAGACCGAGGGCGGCGCGGCGCTGGAGATCCAGGGCACCCTCGGCGCGATCCTGTTCGGGGTCGTCGCCGCCGGGGCCGGCGGCGCGCTGCTGGCCGGGGTCCCGAAGCGCTGGTTCACCGTGGTCCTCGGGGTGGGGCTGGTCGGCTTCGTGCTGAGCTTCCTGTGCTGGCAGGTCTCCGCCGCCCCCGAGGGCCGCAACTTCATGCCGATGGTCAACATCGTCCGGGGCACCTTCGTCCTGGCCCTGCCACTGATCTTCGGTGCGCTGGCCGGGGTGCTCTGCGAGCGCTCCGGCGTGGTCAACGTCGCGATCGAGGGGCAGTTGCTGATGGGCGCGTTCAGCGGCGCGCTCTTCGGCAGCCTCAGCGGCAACGTCTGGGTGGGCCTGGTGGCGGCGGCCGTCGGTGGCGCGTTCATCTCGCTGCTGCTCGCCGTCTTCGCCATCCGCTACCTGGTCGACCAGGTCGTGATGGGGGTGGTGCTCAACCTGCTGGCGGTCGGTGTCACCGGCTTCCTCTACGAGCGGCTGATGCAGACCGACGCGGAGAAGTACAACAGCGCGCCGCGGTTCGGCAACTGGGAGATCCCGCTGCTGAAGGACATCCCGCTGCTCGGCCCGGCGCTGTTCCGGGGCAACATCTTCCTCTATCTCGGCCTGCTGCTGGTGCTCGTCATCCACCTCGCGCTGTTCCGCACCCGGTGGGGCCTGCGGACCCGGTCGGTGGGGGAGCACCCCACCGCCGCCGACACCCTCGGGGTCAAGGTGCTGAGCCTGCGGTACCGCAACGTGCTGCTGGCCGGGGTGGTGGCCGGCATCGGCGGCGCGTCGTACACCCTGGCGCTCTACAGCTTCACCAAGAACATGATCGGCGGTAAGGGCTTCATCGCCCTGGCCGCGCTGATCTTCGGCCGGTGGAGCCCGACCGGCGCGCTGCTCGCCGCGCTGTTCTTCGGCTTCGCCGACCAGCTCGCCACCTACCTCGGGGCGATCGGCAGCAGCATCCCCAACCAGTTCCTGGCGATGCTGCCCTACCTGGCGACCATCCTGGCGGTGGCGGGGCTGGTCGGTCGGGTCCGGGCACCCGCCGCCGACGGCAAGCCGTACGTCAAGGGCTGAACGACCGGCCCGCAGGCCCGGCGGGGACCTCCCTGCCGGGCCCGCGTCGTCCCCGACGGACGCCGTCCGGGTACGGCCCCGGGCCGGCAGCCGGGAAGCGACGGGCGGCCGACCGGCACCCTTCCCGCACCCGGGTGGGGTGACCTGGGCAGAATGAGGGGATGAGCGAGATCGACTGGGAGCGCCTGCGGGCCGCCGCGACCGAGGTGATGCGGCACGCCTACGTGCCGTACTCGAAGTTCCCGGTCGGCGCGGCGGCCCTCGTCGACGACGGCCGGGTGGTGGTCGGCTGCAACGTGGAGAACGCCGGCTACGGGGTGACCCTGTGCGCCGAGTGCGGGGTGGTCTCGGCGCTGCACGCCACCGGCGGCGGCCGGCTGGTCGCGATGTCCTGCGTCGACGCGAACGGCGAGCCGTTGATGCCGTGCGGCCGGTGCCGGCAACTGCTCTGGGAGAACGGCGGCCCGGAGTGCCTGGTCGAGTCGAGGACCGGCCCGCTGCGGATGGCGGAGCTGCTGCCGCACGCCTTCGACGTGGCCGACATCGAGGCGGTCGTCGGCGAGAACCCGGTGCCGGTGGTGCCGGACCGGCTGGCCGCCTGGCGGGGGCGGGGCACCGTCTTCGTGCACCCGGACCTCTCCGCCGGGCAACAGGTCTGGACGGCGTACTGGGAACGGTCGGCGGGCGACAGCGACGAGGCCGGGCCCGGGGTACTGGAGGAGGGCCCGAGCTGGGGCGACCCGGCGGAGGCGATCACCTGGGGGCTGGCCCGGACGCCGAGGGTCGTGGTGGTGGACGCGGAGGGCACCATCTTCTGGGCCGGCGAGGGCGAGCCGCCGGTGGAGATCCCGGCCCGCTGGGCCACGTCCTGATCCGTCCGGTTCTCGCGCCGGTTACCGCAACGACTTCAGAGGGAACTCAACGGTGAGTGCTTTTACCGCGGTCGACGTCATCCGGGCCAAGCGGGACGGGGGTGTGCTCAGCGACGGCCAGATCGACTGGGTGGTCGACGCGTACACCCGGGGGCTGGTGGCCGACGAGCAGATGTCGGCGCTGGCCATGGCGATCCTGCTGCGCGGCATGTCGGTGCCGGAGATCGCCAGGTGGACCGCCGCCATGATCGCCAGCGGCGAGCGGCTGGACCTGTCGGCGGTGGACCGGCCGACGGTCGACAAGCACTCCACCGGCGGCGTCGGTGACAAGATCACCCTGCCGCTGACCCCGCTGGTGGCGGCCTGCGGCGGCGCGGTCCCGCAGCTCTCCGGCCGGGGGCTGGGGCACACCGGCGGTACCCTCGACAAGCTGGAGTCGATCCCCGGCTGGCGGGCCTCGCTGAGCAACGACGAGTTCATCGCCCAGCTCCGCGACGTCGGCGCGGTGATCTGCGCGGCGGGCGCCGCGCTCGCCCCGGCCGACCGCAAGCTGTACGCGCTGCGCGACGTCACCGGCACCGTCGAGGCGATCCCGCTGATCGCCTCGTCGATCATGAGCAAGAAGATCGCCGAGGGCACCGGGGCGCTCGTCCTCGACGTCAAGGTCGGCTCCGGGGCGTTCATGAAGACCGTGGCCGACGCCCGCGAACTGGCCCGGACGATGGTGGCGCTCGGCGACGCCCACGGGGTGCGCACGGTCGCCCTGCTCACCGACATGGCCACCCCGCTCGGCCTGACCGTCGGCAACGCCGTCGAGGTGGCCGAGTCGGTGCAGGTGCTCGCCGGCGGTGGCCCGGCCGACGTGGTGGAGCTGACCCTGGCCCTGGCCCGGGAGATGCTCGACGCGGCCGGCCTGCCCGACGCCGACCCGGCCGCCGCGCTGCGCGACGGGCGGGCGATGGACGCCTGGCGCACGATGATCCGCGCCCAGGGCGGCGACCCGGACGCCAAGCTGCCCACCGCCAACGAGGTGGAGGTGGTCCGCGCCGACACCGACGGCTTCGTCGAGTCCGTCGACGCGTACGCGATCGGGGTGGCCGCGTGGCGGCTCGGCGCGGGGCGGGCCCGCAAGGAGGACCCGGTCAGCGCCGCCGCCGGAGTGGTGCTGCACAAGCGGCCCGGCGACCCGGTCCGGGTCGGCGAACCGCTGTACGAGCTGCGCGCCGACGACACGGTACGGCTGCCGGCCGCACGCGCCGAGGCCGCCCTGGCGGTCCGGGTGTCGGCCACCGCGCCGTCGGCGTCGCCGCTGGTCATCGAGCGGATCGGCTGACGGTCGGCGGCACCGGTCAGCGGTCGGCGCGACGGGGGCCGGCCGACGTGGTGCCGGTCGCGACGGAACGCTATCCTCCCTGGTCAGGGGGACCGAACGGCGGTGACGCCGCGTGAGCAGACAGGGAATCCGATCGTGCTGGTAGCCGCGCCCGATCCCCGCGAGGTCCGCGAGGCGAGCCTCGACGAGTTGTCCCGGTTGCGCCTGCCCCTGCCGCCGGCCCAGTTTCCCCTGGTCTGGGAGCCGGGCGACGAGATCGAACTGCGGCCCACCGTGGAGATCGAGGCCCGCATCGCGGTGCTGCACCTGATCCTGGCCCGGTGCTTCGGGATGCCGGCGCAGACGGCGATGAGCTGGCTGCTCGACTCCCACCTCGTCGACATGGTCACCCCGCCCGAGTGGCAGTTCGTGGTGGGCGGCAAGGGCGACCACCGCTCGTTCGTCCTGCACCACGACGCGCTCTTCTCACTGTCCTGGGTGCTGGGCCTGAGCAAGCAGCTCGACCCGACCATCCCGGTGGACGAACGGCTGGTGGAGCGGATGCCGTACCTGGCCGGGGGGGAGACCTTCGGCCAGTGGCGGGCCCGCATCCTGGCCGCCCCGCAGCACCCGGCGGACGCCGCCGCCCTGCTCGACCTGCACTACTGCCTGGACTGGGCGTACCTGGAGGTGGAGAAGTCGGGGCACCGGCTGCCCGGCCTGGTGGACGCGAACGCGATCGGCCAGCGCCGGTGGGCGTTGGAGTGGGCGGTGATGCTGCGTGGCCCGTACCACGACGAGCCGCCCGGCTGGGAAGAGGTCGACCTCTCCACCTGAGTGCCCCTCGCCCGGCGGCGGGGTGGCGTCCTGTTACCCCGTGGTCAGCGGGGTCGCCAGGCGGTGAGACGTACCGAGGCGGTCACCGTGACCGGGGTGGGCAGCGCGTCGATCGCGGCGGCGAGCCGCGCCGGGTCGGTGTGCCAGGCGCTCGGCCCCATCCCGACCAGGGTGGCCACCTCGGCCCGGTCGAGGGTGAGCCGGGCGGCGTGCACGGCCGTGTGCTTCGGCGTGAACCGCCCGGCGAGGCTGTCCGCGACCCGGTCGGCCTTGGCCGGGTCGACCCGCAGCAGCCCGAGCACGTCGACCAGCTCGGCGAGGTGGGCGTCGGTGGGGGTGACCACCAGCAGCACCCCGGCCGGGTGCAGCACCCGGTGGAACTCGTCGCCGTTGCGCGGGGCGAAGACGTCGAGCAGCACGGCCACCGACCGGTCGGCCAGCGGTAACCGCTGCCAGGTGTCGGCGAGCGCGGCGGCGGCGCGCGGGTGGGCACGGGCGGCGCGGCGCAGCGCCGGCTTGGCGACGTCCAGGGCCAGGCCGACGGCGTCCGGCCACGCCGCCAGCACCGCCGCGAGATGCCGGCCGGTGCCCGCCCCGGCCTCCACCACCAGCGGGTACGCCCCGAAGCCCACCCCCTCCGACCCGCCCGCCCCGGCGGGGCCGGTCGGTGTCGCCAGGGCGGATGCCGCCGCCCCGGCCAGGGCGGACGAGATCATGTCGTAGTGCCCGGCGGCCAGGAAGTCGGCGCGGGCGGCGACCATCTCGGCGGTGTCCCCGACGTGCGGGGCCCGGCCGGCGAGCAGGGTGACGTACCCCTGGCGGGCCAGGTCGAAGCTGTGCCGGCGGGGGCAGCGCAGTGCGCGGGTGTCGGTGGCGGCGGCCAGCGGCTGGGTGCAGACCGGGCAGCGCAGCCGGGCGACGATCTGCGGGTGCGTCGCGTCGACGGGCTGCTCGAACGGGTGCGGCGCGGTCACCCGCAGCAGCCTACGGCGCGCGGCCGGCCGGCCGGTCGACACATCCGCCCGACGCAGGTGGGGCGATGTAGCGGTATCCGTTCGCGTTGATGCCGCTGTACCGGCGACATTGCGCGTCCGGCCCGCGTGCGGGCCGCGCGAGGCTGATCGCGGGCGGTCGGGGGGGCGTGACTAGGGTCGGGGGATGGTCGCAATCCGATACGAGGACATCGTCAAGGTCCCGAAGGCGCTGCTACACGATCACCTCGACGGCGGCCTGCGGCCGGCGACGGTCGTCGAGCTGGCCGCCGAGGTGGGGCACGAGCTGCCGAGCACCGATCCGGAGGCGCTCGGCCGGTGGTTCGCGGAGGCGGCGCACTCCGGTTCGCTGGAGCGCTACCTGGAGACGTTCGCGCACACCGTCGCGGTCATGCAGACCGCCCCGGCGCTGCGCCGGGTGGCCCGGGAGTGCGCGCTGGACCTGGCCGCCGACGGCGTGGTGTACGCCGAGGTGCGGTTCGCCCCCGAGCAGCACCTGGAGCAGAACCTCACCCTGGACGAGGTGGTCGAGGCGGTCGTCGCCGGGTTCGTGGAGGGCAGCGCGGAGGCCGCCGGGGCGGGCAACCCGATCCGGGTCGGCACCCTGCTCACCGCGATGCGGCACGCCGCCAGGTCGCAGGAGATCGCCGAGCTGGCCGTCCGGCACCGCGACGCCGGGGTGGTGGGCTTCGACATCGCCGGCGCCGAGGCCGGGTTCCCGCCCACCCGCCACCTGGACGCCTTCGAGTATCTCCAGCGGGAGAACTTCCACTTCACCATCCACGCCGGTGAGGCGTTCGGGCTGCCGTCGATCTGGCAGGCGATCCAGTGGTGCGGGGCGGACCGGCTCGGCCACGGGGTGCGGATCGTCGACGACATCACCCCGGGTCCGGTGCCGACGCTCGGCCGGCTGGCCGCGTACGTGCGGGACAAGCGCATCCCGCTGGAGCTGTGCCCGTCGTCGAACGTGCAGACCGGGGCGGTGGCGTCGATCGCCGAGCACCCGATCGGGCTGCTGCGGGAGCTGCGGTTCCGGGTGACGGTGAACACCGACAACCGGCTGATGAGCGGCACCTCGATGTCGCGCGAGATGGCGTTGCTGGTGGAGAACTTCGGCTACGGCTGGAAGGAGCTCCAGTGGTTCACGGTCAACGCGATGAAGAGCGCCTTCATCCCGTTCGACGAGCGGTTGGCGATCATCGACGAGGTGATCAAGCCGGCGTACGCGAAGCTGATCGGCTGACTCAGCGGTGCGGGTGGCCGGCGACCAGGTCGGCCACCCGGCGCAGGAACTCCCGCGCGTGCGCGGCCTCGGCACCGAGGCCGGTCTGCCGGCGCAGCACCGCCGGTTCGGCGCGCAGCAGCGCCAGCCCGCGCCGGATCAGCACCCTCGGCGCCTTGCGCTGTTCGGACAGGTCCCGGGCCAGCCGCCGGACGAAGGTCGCCCCGCGCGGCCGGCGCAGCGCGTACGCCCCGGCGAGCAGCCCCCGGCGTCGGCATTCCGCGACGATCTCGGCGGCGAAAATCCCTTCGGCGATGAAGAGTGGCGATCCGGTCACCTCGAATGGCCGGGTGGCCACCCGTCGATCCGCACCGATCGCATAGACCGGCACATCGGCCCGGCCCTGCTGGGCCAGTCGGGCAATTGTCTCCACCGCCGTTCCCGCGTCCCACGACTCGGGCGCGTCCCAGTCGACCAGTCCGTTCTGTCTCGGCAACGTAGGGTCATCACCGTTCTTGTAGAAGTCGTCCAGGCAGAGCACGGGAAGGCCGGTTCGTTGCGCTATGTACGACTTTCCGGACCCGGAGGGGCCGGCGAGGAGCACGACGCGGTGGCGGTAATCCATTACTTTGGGTAACTCCGGAAAGACGGATTGCGATCAAATTGCATCAACATCTCATCACACCTCCGGCGACCGACAACCTGGGCTTTCTCTTTCAGGGGAGGCGTGATGGAATCTCGGAGGTCCGACCCGCCGGGTCGGCTGCTGGGCGTTGCCCGTGGCAACGCGGAGACGCTGTAATCGCGAGGGCGGTGACGTGAGCAAACGGCCAACGACGGCGAACTCCTTCCTGTCGCGTCTGCGTCGGCCGGCCGGTCGGCTCCGTGACATGCCGATCTGGTCCAAGCTCGGGCTGATCATGATCGTGCCGACCATCGCCACGGTCGTCGTGGGCACCAGCGGACTGGTGGACCACCTGCAGACGCTCAACAACGCCAACCGGGCTGGTGACCTGGCCAACCTGGTGGGTTACTCAGGCGACCTCGTCAACACCCTCCAGGACGAGCGCACCAACGCCGTCCTGCTGCTCGGCTCGCCCAAGGGGCAGGCCCGCGCTCAATACCAGGAGGCGTACAACCGGGTCAACCAGCGGGTCGACCAGTCCAAGGCGCCGTACTCGCAGCAGCGTGCCGAGATCGAGGGGCTGCCGGCCTCCCTGGAGACGCAGCTCGACCGGATCGACAGCGACCTGACCGAGATGCCCGGCATCCGCAGCCAGGTCTACAACGGCAAGCTGCGGCTCAGCGAGGCGGTCAGCCGGTACACCGGCCTGATCAACAATCTGATCACCATCCGTGACTCGGCCACCCAGCTCGCCGGCGACAACGACCTCAGCGACCAGATGCGCGCCGCCGCCGCGATGGCCCGCGCCAAGGAGTACGCCTCCGTCCGCCGGATCGCGGTGCACCAGGTGCTGCTCCAGAAGGCGTACACCCCGGCCCTGCGTGAGCTGTACATCTCCAGCAACACCGGTGAGCAGCAGGCCCTGCAGAGCTTCCAGGCCGTGGCGAGCCGCGCCGAACGCGAGTTCCAGGACCAGACCGTCTCCGGCTCCGACCGGCGGCAGGCCGACATCTACGCCGGCCAGGTCAGCGCGCTCAACGGCGACAAGCTCGACGGCATCACCTTCAGCACCGACCAGTGGGACGCGGCCATGGTCGCGTACGCCCAGCTCAACCGGGCCGTCGAGGTGCGCCTGGACAGCGACGTGGTGGCCAAGGCCGACGAGCTGCGCTCCGACGTGCAGCGTCAGGTCTTCCTGGAGACCGGTCTGCTGCTGAGCATGCTGCTGCTGGCGATCCTCTTCGCCTACCTGGTCGCCCGGTCGATGGCCCGATCCCTGCGGGAACTACGCCAGGGTGCCCTGTCCATCGCCCAGTTCGGCCTGCCGCAGGCCGTGGCCCGGCTGCGCGACCCGCAGTTCACCGGCCAGCAGTCCCCGGACCAGCTGGCCAACCAGATCGCCGAGCCGCTGCCGGTCCGCAGCCGCGACGAGTTCGGCCAGGTGACCGAGGCGTTCAACGCCGTCCACCTGGAGGCTGTCCGGACGGCCGCCGAGCAGGCTGCGCTCCGCTCCTCGGTCGCGACGATGTTCGTCAACCTCGCCCGCCGTTCGCAGATCCTGGTCGACCGGCTGATCGGCCACCTCGACCGGCTGGAACGCGGCGAGGAGGACCCCGACCGCCTGGCCGAGCTGTTCCAGCTCGACCACCTGGCCACCCGGATGCGCCGCAACGACGAGAACCTGCTGGTCCTCGCCGGTGCCGACTCGACCCGCGTGCAGCGCGAACCGGCCGCCCTGATCGACGTGCTGCGCGCCGCCCAGTCCGAGGTCGAGCACTACACCCGGATCGAGTTCGGGGTCATCGACCGGGACATCGAGGTCTCCGCGCACGCGGTCAACGACCTGGTGCACCTGGTCGCCGAGCTGTTCGACAACGCGACCGCGTTCTCCCCACCGGACTCCCAGGTGATGGTCGAGGCCCGTCGGGTCGGCGACCGCGCGTCGCTCTACGTGGAGGACCGGGGCATCGGCATCAGCGCCGAGCAGCTGACCGACCTCAACGAGCGGCTCGCCACGCCACCCCAGGTCGACGTGGCCGTCTCCCGGATGATGGGCCTGGTCGTGGTGGCCCGGCTGGCGTCCCGGCACGGCGTCAAGGTCGAGCTGCGTCCCGGCACCGACCGGGGCACCGTGGCCGAGGTCGTCCTGCCCACGTCCGTGCTGGTGCCCCGTGCGCTCACCGGCCGGGCCCCCGGCACGCCGGGCCTGCCGGCCGGCCCGCAGTTCGGCGGCGGGTCCGCCCCAGCCTTCGGTGGTGCGGCCCCGGCCTTCGGTGGCTCCGGTGCCGCGCCGGCCTTCGGCGGTGCCGGCACCCCAGCGGCCTTCGGCGCGCTTCCCGCCCTCGGCAACGGCCAGCCGCCGGCCCCCCGGTCGGGCGACTCCGGCAACCAGGTCACCCTCGGCGGTCGGCCCTTCGACCCGGCACCGCGCAACGGTTCGCCCGCCCCCGCCAACGGCGGGCGCGGAATGCCCGCCTGGTCCGACCTCACCGGCGCCAGCGGGATCAACGGTGGCGACGGCTTCACCAACCCACGGGCCACCAACGGGCACGCGATCGACCCGCTGCCGCAGCGGCGGAGCACCGACGACCCGGACAGCACCGGCCAGCAGCCGGTCATTCCGCGCCAGCTGCCGAGCAGCCCCGAGGCCCGGCCGTACAGCCCCCCGCCGGTGCCGCCGGTGTCGGCCCCGCCGCTGCCGCCCGCGTACCCGGTCGCTCCGGTGTCCGGCCAGCCCGTCTCGGGCCAGCCGGTCTCCGGTTACCCGGTGTCCGGTCAACCGGTCTCGGGTCAGCCCGTCTCGGGTCAGCCGACGTCCGGTTACCCGGTGTCGGGCCAGCCCGCCCCGGGCTACCCGGTGTCGGCGTCCCCGTACGTCGGTCAGCCGGGCCCGGTCGCACCGGTCTCCGGGTCGCCCGCCGGTCCGCTGCCGTCCCGGCCCACCTCGGGCGGGGCCGCGCCGGGCGCCGCCGCCCCGCCGGCCTGGCCGCCGGTCGCGAACCCGGACCGGGACACGGCCACCCCGCCGGTTCCCGAGCGGCTCGCCGCCGCGCTGGACATGACCACCGAGCTGCCCCGGGTGCCCCGATCCGAGCCGGCGGCGCCGGTCACGCGGCAGCCCGCCCCGCCGGTGCGGACCGCCCAGACGACGCCGGCCAACCGGCCGTCGGCACCGCAGCAGGTTCCCCAGCAGCGGTACGCGGACGAGACGATGGAGCTGCCGATCTTCCGGGAGCTGGAGTCGGCCTGGTTCCGTACCCGTAAGCCCGGCCCCGAGGACGCGGCCGGTGCCAAGCAGGCGGCCAACGGCACGACGGCGGCCCACGCAGCCGTCGACACCGCCGGTCACCCGGCCCAGTACACCGCACCAGGGACGACAGGTAGCGCACCGATGGCAGACACTGCGCCGACCGGGGGCGTGCCGCGTGACAACGGGTCGACAGTGAACGGTGGCGGGTTCCCCGGTCGGGGCGAGAGCCCGGCGAACCGACGTTCCGCCGCGCCGCCCGCCGGCTGGCAGACCGCCGCCGACGAGGGCTGGCGGGCCGCGGTGGCTGCGACCGAAGCACCGGTTTCCGGCACCACCCAGACCGGTCTGCCGAAGCGGACGCCGATGGCGCAGCTCGTGCCGGGGGCTATCGAGAAGCCGACCACGTCGGTGCAGCGGCGGACGCCGGAAGCGGTCAGGGGTCTGCTCTCGGCCTACCATCGAGGTGTGCAACGCGGCCGGACCACCTCGGACAACCCCACCAACCCGGACGCGACTCCGGGCGGGCAGCAATCCTCGTCGTCTGGCTCCGGCCGGGCGGGCGGGAGCGGGCAGAAGGAGCATGAAGGATGACAACTACGCAGGATCTGGGTTGGCTGCTGGCCAACTTCGCCGACCGGGTGCCGGGTGTCGCGCACGCGGTCGCGGTCTCCGCCGACGGCCTGCTCCTCGCTTCGTCGCGTGACCTGCCCCGGGACCGGGCCGACCAGCTGGCCGCGATCGCGTCCGGCCTGGTCAGCCTGACCCAGGGCGCGGCCCGCTGCTTCGAGGGCGGCGCGGTGTTGCAGACCGTCGTCGAGATGGACAACGGTTTCCTGTTTCTGATGTCCATCTCGGACGGGTCGTCGTTCGCCGTCCTGGCCGCGCGCAGCTGCGACGTCGGTCAGGTCGGGTACGAGATGGCGCTACTGGTCGACCGGGTCGGTGACGCGCTCACGCCGCAGGCCCGTACGGCTGTCGGGATGATGGGCTGACCGGGCTGACCGCCTGGTCGGCACGGGACGACAAGAACGACGGGTTCCACCGGGTGAGAGCCGGTGCCGGGGACGAAGGAGGTGAGCGGCGACATGGTCGATCGTGACGAACCGACAGGGGCGTTGGTCCGACCGTACGCCGTGACCCGTGGTCGTACCCGTCCCCGGCTCGACATCGCCCTGGAGGCGCTCGTCGAGACGACGGTGCGCGGTCGCGCTGCTGCCGGTGGCAACGGCGGTCAGGGCCGGGAGCACCAGTACATCGCCGCGCTGTGTGACGGACGTGTGCAGTCGCTCGCCGAGATCGCGGCGCGGATGCAGCTTCCGCTCGGCGTGGCCCGGGTGCTCATCGCCGACATGGCGACGGACGGCCTGGTCGCGGTCCACGAGCCGACCATCTTGGACGACTCGGACGACGCGGTGGGCACTGAACTGCTGGAGAGGGTGCTGAGTGGACTTCGCAGGCTCTGACATGTCGCAGCGGCCGCCTGCCCCGAACGGGCGCGTGACGTCGGCGAAGATCGTTATCGCCGGTGGGTTCGGCGTCGGCAAGACGACGCTGGTCGGCTCGGTCTCGGAGATCACGCCGCTGACCACCGAGGCCATCATGACCTCTGCCGGTGTGGGCGTCGACGACACCCGGCAGGTGCCGGGCAAGACGACGACCACGGTGGCGATGGACTTCGGCCGTATCTCGATCGACCGGGATCTGATCCTGTACCTGTTCGGTACGCCCGGCCAGACACGGTTCTGGTTCATGTGGGACGAACTGGTCCGGGGTGCCATCGGTGCCGTGGTGCTGGTCGACACCCGCCGGTTGGCCGACTGCTTCGCGGCGATCGACTTCTTCGAGCACCGGCGGCTGCCGTACCTGGTGGCGATCAACTGCTTCGACGGGATGCAGTACCACGATCCGCAGGACGTCCGGGACGCGCTGGCGATCTCGACCGACGTGCCGGTGGTCGCCTGCGACGCCCGTAACCGGGAGTCGACCAAGCACGTGCTGATCTCGTTGGTCGAGTACGTGCTGACCATGCGCCGTTCGCGCGCGGTCGCGCCGGCCTGACCGACTCCGTACGCGCCCGGTGGCGGCTCCGGCCGCGACCGGGCGCGTCCGTGTTTCCCGGCCCGGTACGCCGGGAGCCGGCTGGCGGCTCTCCGTGCCCCGCGCGGCTGGCGGCCCACGCGCCACGAGAGGCAGGTCCCCGGCGGTCGTGTCCGCATGGCGTGGTGGGGATGCCCGGGGCCGGGCGCAGAGGTGTGGCGCCCCAGCCGGTGCCCTGGCTCTGCGGGCCGGCTCTGCGGGCCGCTGCGCGGATCGAGGCATGGGAGGACCCCCTGGGGTGGGGCGGGTGCGTTGAGGGCCGCACAACGGCGCTGGCCCGACCGGATGAACCGGTCGGGCCAGCGGTGAGCCGTCAGAGGGTCAGGACCGGTAGCCGGCGGAGCGGAACTCGTACTCCCGGTCGTCGTCCCGCTCGGTCGGGTCGCGGCTGAAGTCCCAGCCGCCGGCTGCCTCGCGGCCGGGCCGGCCGCCGACGGCGAAACCGCCGATCTCCTGGCCGCGACGCCAACCACGGAAGTAACCGGTGGTGTTCTCGGCGAGGCTCGCCGCGTCCCGGACGATCCGCAGCGGACGCTCCTCGCGCAGCGGCGACCCGGGCACCAGGTTGGCCTGCGGCACCCGCTTGGGCAGCCCGGCGGAGGTCTCCGCGCCGACGGCCGGCTGCGCCACCTTCTCGGCGGCCTGCCAGCCGGTGTCGGCGGTCGACGACCACTCCAGGTCGCTCTCGTCGCTGTGCCCGACGAACCAGGCCGACTTGGCCTGGGCGAAGATCAGCAGGTCGCCGTCGCCCTCGTCGGAGACGGGCGGCGGGCGGTGCTCCATGGGGGCGGGGCGGCGTTCGGCCGGTTCCGGTCGCCGCTCCAGGCCCGGCCGGTCGCCGCGTGCCGGCCGCTCGACCCGGTCGAGAAGCTCCGGCCGTTCCGCACGGTCGAGCCGTTCGGGGCGGTCGGCGGGCCGGTCCAGCCGACCGGGCCGCTCGGCCCGGATGGGGCGGTCCAGCTGCTCCGCCCGGTCGGCCCGGTGGGGTCGTCCGGCCCGGCCGGCCTCGTCCCGGTCCACCAGCCGCAGCGGCGGGGTGTCCAGGTGCGGGTCGGCGGGGGTGTCCAGCCCGTCGCGCAGGGCCCGGTCGGCCAGCGGCGGCGGCTCCACCAGCCGCAACATCGGCGGCTCCTGCGGCAGGTCGTCGGCGAGCCACGGCGGGGTGATGCGACGGCCGGCACCGGCGTCGGTGGGCGCGTCGGCCGACCGGCCGCCCCGCTCGCCGTACGCCGGCACCACCGGGTTGTTGGCGGAACTGTCGGCCGGATCCTCCGGGTTGTTGACCAGCGGCCAGTTCGCCCGCGACCCAGGCGGGGCGGTGGGCTGCTCCGGCTCGGGCCGGCTGACCGGCACCGGGACGTTCAGGTCGGTGGCGCTGAATCCGCCGGTGGGGGCGGAGAGCGCACCGGCGGTCTTCGGCCGGGGCGGGATCACGGTGCGCTGCCGCTCGGCGCGGGCGTTGTTGATCGCGGCGGTGGTCAGCGTCGGCCGGAACGGCTCACCGGCCTCGGCGGGCGGCACGGTGCCGCGCTGTGCCGGAGCGATCGGGGTGATCCCCGGGGGAGGCGGCGGCGGAGCCGAGACCGGCCGGTTCGTCGGGGCGTCCATCCCGCGACGGATCGGCGGGATCATGGTGGTCGGAGCATCCGACCCGCGATGGGCCGCCGGCATGCCCGGGTCGGTACGCGCGGGCGGCACCGAGGTCGGCAGGCCGGCCGCAGCGGCCGGGGTGACCGGTGCCGGGGCTACCGGCGGCGGCGTGATCGGGGCGGGTGCCACCGGCGGCGGGCCGAGCGGTCGGGGCGCGGCCGGCATGCCACTGCCGGGGACCGGCTCGGGACGGCTACGGCGGCCGGTCGGTACCGGCGGCGCCGGCTCGGCGGGCCGGACCGGACGCAGCCCGGGGCCGGTGCCGCTGATCCCGGTCAGCTCGGCGACCTGCTCGCCCCGACGGGCGGCGGCGCGGCGACCGGGCAACGGGCTCGGGACGCTGACCCGGGTGGCGAGCGCGCCCACCAGGGCCTCGCATCCGGCGTCACAGGCGCGCACCGCGGCGACCGACTGCCGGACGGTCTCGGCGACGGCGGAGGTGAGCGCCCGGTTGACGGTGGCCCGGCGCGGGGTCTCGGAGACGGCCACCCGCAGCGCGGTGACCGCCGCCTCGATCTCCCCGGCCTCGGCGACCCCGTCGGCGGTGAGCCGTGCGGTGACCGCCTCGGCGGCCACCGACATGTCCCGGCCCCGGGCCGACGTGCCGGTGAGCATGTTCGGCTCGGGCAACGCGTCGAGGACGGCCAGCGCCACCGGCTCGGCCGGGTCCGGGTAGGCCCGCAGGGCCGCCGGGTAGAGCTCGCGGAGCACCTCGCGCAGGGCCACGGCGGCGGAGTGCCGGCCGCTGGACAGGGCGGCGTGGGCGGAGAGGACCTGCTTGAACCCGGCCAGGTCCCGGGGTGCCGGGAGGGTGACCGCGGAGAGCGCACCCGCCTGGAGGGCACGGGCCAGGCCCACCGCCCGCCGCTCGGCCGGCGCGGACTGCATCTCCTCCAGGGAGTCGTCGTCGGCGAACCGCTCGGCGAAGTCGTCGACCGAGTCGTCGTCGGCGATCGCGAGTGGACGGCCGGCCGCGCTCAGCAGTGAGGTGACCGCGTGGTCGTCGCTGTCGGCCGCGATCGCCACGCCGCTCGGCCCGCCCGACCGCTCCACGAACAGCGTGACGAGCCGGGCGTAACCGGCCGCGTCGTCGCTGATCTCGTGGACATGCAGCAGACGGCCTGCGTCGTCGACCACGGCGGACGTCAGCGTCGATCCGGCCGAGGCCGGTCGGTCGGCCGGATCTGCCGAGGCCAGACCGCAGTACACGCGCACGAGCGCCAAGGCGTCGTCCTCCTCCCGGGACACCGGTCTATTCACTGCCAGCCACTGATGCTCCCCGCTCGGGGTCAGTCGCGCCAGTCCACGACGGCAGAGATCTTGCCGACAATGGTGCGCCATCCCAAGCTTGCGGTCTGGGCCCCGATTTTTTTCAGCCGCCTACGGCCGAGAAATCCACCGACTCCGCCGTTGACAGAAGCGCGGAGCGCCTCGTCGAGGTCGTCCAGGCTCGAACCGGCCGAGAGCATGTCCAGCACGGCGGGTAGCCGCAGCGCGTACGACAGGTCGCGGGCGACCTCGCCGGCCTCGATGAGCAGGGTCGGGTCCCACGTGTCGTGCCCGCCGCGCAGGTTCTCCACGACCAGGTCGAGCTCGTAGGTGTCCTCGTCGCGCGGGGCGATGTCGGCGGGCTCCACCCGTTCGGACAGTTCATTCCAACCGTCCAGTTGAGACAGGTCGTTGGGCGCGCCGGAGCGGATGAAGCTGACCAACGACTCGGGCGTCTTGAACAGCAGCAGCCGGCCCTTGTGGCTCAGGAAGACCGGCACCTCCTCGTCGCCCTCGGCGTCGGCTTCCTCGTCGCCGTCGCCGTCGCCGTCGCCGTCGCCGTCGGTGTCGGTGTCCGTGTCGTCGTCGGTGGCATCGGCGTCCGGGTCGACGGTGTCGGTGTTCACGTCGGCGGTGTCGCGCTTGCGGTCGGCCCGCTTGCCGTCGCCCTCGGCCTTGGTGTCCGCCTCGTCGTCCTCGGCCGTGAGGGCGGCGAACTCCTCGTCGAGGATGATCACCTCGTCGTCGTCCTCGGCCTCGACGACCTGACGCCGGGCCAGGAAGGGGTCGTCCTCGTCGCGCTCGACGACGTCCGTCGGGGTCAGCTCGCGTGCCGGCCGGTACGCCCGGAGCGTGAAGCCGGTGCCGGCGGGCAGGGCGATCTCGACCGGATCGATGTTCAGCTCGTCCCAGAGCGAGCGGTCGACCGGGCCGGGCTCCACGTCGGGCCCGGTCGGCCCATCGGTGTCGCCGAGCTCGGGTTCGTCGGCGTCGGGCCGTTGGGGCGACTGGCGGGCCACGCTGACCTCCGTGTGCGTCGGGTTTAACCATCCGGCGACCGCGCGGTCGCCGAGTGACTCTGGGCACATACCCTAATGGGCGTCCCTGCGTCGGCGGACCCCGCACCCCGGCGGCACCGCGAACCCGCACCTCGGCGGCGCTGTGAACCCGCACCCCGGTGGCGTCCGGGGCCCGTGTCCCGCTGGCGGTCCGGCGGGTCGACAAGTAGCGTAACTACACATGAAGGCTCAGGCGCTGCACGGTCACCTCGACGCCCTGCTCCTGGCCGTGCTGGAGCAGGGGGAGCTGCACGGATACGCCGTCATCGAGGCACTGCGCGTCCGCAGCGACGGGCAGCTCGACCTGCCGACCGGCACCATCTACCCCGCGTTGCGTCGGCTGGAGCGGGCCGGCCACGTGGCCAGCTCCTGGAGCACCGTCAACGGTCGGGAGCGGCGCACCTACCGGCTCACCGACTCCGGCCGGGCGTCGCTGGCCGGTGAACGGGCCGGCTGGCGCGAGTTCAGCGCGACCGTCGGCCGGTTCCTCGACCCCGCCGCCCCACCCCCCGGCCCGGCCTGACCGCCGGCCCGGCCCCGACTTGGCCGCGGCCGGGCCGTCGCCGGGGACGCGGCGTCAGCGGGTGGCCACCAGCCACAGCCGGGTGGCCCGGAAGAGCGTGAAGTAGGCGGCACCGGCCAGCACCGAACCGATGATCATCGGCGGCCAGGTCAGGGCCGCGTCCCACAGCCCGGCCGACCAGGCGAACAGCGCCACCCCGGCGACCGCGCCGACGACCAGCGTGCCGGCCAGCCCGAGCCCGAGCAGCCGCTCGGCCGGCGGGCCGCTGCGGCCCCGCCGGGCCGCCCAGCGCCCGCCCAGCAGGGCCGCCAGCGCCAACCCGGCCACGACCAGCCAGATCCCGTCCACCGAAGCGGCGAGCACCTGGTAGCCCGGCGGCGGGGGCGGCCCACCGCTCCAGCTCGACCCCTGCCAGGTCAGGTCACCGCCGAGGGTCAGCACCACGGCGATCAGCAGCGCCCGCCGGGACAGCCCGCGCAACGCCCCGGCGGCGAGTTCCGCCTGGTACGTCGGGGCCAGCTCGGCAGGTGTCCCGAAGTCGGCCACGGCCCGCCGCTCGGCCTCCCGCGTCGGCAGCCCCCGCTCCCGGTACGCCTCGGTGGCGTCGTCCAGCGCGTCGCGTACCTCGCGGAGCATTTCGGTCCGTAGCCGTGCCGGACCCCGCAGCCGGGACCCCAGGTCCCGCAGCCGCTCGTCGATCGCCGTCCCGTCGCAGGCACGCATGGCACCACCCTGTCACGTGCCGGTGCGCCCGCGCGTCGGGGAGATCCCCGGACCCGCGCCCCGGGGCCGGCCCGGGACGCCGCGCCGGGTCAGGGCGTCAGGGCCAGGTAGCCGCGTTCGGCGGCCGCCTGGAGCAGCCACTGGTCCCGGTACCAGCCGGGGGCGGCGACCAGCTCGGTGTGCCGTCCCCGCTGGACGACCCGCCCCGCGTCGAGCACCACGATCTCGTCCAGCCCGGCCAGGCCGCTGAGCCGGTGAGTGATCACCAGGACCGAGCGTCCGGCGGGGGTGGCCGCCAGCGTCCCGGCGAGCACCGCGTCGGCGGCGACCGGGTCGAGCCCCTCGGTCGGCTCGTCCAGCACCAGGACGCCGGGCGCGGCGAGCAGTGCCCGGGCCAGCGCGAGCCGCTGCCGCTGCCCACCGGAGAGCTGACCGCCCTCCTCACCGACGACGGTGTCCCAACCGTCCGGCTGTTCGCGTACCCAGTCCAGCAGGCCGGCGGCGCGGGTCGCGTCGACCAGCTCCGCCTCGTCCGCGTCCGGTCGGCCGAGCAGCAGGTTCTCCCGGACCGAGGCGTGGAAGACGTACGCCTCGGCGAGCAGGCCACCGACCGCCCGGGGCAACTCCTCGGGCGGGTACGCCGAGACGTCCCGGCCGGCGAGGGTGACCCGGCCGGCGTCGGGTCGTACCGTCCCGGTCAGCACGGCGGCCAGGGTGCTCTTGCCCGCCCCGCTCGGCCCGACCACCGCGATCCGGCGTCCGGCGGGCAGGTCGAGGTCGAACCCGGCCAGCGCCGGGGCGGCCCCCTCCCGGTACCGGACGACGACCCCCTCGAACCGCACGTCGGGCCCGGTCGTGGTCGCGTCCACCGGGACGCTGTCCGCCGCGTCGGTGCCGGGTTCCGGGGTCGGCCGCTGCCGACCGGGGTCACCGTCGGGGGCGTCGTCGAGCAGGGCGGCCACCCGGGCCAGGCCGGCGCGGAGCTGGGTGTGCTGACGCGCCGCGCCGACCAGCGCCAACGCGATCTCCACCGCGGCGAGGGTGCCGACGGCGAGCACCCCCACCAGCACCCCGGACACGTCGGCGCGGAGCGCGGCGAGCACCACCCCGGCGGCGGTCAGCCCCGCCACCAGCACCCCGGCCGCGTCCACCGCGAACCCGGTCGCGGCGAGCCGGCGCTCCAGCCGGGCCAACCGGTCGGCGCGCCGGGTCGCGGCCCGCAGCGCCTGCCCGGTGGCCCCGAAGGCGGCCAGGTCGGCGGCACCGTGGGTGAGGTCGACGGCGTCGGTGGCGAGTGCGCCGCGCAGCGGCGCGACCTCGTCGGCGGCCCGGCGGGTCAGCGCGGTGGCCAGCACCGGCAGCGCCACCCCGGCGACCAGCAACCCGACCGCGAGCACCCCGGCGGCGGGCAGCGAGACCAGCGCGGTCCCGCCGACGGCCAGCACCCCGACCAGGGCGGCCGCCGCCCCGGGCACGAGTACCCGCAGCAGCAGGTCCTGGACGGCCTCGACGTCGGAGACCAGCCGGCTCAGGGCGTCCCCGCTGCGCTGTCCGGCCGGCCCCCGACGGGCGGCGAGGCTGGCGAAGACCCGGGCCCGGACGTCGGTGATCATGCGGAGCACGGCGTCGTGACCGGCGAGCCGTTCGGTGTAGCGCAGCACCCCCCGGCTGACGGCCAGCGCCCGGACGGCGACGATGGCGACGGTGAGCCGGTCCAGCGGTGGCTGGCCGGCGGCGCTCATCAGCAGCCAGGTGGCGGTGGCCATCAGGGCCAGCCCGGCGAGTTCGGTGGCCGACGCGAGCAGCCCGGCCCCGACCAACCGGCCCAGGTACGGCCGGGCCAGCCGCAGCACCACCCGCTCGGGTCCGGTGCCCGGCGGCGGGCCTCCCGCGCCGGGGGGAGGAGCGGTGCTCATCGGCCGGCCTCCGCGGTCGGGGTCAGCTCGGTGACCCGGCCGGCGTCGACGTGCAGCACCCGGTCGGCGTCGGCCAGCAGGGCCGGCCGGTGCGCCACCAGCAGGGCGGTACGCCCGGCGACCAGCCGCCGGGTGGCGTCCAGGACGATCGTCTCGCTCGCCGTGTCCAGCCGGGCGGTCGGCTCGTCGAGCAGCACCAGCGGGGCGTCCCGGAGGAAGGCGCGGGCCAGGGCGACCCGCTGCCGCTGGCCGCTGGACAGCCCGTGGCCGCGCTCGCCGAGCAGCGTGCCCAGCCCGTCGGGCAGGGCCGTCACCACCTCGTCCAGCGCGGCGTCGGCGACCGCGCGGGCCAGCCCGGCGTCGGGGGTGTCGGGTGCGCCGAGCCGGATGTTGTCGGCGAGCGTGGCGGCGAACAGGTGGGCCCGCTGCGGCACCCAGGCGATCTGCCGACGCCAGTCGTCGGGATCGACGTCGGCCAGGTCGACCCCGGCGACGGTGATCCGGCCGGCGGTCGGGGTGACGAAGCCGAGCAGCAGGCCGAGCAGGGTGCTCTTGCCGGCACCGCTCGGCCCGACGACGGCGATCCGTTCGCCGGGCCGGATGGTGAGCGTGACGTCCCGCAGTGCGGTGGTCCGCTCGTAGGCGACGGTGACACCGGAGAAGACGATCTCGCCGTCGCCGGCCGGCGTCCGGGCGGGTCCGGCGGTTGCCGGGGCACCATCTGCCGCGCCGTCCGGTACGGCGGAGACGGTCAGTGCCTCGTCCAGCGCCGTCAGCCCCTCCATGCTGGCGTGGAACCGGCTCCCGGCGGCCCGCAACGGCAGGTACGCCTCCGGGGTGAGCAGCAGCACCAGCAGCGCGGTGGCCAGGGTGATCCCGCCGTCGAGCAGCCGGATGCCGACCGGCACCGCGACCAGCGCCACCGACAGGGTGGCGACCAGCTCCAGCACCAGCGCGGAGAGGAAGGCGATCCGCAGCGTCCCCATGGTGGCCACGCGGTGCCCGTCGGCCATCCGGCGGACCACCCCGGTCTGCGCCCGTGCCCGGCCGAACGCGCGCAGGGTGGGCAGCCCGGCGACCATGTCGAGGAAGTGCCCGCCGAGCATCGACAGCCGCCGCCACTGCCGTTCGGTGGCGGCCTGCGCCTGCCAGCCGAGCAGCGCGCCGAAGACCGGGATCAGCGGGAGGGTCAGCACGATGATCAGCGCCGAACTCCAGTCGGCGAAGACCAGCCGGGCGAGCACGGCGGCGGGCACGGTGACGCTGAGCACGAGTTGGGGGAGGTAGCCGGTGAAGTAGGCGTCCAGGGCGTCGAGGCCGCGCCCGGTGAGGGTGGCGAGCTGTCCGGCCCGCCGGCCGGCGACCCAGCCGGGCCCGTGCCGGCCGACGGCGGCGAGCAGGTCGGCGCGGAGCGTCGCCTTCACGGTGGCGGCGGCCCGTGCGGCGACGGTGCCCTGCCCCCAGGTGACCAGGGCCCGGCCGCCGACGGTGGCGACGAAGCCGGCCAGCGCGCCGGTGTCCAGCCGGCCGTCGATGCCGGCGGCGAGCACCGTGGCCAGGGCGGTGGCCTGCCCGACGACCAGCAGCGCGGTGAGCCCGCCGAGGGCCGCGAGCACGGCGAGGTCGCGCCGGGCCGCGGGGACCCGGCGCAGCAGACGCGGGTCGAAGGGACGGCGGTTCACCAGTACACCGGTGCCCTGCCGTCGGTCCGTCCCCGGAACACCCACCAGCACATCGCCTGGAAGCCTAGTAGGGCCGGCAGGAGGGGCAGCAGCAGCCAGCCCAGCAGCTGCGTCGTCGGCCCGCTGGCCGCCGCGTCGGTGACGGTCATGGTGGCCGCCGGGTCGACCGTGGAGACCAGCACCGCCGGCCAGCGGGCGGCACCGACGAGGGCCACCGGTAGCGCGAGGGTCGCGCCGGTGGCGGCCAGGGCCACCCCGGGCCGACCCCGGCGCAGCGCCGCGCGGGCCGCCAGCAGCGCCCCGACCAGCACCACCACCAGCAGTACGGCGGGCAGCGGCTGGCGGGTCGCCGCGCGTACCCGGTCGGAGAGCAGGCCCAGCGCGGTGGCCGTGGTGACCGCGGCGAGCGCCCCGACGAGGAGCCGACGGGCCAGCCGGGCGGTCGCCGGGGCGTCGGCGGCCGGCAGGCGCAGGGTGAGGAACGTCGCACCGTGCGCGGCGGCCAGGGCGAGCAGGGCGAGCCCGGTGGCGGCGACGAACGGGGTGGCCAGGTGGGTCTGCCCGGCGACGTGGCCGGTGGCGTCGATCGGCAGGCCCTGGAGCAGCCCGGCGAGCAGGGCGCCCCAGCCGAAGGTGGCCAGCGCGCTGCCGGCCACGATCAACCGGTCCCAGGCCCGGCGGGCGGTCGGGCCGGCAGGCCGGCTGCGGAGCTGTACCCCGACGGTGACCAGGATCACCCCGGCCAGGGCCCCGGCCACGGCGGGGTAGTGGCCGGAGAGGAGTTCGCCCTCCAGGGTGGGGAACGCGCCGAAGAGGATGCCGACGGTGGCCACCAGCCACACCTCGTTGCCGAGGAGGAACGGGCCGAGCGCGGTGAGCCGGGCGCGGTGGGCGGCCGGGGTGTCGCGCCGGGCGAGCAGCAACCCCACCCCGTAGTCGTAGCCGGCGAGGACGAGGTAGCCGGCGAAGAAGAGGCCGAGCAGGGCGTACCAGAGCAGGGGCATCGGGGGGTCCTGTCAGGCGAAGGCGGGGGTGGGGTGACGCGCGTCGTCGGGCGTGCCGGGCGGGCGGCCGAGCGCCGGGTCGACCGCGCCCCGGGCGGCGTGCCGGGCGAGCAGCGTCCAGTTGGTGACGGCGAGCGCGCCGAGCAGCAGGCTGAAGCCGATCAGTGAGGCGAGCATCAGGCCCGGGTCGACGCGGGAGACGGCCTCGTCGGTGGGGAGCAGCCCGTACGCGGCCCAGGGCTGCCGGCCGACCTCCCGGGCGAGCCAGCCGAGGATCACCGCGACGAACGGCAGCGGCAGGGCGAGCAGGACGAGCCAGAGCGGGAACCGCAGCCGGATCATCCAGTCCCGCCAGAGCAGCGGCAGCAGCAGCCAGACGCAGCCCAGGGTGAACCCGATGAGGATCATGAAGCCGAGCCCGACGTTGGACAGCACCGGCGGGGTGTAGTCGCCGGGGCCGAACCGGGTGGTCCACTCGGCGATCCGGGCGTCGGCGGTCGGGCCGGCGTCGAACTTGGTGGGTTGCAGCTCGCCGACCGGGCCGAACTGGGCGAAGCCGAACCCCTGCACCAGGCTGACCGACAGGGCGGCGGTGACCAGCCCGATCCGCAGTGAGGTGCGGTGCAGGGCGAAGTCGGCGGTCCGTCGGAGCAGGTGCCAGGCGCTGACGGAGGCCATCAGCATGCCGCCGGTGAGCAGGCTGGCGGCGATCACGTGGCCCAGCGCCATGCCGAGGGTGGGGTTGGTGAGCAGCGCTCCGAAGTCGGTGAGGTGGGCGACCCCGTCCCGGAGCCGGTAACCGACCGGGTGCTGGAGCCAGGCGTTCGCCACCATGATCCAGAAGGCCGAGGCGTACGCGGTGAGCGCGACCCCCCAGAGCAGTGCCAGGTGTACGCCGCGCCGCAGCCGGTGCCAGCCGAAGATCCACATGCCGAGGAACGTCGACTCCAGGAAGAACGCCACAAGCGTCTCGATCGCCAGCGGGGCCCCGAAGACGTTGCCGACGTAGCGCGACAGCCCGCTCCAGTTCAGCCCGAACTGGAACTCCAGCACGAGGCCGCTGGCGATGCCGAGCACGTAGTTGATCACGTAGAGCTGGCCCCAGAAGCGGGTCATCCGCTCCCACTTCGGGTCCCCGGTCAGCACCCAGGTGGTCTGGAGGCCGACCAGCAGGGTGACCAGGCCGATGGTGACCGCCACGAAGAGGAAGTGGATCGAGGTGGTGGTGGCGAACTGGAGGCGCGCGAGGAGCAGGGTGTCCATGAACCTCTCCAGAGGTAGTCCCGCTTGTCGTAGCAATACTACATGTAGCTTGGCTACCTATTGGCGCGCGTGGAACCGCCGCCCGGTATCCGGGGCGTCAGCTCAGGAACAGCGAGATCGGCAGGGCGGCCAGGGTGGTCGTCACCGCCAGCGCGGCGGCCCCGAGCAGCCGGGGCGGCCGGTCCGCGACCAGCAGCCGCTGCACCCGTACGTCGATGTCCCGGTCACCGAGACCGAGCGTGCCGGCCGGGGTGATCCGGTGCCCGGCGGCGGCGAACCGGCGCAGCGCCCCCGCCAGCGGCGCCTCGGCGTGCAGCGCACGGGCCTTGTCGTCGGCCCGCATCTCGACCAGCAGGGCGACCCGCTCGTGGGCGGCGCCGACCCAGCGGAACCACGGCAGCGCGCGGCGCAGCGCGGTGAACGGCAACAGCACCAGGTCGTGCCGCTCCTGGGCGTGCGCCCGCTCGTGGGCGAGCACCGCCGCCAACTCGGCCCGGTCCAGCAGGCTGAGGGTGCCGGCGCTGACCACCACCCGGGGCCGCACCCCGGGCAGGCAGTACGCGGCGGCACCGGGATGGTCGAGCACCAGCGCGCCGGGGATCGCCGGGTCCCGGCGGGCGACCAGGGTGAGCAGGTCCCGGTGCCGCCGCTGCGCCCGCACCGTGGAGTGCACGCTGCGGACGGTCGTGCCGAGCAGCACCGCGCCGATGCCGAAACCCACCCCCACCAGACCCAGGTGGACGGCGGTCACCCCGGCCGGCAGGGTGCCGTGGGCCAGGTCGTCGGCGAGGGCCAGCAGCGCCCCGCCGGTCGGCCGGTCGTACGCGGTCAGTCCCAGCGCCATCGGCAGGCCCATCGCGGACAGGCCGAGCGCCAACCCGACCGCCTGCCAGCAGACGATCGCCACCCGGGGGGCCCGCCACGTCCAGGTGGCGCGGGCCAGCACCTGGGCGGTCAGCCAGCAGGCCAGGACCGCCCCGGCGAAGTGCACGGCGTACGCCACGGCGGCCGCCCTACCGGT
The DNA here is from genome assembly GCF_016901255.1 of Micromonospora humida. NCBI lineage: Bacteria > Bacillati > Actinomycetota > Actinomycetes > Micromonosporales > Micromonosporaceae > Micromonospora > Micromonospora humida. Next base: position 124,215 of record NZ_JAFEUC010000014.1, read on the forward strand.
CCGTGGCCTCGTCGACGGCCCTGGCCCGGCCGGCGCGCGGATCCCCGACCCGGTCGGTCAGCCCGGCCCCGGTCGACCCGGCGTCGGGTCCGGCCGGTGCCGGGTCGGTCAGCCCCGCCTCCGCGCCGAGCGCCGCCCGCAGCACCTCGGCCTCGGTGCCGGTCACCGAGCGGGCGAAACGCACCAGCGCGGCGTCCCGGCTGCCACCGAGGTCGAGGGCGTCGAGCATGAGCTGGGCGATGTGCGCCTCGCGGCTGGCGGCGGCCCGGTAGCGCCAGGCCCGCCCCTCGCGTTCGCGCTGCACCATGCCCTTGCCGGCGAGCCGGTCCAGCACGGTCATCACCGTCGTGTACGCCAACTCGCGCCCGTCCAGCGCCTCGGCGACCTCGCGCACGGTCACCCCGTCCGACGTGCCCGGGACCCCGTCCCAGAGCACGTCCATCACCGCCCGCTCAAGATCGCCCAACCGAGTCACCAGGTAATCCTACCCCCGGTAGTACGACCGGTTGTCGGACCACCTGACGACCCGGAGGCGGGTGGCCCCTCGGGCCGGTGCGGACGCCGGTCGATCGAGGCCGACCGGGGCCGTTCGGACCTGATCCGGCCCGGCGCTGTCCGTTGCCGGACCGTCCACTGTCAAAGGTCCGACCCCGGCTGGTAGACGATCTCCAGTCTGTGAAGGAGGCACCGTGAAGGCTCACGTCCGTCGGCTGACCGTCGTCCTCGCCGCGACGGCTCTCGGGTCGTTCCCGGCCGTGCCGGCGTCCGCCGCCGGGGTGCCGGCCGCCCCCGTCTCCGTCGCGGCCGAGGTCGACGGGCTGGCCCTGCGGGTCGAGTGGACACCTCCCACCGACCGCAGCGGCATCACCGGCTACCGGGTGAGCACGGTCCCCGCCGGGCTCTCCCTCGACCTTCCGGCCGACGCGCACCGCGCCGTGCTCGCCGGGGTGCGCCCGAACACCGGCTACGTCGCCCAGGTGACCGCCCTGGCCGGGGCCGAGCAGTCGACCCCCACCCGGGCCGGTGGGACCGTCACGGTGACCGCGCCGGGCGGTTCCCTGGTCGCGGTGCCCCCGGCCCGGCTGCTGGACACCCGCGCCGGGCTGGGCGCGCCGGCCGGTGCCACCCGGCAGGTGACCCTGACCGTGGCCGGGCGGGGTGGCGTCCCCGCTACGGCGGTGGCGGCGGTGGCGTTGAACGTCACGGTCACCGCCCCGGCCGGCGGCGGCTTCGTCACGGCGTACCCGGGCGGCACGGCCCGACCGACGGCCTCGAACGTGAACTACGCCCGGGGGCAGACGGTGGCCAACCTGGTCGTGGTGCCGGTCGGCGCGGACGGCACCGTCGTGCTCTACTCGTCCGCCCCGACCCACCTCGTGGCCGACGTCGCCGGCTGGTTCTCCACGGCCGGTACGGCCTCACCCGCCGCCGGCCTGTTCCACGGCCTGACCCCCGCCCGCCTGGTCGACACCCGCAGCGGGCTCGGCGGAACCACCCCCGGCCCGGACGGGCAGCTCGACGTCCAGGTGACCGGGGCCGGCGGGGTGCCCGCCTCCGGGGTGTCGGCCGTGGTGCTCAACACCACCGTCGCCGGCGCCGACACCGCCGGTTTCGTGACGGCCTACCCGGCGGGGCAGCCCCGCCCGACCGCCTCGACGCTGAACTTCGTGGCGCGGCAGGTCCTCGCCAACCGGGTCATCGTGCCCGTCGGGGCCGACGGCAGGGTGAGCTTCTACAACCGGGCCGGGTCGACCCCGCTCGTCGTCGACGTCACCGGCTGGTTCAGCGACGGGTCGGACCAGTCGGTCGGCGGGGCCTACCTGGCCAGCGTCCCACCGACCCGGATCGTCGACACCCGCAGCGGCCTGGGGGCCGCGAAGGGGCCGGTCGCCGGGGGTGCCTCGCTCCCGGTGGCCGTGGCGGGCCGGGCCGGTCTTCCGGCGGCCACCGCCGCGTTGCCACCCACCGGGTTGGTCGCCAACGTGACGGCGGTCCAGCCGACCAGCGCCGGGTTCCTGACCGTCTATCCGTCCGTCACCGCCCGACCGACCGCCTCGGACCTCAACTTCACCCCGGGCGCGGTGGTGCCCAACCTCTCCGTCGCCCCGCTCGGTGTCGACGGCGGCGCGCTGGTGCACAACTCGGCCGGTGCCACCCACGTCGTCGTGGACGTGGTCGGCTACTTCCTCGGCGACACGGCGGTGCCCAGCAGCACCCGCCAGGTGAGCGCCGGTGACGTCCGCGCGGTGACCGGCGCACCCGACGGTGACCGCCAGGTGGTGCTGGCCCCGACGGCGGCGACGCCGCAACCGGGTGAGGTGCTGTCCGCCGGGCCCGGCGCGGCGACCCCCGACGGGCTGCTGGTCAGGGTCGTCGACACGGGCACCGACGCCCAGGGCAACCGGGTGCTGGCCACCGAACCGGCGACGTTGCAGGAGGCGTTCGGGGCCGGGCACTTCGCGATGTCGGCCCCGCTGTCCGCCGACGACGTCGTGGCCGCCGGCACCCCGGCCGGGGCGGGGCCCGCCCCCCTCACCCCGGACCGGTTACGGCGGAGGCTCGCCGGTCGGGAGGCGACCAGCCCGGTGGGGCAGGGCATCAACCGGACGGTGAGCTGCTCCGGGGGCGGCTCGGTCGCGGTGGTGGGAAGTGTCAGCGTCAGCCCGTCGGTCGACCTGGCGGTCGAGTGGGGCTGGTTCTCGGTGCAGTCGGTGACGTTCACCGGCACCCTCTCCCAGGACGCCGCGCTGACCGCCACCGCGAAGGCGGCGAGCGGCTGCCACCTCGGGCCGGTGCCGCTGCTGCCCACGCCGATCCGGTTCACGCCGATCACGTTCAGCATCGGGCCGGTGCCGGTGGTGGTCACCCCGCAGGTGCAGTTCTACCTGTCGGCCGAGGGCACCGTCAGCGCCCAGGTCACCGCCGGTGCCACCCAGCACGCCGAGGGCACGCTGGGGCTGTCCTGGTCCGGGGCCAACGGCCTGCGGCCGATCGCCCGTACGAACAGCAGCTTCACCTACACGACGCCCACCCCGACCGGCGGCGCGTCGGTGGCCGCGCGGGTGGGCCCCCGGCTCGAACTCTTCCTGTACGGGGTGGCCGGCCCGTACCTGACGGCGGACGGCACCGTCGGCCTGTCGGCGAATCCGGCGGCCGAACCGTGGTGGACGCTGACCGGTGGCCTGGACGCCGGAGCGGGCATCGCACTGCCCTCGCTCGGCTTCGACCAGAGCAATCCGTCGATCCTGCGCTACCGCCGGACCCTCGCCCACGCCCCCTGGCCGCAGCACCTCTACGCGGTGGAGTGCGTGAGCAGCGACTGCTACACCACGCTGCGCCTGGTGCAGACCGACGACCGGGGTGGCAGCCGGCGGCAGATCGGCGGGACCTTCTCCGGCGGCGTGATGGGCCTGGCGGTCAACCCGGCCGGCACCGAGGTGATCTACCAGCGGACCTTCTCCGGCCGGGGCAAGCCGCTCTTCGTCCGCAACGTGGCGACCGGGCAGGACCGTCAGCTCACCGCGCAGGACCCGAAGTGCACAGGCATCGACACCTTCGACACGTTCCCGGTGTGGTCCCCGAACGGCGCGACCGTCAGCTTCTCCCGCAGCAGCAGCTTCGGTAACTACACCTGCCCGTCGGACGGCGTCTACGTCGTCCCCGCCGGTGGCGGCACCCCGACCCGGGTCAGCGCCAACCGGTGGGACGGGCCGCCGTCCTGGAACCCGACCAGCGACCGGTGGGCGGTGACCACCGCCACCCAGCCGGCGACGCTCTACACCAGCGCCCCCAACGGCAGCGGGAAGAAGACCCTCTACACCGGGGGACGCGACGAGGGGTTCAGCCCCGCCGCCTGGTCGCCGGACGGCGCGACGATCGCCTTCGGCACGGTCAACGGCCGGGTGTACGGCTACTCGCCGGCCGGCGTCCGGCTGTGGAGCCTGACGCCGGCCAACTACTGCACCGGCTACCCGGTCGCCTGGTCCCGGGACAGCGAGTCCGTCTTCTACCTGGGCTGCCCGGCGGGGGACCACTCCCGCACCGTCTACCGGATCAACGCGGCCAACGGTGCGGCCCCCGCCCCGATCACGTTCGACCGCCCGGTCGTCGCGCTGGCGGTGGGCCGCTGACCGACGCCCGGACCGTCACACCCCCTTGGGGTGCCAGACCGTCTTGGTCTCCAGCAGGGCGGTCATCCGGCCCAGGCCCGGGTCGCCCGTCCAGTCGTGGTCGGCCGGGGCCGGCCGGAGCACCCGCTTGAGGTTCTCCGCCGCCCGGCCCTCCAGGTCGGTCGCCAGCTCGGGGTCGGTCACCCCGGTCAGGTCGATCGCGTTGACGTCCAGGTGCGCGGCCAGCGTCGGCGCGGTCTCGGTGATCCGGCCGGTGAGCAGGTTGACCACCCCACCGGGCAGGTCGGAGGTGGCCAGCACCTCGGCCAGGGTCACCGCCGCCAGCGGGGCCGCCGGGGAGGCCGCCACCACCACCGTGTTGCCGGTGACGATGGCCGGGGCGATCACGCTGACCAGGCCGAGCAGCGCCGGGGACTCGGGGGCCACCACGGCCACCACCCCGGTCGGCTCGGGCGCGGAGAGGTTGAAGTACGGCCCGGCCACCGGGTTCGCGCCGCCGTACACCTGGGCGAGCTTGTCGGACCAGCCGGCGTACCAGACCCAGCGGTCGATCGCCGCGTCCACCTCGTCGCCGGGGACGCCGAGCGCGACGAACTGCTCGCGCCGGCCCTCCAGCATCTCGGCCACCCGGTAGAGGATCTGACCCCGGTTGTACGCGGTCGCCCCGGCCCAGCCCTTCACGGCGGCGCGGGCGGCGACCACGGCGTCCCGCGCGTCCTTGCGGGAGGCCAGTGACACGTTCGAGTCCTGCACGAGATACGACCGTCCCGACTCGCTGCGCGGGAACTTCCCGCCGATGAAGAGCTTGTACGTCTTGCGTACCGCGACCCGCTCAGACATTGAGGTACGCCTCCAGCCCGTGCCGGCCACCCTCGCGGCCGTAGCCCGACTCCTTGTAGCCGCCGAACGGCGAGGTCGGGTCGAACTTGTTGAACGTGTTGGCCCAGACCACCCCGGCGCGCAGCCGGTCGGCGGTCCACAGGATGCGCGAGCCCTTGTCGGTCCAGATCCCCGCCGACAGCCCGTACGGCGTGTTGTTGGCCTTCTCCACGGCCTCGGCCGGGGTACGGAAGGTCAGCACGGACAGCACCGGGCCGAAGATCTCCTCGCGGGCGACCCGGTGGGCCTGGGTGACCCCGGTGAAGATGGTCGGCGCGAACCAGAACCCCCGCTCGGGCAGCTCGCACGGCGGCGACCAGCGCTGCGCGCCCTCGGCGGCCCCGGCGTCGGACAGCTCCCGGATGCGGGCGAGTTGGGCGGCCGAGTTGATCGCCCCGACGTCGGTGTTCTTGTCCAGCGGGTCGCCGACCCGCAGCAGCGCCATCCGCCGCTTGAGCGCGTCGAGCACCTGTTCGGCGACGTTCTCCTGGACCAGCAGCCGGGAACCGGCGCAGCAGACGTGGCCCTGGTTGAAGAAGATGCCGTTGACGATCCCCTCGACGGCCTGGTCGACCGGCGCGTCGTCGTAGACGATGTTGGCGGCCTTGCCGCCCAGCTCCAGGGTGACCTTCTTGCCGGTGCCGGCCACCGACCGGGCGATGGCCTTGCCCACCTCGGTGGAGCCGGTGAAGGCGACCTTGTCCACGCCCGGGTGCTCCACCAGCGCCCGGCCGGTGTCGCCCGCGCCGGTGACGATGTTGACCACGCCGGCCGGCAGGTCGGCCTGCTGGCAGATCTCGGCGAACAGCAGCGCGGTCAGCGGGGTGGTCTCGGCGGGCTTGAGCACCACCGTGTTGCCGGCGGCGAGCGCCGGGGCGACCTTCCAGGCGAGCATGAGCAGCGGGAAGTTCCACGGGATGACCTGCGCGGCCACCCCGAGCGGCTGCGGGTCCGCGCCGCCGTGCTGGCTCGTCGGCCTCCCGCCGAACCCGGCGTACGACAGCTTGTCGGCCCAGCCGGCGTAGTAGAAGAAGTGCGCGGCGACCAGCGGCAGGTCGACGTCCCGGGACTCCCGGATCGGCTTGCCGTTGTCCAGCGACTCCAGCACCGCCAGCTCACGGGAGCGTTCCTGGATGATCCGGGCGATCCGGTACAGGTACTTGGCCCGGTCCCGGCCCGGCATCGGACCCCAGACCTTGTCGTACGCCTTGCGGGCGGCGCGGACCGCGCGGTCGACGTCCCGGGTGCCGGCCCAGGTGACCTCGGCGAGTACCTCCTCGGTGGCCGGGTTGACCGTCTTGTCGAGCTGCTCGCCGTCGACGAACCCGCCGTCGATGAACAGCCCGTAGGACGACCTGATGTCGACGATCGCGCGCGACTCGGGCGCAGGGGCGTATTCGAACATCATGCTCAGTCCAGGGTGAAGTAGTCGGGACCGGAGTAGGTGCCGGTCGTCAGCTTGGTGCGCTGCATGAGCAGGTCGTTGAGCAGGCTGGACGCGCCGAACCGGAACCAGTCCGGGCTCAGCCAGTCGGCGCCGACGGTCTCGTTGACCATCACCAGGTACTTGATCGCGTCCTTGGTGTTCTTGATCCCGCCGGCCGGTTTGACGCCGACCTGCCGCCCGGTGGCGGCCCGGAAGTCGCGGACCGCCTCCAGCATCACCAGGGTCACCGGCAGGGTCGCGGCGACCGGGACCTTGCCGGTGGAGGTCTTGATGAAGTCGCCGCCGGCCAGCATCGCCAGCCAGGAGGCCCGGCGGACGTTGTCGTGGGTGGCCAGCTCGCCGGTCTCCAGGATCACCTTGAGGTGGGCGTCCCCGCACGCCTCCCTGGTGGCGACGATCTCGTCGTAGACCTCGGCGTAGCGGCCGGCCAGGAACGCGCCCCGGTTGATCACCATGTCGATCTCGTCGGCCCCGGCGGCGACGGCCGACCGGGTGTCGGCGAGCTTGACGTCCAGCGGGGCCTGCCCGGACGGGAACGCGGTCGCCACGCTGGCCAGGTGGACGGCGCTGCCACGCAGCACCTCGGCCACGTGCGGCACCATCGCCGGGTAGACGCAGACCGCGCCGACGTGCGGGCAGGTCGGGTCGGCCGGATCCGGCCGCAGCGCCTTGGCGGCCAGGGCGCGGACCTTGCCCGGGGTGTCGGCCCCCTCCAGGGTGGTCAGGTCGACCATCCGGATGGCCAGGTCGATCGCCTGCGCCTTGGCGGTGGTCTTGATCGAGCGGGTGCCGAGCTGTGCCGCCCGCTGCTCCGCGCCGACCTGGTCCACCCCGGGCAGGCCGTGCAGGAAGGTCCGCAAAGCGGTCTCGGATCGCCCCAGCTCGGACAGGTCCGACCGGGCCGACGTCGTTGTCGCCGTCATGCCCCGAATACTACGCAGCCGCGAGTCGGGTGATCCTGGTCACAGCGCCTCGGGGTGACCGGGCCTACCCACCGGGCCGGGGGTGAGCGACGTCGCCGCCCGCCGCGCACCCGTACTGCCGGCCGACCGGGACCGGTAGGTTGAGCGATCGTGGACGTACACGTCATTGACCACCCGCTCGCCCAGTCCCGGCTGACCGCCATGCGGGACGCCCGGACCGACTCGTCGTCGTTCCGGGCCGCGCTGCACGAACTCACCACCATGCTGGTGTACGAGGCCGCGCGCACCTTCCCCGTCGAGAAGTACCCGGTGCAGACCCCGGTCACCGGTGCCGAGGGGACCCGGTTGGCGAACCCGCCGCTGCTGGTGCCGGTGCTGCGGGCCGGCCTCGGGATGGCCGACGCGGCGCTCGGGCTGCTGCCGGAGTCGTCGATGGGCTTCGTCGGCCTGGCCCGCGACGAGGAGACGTACGAGCCGCGCGCGTACATGGAGTCGCTGCCCCGGGAGCTGGCCGGCCTGCCGGTGCTGGTGCTCGACCCGATGCTGGCCACCGGTGGTTCGCTGGAGCACTGCTGCCGGCTGCTCGCCGACCGGGGCTGCACCGACATCACGGTGCTCTGCGTGCTCGCCGCGCCGGTCGGCATCGCCCGTCTGGAGCGGTCGGGGCTGCCACTGCGGCTCGTCACCGCGTCGATCGACGAGGGGCTGAACGACAACATGTTCATCGTCCCCGGCCTGGGTGACGCCGGTGACCGCCAGTTCGGCGGGATGCCCCGCTTCTGACCGGCCCGCCGCCGGTGCTTCTCACCTGCCCAGCGCCGGTGCTTCTCACCTGCCCACCGTCGGTGCGACCGGCGTGAGCAGGCGGGCGGCCGGCAGGTCGCGGGGGAGCGGTCGGAGCGGCCGGGGGCGTTGCCCTCCCACCCCGAGCGAGTCGGTGAGCGCGGGGTGCGTTCAGGCGCTACCGTCTCGGGCCATGACTGGTGTTGCGCTGGCGGAGGAGTTGTTGCTCCTCGCGTATGACGATGAGACCGGCAAGGCGACCATGCCCCGGATCAGCCTCGACCTGGGGATGGCCGCCGCCGTCCTGGTCGAGCTGGCCCTTGCCGGCCGGATCGCGTACGTCGATGGGAACCTGGCGGTGACCGACCCGACGCCGGTCGGCGAACCCATCCTGGACGGGGTGCTGGGCCGGATGGCCGCCGACACCCCGCACAGCCCCTCCTCCTGGGTGCAGCGGCTGCGGCACGGCCTGCGTGACCGCATCCTCGGCGACCTCGTCGAGCGGGGCGTGGTGCGTGACGTCGAGGAGACCGAGCTGGACTTCATCGTGGTGCACCGCTACCCGACCACCGACCCGTCGGTGGAGCAGGACAGCCGGCGGCGGCTGGCCGAGGCGCTGGCCGGCGAGCAGCTTCCCGACGAGCGGACTGCGGCGCTGGCCACCCTGGTGGCGGTGCTGCGGATGGAACCGGCGCTCGGCCTGACCGGCAGCGCCGCGCAGGACGCCCGGCGTCGGCTGGAGGAGATCGCGGGCGGAGCCGGGTTCTCCGGCACGATCAGCCTGGAGGAGTCGGTGGTCCGCCCGTCGGTGGCCCTGGTGGTCACCGCCCTCGGGCAGGCCGTCGACCAGGCGCTCGGCAAGCGCGCCGTGGGCTGAGCCGGGCGGGCACGGCGGCCTCAGCGGACGAGCGGGGACCGGCTCTGGGCGGGTGAGCCGGTCTTCAGTGGATGAGCGGGCCGGTCTTCGGATGAGCGGGCCGGTCTTCAGCGGGTGAGCCGGTGGGCCCTGACGTGGGTGACAAAGGCGGACCAGGCGGCGGGTGGGACGGTGAGGGTCGGGCCGGTCGGGTCCTTGCTGTCGCGGATGCCGATGATGCCGGGGAGGTTGTCGGCCACCTCGACGCAGTCGCCGCCGTTGGTGCCGCTGCGGGTGCTGGTGCGCCAGTGGGCGCCGGTCAGGTCACTCATGGCACTCTCCCCGGATCGCGTCGATCGGCTCGGTCGATTGTCGTGCCGTCAGCGGGTGAGCCGGTGGGCCCTGACGTGGGTGACGAAGGCGGACCAGGCGGCGGGTGGGACGGTGAGGGTCGGGCCGGTCGGGTCCTTGCTGTCGCGGATGCCGATGATGCCGGGGAGGTTGTCGGCCACCTCGACGCACTCGCCGCCGTTGGTGCCGCTGCGGGTGCTGGTGCGCCAGTGGGCGCCGGTCAGGTCACTCATGGCACTCTCCCCGGATCGCGTGGATCAGCTCGGTCGATTGTCCCGCGTCGAGGGCGAGGGAATCCAGCCCCTTCCATACCCGTTCGTAGGCGGCGATCTCTGCCGGCTGGTCGAGGTAGAGCGCGCCGGTGAGCCCTTCGACGTAGACGGTCGGCGGCTCGCTCGGGCTGCCCAGCGCCGAGGGCGGGAAGTCGAGCAGCACGAAGGTGCCGGCCTCGGCTGCCAGTGGCGGCCCGGCGGTCAGCGGCAGCACCCGGATCGTGATGTTGTGCCGCTCGCCGACGGCCACCAGGTGCCGGAGCTGGTCGGTCATCACCGACCGGCCCGGCACCGGGCGGCGCAGCACCGCCTCGCTGAGGATCACCGTCAGCGCGGGGGCTGGTGGGAGCCGCCGGGCCAGCAGCCCCTGCCGCTGAATGCGGAGGCTGACGATCTTCCTTCGTTCCTCCTCGCCCAGCTCGGGCCGGTTGTGCTGGAAGAGCGCGGTGGCGTAGCCGGGAGTCTGCAACAGCCCCGGCACCAGCTCGGCGTTGTAGTAGCGAATGCTGCTGGCGACGTTCTCCAGGCCGACGTAGAGCGAGAACCAGGCCGGCACGGCGCTCCCGTGGGCGTGCCACCACCCCTCGGCCCGGCTCACCTCGGCCAGCCCCAGCAGCACGCTCGTCTGGTCGGGGGTGGCCCGGTAAAGCTCGCAGAGCACCCGGACGTCCGGCGTCTTGGCCGACGTCAGGCCCCGCTCGATGCGCCAGAGCTTCTGCCGTGAGCAGTCCAGCTCCCCGGCCGCTGCTTCGATGCTCAGCCGGGCGTCCTCCCGCAGTTGGGTGAGCAGCCTGCCGAGCTGCCGTCGTGGCACGGTCGAACTGTTTGTTTCACGCACCGTGCAACACCTTTCCGGCTGAAATGAAACAACGAGTCGCCGCCGATGCAACATCGGATAGAACGCATACCGGTGACGTCAGGAAAATGGCGAGGGCAATGCACCGATGCTAATCGCGCGAGCGTTTGGTGTGCAAGGGATGACACAGGGCGACATTGGTGTCGGGTCCCGGCTGGCCGGCCATGAGCGAGACACCCCGCCGCCCTCGGCAGGCTGCCCACCGACCCCACGGCCGGATCGCGCGGAGGACCTGCACGCCCGCCCGACCACAGAGGGCTGCCGTTTCCCGGCCAGCGGGCCGGGCCGGGACGCCCCGTTCGACAACCCTCCCGGGTCGTGTGCGGAATTCGGGGAGAGTCGCGCCATGTCGCCGAAATAGCGGCATCCCCAGGCTCGGATACCGCTATTTCGGCCACATCGAGTTGATTGTGCGGCAGGTTGCCCCGCATCCCGACCGGAAGCGCAATATCCCGGTTGGCCGATTCGGTGGGTGAGGCCGCAATATCGCCGACATTGCGGTATCCACCCCGTCCGGATACCGCCATATCGGCCACATCGAGTTGATCACGCGCCGTACGCGCGGCGGAAGACGCGGCAGGCGGGGGTCAGATGCCGAGGGCGGTGGCCACCTCGGCACGCAGCGTGGTGAGCGCCGCCGCCGCCCGGGTCCGGGCCGCCGGCACGTCGCCGGCCGCGACCGGCTCCACCACCTCCAGGTACGCCTTGAGCTTCGGCTCCGTGCCCGAGGGACGGATCACCACCCGGGCGGCTGCGGTCCGCAGGATCACCACGTCGGCGTCGGGCAGCAGATCCTGCGCCCCGGTGACCGGCGCACCGATCAGCGTGGTCGGGGTGGCCGCCCGCACCCGGGCCATCGCGTCGGCGATGATCCGCAGGTCGTCCACCCGGACCGACAACTGGTCGGTGTGGTGCACGCCGAACTCGGCGGCCAGCTCGTCCAGCCGGTCGGTCAGGGTGCGCCCCTGCGCCTTCAGCCCGGCGGCCAGCTCGGCGACGGTCAGCGCGGCGGTGATGCCGTCCTTGTCGCGTACGTGCTCGGGGGCGACGCAGTAGCCGAGCGCCTCCTCGTAGCCGTACACCAGCGGCGGCGTCCCGCCCCCGGCCCGGACGATCCACTTGAACCCGGTCAACGTCTCGTCGTACGCCCGGCCCCGGGCCGTGCACATCGCCCGGAGCAGGGACGACGACACGATCGTGGTCGCGTACAGGCCGTCGACGCCACGGCGCATCAGGTGGTCGGCGAGCAGCACCCCCACCTCGTCCCCGCGCAGCATCCGCCACCCCGTCCCGGTGCCGGCCGGCTCGCGGACCACCACCGCGCAGCGGTCGGCGTCCGGGTCGTTGGCGATCGCCAGGTCGGCGTCGGTGGCGTCGGCGAGGGCCACCAACCGGTCCACCGCGCCGGGCTCCTCCGGGTTGGGGAAACTGACGGTGGGGAAGGCCGGATCCGGTTCCGCCTGGTCGGGCACCACCCCCGGGGTCGGAAAACCCGCCCGCGCGAAGGCCGCCGTCAGCACCGCCGCCCCCACCCCGTGCAACGGGGTGTACGCCACCCGCAGGTCACGCGGCCCGCCCGGGGTGATCACCGCGACGGCCCGCTCCACGTACGCGGCGACCAGGTCGTCGCCGAGCACCTGGCCGGGCGGGCCCAGCGGCACCTGGGCCAGCGGGCCGACCGCCCGGATGGCCGCCTCGATACCGGCGTCGGCGGGCGGCACGATCTGTGCCCCCGCGCCGAGCGCCCCACCGAGCTGGGCACCCAGGTAGACCTTGTAGCCGTTGTCCTGCGGCGGGTTGTGACTGGCCGTCACCATCACCCCGGCCACCCCGCCGAGCTTGCGCACCGCGTAGGCCAGCACGGGGGTGGGCAGCGGCCGGGGCAGCAGCAGCGCCGGCCGGCCCGAGCCGGTGGCGACCCGGGCGGTGCGCTCGGCGAACTCCCGGGAACCGTGCCGGGCGTCGTACCCGATGACCAGCGGACCCTCGCCGCCCTCGGCGGCGAGCCAGCCGACCAACCCGGCCGCCGCCCGGGTGACCACCGCGAGGTTCATGCCGTTCGGCCCGGCGCGCAGCGGGCCGCGCAACCCGGCCGTGCCGAAGGTCAACGGGCCGGCGAACCGGTCGGCCAGCTCCGGCGCGCTGGCCGGCAGCTGGTCGAGCACGGCCCGCAGCTCGTCCCGGCTGGCCGGGTCGGGGTCGTCGTCGAGCCAGCGTCGAGCCTGGTCGCGAATCCGGTCGAGGTCAGTGGTTTCCGCCGCCATTGCCCCTTGATAGCACGGCGGTGGTTCGCCGGGCCCGGTCGACCCGGATCACCTCGCCGGGCGGACCGGACCGGCCCGCCCGGCGACCGGCTCAGCTGGACCCGGTGAGCTGGAACGACTTGACCATCTCGTCGAAGATCGGCTTGCTCTCGGTGAACCTGGCGTCGTTGGCGGTGAGGTAGAACGAGTAGATCCGGCCCTCGTGCACCAGACCCCGCCACACGCCGTGCCGCTTGGTGTCGCCCTTGCCGCAGGTGTACTCCAGCTCGGCGGCCGGCTTACCGGCCAGCGTGTTCTCGGTGATCCCCACCTGCTGGTAGGGCTCCACGCAGGACCGGGACCGGGTACGCAGGTTGTCGCCGGCCACCTCGGCCCAGCGGACCGAGGAACTGCCGCCCCGCTCGACCAGGATGCGGACCTTGCGGGTGTCGTCCTGCGGGTCGATGTAGTCGACCCAGTCACCGGCGCTCTTGCGTGCCCACCCCTTCGGCACGTTCACCCGGATGCCCTTGGCGTCGTGCGCCTGCGTCTCGAACCCCCCGCCGGCGGGTGCGCTCGGGCCGGCCTGCGGGGGTGGGGTCGACTCCGGGTCGCCGCCGCTGAACAGCGCCACCGCGCCGATCAGCAGCACCACGGCCAGGCCGCCGGCCGCCGCGAGCTGGAGCTTGCGCGGCCAGCCCTTCACCGTGCCGACCAGGCGACCGCCGGCACCCTTCGCCCGGCCGAGCGCGCCACCGCCCTCCCCGCCCGGCGGCGGGGGCGGCGACGTCCACGACTGACCGGTGCCGGGGATGGACCACTGCCCGCCGTACACCGCCTGGGTCGGCTCGGCGTTCCCGCCGCCGCCGTAGATGGCCTGGGTCGGCTCCGCCGCCCCGTAGGCGGGCCGGCCGGCCGGGGTGCCCGTGCCGATCCGCTGGGTGGCGTCGGCGGTGCCGCCACCGATGCGCTGGGTGGCCTCCGGCGGGGTGCCCGGGGTGATCCGCTGGGTGGCGTCCGGGGTGATCCGCTGGGTGGCCTCGGTCCTGCCGTACGTCCCGGCGGTCGGGCCGGTCGGCAACGCACCGGCGGTGGGCCCGGTCGGCGGCATCGCGCCGGTCGGGGTGTGCAGCGGGCCGGCGAGCGCGTCGGCGCTGGTGTCGTCGAGGGCACCGGCGGAGGAGGTCGCCACCGGCTCGGGACGTTCGCCCCGGCGCAGCTTCGCCAGCCGGTCGGTCAGCGACTCACCGGCGGCCAGCATCGCCCGGCCGCCGATCTGCCCGCTCGGCTTCGACTCGGCCGGCGGCGCGGCGATGGCCGGCGGCCCCGACGGACGCTGCACCGGCACCACCGAGTACGGGTCGGTGATCGAGTTGACCGCCGTCGCGGTGCTGGTCAGCGGGCCGGCGAGGAGTTCGCGCAGCATCGCCCGCGCGGTGTGCACGTCGAGCCGGCGGGCCGGGTCCTTCTCCAGCAGGCCCATCAGCACGCGGGTCAGCGGGCCGCTGCGCTGCGGGGTGGCCGGCGGGTCCTCGACCACCGCGTGCATCGTCTCGATCGGGTCGCCCTTGTCGAACGGGGGCCGCCCCTCGACCGCCGTGTAGAGGGTCACGCCGAGCGAGAACAGGTCGCTGGGCGGGCCGAAATCCTGCCCCATGGCGCGTTCGGGGGAGATGAAGTGCGGCGAGCCGAGCACCATCCCGGGGGTGGTGAGCTGGACGTCGGTGGGCATCCGGGCCACCCCGAAGTCGGTCAGCACGCAGCGGCCGTCGGTGCAGATCAGCACGTTCGCCGGCTTGACGTCGCGGTGCAGCACCCCGTTGGCGTGCGCCACCTCCAGCGCGCCGAGCAGCGCGATGCCGATCTTGGCGACCGCGCGCCCGGCCACCGGGCCGTCCTCGATCACCATGTCGGCGAGGCTGCGGGCGTCCAGCAGCTCCATCACGATCCACGGCCGGCCACCCTCGGTGACCACGTCGTACACCTGGACCACGGCCGGGTGCTGGATCGCGGCGGCGGCGCGCGCCTCGCGCAGGGTGCGTTCGTACATCGCGTCCCGGTCGCTGGGGGCCAGCCCCGGCGGCAGGACGACCTCCTTGACCGCCACGTCACGTCGCAGCAGGGTGTCTGTCGCGCGCCAGACCGTGCCCATGCCGCCGTTGCCCACCGAGGAGCGCAACTCGTACCGGCCGCCGATGGTGGTGCCGGGTGCTGCACGTCCGTTGGGGGGACTCACTGGTCCGCCGCTCCACGTCGGGATCTGAGTCACAGGAAAAGCCACCGGGAAAGTCGAGGGGGCTGGGACACAACCTCTCTATCTTGCTGGTTCCGACGCCCGATGCGAAACCCGACGCGGCGGACCTTTGTGCTATCCGACCGTACCCACCGTCGGGTCGAACGGTGTGTACCTGGCCGTTCACCTCCCGTCGACCGATGCCGAACCGAGATGTGCGCCATCCCTCACCCCACCGATGCCGCCGCGCGTCCTACCATCCGTGGATGAGTGAAGCGCGGGCGAGCGAGTCGGGGTTCCCCATCAAGGGTGTGTACACGGCTGCGGACCTCCCCCCGGAGCTGGACTCCCGTCTGGGCGAGCCGGGTCGTTACCCGTACGCCCGGGGGGTCTACCCCACGATGTACACCTCCCGGCCGTGGACGATGCGGCAGTACGCCGGCTTCGGCACCGCCACCGAGTCCAACGCGCGCTACCACCAGCTGCTGAAGGCCGGCACGATGGGCCTGTCGGTCGCCTTCGACCTGCCCACCCAGATGGGCTACGACTCCGACGACGCCATCGCCAGCGGCGAGGTGGGCAAGGTCGGGGTGGCGATCGACTCCATCGAGGACATGCGGCTGCTCTTCGACGGCATCCCGCTGGACAAGGTCTCCACCTCGATGACCATCAACGCGCCCGGCTCGGTGCTGCTGCTGCTCTACCAGCTCGTCGCCGAGGAGAACGGCCTGTCCGGCTCGGCGCTCAACGGCACCATCCAGAACGACATTCTCAAGGAGTACATCGCCCGGGGGACGTACATCTTCCCGCCGAAGCCGTCGCTGCGGCTGGTCGCCGACACCTTCGCGTACTGCCGCAAGGAGGTGCCGAAGTGGAACACCATCTCCATCTCCGGCTACCACATGGCGGAGGCCGGCGCGACGCCCGCGCAGGAGATCGCGTTCACCCTCGCCAACGGCGTGGAGTACGTCCGGGCCGCGCTGGCCGCCGGGCTGGCGGTGGACGACTTCGCCCCCCGGCTGTCGTTCTTCTTCGTGGCCCGCACCACCCTGCTGGAGGAGATCGCGAAGTTCCGGGCCGCCCGGCGGATCTGGGCCCGGCTGCTGCGTGACGACTTCGGCGCGAAGGACCCGAAGTCGATGATGCTGCGGTTCCACACCCAGACGGCGGGGGTGCAGCTCACCGCCCAGCAGCCCGAGGTGAACCTGGTCCGGGTGGCGATCCAGGGGCTCGCCGCGGTGCTCGGCGGCACCCAGTCGCTGCACACCAACAGCTTCGACGAGGCGATCGCGCTGCCCACCGAGAAGGCCGCCCGGCTGGCGCTGCGCACCCAGCAGGTACTGGCGTACGAGACGGACCTGACCGCCACCGTCGACCCGTTCGCCGGGTCGTACGTGGTGGAGGCGATGACCGCCGAGATCGAGGCGGCGGTCAACGACCTGATGGACCGGGTCTTCGACCACGGTTCGGCGGTGGACGCGATCGAGGCCGGGTTCCAGAAGCGGGAGATCGAGCAGTCGGCCTACCGGTTCGCCCAGCAGATCGACGCGGGGGAGCGGGTGGTGGTCGGGCTGAACCGCTTCCAGATCGACACCGAGGAGCCGTACGAGCCGCTGCGGGTGGACCCGACGATCGAGGCGACCCAGGCGGAGCGGCTGGCCCGGCTGCGGGCCGAGCGGGACGGCGCGGCGGTCGACCGGGCCCTGGCCGAGCTGCGGGCCGCCGCCGAGGGCGACGAGAACGTGCTCTACCCGATGAAGGAGGCGCTGCGGGCCCGCGCCACGGTGGGCGAGGTCTGCGGCACGCTGCGCCAGGTCTGGGGGACGTACCGCCCGAGCGACCGCTTCTGATCCCGGCCGGACCGCCGCGGTCCGGCCGGTGCGCCGCCCGCGACCCGGCGGGCGCGCCGCCCCCGACGTTTTGATCCACACGGCGACCTCCGCCGGCAGCCCGCTGCCGGCAGGGGTCGCCGTCGTCGTCCGGTCGGGGCCGCTAGGGGTCGCCAGGCGGGAGGGGCGGGGCTACCGTCGGTGACGACCTGGCGGTGGTGTGACGGTCGGTTCGCCCGGCTGGTGGGTGGTCCGCGCGGCCGGGGCGTGCGGCGCGGGGTTCGTGGGTAAACCGGTGCGGATGAACGGGACGGACAGCATGTCCGGGCGGGCCCGGAGACGCCGTGTCACGGTCGGGAACCGGTTGACCACCCGGCGGCGTCGGCTAATTGTCGGACCGGCGGTCAACCGGGGCGACCAATGCGACAATTCGGATACGACGGCCCCGGATCGACGCCGATTTCGCGACCGCCCAATCGGTTACGCGTTGTAGGAGGTGGGGGGCAGATGACGGCGTCCGACCGCGATCTACCTGCTGTCCCGCAGATATTCGAGCCCTCCCACCAGGGCTTACGTGACGCTGTGCGCTCTGATCGCTACCGTAACGAGGTTGCGCAGCGTCACCATCGGAGGTCTAGGCTGTCTGCTGTCCTCCCTGAAGATCCATCCATTTCTAGTGATCGAGAATTCGACGTGACGAGTGCGTTGACGCTGCCGAACGGCAGCCAGCTGGCGTCGTCCTGGCCGGAGGCGCCGTCCGGGTCCCAGCCCCTGCCCCACGATCTGGATCACCTGCTCGCGCTGCGGGTGCCCGGTCTGATCGCCACCCGTCGCCACCTCCACTCCCACCCGGAACTGTCCGGGGAGGAGTTCGAGACGGCGGCGCTGATCGCCCGGGAACTCACCCTCGCCGGGTTGCACCCCCGACTGCTGCCCAAGGGCAACGGGGTGATCTGCGACATCGACGGGCGGCCGGACGGTCCGGTCGTCGCGCTCCGCGCCGACATCGACGCGTTGCCGCTGACCGACCCCAAGGAGGTCCCCTACCGGTCCACGGTGGAGGGGGTCTGCCACGCCTGCGGTCACGACGTGCACACCGCGGTGCTGCTCGGCGTCGGCATGCTGCTGGCCCAGCTCGCCGACGCGGGCCAGCTCGACGGCCGGGTCCGGCTGATCTTCCAGCCGGCCGAGGAGATCCTGCCCTGCGGCTCGCTGGAGGTCATCGAGGCCGGTGGCCTGGAGGACGTCGTCCAGATCTTCGCGCTGCACTGCGACCCCAACCAGCCGGTGGGGAAGGTGGGGCTGCGGGTCGGCCCGATCACCGCGGCGGCCGACAACGTCACCGTGAGACTCACCGGGCCCGGCGGGCACACCGCCCGTCCGCACCTGACCGTCGACCTGGTCGACGCGCTCGGCCGCCTGGTCACCGAGGTTCCGGCCCTGGTCACCCGCCGGGTGCCGGCCAACAGCGGGCTGCTGCTGGTGTTCGGCCACGCCTCGGCCGGCACCCGGTACAACGTCATCCCGTCCGAGGCGTGCGCGGCCGGCACCCTGCGGGTGATGGACCGCGACACCTGGGAGCGGGCCCCCCAGATCGTCGCTCAGGTCGTCCGGGACGTCATCGCGCCCACCGGCGCCACCGTCGACCTGGAATACCTGCGCGGCCGGCCGCCGGTCAGCAACGACGCCCGCGCCATCGGCATCCTCACCGCCGCCACCGCCGCCGCGCTCGGCCCGGAGGGGATCGCGGAGACGCCGCAGAGCATGGGCGGCGAGGACTTCTCCTGGTACCTCGAACACGTCCCCGGCGCGTTGGCCCGGCTCGGCGTCGGCCGGGTCGGCGGCCCCACCGTCGACCTGCACCGCGCGTCGTTCGACGTCGACGAGCGGGCCATCCCGGTCGGGGTGCGGCTCATGGTGCAGACCGCGTTGCGGGCACTGGCGGCGGTCCGCTAGGCACCGGCGGGTGGCCCCCGCCGCCCGGTCCACCAGGCATCGGCGGGTGGCCCCCGCCGCCCGGTCCCACCGGCGGCGCGGGCCGCCGCTGGCGGCGTCGCCGACGCAGCAGCACCACGGCCACCGTCACGGGCACCCCGATGAGCAGCAGCCAGGGCAGCAACGCCCCCAGCACGGTGAGCAGCACGCCCATCGAGGCGAGGAAGACGGTCCAACCGCCGCGCAGGCCCACCATGAAACCGGTCCGGTCCTCCTCCTGCCCGTCGTCGGCCGTCGAGGCGTCCCGGCCGACGAAGGTCACCGTGACCGTGGAGAGCGCCGTCAGGTCGGCCAGCCGACGCTTCTTCGCCTCCAGCGAGGCCAGATCCGCCTCCCGGCGGCTCACCTCGTTCTCCAGCGAGACCAGCTCGGACACCGTGTTGGCGCGGGCCAGCAGCCGCCGGGCACTGTCCACCCGGGCCCGCTGGGTGGTGATCCGGGCGTCCAGGTCGACGGTCTCCTCGGTGACGTCCTGGGTACGGATCTCGCGGCGCTGCTGCCGTCCGTAGGTGGCCAGCTCGTCGACGAGCGCGGTGAACTTCGCCGCCGGCACCCTCAGCTCCAGTTCCGCCTGCGCGGACGCCGAGACGCTGCGCCGCTGGTCGCCGCCGACGAACCCGCCGGTGGCGGTGACCGCCGCCACCGCCCGCCGGGCCGCCGCCTCCACGTCGTCCACCTGCACCCGCATCGTTCCGGTGTAGATGATCGCCCGCTGGTCGACGCGCAGGTCGGCGGCGCCCGTACCGGCCTGTCCCGCCGCCGCGTCCCGGTCCGGTGCCGCGCCCCCCGGTGCCCCCTGCACCGGCGCCTTCTCCTGCGGCGCGGAACCGGCCGAACTGCCGTCGCGGTCGGCCGCCCCGCACCCGGCCAGCAGCAGCGCCGCCAACCCCATCGCCGCCAGGGCCCGCGCCCCGGTTCCCGCCGTCCTCAGTGTCATCCCCGCTCCCGTCGTCGTCCGTCCCCCGGTTCCGGGGCGATAGCTCGGACGCGGCGCACGGCCGCTCCGGTTCCGGCAGACTGCGCTGAGGACATCACGATTCGATATTCGAGGAGTCACGATGCGGCTCACCAAGTACACGCACTCCTGCCTCCGCATCGAACGCGACGGGGCGGTGCTGGTCGTCGACCCCGGCGTGTTCAGCGAGGCGGCGGCGCTGGACGGGGCGGACGCGGTGCTGGTCACCCACGAACATCCCGACCACCTCGACGTGGCCGCGCTCACCCGGCGGCTGGACCGGGCACCACTGCCGGTGTACGGGCCGGCCGCGCTCGGGGCGGTGCTCGGCGACGCGGCGCAGGCGCTCACCCCGGTCGCCCCGGGCGACACCTTCACCGCCGCCGGCATCCCGGTCCGCGCCGTCGGCGGCCGGCATGCCGTCATCCACCCCGACATCCCGGTGGTGGAGAACGTCGGCTACCTGTTCGACGACACGGTCTACCACCCAGGCGACGCGCTGCACGTCCCCACCGACGTCGAGGTGCAGACCCTCTTCGCCCCGATCCACGCGCCCTGGTCGAAGTTCTCCGAGGTGGTCGACTTCATCCGGGCGGTCGCCCCGCGCCGGGCGTACGCCCTGCACGACGCGCTGCTCAACGACAACGGCTACGGCGTGCTCGACCGGCAGTACACGGCGCTGTCCCGTACCGACTACCAGCGGCTGGAGCCGGGCAGCCGGATCGACGCCTGAACCGTGGCCGTCGACGAGTCCGAGCTGGCCCGGCAGCTCTACCGCACCCCGCCCGACCGGTTCGTCGCCGCCCGGGACGCCGCCGTCGCCGAGGCCCGCCAGGCCGGCGACCCGGCCACCGCCCGGCGGATCGCCGGCTGGAAACGACCCACGGTGGCGGCCTGGCTGGTGAACCTGCTCGCCCTGGACCGTCCCGAACTGGTCGCCGACCTCGGGCCGCTGGCCGAGGCGCTGCGCACCGCCCAGCGTGACCTCAAGGGCCCCCGGCTGCGGGAACTGTCCGCCCAGCGGCGGGAACTGGTCGCCGCCCTGGTCACCGAGGTACGCCGGATCGCCGCCGGCCTTCCCGAGGCGCCGCCCGCCGCCCGGCTCCCGCTGGCCGAGGTCGAGGCCACCCTGCACGCGGCGCTCGCCGACGCCACGGTCGCCGAACAGGTCCGCACCGGACGGCTGCTGAAGGCGGTGCACCATTCCGGCTTCGGCGAGGTGCCCCGCCCGCAGCTCCGACTGGTCACCGGCGGCGCAGCGGCGGCTGCCGGCGGCGGGGTGGAGCGTGCCGGCGGCGGGGAGGCGGACGTCGTACCGCAGCGGGAGGCCGACCGGGGCGGGGCGCGACGGGCCCGGGACGCGCAGGCGGCGGCGCGGGCCGAACGGGCGAAGCGCCGCCGTGCCCTGGACCGGGAGCTGACGGCTGCGCGGGCCGCCCAGCGGCAGGCCGAACGGGACCTGGACGGCACGACGACGGCCGAGCGGGACAGCGTCGCGGCGCTCGACCGGATCGAGGGGGAACTGGCCGAACTGGAGCGTCGTCGGGCCGTCGCCGAACAGGAGCTGAGCCGGGCGAAACTGGCCCGCCGGGCGGCCGAGCGGACGCTGACCGTGGCCCGCCGCCGCACCGGTGAGGTGCAGGGCGCGATCGAGGCGGTGGATGCCGAAGAGGCGGACCCCACGGCGGGCGGTGAGGAGGCAGACTGAACGCGATGAATGCGTGTTGCGGGCGTGCGGGATGACGCCGGAGCAGGTGGCCGCCGGGAGCAAACCCGCCGTGCTGGAACTGGGGGAGTTGTTCACCCGCTGCCCGGGGACCCTGCGCCGGGCCAGGACGATGGGCATCCCGGGCTGGGCGTTCTATGTCACCGGGCGGGCCGGCGCACTGGGCGACATCCGGGCCGAGACGGTGGCGGCGGCGCTCGGCTTCCTCGCCCCGGAGGCGGTCGCCGACGGATGGGACACCGCCGTGCGGGTGGTCCGGCCGTTGGAGGTGGCCACCGCCCACCTGACCGAGTGCTGCCGGTGGGGTGCCCAGCATCTCGACGACCTGCCCGGCACACCCCGGCTGACCGCCCTGCTGGAACGGGTGGTGGCCGCCGCCGACGCGACGGGCATGCCGCTGTTCGCCGCCTGGCGGGCGATGCCGCTGCCCGCGCACGCCGAGGGTGCCCGGGCCGCCGTGGCGCTGCTGCTGCTGCGGGAACACTTCACCGGGGCCTACCTGCTCGCCGTACGGGCCGCCGGGATGACCCCGCTGGAGGCGGTGCTGGCCGGGCCGGAGGGGGAGGCCGGGGCGGCGGCCTGCGGGTGGTCCCCGCCGTATCCGCCGGTCGGGCCGCTGGTGCGGCGTCGGCTCTGGGCCGAGGCGGTGACCGACCGGTTGGCCGCGGCCGGGTTCCGGGCGCTGCGTCCGGCGGAGGGCCGGGAGCTGATCGAGTTGCTCACCGACGTACGGGCCCGGCTGCGCGCCGACGCGGACGGCTGACCCGCCGCCCGGGCCGGGTCCGACGCGGCCCGGTCCGGTGCCGCCCCCGACCGCCCGGTCAGCCGGTGGTCGGTCGCGGACCGGCGTGACCGGCCGGTGGCCCGGAAAATCGGCGGCGGGGTGGCGGGCGGGGCTGCCAGGATCTGCGGCGTGACACTTCCCGCCGGTTGGACCGCCCGCCGCCCCACCCTGGACGACGTGCCCGCGCTGCTCGCCGTGGTGCACGCCGCCGACACGTTCGCCATCGGTTACCCCGACTTCGACGCCGACGACGTCCGGGCCGCGCTGACCGCGCCGTTCTTCGACCCGCAGCACGACTCGTGGGTGCTGACCGATCCTGATCATCGGGTGGTCGGCTGGAGCGTGGTCGACAACCCGACCGGGGTGGGCCGCGAACAACTCGACGTCTTCGTCGACCCGGAGCGGGCGACGGCGCTGCGGGCCGTGCTGCTCGACCGGATGCTGCACCGCGTCGCCGAACGCGCCACCGAGCGGGGCCGGCCCGCGCTGACCGTCCGCGCCGCCGTCTGCGCGCCGGAGACCCGCTGGGCCGGCGAGCTGACCGCCGCCGGGTTCACCCGGGCCAAACGGTACGTGCGGATGAGCCGGTCGCTGGCCGACCTGCCCGCCGAGCCGCCGCCCCCGCCCGGGGTGACCGTCCGGCCGGTGCGGGCCGGTGACGAGGCCGACCTGCGGCTGTTCCACCACATCCACGACACCGCCTTCCGGGACACCCCGGACTACGAGCCGGCCGGGTTCGAGGGCTGGCGGGACCGGCTCACCGACGGTGGGCGGGTCTGGGACGAGTGGTTCATCGCCGAGGTCGACGGCGCGCCGGCCGGCGCGCTCAACTCGTCGGACCAGGCGCTGGAGCAGGATTCGGGCTGGGTACGCACACTGTCGGTGCTGCCCGCGTACCGGCGGCGCGGGGTGGGTGCGGCGCTGCTGCGGCGGGCGTTCGCGGTCTACGCGGCCAAGGGCCGGGGACACGCCGGGCTCGGCTTCGACCTGGCCAACCCGACCACCCCGGTCACCCTCTACCGGTCGGTCGGGCTGCACGAGACCCGTTGGATCGACCTGTACGAGCGCAGCGTGCCCGCCGCCTGAGCGGTCCGGCCCGGGTGCGTGCCGGCTGTGGTGCGGGCCGGCTGCCGTGGACCGGCCCGGTGTGGGCCGGGTGACGCCCGGCGGGGTCGCCGTCGGGTGGCCCCGCCGCCGGGAGCACACTGGACGGGTGCGATACGCGTTACGCCGAGGCGGTGCCGGTGGGGCGGGACCGCAGCTCGGAGACGTAGTCGTCGGGCGCGCCCGCCTTCTCGGCGGCGTTGGCGATCTCCGACAGGTACCAGGCGGTCGGCAGGCCGCCCTCGTAGCCGTCGAAGACGTACACCCAGGCGGTCACGTCCCCGTCCAGCGTCGAGACCCGCACGGTGAGTTTGCGGTACGTGCCGGCGGTGACGCCCTCCAGCTCGTCGAGCTGGGCGGCGTCGTACGGGTCGATGTCGTACAGCGCCACGAAGACCCGGTCACCCGGGGACTCGACCACGGTGCTGACGGAACCCTCCCAGCCGATCACGTCCTCACCGGCGAAGGTCAGCCGCCACCCCTCCAGCCAGCCGACGCCCACCATGGGCGAATGCGGGCAGTAGGCCCGCATCCGGGCGGGGTCCAGGTTTGAGCCGTAGGCCGCGTAGTGACGCACGGCGATGACGATAGCCCGGCGAACGGGTGGGGGAGAATACGACAGTGCGTGTCGGACGGGTTCGGGAGAAGAAAGTCACTGTGAGCACCGAGGAAGGGCGAGGGCTGTGAGCCACATCGTGATCATCGGCGGGGGGCCGGCCGGCTACGAGGCGGCCCTGGTCGCCGCCCAGCTGGACGCCGACGTCACCGTGGTGGAGGCCGAGGGCGCGGGAGGGGCGTGCGTGCTCTCCGACTGCGTCCCCTCGAAGACCTTCATCGCCAGCTCGGAGGTGGTGACCGGCTACCGGGACACCGACGAGTTCGGCATCCACTCCGACGGCCTGGAGGCGGTCACGGTCGACGCGCCGGCCGTGCACGCGCGGGTGAAGCGGCTCGCCCTGGCCCAGTCCGCCGACATCCACGCCAAGCTGATCAAGGCGGGCGTGACCTTCGTCGCGGGCACCGCCCGGATGGGTGAGGACACTCTCGGTCACACCCACCGGGTCGTCGTCACCCCCGCCGACGGCGGCGCGGAGTACGCGATCGACGCCTCCACCGTGCTGGTCGCCACCGGCGCCACCCCGCGTCAGCTCCCCACCGCGCTGCCCGACGGGGAGCGCATCCTCACCTGGCGGCAGGTGTACGACCTGCCCGAGCTGCCCGCCCACCTGATCGTGGTGGGTTCCGGCGTCACCGGGGCCGAGTTCGCCAGCGCCTACCTGGCGATGGGGGTCGAGGTGACCCTGGTGTCCAGCCGGGACCGGGTGATGCCGCACGAGGACGCCGACGCGGCGATGGCCATCGAGCACGTCTTCCGCAGCCGGGGCATGACCATCCTCAACAACTCCCGGGCGGACGCGGTCCGACGCGTCGGCGACGGCGTCGAGGTGGTCCTCTCCGACGGCCGGGTGGTGACCGGTTCGCACGCCCTGATCGCCGTCGGCTCGATCCCGAACACCGCCGACCTCGGCCTCGCCGAGTACGGCGTCGAGCTGGCCAAGGGCGGCTACGTCACCGTCGACCGGGTGTCGCGTACCAACGTCCCCGGCATCTACGCCGCCGGCGACTGCACCGGGGTCCTGCCGCTGGCCAGCGTCGCCGCGATGCAGGGTCGGATCGCGATGTGGCACGCCCTCGGTGAGGCGGTCCGGCCGTTGCGGCTGCGTACCGTCGCCGCGAACGTCTTCACCGACCCGGAACTGGCCACCGTCGGCGTCTCCCAGGACGAGGCGGACGCCGGCCGGACCCTGGCCCGCCAGGTGATGTTGCCGCTGACCGGTAACGCCCGCGCGAAGATGGACGACCTGGCGGACGGCTTCGTCAAGCTGTTCTGCCGCCCGTCCACCGGCCAGGTGGTCGGCGGCGTGGTGGTGGCTCCCAAGGCCAGTGAGCTGATCCTGCCGATCACCATGGCGATCGAGAACAACCTCACCGTCAACGAGCTGGCCCAGACCATCACGATCTACCCGAGCCTGTCCGGTTCGATCACCGAGGCCGCCCGTCAGCTCATGCTCCATGAACTCGAATGACCCCCTGACCCGGGTCGGGCGTCGGTCGTGCTCCGGCCGATATCCGACCCGGGCCGGGACGGCGTGTGGTCAGGCCACGTTGAGCCGGATGTTTCCGATGCGGGCGACCACGTCCACCTGGCCGCCGAGGCCGGTGACATAGGCGCGGAGCGATTCCAGGCTGGTGTGCTCGCCGTTCTCGATCTGGCTGATTCGGGCCTGGGACAGGCCGGCGGCCTCGGCGAGCTGTTGTTGGGTCATGCCGAGCTGCCGGCGGATGTCGGCCAGTTGCGCGCCGCTGACGGAGGCGAGCATCCTTTCCCGGAACCGACCACGACGGGTGACCCGCTCGGGGTCGTCCCAGGATGGGTCGATCTCACGCGCCTTGGCCCTGACCTCACGCCAATCGGAACCGTTGCTCATCGTTGCGCTTCCTTAAGTGCGATCAGGTGTTCCTCGAACCTTATGTCGGCGAGCGGCACGGCCTTCCGGTACCAGCTCTGCCACTGACCCGACTTGTCGCCGGCGACCAGGAAGACCGCCTCACGTAGCGGATCGAAGGCGAAGATCATCCTGATCTCCGTGGTGCCACTCGACCCTGGTCGCAGCTCTTTCATGTGATGGAACGAGCTGCCCTTGAGCCGGTCCACCAGTGGACGTCCCAGCGCCGGGCCGTGCTCGGCGAGCAGGTCGATGGCCTCACCCACCAGATCCGCGCTGGCCGGATCGACGCGGCACAGGTCGAGGAACCACGCCTCCACCTCGGGATGCAGCCTGACGTCCCACACCTGCCAAATATAAGCGATCCTTATGGGCTTGCCGAGGTTTCCCGCACCGGAGACCGGGCCGGTCGCGCTGGCCACGGCCACCGTCGGTGACCGCGTGGCTGCGCACACCAGGGTGGTGTGCCGCCCGCCGCACGGCGGCTGCCGCCCGGCGCGGCCGTCGGGAGGGGGTCGGCGAAGCGGAGGGCGTCGGCGTACCGTTGAGTACGCGGTCCCCACACCGTCAGGTCCCCCGTTCCTGACGAGCGGGCCGTCGAGGGTCGCCGGCAGGTCCCGTGCCGGCGACCCTCCCCTTTCCGGCACCGCCACCACGACGGGTACGCGTGTCACTGCCGGTGCGGCGCATCCGCGCCGAATTCGGCGGAGGGATGATCGCCGTTCGGGCACAGCGGTTGTCGGCACGCGGACAGCAGGCTCCGCCCACGGCTGCCGCTCGGATAGCGTCCCGGGCCCAACCGACATTCTTCCGGAGGCTCGCAGATGCTTTCCACGCTGGTGCGGGGTGCGCTCGTCGTGACCCTGGCGCTCGGCAGCACCCTCGTCGTCGTGACCGGCCCGGCCGAGGCGGGGGCGACGAGGTACAAGAACTGCACCGCGCTGAACAAGAAGTACAAGCACGGGGTGGGCAGGAAGGGCGCGAAGGACAAGGTCCGGGGCAGCACCAAGCCCGTCACGAACTTCACCGTGTCCGACTCGGTCTATGCCAAGAACACCCACCTGGACCGGGACAAGGACAAGGTCGCCTGCGAGAAGCGCTGAAAATGCGGTCGCGCCGGGCGTCGCGCAGGTCGTACGGTGACGGCATGCGCAGTGCTGTGGTGACCACGACGCCGGGAGATCCCGGCGTGCCGCACTGACGTCTTCCGTCGACGAGGCCCCGGGCGATCCGCCCGGGGCCTCGTGGCGTTGCGGGCACGGTCGCCTCCGGGTCGTACCCGATCAAGGAGCGCGACATGATCGACCACCGTAGGCTCGGCCGCGAACTGGACCTGTTCGTCTCCGACCCGCTGGCGGGCGCCGGGCTGCCGATCTGGCTGCCGGCCGGCGCGGCGGCCCGGCACGCCGTCGAGGAGTACGTCCGCGAGCTGGAACGCCGGGCCGGCTACCAGCACGTGTACTCCCCGCCGCTGGGCAGGCGCGAGTTGTTCGCGCTCTCCGGGCACCTCGGCCACTTCGCCGACGAGATGTTCCCACCGATGCGGATGGGCGACGACGAGTTGCTGCTCCGGCCGGCGCTCTGCCCGCACCACGCGCTGGTCTACCGGGCCCGGGGCCGCTCCTACCGGGAGTTGCCGCTGCGCGTCGGCGAGCTGGGCGGGATGTACCGGGCGGAACGGTCCGGGGTGCTCGGCGGGCTGGCCCGGGTGCGGGCGATCTCGCTCAACGACGCGCACAACTTCTGCACCCTGGAGCAGGTCGGCGACGAGGTGCGGGAGATCCTGCGGCTGATCCACCAGGCGCACGCGGCGCTCGGCGTCCGCCCGGCCGGGTTCCGGTTGTCGCTGCGCGGGCCGGGCGCGAGGTACGTCGGCGACGACGCGTCCTGGGCACGCGCCGAGGAGCTGCTGCGGGCCGCCCTCGACGGGGTGGACCACGTGGAGTCGCCCGGTGAGGCCGCCTTCTACGGCCCGAAGATCGACATCCAGGTGGTCGACGCGGCCGGCCGGGAGTCGACCATCTCCACCGTGCAGATCGACTTCGACAAGCCGGAGAAGTTCGACCTGTCGTACACCGATGCGGCGGGTGCCCGGCAACGGCCGGTGCTGGTGCACCGAAGCCTGGTCGGGAGCATGGAGCGGCTGTTCGCCTACCTGATCGAGGCGCACGAGGGCGCCTTCCCGCCCTGGTACGCCCCGGTGCAGCTGCTGCTCCTGCCGGTCGACGCCGGGCAGGCCGACGCGGTGGACCGGGTGGCCCGGCAGGCGGTCGACGCCGGGCTGCGGGTCGAGGTGGACGCGGGCGGCTCGCTGGGTGCCCGGGTCCGCGACGCGGCCCGCCGCCGGGTGCCGTACGTCGGGGTGGTCGGTGCCCGGGAGGCCGCCGACGACGCGGTGGCCCTGCGGCTGCGCGACGGCCGCAGCCTCGACCCGATGCCTGCGGCGGACGCGGTGCGGCTGATCGACGCGGTGGTGGCGGCCCGCTCGGCGCAACTGCTCCCCGCCGGCTGACGGTGCGGGGGCCGGGGGACGACGCCCCCCGGCCCCCGCACCGGTCCGTCACTCAGCCCCGGGCCGGTGCCGGTGCCGCCGCTGCCGGTGCGGCCTCGTCCTCGACCACCGCTGCGGCGAACTGCGCCTGGTAGAGCCGGTGGTACGCCCCCCGCGCGGCGAGCAGTTGCTGGTGGGTGCCCTGCTCGACGATCCGCCCGTTCTCCATCATCAGGATCAGGTGGGCGTCGCGGATGGTGGACAGCCGGTGCGCGATGACGAAACTGGTCCGGTCGGACCGCAGTGCCGCCATCGCCCGTTGCAGCAGCACCTCGGTGCGGGTGTCCACCGAGCTGGTCGCCTCGTCCAGGATCAGCAGCGACGGCTCCGCCAGGAACGCCCGCGCGATGGTGATGAGCTGTTTCTCACCGGCGCTGACGTTGCTGCCCTCCTCGTCGATGACGGTGTCGTACCCGTCGGGGAGGCTACGGACGAACCGGTCCACGAAGGTGGCCCGCGCGGCGGCGAGGATCTCCTCCTCGGTGGCGTCCGGCCGGCCGTAGGCGATGTTGTCCCGGATGGTGCCGCCGAAGAGCCAGGTGTCCTGGAGCACCATGCCGATCCGGCCGCGCAGGTCGTCGCGGCGCAGCGTGGTGATGTCCACCCCGTCGAGGGTGATCCGCCCGGAGTCCAGCTCGTAGAAGCGCATCACCAGGTTGACCAGGGTGGTCTTGCCGGCGCCGGTCGGGCCGACGATGGCCACGGTGTGACCGGGCTCGGCGACCAGGGACAGGTCGTCGATCAGCGGGGTCTGCGGGTCGTACCGGAAGGAGATGTTCTCGAACTCGACCCGGCCGTGCGGTTCGACGACCCGGGCCGGGGTGGCCGGGTCGGGGCTCTGCTCGTCGGCGTCGAGCACGGCGAAGACCCGCTCGGCGGAGGCCACCCCGGACTGGAGCAGGTTCGCCATCGAGGCGACCTGGGTCAGCGGCTGGGTGAACTGCCGCGAGTACTGGATGAACGCCTGCACGTCGCCGAGGCTCATCGCCCCCGACGCCACCCGCAGCCCACCGACCACGGCGATCGCCACGTAACTGAGGTTCCCGACGAACATCATCGCCGGCATGATGATCCCGGAGATGAACTGGGCGCCGAAGCTGGCCCGGAACAGCTCCTCGTTCTTGGCGTGGAAGCTGGCCTCCACCTCCGGCGAGCGACCGAAGACCTTGACCAGCTCGTGGCCGGTGAACGCCTCCTCGATCTGGCCGTTCAGCTCGCCGGTGTGGGTCCACTGGGCGATGAACTTCTGCTGCGACCGCTTGGCGATCTGCTGCGTCACGATCACCGACAGCGGCACCGCGACCAGCGCGACCAGCGCCAGCAGCGGCGAGATCCAGAACATCATCGCCAGCACGCCGACCACGGTCAGCAGCGAGGTGAGCAGTTGGCTCAGCGTCTGCGACAGGGTCTGCGAGATGTTGTCGATGTCGTTGGTGACCCGGCTGAGCAGCTCGCCGCGTGGCTGCCTGTCGAAGTAGGGCAGCGGCAGCCGGTTGAGTTTCTCCTCCACCTCGGCGCGCAGCCGCAGCACGGTGGCCTGGACCACCCCGTTGAGCAGCCAGCCCTGCCACCACATCAGCAGGCTGGCGGCCACGTAGAGGCCGAGGGCGAACAGCAGCGTCCGGCCGAGGGCGTCGAAGTCGATCCCCGCCCCGGGGACCACGTCCATCCGGGCGACCATGTCGGCGAGGTTGTCGTTGCCGGCGGCCCGCATCCCGGACACCGCCTGGTCGACGGTGGTGCCGGGGGGAAGCTGCCGGCCGATCACCCCGGCGAAGATGATGTCGGTGGCGTGGCCGAGGATCTTCGGCCCGATCACGCTGAACCCGACGCTGGTCACCGCCAGGGCGATGATGCCGGTCAGCGTCACCCGGTGCGGTCGCAGCCGGCCGAGCAGCCGGCGGGCCGACGGCCCGAAGTTCATCGACTTCTCCGCCGGCATGCCGGCGCTCATCCACGGCGGCCCGCCGCCGCGCCGGCCGGCCGCCGGCAGCCGCTTCGGCGTGGTCTCCTCCGGGGCCTTCTTCTGCTCGGGTACGGCGGTCATGCCGGCACCCCCGCAGTCTGCTGCGACGCCACGATCTCGGCGTACGTCGGGCAGGTGTCGAGCAGCTCGTCGTGTCGGCCCATCCCGACCACGCCTCCGTCCTCCAACACGATGATCTGGTCGGCGTCGATGATCGTGGAGACCCGTTGGGCCACGATCACCACTGCCGCGTCGGCGGTGACCGGGCGCAGCGCGGCCCGCAACCGGGCGTCGGTGCCCAGGTCGAGAGCCGAGAACGAGTCGTCGAACAGGTAGATCTCCGGCTTACGGACGAGTGCCCGCGCGATGGCGAGGCGTTGCCGCTGCCCGCCGGAGACGTTCGTGCCGCCCTGCGCGATCGCCGCGTCGAGGCCACCGGGCATCTGGGCCACGAAGTCGCGGGCCTGGGCGATCTCCAACGCCGTCCACAGGTCCTCGTCGGTGGCGTCGGGATTGCCGTAGCGCAGGTTGCTCGCCACCGTGCCGGTGAACAGGTACGGCTTCTGCGGCACCAGGCCGATCCGCCGCCACAGCTCCTCCGGGGCCAGCTCGCGGACATCGACCCCGTCGACCAGCACGGTGCCGGCGGTCGGGTCGACCAGCCGGGGGATCAGGGTCAGCAGGGTGGTCTTGCCGGCGCCTGTCGACCCGATCACGGCGGTGGTCCGCCCCGGGGTGGCCCGGAACGAGATGTCGTGCAGCACCGGCGCGCTGGCCCCCGGGTACTGGAAGGCCACGCCGCGCAGCTCCAACTCACCGTGCCCGTCGACCCGGGTGACCGGGTCGGCCGGTGGCACCACAGTGGACTCGGTGTCCAGCACCTCGGTGACGCGTTCGGCGCAGACCGCCGCGCGCGGCACCATCATCAGCATGAAGGTGGCCATCATGACGGCCATCAGGATCTGCATCAGGTACGCCAGGAAGGCGGTCAGCGCGCCGATCTGGATCTGCCCGGAGTCGACCCGCTGGGCGCCGAACCACAGCACGGCGACGCTGGAGACGTTGAGCACCAGCATCACCACCGGGAAGATCAGCGCCATCAGCCGGCCGACCCGCAGGGCGGTGGCGGTCAGGTCGGCGTTGGCCACCCCGAACCGCTGCGTCTCGTACGGCTCCCGGACGAACGCCCGGACCACCCGGATGCCGGTGATCTGCTCGCGGAGCACCCGGTTGACCGTGTCGATGCGGGTCTGCATGAGCCGGAAACCGGGCACCATCTGGCGGATGACCAGGCCGAGCGCGACGGCGAGCACCGGCACGCTGACCAGCATCAGCCAGGACAGGCCGATGTCCTCCCGCAGCGCCATCACCACCCCGCCGACGCTCATGATCGGCGCGGCGACCAGCATGGTGCAGCTCATCAGCACGAGCATCTGCACCTGCTGCACGTCGTTGGTGTTGCGGGTGATCAGCGAGGGCGCGCCGAAGCGGGCCACCTCGCGGGCGGAGAACCGGTTGACCTGCCCGAAGATCGCCGCCCGGACGTCCCGGCCGAAGGCCATCGCGGTTTGCGCGCCGAAGTAGACAGCCGTCACCGCGCAGGCGATCTGGACCAGGCTGACCAGCAGCATCCAACCGCCGGTACGGATGATGTAGTCGGTGTCGCCCCGGGCCACCCCCAGGTCGATGATGTCGGCGTTGAGGCTCGGCAGGTAGAGCGAGGCCATCGTGCCGACGAACTGGAGCAGCACCACCGCGCCCAGTGGCCGGTGGTAGGGCCGCAGGTAGCGGCGTAACAGACTGATCAGCACGGATGGCTCCCGGGCCTCGGGTGGTCGGTCGTGTCCTGGTGCTGTGTTGACAACCTCTTGTCCTCCCCGTCGGACATGGTCGTGATGACCTCGATCAGGAAATCCCGGATCACCTCGCGTCGGGCCGGGTCGGCGTCGACGGAGGTGAGCGGGGTGTCGGTGCGCATCCGGTCGACCAGGGAGCGGATGTGTTCCCGCCCCTTGTCGGTCAGCGCCAGTCGTACGCTGCGCCGGTCGGCCTCGTCGCGGCGACGCTCGACGAAGCCGTCCCGTTCGAGGGTGTCGACGATCCCGGTGAGGGTGGCGGGCCGGACGAAGCAGCGGTCGGCGACGTCCCGGTGGGTGGCGTCGTCGAGGTGGTTCAGGGTGAACAGCACCCGCATCCCGGCCGGGGTGAGGCCGTGGTGTTCGGCCAGGTAACGCCCCCAGTGCTGGTCGACGAGGTGGCCGGCGACCGACAGTAGTCGCCCGAGCGGGACGTCATGGAGCACGGCGGGGAAGACGATGAGTGGTTCCCTCTGCACGGTGAGTATGTTAGCCCCCGAACCGTCAGGGGCCAAACAGAATGGTCAGAGCGGTGCCGACGTACAGGATCTGCATCGCCGTACGTGTGCCCAGCGGGGTGACCGGGCGGCCCGCCAGCGTCAGGCGTCGCCGGGCCGCCGAGACGTTCGCCGGGAACATCGCGACCATCAGCAGTGCCAACCCGGCGGCGCTCGGACGGGCGGTGGCCGGGATCAGCAACCCGACCGCGCCGGCCAGTTCCAGCACCCCGGTGACGGTGACCAGCATGGCGGGTCGGGGCAGTCGGGGCGGGACCATGGCGATCAGATCCTCCCGACGGGGTGCCATGAAGTGGGCGAAACCGGTCATGACGAACAGCAGTGCCAGCCCGAAACGGAGGGCGGGGTGCCAGCCGTCGAGCGCGTCCACGCCGGCCAGTCCGGCCAGGCGCGCGACGGCGGCCCCGACGAGCAGGGCGATGAACGGAACCATGGATGCCTCCTCGGTGGCAAATCTTTATACTGACAAGATTTGATCGCCGATGGTCTTCTTGTCAATGCAAAGTTATCCTGGTGTCGTGACCGTCACCCGGCCCTACCACCACGGCGACCTGCGCCGCGTCCTGCTCCAGGCGGCGGTGACGGCGATCGAGGAAGCCGGGCCGGCGGCCCTGAGCCTGCGCGACCTCGCCCGTCGCACCGGCGTCTCCCACGCCGCCCCGACCCACCACTTCGGCGACAAGGCGGGACTGCTCACCGCTCTCGCCGTCGAGGGGTTCGACCTGCTCGCCGCCGCCCTGACCGCAGCCGGCGACGACCTGCTCGACGTGGGCGTGGCGTACGTGGACTTCGCCGTCCGTCACCGGGCGCACTTCGAGGTGATGTTCCGACCCGACCTCTACCGGGCCGACGCCCCCGAGGTCCGGGCCGCCCGGGAACGGTCCGGCGCGGCGCTGCACACCGGCGTGGCGACCCTGCCGCCGGACCGGGCCGAGCCGGGCGAGGCGCGCACGGACGCGCTGGCCGCCTGGTCGATCGTGCACGGCTTCGCCACCCTGTGGCTCTCCGGCGCACTACCCCCCGACGTCGAGGCCGACCCCCGCACCGCCGCCCGCACCGTCATCCGCCGCCTCTTCCCCCCACCCTGACCCCCTCCCGAGCCCCGCGTCTCGCCTCACGCCCCGCCCCCCACGCCCCGCCTCCCTCGCCCCGGTGATCAAGAGATTCGCGTCAGATCACCGCTCCGAGTTGACGCAGACCTCTTGATCACCGGGGCCGGCGGGGCGGCCGGTGCGGTGATCAAGAGGAATGAGTCAACCGGCGGGGTGTGGGTGACGCAAACCTCTTGATCACCAGGGTCAGACCGGGGCGAGGCAGAGACCGGGACGGGGGCCAGACAGGGGGCAGGAGAGGGGGCAGGGGGAGTTACCAGCTGGTGGGGAGGGGCATGCCTTCGGTGTAGCCGGCGTGACTCTGGACGCCGACCAGGGCGCGCTCGTGGAACTCGTCCAGGGTGCGGGCGCCGGCGTAGGTGCAGGCGCTGCGTACCCCGGAGACGATCTCGTCGATCAGGTCCTCGACGCCGGGGCGGGCCGGGTCCAGGTACATCCGGGCGGTGGAGATGCCCTCCTCGAAGATCGCCTTGCGGGCCCGGTCGAAGGCGCTGTCCTCGGCGGTCCGGGCGCTGACCGCACGGGACGAGGCCATCCCGAAGCTCTCCTTGTAGCGTCGGCCGTCCGGCTCGGTGTAGAGGTCACCCGGCGACTCGTAGGTGCCGGCGAACCAGGAGCCCACCATCACGTTGGAGGCCCCGGCGGCCAGCGCCAGCGCCACGTCCCGGGGGTGGCGTACCCCGCCGTCGGCCCAGACGTGCCGGCCCAGGGCGCGGGCCGCCGCCGCGCAGTCCAGCACGGCGGAGAACTGGGGCCGGCCGACCCCGGTCATCATCCGGGTGGTGCACATCGCGCCCGGCCCCACCCCGACCTTGATGATGTCCGCGCCCGCCTCGACCAGGTCGCGTACCCCCTCGGCGGTGACCACGTTGCCGGCCGCCACCGGGACCGGGGGGTCGAGCTTGCGGACCGCCCGCAACGCGGACATCATCCGTTCCTGGTGCCCGTGCGCGGTGTCCACCACCAGGGTGTCGACCCCCGCCGCGAGCAGCGCCTCGGCCTTGCCGGTGACGTCACCGTTGATGCCGACCGCCGCCGCGATCCGCAGCCGCCCCCGGTCGTCGACGGCCGGCTTGTAGAGGGTGGCGCGTAGCGCACCCTGCCGGGTGAGCACCCCGACCAGGCGGCCGTCGTCGTCGACCACCGGGGCCAGTCGCCGCCGTCCCGCGTTGAGCCGCTCGAATCCGGTACGCGGGTCCGCGTCGGCCGGCACCGTGTGCAGCTCGGTCGACATCACGTGCTGGAGTTGGGCGAACCGGTCCACCTCGTGGGTGTCCGCCTCGGTGACCACCCCCACCGGCCGGCCGGCCTCGTCGACCACCACCACCGCGCCGTGCGACTTCTTGGGCAGCAGGTGGATGGCGTCGCCGACGGTGTCGGTCGGGCCGAGCGTGATCGGGGTGTCGTGCACCAGGTGCCGCTGCTTGACCCACTCGACCACGGTGGCGACCACCTCGATCGGGATGTCCTGCGGGATGACCGCGATCGCGCCGCGCCGGGCCACCGTCTCGGCCATCCGCCGGCCGGCCACCGCCGTCATGTTCGCCACCACCAGCGGGATGGTGGTGCCGGTGCCGTCACCGGTGGACAGGTCGACGTCGAGCCGCGAACCGACCTCGGACCGGGCCGGGGCCATGAAGACGTCGTTGTAGGTCAGGTCGTGCGCGGGCACCGCGCCATGAAGGAACCTCACCCCGCCATCATTCCCGCTTCCGGCCCGTCCCGCCGCCGTCGGTGGCTCACACCACCCTGCCCATGCGGGGGTCGTACGGCTCAGGAGATGGTGCAGATCGCCGCGCCGGCGCTGAGCACCGCACCGACCTCGGCGGCGAGCCCGGCGACCGTGCCCGCCTTGTGCGCGTGCAACGGCTGTTCCATCTTCATCGCCTCCAGGACGACGACCAGGTCCCCCTCGGCGACGGTGTCCCCGTCCGCGACGGCGATCTTGACGATGGTGCCCTGCATGGGGGAGGTGAGGGCGTCGCCGCTGACCGCCGTACCCGTGCCGGTGCCACCACCCCGGCGGGCCGGCCTGCGGGCGGCGGGGGCGGCGGTGGTCGTACCCCCGGTGAGGCCGGCGGGGAGGGTGACCTCCAGCCGCTTGCCACCCACCTCGACCACGACGGTCTCGCGTGCCGCCGCCGCCTCGGCGGGGCCGGCGGTCGGGGTGAACGCCGGGATGGTGTTGTCGAACTCGGTCTCGATCCACCGGGTGTGCACGGTGAACGGCTCGCTGGTGAACGCCGGGTCACGGACGACGAGGCGGTGGAACGGCAGCGCGGTGGCCATCCCCTCGACGACCATCTCGTCGAGCACCCGGCGGGCCCGTTCGATCGCCTCGGCGCGGGTCTCGCCGGTGACGATCACCTTGGCCAGCAGCGAGTCGAAGTTGCCGCCGATCACGTCGCCCGCACCCACCCCGGTGTCGACCCGGACGCCGGGACCGGTG
This sequence comes from Micromonospora humida, assembly GCF_016901255.1. NCBI lineage: Bacteria > Bacillati > Actinomycetota > Actinomycetes > Micromonosporales > Micromonosporaceae > Micromonospora > Micromonospora humida. Next base: position 160,540 of record NZ_JAFEUC010000014.1, read on the forward strand.
GGCAGGCGCAGCGCGGTGATGGTGCCGGGGGCGGGCAGGAAGTTGCGGCCCGGGTCCTCGCCGTTGATCCGGAACTCGATGGCGTGCCCGCGCGGGGTCGGGTCCGCGGTGAGCCGCAGCTTCTCGCCGTCGGCGATCCGGAACTGTTCGCGGACCAGGTCGACGCCGGCGGTCTCCTCGGTGACCGGGTGCTCCACCTGGAGCCGGGTGTTGACCTCCAGGAAGGAGATGGTGCCGTCCGCGCCGACCAGGTACTCCACCGTGCCCGCGCCGTGGTAGCCGGCCTCCCGGCAGATCGCCTTGGCGCTGTCGTGGATCTGGCGGCGCTGCGCGTCGGTGAGGAACGGCGCGGGGGCCTCCTCGACCAGCTTCTGGTGCCGTCGTTGCAGGGAGCAGTCCCGGGTGCCGACGACGACCACGTTGCCGTGCCGGTCGGCCAGGACCTGCGCCTCGACGTGCCGGGGCTGGTCGAGGTAGCGCTCGACGAAGCACTCGCCGCGACCGAACGCGGCGACCGCCTCCCGGGTGGCCGACTCGAACAGGTGCGGGATCTCCTCCAGGGTGCGGGCCACCTTGAGGCCCCGCCCGCCCCCGCCGAAGGCGGCCTTGATGGCGACCGGCAGGCCGTGTTCGACGGCGAAGACGGTCACCTCGTCGGCGTCGGCGACCGGATCGGCGGTGCCGGGGACCAGGGGCGCGCCGGCGCGCTGGGCGATGTGCCGGGCGGTGACCTTGTCACCGAGGTCGCGGATCGCCTGCGGGGTCGGTCCGATCCAGATCAGGCCCGCGTCCAGCACGGCCTGGGCGAAGTCGGCGTTCTCGGAGAGGAAGCCGTACCCCGGGTGTACGGCGTCCGCGCCGGCCCGCCGGGCCACCTCGATCAGCTTGTCGATGCGCAGGTAGCTGTCGGCGGCGGTGTCACCACCGAGGGCGTACGCCTCGTCGGCGAGGGTGGCGTGCAGGGCGTCCCGGTCGGAGTCGGCGTAGACGGCGACGCTGCCCAGGCCGGCGTCGCGACAGGCCCGGATGACACGGACGGCGATCTCGCCACGGTTCGCGATGAGTACCTTGCGCACCTGGTGCTCCTCCCGGGGTCGTTGCCTCGGGAGTGTATCGGCAGCCCGGAGGCCCCCTAACGATCACTCAGTGTGGGATGTCGCACTGTGGGGTGCTCGACTAGTCAAACTTGGTTATTACGCTTGTGTGGTGTCTGCGACTCGGTTGATGATCCTGGGGCTGGTCCGGTGGATGCAGCCCGTGCACGGCTACGACGTGCGCCGCGAGCTGTTGAGCTGGGGTGCCGACAAGTGGGCGAACGTGCAGCCCGGCTCGATCTACCACGCGTTGCGCAAGCTGACCGAGGAGGACCTGTTGCGGACGGTCGCCACCGAGCAGGTCGGTGCCCGTCCGGCGCGCACCACGTACGAGGTGACGCCCAAGGGGGACGAGGAGTTCGAGACGTTGCTGCGGGCGCAGTGGTGGCAGTTGCACGAGGTGCCGGACCCGTTCGCGTCGGCCTTCTCGTTCCTGCCGGCGATGCCCCGCGAGGAGGCGGCGGCGGCGCTGCGCAACCGGGCGAATCTGCTGCGTGCCGGTGTCGAGTCGATGCGTGCCTCGTTGGACTCCGACTGGGTGCGCAACAGCAGACCGGTGCACGTGACCTGGATGTTCGAGCTGTGGTTGGCCCGGGCCGAGGCGGAGATGGCGTGGTGCGGGCGGATCGCCGAGCGGATCGACTCGGGGGTGTCGTACCTGCCTGCTGGGCTGACGGGGACGGAGGTCTGGCCCGGCTGGACCGACGGCGCTCCACCGCGCGGCGCGACCGACGGCGCTCCTCCGCTCGGCGAGAAAAGCAATAATCAACGTTGACTAGAAAAGCTATATCGCGTTAGCCTGCTTTCCGGCCCGTTGGCGGGAGCGCGCCGCATGGCGTCACGGGGGCAGACGACGGCCGGCACCACCCGGCCCGGACGACCAGGAGTAAAGATGATCGAGACCAGAGGGCTGCGGAAGTCGTTCCGCTCCCGGCAGGGTCGGGAGACGAAAACGGTCGACGCCGTCCGGGGGGTGAACCTCCAGGTCCCGGCGGGAGAGATCTTCGGCTTCCTCGGCCCCAACGGCGCCGGCAAGACCACCACCCTGCGGATGCTCGCCACGCTGATCGAGCCGGACGGCGGTGAGGCCACCATCGCCGGCGCCGACCTGCGCAAGGACCCGGCCGAGGTACGCCGCCGGATCGGCTACGTCGCCCAGGGCGGCAGCACCTGGGACGAGAGCACCGCCCGCGAGGAGCTCGTCCTGCACGCCCGGATGTACGGCATCGGCAAGGCCGACGCGCACCGCCGCGCGGTCCGCGCCCTGGAAGCCTTCCAGCTCACCGAGTACGCGGACCGCAAGTGCAAGACCTACTCGGGCGGCCAGCGGCGACGGGTGGAGATCGCCCTCGGCATCATCCACGAGCCGAAGATCGTCTTTCTCGACGAGCCGACCACCGGCCTCGACCCGCAGAGCCGCGCGCACATGTGGGACGAGATCCGTCGGCTGCGTACCGAGGGGATGACCGTCTTCATCACCACGCACTACCTCGACGAGGCCGACGCGCTCTGCGACCGAATCGCGATCATGGACCACGGCGAGGTGGTCGCCGAGGGCACCCCGGCCGAGCTGAAGCGGGAGATCTCCGGCGACGTGGTGCTGGTCGGCCTGGACGTGGCGAGCACCCCGCAGGCCGCCCAACTCCTCGACAGCGAGGAATACCTCAACAAGCTGGAGACCGTCGACGAGGGCGGGCTGCGCCTCTACGTCGACGAGGGCGCCACCGCCATCCCGCAGGTCCTGCGCCGGCTCGACCACGCCGGGCTGGTCATGAGCTCCATCGAGCTGCACCGCCCCAGCCTCGACGACGTCTTCCTCACCAAGACCGGCCGCTCGCTGCGCGAGTCCTGAGACACCGGAGACCACGGATGAAATTCGCCCGCGACACCTGGCTGATCTTCCAACGCCAACTTCAACTGCTGCTGCGCAACCCGGTCTGGGTCTTCGTCGGCGTCTTCCAGCCGGTGATGTACCTGCTGCTCTTCGCCCCGCTGCTCAAGCCGGCACTGAACGCGCCCACCCAGGCCGCCGCGTACAAGATCTTCGTACCCGGCCTGCTGGTGCTGCTCGCCATCTTCGGCGGGCTGTTCCAGGGCTTCGGCCTGATCGCCGAGCTGCGCGCCGGGGTCATCGAGCGGTCCCGGGTCACCCCGATCAGCCGGCTCGCCCTGCTGCTCGGCCGCTCCCTGCGCGACGTCGTCTCGCTGATCGTGCAGGCGGTCATCATCACCCTGCTGGCGCTCCTGTTCGACCTGCGGGTCTTCATCGGGGACCTGCTGCTGGCATACCTGATGCTGGCCCTGATCGCGCTGATGACCTCGGCCGTCTCGTACGGCGTCGCGCTCAAGGTCAAGAGCGAGGACGCGCTCGCCCCGTTGATGAACACCGTGGCCCAGCCGGTGCTGCTGCTCTCCGGCATCCTGCTGCCGCTCACCTTCGCCCCCGGCTGGCTGCAGGGGGTCGCCGAGTGGAACCCGTTCTCCTGGGCGGTCGACGGCACCCGGGCGCTGTTCGCCGGTGACCTCGCCAACGACAAGGTGTGGCAGGGGCTGGCCATCATCGCGGTGCTCGCCGCCGCCGGCGTCTTCTGGGCGGCCCGCCAGTTCGCCCGCAGCGTCCGCTGACGATCCCACCCCGGGCGGGGCCCGGTCACGCGCCCGTCGCGTCGGACCGGCGCCCCGCCCCGGGGAGGTGATCGACTTTATGTCGTCGATGTAGCGGTATCGGTGCGAGGTGGACACCGCAACATCGGCCCAGGGGAGTCGATCGTGCCGGGCTCCCCCGACCGGCCGATCAACGCACCCGGGCGAGGGTGACGCCGTCGGCGAGGGGCAGCAGCACCGCGTCGACGCGTACGTCGGCAAGCACCTCGTCGTTGAAGGCGGCGATCGCCCGGTCGGCCTCGTCGCGCGGGGCGAGCACCCGGCCGGCGCGCAGCGTGTTGTCGACCGCGATCACCCCGCCGGCCCGCATCCGGGGCACCAGCTCCGCCCAGTAGACCGGATAGCCGACCTTGTCGGCGTCGATGAAGGCGAAGTCCAGGTGACGCTCGTGCGGCAACTCCCGCAGCGTCTCGGCAGCCGGGCCGATCCGCAGCTCGATCTTGTCGGCCACCCCCGCCCGCTGCCAGTACGACCGCGCGATGCCGGTGAACTCCTCCGAGATGTCGAAGCAGGTCAACCGGCCGTCCTCGGGCAGCCCCCGGGCGATCGCCAACGACGACAGCCCGGTGAACGTGCCCACCTCGACGGCCTGCCGGACGCCCAGCAACCGGGTCAGGAAGGTAAGGAACGCCGCCTGCTCCGGCGCCACCTGCATCTCGGCGTGCGCCGGCAGCACCGCCCGCGTCTCCTCTGCCAGGTCACGGATGATGTCGTCCGGCGGGGAACCATGGGCGACGATGTAGGCCTGTAGTTCCGGCGTCAGCGGCAACGGCTTCGTGGTCATGACCGGACGTTAGCCGAGCGGCTCGACCTCCTGGGCGCCCGGCGCGACCTTCGTCCACAGGTCCGTGATGCTCAGCCCCAGATCGTGCAGGAGTCGACGGAGCAGCGGCAACGACAAACCGACCACCGTGCCCGCATCACCCTCGATCCCGGTCAGGAACGCCCCACCCAACCCGTCGATGGTGAACGCGCCGGCCACCGCCAACGGCTCGCCCGTGGCCACGTACGCCGCGATCTCCGCATCGGTGACGTCGGCGAAGTGCACGACCGTCGAGGCCACCGCCCCGACCTGCGATTCGTTCCCCACCTCGACCAAATGGTGGCCGGTGTGCAGCACCCCACTGCGTCCACGCATCCGCTCCCACCGGCGGGTCGCGTCAGCCGCGTCCGCCGGCTTGCCGAGGATCTCACCGTCGAACGCGAGCACCGAGTCACAACCCAACACGAGCGTCCGCGCGTCCGGAGTGGAACGCAGCCGGTCGGCGACGGCCTGCGCCTTGCGTCGGGCCAACTCCAGACACAGATCCTCGGCCCGTTCCGCGACCACCAGGGATTCGTCGACGCCACTGACCAGCACGTCGGGTTCGATCCCGGCAGCCTGGAGCAACTTGCGGCGGGCAGGGCTCTGTGAGGCGAGCACGAGACGGAGCGGCAGGGAGTTCGACACGGGGCCGACGCTACCGGCTGATTCTCGGCGGCGGGTCGCCGGCACGTCGACGCCGACGCCACACCAGGAATCCACCGCCGGTCGCCGCGATCACCCCCAGCGTGACCCACCCCCGCACGGTGGCACCGCCGTCGCCGTCACCGCCGGCAGGCTGCGCGGCGGCACTCGTCGCGCCGCCCGGCGGGGTCACCGTCGCACCCTCGAAACCCAGCGGGGGTACGTCGGCGGTGAGCGCGGCCACCAGATCGATGACGCCGTAGCCGTACTCGTCGTCCCGGCCGGGCGGCCCCTTGTCGACAGCGGTCGCGGTGAGCCGGTGGACGACCTCGGCGGCGGGGAGATAGGGATACTTCGACCGGACCAACGCCGCAGCCCCGGCCACAATGGCGGTGGCATCGGACGTCCCGGTGCCCTTGCGGTACCTGCCGTTGATGCTGGTGCTGTAAATGTCCACCGCCGGAGCGACGACATCAATCTCCGGCCCACTCACAGAAATCGGTGCAAACTCGCCATTGCGACCTACTCCTCCGACCGCTACGACGCCCGGGTATGCCGCTGGATACCCGACATTGTGTAGATTTGGTTGATTTCCCGCCCCGGCTACAACAACAATGTCGGCATCAATGGCACTGCTGATCGATTTTTGCAGTCGAGTATCAGGCTCTCCCGCCATTGAGATGCTGATTACCTGCGCCTTCATTGATATGGCATAGTCGATCCCAATGGCTAATTTTTCAGTGCTGCCTAGATCGTTTTTGGGCTTGATCCTGATTGGTAATATATTCGATCTTGGGGCGATTCCCAGTGCGCCCCCGGTTTTTTGACCGTGTGCTGCGATTAATCCCGCCATTCCGGTGCCGTGGCTGTCGATGTCGCGAAGGCCGCCGCTGTCGCCGCCGACTGTAAGGTCGACTCCTTTGAGGAGATTATTCTGCAGGTCGGGGTGCTTGTCAACTCCTGTGTCTGGAACTGCTATCAAGACCCCTGAGCCCTGGCTAATCATATGCGCTTTGCCCACTTCCAAGTATCGAAGATGCCACTGATCTTCGCGGATTTTCCTGGCGGTGGGATAGTTGTCTTGGTTTACGATTTCAAGCGTGCTCGTCGGCGAGAGTGTCGCTATTAGCGTAATTGCAGCGAAGATTGAATAGGTGATTTTTGCTGTCACCGCTCGAACCCGATGGCTGGTCCGGGATCAATGGGGCCTTGCTCTTTGGGAGGGTTGACAACGGGAGGCACGCCTTCATCTATCTCCCATGGATGGTCTGGGTCCCAGCGACGTTCTTGTCTGTCGTCGGAAGGGCTGTCGTGACTCGTGTGCCTAGGTGAAGGGGGTTGAAGCCCAGCGACTGGAGGAATATGCATGTTGCTGAGGTGATTGATGCGTCCACCGCGAGGCCTTGATCCCGCTGCGCCTGTAGGTCCCGTCCCGGCCCCACCGCCGCCGATCACTCCGCCGACGGGATTAATGCGACGCGGTGAGTTTGTGCCACTTGGCTGCCCGGATCCAATTCCAGGCGCTCCTCCAATTATTCCTCCAGGAGGTCTTGGGTGAGGAGGATTGGGTGGCGAGGCTCCGTGAGGGCTGCCAAATTCCATACGAGCGGGGGTGCTGCTGGAGTGCCATGATGGATTTGAGTGGCCGTCTCTTCGGGGGGTGCTGCTTAGGAAGGAAGGTGGGGGAGGCGGAAAGGGGGACCCGGGGGTATTTTGTGGGGTAGTGCCGGGCGTTCCTTGTGCGGCCGAGGGGGGAAAGGTAGTTCCGGTGCCTGCGTTCCCCAGAATGGGGCCCGTGTGATGGATTCCTGTGGTCGATGCCATTCGCGCGTGCACGCCCGCTTTGGTCTTTTCTAGCCGACCCTCCTGGCGGGCAATGGGCACTGGCAAAATCGGTGGAATGGCAGGTTCCGGATAAGATCCATATATGTCAGGATTGCTCTGATCTACCCCTGGGATTGGTTTTGGTCTAGGTGGGGGTTTTTGGAGCATGGCTTGGGCCTGTTGGAGTTCGCCGCTGAGCCCGAACATCAATCCCCGTGCCTGCACGTTGAGCCGTTCGAGGTCCGCGTCGGTCACCGGCGGGTCCACCACCCGACTGCCCGCCGCCGCCCGGGGGTCGGCCAACGTCGCTTCGTACCCGCGCTTGCGGGCGAGCTTTTCGGCGTAGTCGTCGCGTATCCGCTTGAGTTCGGGCCTGGTGCTGTCGATGGCGCGGGCGACGGCGGCGAGGGCGTCGTGGTTGGCGGCCGCCGTGTCGTGGGTGCGCTGCACCCTGCCGATCAGCTCGTCGAGTTCCCCGAGGTACGTCCTGGCGGCGGCGTTCGTGGCCGGTGGCCAGGCCTCGGCGAGGCCGGCGCGGTACTGCCGGAGTTGCCGCAGGTGGTTCTGGGCGAGTTCACAGACCTTGCGCCAGCCGGCGACGTGCTTCCAGTGTCCCGGCGTCTCCTGGTCCTGGAGACACGCCCACATGCTGAGCACGTCCATCAGTTGCCAGTCGGTGAGGCCGGACGTCCGGCCGCTGCCCCGTTCGATCACGGCAGCACCACCGGGCCCGGATTCTCGGGGCTGTTGGGTTCGGGGGCCGTCCACGAGGAACGGTCGGTGAGCGGGGCGGACGCGGCGATCCGCGGGTTGTGCAGGGCGCGTTCGACGTCGGCCACCCGGGCGTCGGCGAACGCGTCGGAGCCCTGGTAGTCGGTGGCGATCCGGTGCGCTGCGGCGGCCAGCCGGCCGGTGTTGCCGGCGAGCCCGTGCACCAGGTCGGAGGTGGCCTGCTGGGTCTCCCAGTGCGCCTGGAGGAAGTGCACCAGCTCGATGAAGGCGTCGCACGGGTTGGGCACGGCGGCGGTCATGTCGTCGGCGATGTACCGCAGGTGCGGCGTGTAGTTCCGGTCGACCTCGTTCTGGAGCCGGTCGGCGAACTCCCTCATCTGTCGGATGTCGGCCTCGATGCCGCCGTAGTCACCCACCCCGGAAGCTGGGCGGCCCTCCTCTGGGATCACTGGCCCTCCCGACCGTCACGACGCCATCTCCCAGAGTGAGATTAGTGGCAAGGTGTCGGTCTCGGCAGCCCCGCCCCGCGCAGTGGGGCGGCTGCGCGTACCCGGGCCGCGCAGCGGGGGAGAGCGTCAGCGGGGCAGGCCGGAGGCGCGCCAGGCACCGTGACCGGGCGCGGGGGCCGCGCCGGCCGGACGGGCGCTGCGCGCCCACGCGGACCTCGCCGCCGGCGGGGGCGGACCGGCCGGCCGGGAACGGAGCGCGATCGCGCCCACCAGCGCGGCCAGTTCCTCGGCGGTCGGGACTCCCCTGACGACCCGGAACAGCGGCTCTTCGGCAGACATGACGCCAGGGTACGCGTCGACAACTAGACCCACGTCGCACAGTGGCGTGCCGGCGGTGTACGCGTTGGTGGGGCCGGGTACCGTCTCACCGATGTCTGACGTGCCTTCCCAACTCGTCGCTGACCGGTACCGGCTGCTCTCGCCGCTCGGTCAGGGCGGCATGGGCCGGGTCTGGAAGGCCCGCGACGAGGTGCTGCACCGGGACGTCGCCATCAAGGAACTCGTCCCGCCGCCGAGCCTGACCGACGACGAGCGCCGCGAGATGCGGGAGCGGTCGTTGCGTGAGGCGCGGGCGATCGCCCGGCTCAACCACGTCAACGTGGTCCGCATCTTCGACGTGCTGCGCACCGACGGCGACCCGTGGATCGTCATGGAGTACGTGGCGTCGAAGTCGTTGCAGGACACCCTCGCCGAGGACGGTCCGGTGTCGCCGGCCCGCGCGGTGGAGATCGGCCTGGGCGTGCTGGGCGCGCTGAAGTCCGCCCACAAGGCCGGGGTGATGCACCGGGACGTCAAGCCGGGCAACGTGCTGCTCGGCACCGACGGCCGGGTGGTGCTGACCGATTTCGGACTGGCCACCATCCCCGGCGACCCGAACGTCACCCGTACCGGCATGGTGCTCGGCTCGCCGGCGTACATCGCGCCGGAGCGGGCCCGGGACGGCACCGCCGGGCCGGAGGCGGACCTCTGGTCGTTGGGGGCGACGCTCTACGCGGCGGTGGAGGGCAAGTCGCCGTACGCCCGGCCGTCGGCGATCGGCACCCTGGCCGCGCTGGCCACGGAGCCGCTGCCGCCGGCCAAGAACGCCGGCCCGTTGAAGCCGGTGCTGACCGGCCTGCTCCGTAAGGACCCGACCGAGCGGATCACCGCCGAGGTCGCCGAGCGCATGCTGCGCCGCGCCGCCGGCAAGCGGGCCCGGGGCATCTCCCTGCTCGACGGGGTACGCCGACCGGGGCCGAACGGTCCGCGTGAGCCGCGTACCCCGGTGGTGCCGGCGCCCCGACCGGCGCAGGGCGGGACCGGTGCGAAGACCTCGTCGTCCCTGGCCGCCGCTGCGGGAGCCGCCACCGGCACCGCCGCCGCGAAGGCGGCAGCCGCCAAGGCGGCGGCGGACAGCGCCACCACGACGGGTGGCGCGGCGGAGCCGACGGTCGTCACCGGGGCGTCGACAGTGGGTACGGACGCCACCGCGACGGTGCCGGCCGGGGTGGACGCCGGGCCCACCACGAAGGTCACCCCGCCGACCGGAGCCGACGCCGCGTCGACCGGCCCGGGAGATTCGGCCGATGCTCCTGCGACCGGCGAGGACGCTGCGTCGAGCGGCGAGGCTGTCGCACCGGCCGACGCGGACGCCGCACCGACCAGCAAGATCGACACCCCGGTCCGGGCCGACCAGCCCGCGCCGGCCAACCCCACCGCCGTGCTGGACGCGCCGGTAAGCCCGCCCGCCGGGTCCGCCGGGGTCGCCTCCGTCCCGGTGTACGACGGGACGCCGCCGGACCACAAGCGCCGTAACCTGTTGATCGGCGCGCTGGTCGCGGTGCTGCTGGTGGGCCTGGCGCTGGCCGTCCCGCTGCTCACCCGCTCCGACGACCCGGGGAACGGCACGCCGCAGGCCACCGACCCGACGAGCGCCGCCGCGTCCTCCGCCGCCCCCACGTCGGCTCCGGCACCCCCGCCCCCGACGAGCGCCGCGCCCAGCCCGACGCCGTCGCCCACCCCTTCCACCGACCCGAACGCGTTGCCTGAGGGTTGGGAGATGTACCAGGGGCCGACGTTCAAAGTCCCGGTGCCGAAGGGTTGGCGGCGCAGCGTCCGTTCCGACGCGGTGGTCATCACCGAGCCGAACGGGGTTCGGGAACTGCTCATCCAGTGGACGTCCAGTCCGAAGAAGGACGCGGTCGTCGACTGGAAGGGCCAGGAACCGAACCGCCGCAACATCGTCAACAACTACGAGTACATCGACATCAAGGCGTGCGGCGGCTACCGCACCTGCGCCGACTGGGACTGGTTGGAGACCCGGGACAACACCCGTATCCACGTCCGCAACCGGGGGTTCGTCACCGCCACCAACCGGGGGTACGCGATCCGCTGGGAGGTGGCGGCGAAGGACTGGAACGCCAACCTGGCCAACTTCGCCCTGATCACCAGCCGGTTCGTCCCGGACCGGAAGAACTGACCCCGGGGGATTCCCGCCGGGGGTGAAATCGTTTCGCATGACTTTCCGTCATCCGGGGTATCTGACCCGGGACGACGGAAGGAGGTAGCGAGATGAGTTACCGACGCAGGGACGCCCGGCCGAGACTGGCACTGTGGATGCTCGTCGCCCTCGGCGACGTCGTCCTGCTGCTGCTCAGCGCCGGCGTGGCCGTGCTGGTCGTGTCGATCGCCGTCGTGACGGTCGCCGCCGCCGGGGTCGCCGCCTGGCGGCTGAGCCGACGGACCGCGATGCCCACCGCCACGGATGCCGTGACCATGCCGTTGACCAGCCGGAAGAGTGCCTGACCCGACGTGGTCCACGACCTACGACGGCGGCAGCCGGACCAGCCATCGACCGTACGGTGATGACCGGTCCCGCTGCCGCCGAGCCGTGTCCGGGGGCGATCAGGTGTTGTTCGCCAGCGCGATCAGCCGGGAGCGGTCGCCGTTCCAGTAGTTGCGGTCGACGCCGCCACTGATCCCGGGGACGCTGCCGGTGCTGGTGTACTGCCAGAAGCTCCAGACCGGGGCGCCGGCCGGCAGGGTGCCCGGCGAGCTCGACCAGCGGGCCAGCCAGAGCGGGTGGTTGCCCCACGGGCCCGTCCAGCTGCCGGTGCACTGGTTCCACCAGCTCGTGGTGGTGTAGATGACCGCGTACCGGCCGGTGCGGGAGCGGTAGGTGTTGAGGAAGTCCTGGATCCAGTTGCGCATCCCGGTGGTGGACAGCCCGTAGCAGGTGCCGCCGCTGTACGGGTTGGCCTCGACGTCGAGCGCGGCCGGCAGGGTGCGGCTGTCCGCCGACCAGGCCCCGCCGTTGCTGGCGAGGTAGCCGGCCTGGGCGGCCCCGGAGGAGATGTTCGGTCGGGCGAAGTGGTAGGCGCCCCGGATCACCCCGGCGTTGTAGGCGTTGACGTAGTTGGCGTTGAAGTTCGGGTCCTTGTAGCTCGTACCCTCGGTGGCCTTGATGAAGGCGAACTCGATTCCGGCGTTGCGGACACTGGTCCAGTTGATGGAGCCCTGGTAGTGGGAGACGTCGACGCCGGCGGTGGTGGCGGCGGCCGCGGGTCCGGCCGTGACGACGAGGGCCGCGGCCGCGGTGGCGGCCACGGTGAGACCGGCGGCGAACAGCCGGCGCAACGACAATCTGGTACGGGTCATGGATTCCTCCAGGGACGCCAATCGATTGACGCCAATCTTTGGAGATTCCTGCCCTTGATCGCAAGGGGCCCTAAGGAAACTTTCATCGACAAGGGTCGAGTCGATGTCCGGTGATCCGGACCGGTCAGGGCAGGTCGGAGGTGGTATCAGACGGCGGGCCGGCTCAGCGCAGCGTGGCCGGGTCGAGCTGCCACCGGAACGGTTCGGCCAGGGTCAGCGTCTCGCCGGCCTTCGCCACCTGGTCCTCCACGTAGTGCCTGCCGTCGAGCCGGTGGAGCCGCAACGAGTGGGCGTCACCGTCCTGCTCGACCAGCAGGTACCACGGGATGCCGGCGAGCGCGTAGAGCTGCATCTTGACCAGCCGGTCGGCGGCGGCGTTGCCCGGGGAGACGATCTCGCAGACCAGCGCCACCTCACCGGCCTCGACCACCGTGCCCTCGTCGTCGGTGTCGGCGACCACCACGTCGGGAATGACGATCCGGTCCACCCCGAGCCGGAGGTTCACCGCCTCGAACACCAACAGCCGACCTGCCGCGGCCTCGACGCTGTTGGCCAGCAGGCGGGACACCCGCTGGTGCCGCTTGCTCGGGGCAGGGCTCACGATCAGGCTCCCGTCGAGCAGTTCGATCCGGTTCGGGGTGTCGCCCATGGCGAGGTAGTCGGCCTCGGTCCAGAGGCCGACGTGGTGTTCCAGGGGAGTCGCGCTCACCGACCCTCACCTCCCGCTCCGCTCGCCGCCCGGTCAGCCTCACACGATACGAGGCGACGACCGTCGAGCGACACGAACCGGCCGGGTAGGCTCCCCGGCCATGGTGTCGATCGACGGGCTGGGCGACCTCTGGGACCGGCTGTTCAGCGCCCAACCCGACCCGCCGCCCCTGCTGGTGGTGCTCACCGCCGTGGCCGCGCTGGTGGTCGTCGCGGTCCGGTCGTCCTGGCGGGTCGCCCGCAACGCGGTGACCATCGCCCACGAGGGCGGTCACGCCCTGGCGGCGCTGCTCACCGGACGGCGGCTGCACGGCATCCGGCTGCACTCGGACACCTCCGGCCTCACCCTCAGCGCCGGCCGCCCCACCGGCCCCGGCATGATCCTCACCCTGCTCGCCGGGTACGTCGCGCCGTCGCTGGTCGGCCTGGGCGGTGCCTGGCTGCTCGGCGGCAACCGGATCACCCTGCTGCTCTGGGTCGCGGTCGCGCTGCTGCTCGCCATGCTGCTGCTCGTCCGCAACGTGTTCGGGGCGCTGTCCCTGCTGGTCACCGGCGGGGTGGTGCTCGTCGTCTCCTGGTACGCCACCGCGCAGGTGCAGGCCGTGTTCGCCTGGACCTCGGTCTGGTTCCTGCTGTTCGGCGGCGTCCGGCCGGTCTTCGAGCTGCAACGGCTGCGCAGCCGGGGCCGGATGCCCGAATCCGACGCGGACCAGTTGGCCCACCTGACGCCCTTCCCGGCGCTGCTCTGGGTGTTCGTCTTCGGGCTGGTCAACCTGTTCGCCCTCGCCGTCGGCGCGGTCCTGCTCGCCGGTCCGTTGCTCGCCGAGGCGGGCATCCCGCTCTGACCCCGGTGCGGGCATCCCGCTTCGACCGGGCGGCCACTCCGCGCTGACCGAGAGCGGGCCGGGTGACCGGTGGCACCCCGACGTCGGGTCGCCCACCTGGGCGGATGCGGGCAGAATCGGTCGGATGCGATACCTGATCATCGGAGCGGGCGCGGTCGGCGGCACCATCGGCGTACTGCTGGGGGAGGCCGGCCGGGACGTGACGCTGGTGGCGCGCGGGCCGCACCTGGCGGCGATCCGACGCGACGGGCTCACCCTGCGCACCCCCGAACGGTCGGTGACCTGGCGGGGGCCGGCCACCGACGGGCCGGGGACCGAGCCGCTGCCCGCCGACACCGTGCTGGTGCTGACGGTCAAGTCGCAGCACACCTGGGCGGCCCTGGACACCTGGGCGGACGCCCCGGTCGCCGGCGGCGGTACGGCGGGACAGCGGCTGCCCCTGTTCACCGCGCAGAACGGGGTGGCCAACGAGCCCACCGCGCTGCGGCTGTTCGCGCACGTGCATCCGGTCTGCGTGTGGCTGCCGGCCACCCATCTCGACCCGGGCGTGGTGATCGCCAGCGGCCACCCGTACCCGGGGATGTTGCACGTGGGCCGCTACCCGGGCGGTGCCGACGAGGTCGACGCGGCGGTGGCGGCGGACCTGACCGCCGCCGGTTTCCTCGCCCCCGTCCGGGACGACGTGCTGCGGTGGAAGTACGGCAAGCTGCTCAACAACCTCGGCAACGGGGTGCAGGCCCTGTTCGGCGCCGGCCTGCCGGACTGGCTGCTCGACCGGGTCCGGGCCGAGGGGGTCGCCGTGCTCGCCGCCGCGGGCATCGCCCACCCCTCCGACGAGGAGGAACGCGCCGAACGCGGGGACCGGGTCGGCACCCGGCCGGTCGACGGGCAACCGCGCAGCGGCAGCTCCACCTGGCAGAGCCTGACCCGGGCGGCCGGCACCACCGAGGTCGACCACCTCAACGGCGAGATCGTGCTGCTCGGCCGCCGGTACGGGGTGCCCACGCCGGCCAACGCCGCCGTGCAGACGGCGGTCCGGCGGCTGGCCCGGGAACGCCGCCCCGCCGGCACCTTCCCGCTCGCCGAGCTGACCGACCTGCTGGAGCGGGCAGAATGACCGGCTGAGCACGCAACCCACCGGGGCGCGGCACGCGTGTCACCTCTGACCGCCACGGGGGAGGTAACCAGGGTGCCGGACGTCGACGGCTTCGACGAGTTCTACCGGGGCAGCCGGCAACGGCTGCTCGGCTTCGTCTACGCGCTCACCGGCAACCTGGCCGAGGCGCAGGACGCCGTGCAGGAGGCGTACATCCGGGCCTGGCAACGCTGGTCGACGGTGAGCGGCTACGACGACCCGGAAGCCTGGGTACGCGTGGTGGCCTCCCGGATCGCGGTGAGCCGGTGGCGCAGCCTGCGCAGCCGGGCCCGCGCCTACCTGCGGCACGGGGTGACGACCGAGAGCGTGCCCGGCCCCGGCACCGAAACCCTGGAGGTGGTCGCCGCCCTGCGGCAACTACCCGAGGAGCAGCGCACCGCGCTCGCCCTCTACTACCTGCTCGGCATGCCCGTGGCCGAGGTGGCCCGGGAGACCGCCGCCCCGGTGGGCACGGTCAAGGCCCGGCTCTCCCGGGGGCGTACCGCGCTCGCCGGGCTGCTCGCCGGTGGCGATCTGGAGGAGGTCCGATGAGTGAGGAGCTGACCTTCGTCGACCGGCTGCACCGGGACCTGCGCGAGGTCCGCTGGCCCGAGCCGGCGGAGCTGCGGGCCCGCGCCCGCCGCCGCAGCCGTCGTACGGCGGTGCTGTCGACGGCGACGGTGCTCGTCGTGCTGGCCGGTGCCGCCGTGGCGGCACGGGAGCGGCCCACCGGGCCGGCGACGCCCACCGCCCCGGTCGCGGCCCCCGGGCCCGCCCCGGTTCGGACGGAGATCCCTCTCGACGCCCTGCTGACCCCCGCCGACCTGCCCACCAAGACCGGCGAGCGGCTCGGTAACACCGGCCTGGGGGAGGCCGTCCGGATCGACCCGCTGCTCGAATCGTGTGGGCGGGAACGCGACGTCAGCGCCCAACTGTCGGTGTCCCGCGCCTCCCGGTCGCAGACCCTGCTCCGCCCGACGACCCGGGCCGGCGGGCCGGCCACGCCCGTGCTCAGCCAGGACGTCTACCGCATCGACCTGCCCCGGGGGCGGTGGCTGTTCGGCGAGATCGACCGGCTGCTCAACGCCTGCGCCGAGTGGACCCTCAACGCGTCCACCCTCGCCGCCGACCAGCAGCCGGTGGCCACCGAACAGGAACACCGTTGGGAGCCGGCGGCGCGGGACTTCGCCGGTGACCAGTCGGTGCTGCTGCGGCACGTCGCGTCGCAACCCCGGGCGCAGACCGGCGGACGACCGGTCGGCGCGGCGGCGAGCATCGAGACCACCCTGGTGGTCCGGGTCGGTGACCTGGTCACCGTGGTGGTGCCCGCCCCGGACACGGTCGCCGACCGGGTCGACGGCACCGGGCCGGGGATGAGCCAGCCCGACCTGCTCGCGCTGGGCGGAACTGCCGCGAAACGCCTCTGCCCGGCCGCCGACACCCCCTGCTGATGCGCGGGGACGCCCCGATCCCGCGCGGCGGGCGGCTACAGCGGGATGTTGCCGTGCTTCTTCGGCGGCAACGTCTCCCGCTTGGTCCGTAGCACCCGCAGCGCCCGGACGATCTGGGTCCGGGTCTCGTGCGGCGGGATCACCGCGTCGACGTACCCGCGTTCGGCGGCGACGTACGGGTTGGCCAGGGTGTCCTCGTACTCGGCGATCCGCTCGGCGCGGACGGCGGCCGGGTCCTCGGCGGCAGCCAGCTCCTGCCGGTAGAGGATGTTCACCGCGCCCTGCGCGCCCATCACCGCGATCTGCGCCGTCGGCCAGGCGAAGTTGAGGTCCGCCCCGAGGTGCTTGGAGCCCATCACGTCGTACGCCCCGCCGTACGCCTTGCGGGTGATCACGGTGACCTTCGGGACGGTCGCCTCGGCGTACGCGTAGAGGAGTTTCGCGCCCCGGCGGATGATGCCGTCCCACTCCTGGCCGGTGCCGGGCAGGAAGCCGGGAACGTCCACGAAGGTCAGCACCGGGATGTTGAACGCGTCGCAGGTGCGCACGAACCGGGCTGCCTTCTCGGAGGCGGCGATGTCCAGGGTGCCGGCGAAGTGCATCGGCTGGTTGGCGACCACCCCGACGGGACGGCCCTCGACCCGGCCGTAGCCGACCACGATGTTCTGCGCGTAGAGCGGCTGCACCTCCAGGAACTCACCGTCGTCGAGGACGTGCGCGATGACCCGGTGCATGTCGTACGGCTGGTTGGCCGAGTCGGGGATCAGCGTGTCCAGTTCCCGGTCGGCGTCGGTGACGTCGAGGTCGGTCGGCGCGTCGAGGACCACCGGCTCGTCGAGGTTGTTCGACGGCAGGTAGGACAGCAGCGCCTTGACGTAGTCGACCGCGTCGTCCTCGTCGGTGGCGAGGTAGTGCGCGTTGCCGCTGCGCGTGTTGTGGGTACGCGCGCCGCCCAGCTCCTCCATCGCCACGTCCTCGCCGGTGACCGTCTTGATGACGTCCGGGCCGGTGATGAACATGTGCGAGGTCTGGTCGACCATCACGGTGAAGTCGGTGACCGCCGGGGAGTAGACCGCGCCGCCCGCGCACGGGCCCATGATCAGGGAGATCTGCGGGATGACCCCGCTGGCCCGCACGTTGCGGAAGAAGATCTCGCCGTAGAGGCCGAGCGAGACGACGCCCTCCTGGATGCGTGCCCCGCCGGAGTCGTTGATCCCGACCACCGGGCAGCCGATCTTCATGGCCAGGTCCATCACCTTGACGATCTTCTCCCCGAAGACCTCGCCGAGGGAGCCGCCGAAGACGGTGAAGTCCTGCGCGAAGACGCAGACCTGCCGGCCGTCGACGGTGCCGTAGCCGGTGACCACCCCGTCGCCGTACGGGCGGGTGCGGTCCAGCCCGAAGTTGGTGGACCGGTGTCGGGCGAACTCGTCCAGCTCGACGAAGGAGCCCTCGTCCAGGAGCATGTCGATCCGCTCCCGGGCGGTCTTCTTGCCCCGCGCGTGCTGCTTCTCGACGCCGCGCGCTCCCGCGTGCACCGCCTCGTCGACCCGGCGCTCCAGGTCCGCCAGCTTGCCCGCGGTGCTGTGGATGTTGGTCCCGGTCTCGGTAGTCACCCTGGGAATATAACGATGGTTCAGGCCGACGCCGCTGTGCAGTACGCCTCAGTAGCTTCCGCCGGAGGCTGGTCAGGCGCGCGTGTCGACCGGGCCCGTAGGCTGGCGGGATGCCGGGTTCGCCGTACACCGATCTGGACCGACCGCCGCTGTCGGCGGCGCGGCTGTCCCGGGCGCTGACCGCGCCGTCGGGCCCCTGGCGTCGGCTGGATCTGCGGCCGGAGACCGGCTCGACCAACGCCGACGCGGCCGACGCCGCGCGGGCCGGCGAGCCGGAGGGCCTGGTCGTGGTCGCCGAGCGGCAGACCGCGGGCCGGGGCCGACGCGGCCGGGCCTGGCAGTCGCCGCCCCGGGCGGGTCTCGCGACGAGCGTGCTGCTGCGGCCGGGCGAGCCCGTCGCCGACCGCGACTGGCCGCCGGCCGCCCCCACCGGGTACGGCTGGCTGCCGCTGCTCGCCGGGGTCGCGCTGGTCGAGGCGGTCTCCCGGCTGGCCGAACTGGACGCCGGTCTGAAGTGGCCCAACGATCTGCTGATCGGAGACGCCAAGTGCGCCGGCATCCTGGCCGAGGCGGTGCCGGCCGCTGGTGCGGCGGAGCCCCCCGCGATCGTGCTCGGAGTCGGGTTGAACGTGACGCTGCGCGCCGACGAGCTGCCGGAGAACCCGACCGGGCTGCCGGCGACCTCGCTGCAACTCGCCGGTGCCACCGCGACCGACCGGGACCCGCTGCTGCGGGCGCTGCTGCGCGCCCTCGCCGACTGGTACGACAGGTGGCGGCTGGCCGGCGGGGACGCCGACGCGTGCGGCCTGCGCGCGGCGTACCTGGCCTCCTGCGTCACGGTCGGCCGCCGGGTGCGGGTGCTGCTGCCCGACGGCACCGACCTGACCGGGCTCGCCACCGGGGTGGACGCCGACGGGCACCTGCTCGTCGACACCGCCGCCGGACAGCGCCGGCTGGCGGCCGGGGACGTGCTGCACCTGCGGTGACCGGCGGGCCTTCGGTCGGTTCGTGCGCGGGGTGCACGGCGGGCCGCGCGGCTGATCCGGTGGGTCGCCCCGACCGGTTACGGTCAGCGCGTCCGATTGTCGCCGAGGAGGTTCCCGTGGCGTTCCCCGAAGACGTGCTCACCGAGGACGAGCACGTCGTCCTGCACCTGCACCCGCACTGGAAGGCGCTGATGCGGCCGGTCCTGGTGCTGGTCCTCGGTGTCGCGGCGGTGGTGGCGGGCTGGCTCCTGCTGCCCGACGGCGACGGTGGCGCGCTCGTGCTCGCCGTGCTCGCCGGTCTGTTCCTGATCGCGGTGCTCTGGCTGGGGTTGTGGCCGTTCCTGGTCTGGCGCAGCACGCACTACCTGTTCACCAACGAGCGGGTGCTGCTCCAGGAGGGTGTCTTCTCCCGGCACCGGCGGGACCTGCCGCTGGCCCGGATCAACGACCACTCGATGACCCAGCGGTTCACCGAACGGCTGCTGGGCTGCGGCACGCTCACCATCGAGTCGGCAGGCGAGCGGGGGCAGTCGGTGCTCGTCGACGTGCCCCGGGTCGACCGGGTGCAGACCACCCTCTACGAGCTGGTGGAGGCGCAGCACGACAAGCACACGCTGGGCGACGGGGAGATGCGCGACATCCTGGCCGACATGCGGGAGGGCAAGCCGTTGCGGGACACCACCGGCTGATCCTGCGGCCCGCCGGCCCCGGGTCTCCCCGGGGCCGGTCAGGGGCGCGGCGTGCGGGGGGTGGTGCCGGCGTGCAGCTCGGCGGCCAGTTCCGCCCCCAGGTCACCGCCGGCGGTGGCGGGGCCGAGGGTGCCGCCCCGGCCCTGCTTGAACACCGGTTCGGCGGTCGGGGCCGGCGTCCCGGTGGCCGGGGTGGTGTGGTCCTCGGCCCGGCTCTGGGCCTCTTCCAGCTCGCTGACCGATTCGGCCAGCTCGGCGACCGGGTCCAGCTCGGCCATCGTGTCCCACTCGTCGCGCTTGATGGAGTGCCAGGTCTCCTCGGCGTGCTTGGGGACCGGCTGGAAGACGAAGGTCCGGTAGGACCAGAACCGGAACAGGGTGGCGAGCAGCACGCCGCCGGTCTTGGCCACGTTGAGCGCGAGCAGGCTGTTGAACCCGAGGCCGTACTTGGCGGCGGCGAGGACGCCGAGTTCGATGATCAGACCGGCACCGTTGAACAGGAAAAACAGGGCGTATTCGCGCTGGAGTGCCGCTTTCGGTCGATCCCGGTACGTCCAGTGACGATTCATCAGATACGACGTGATCGTCGCCACGATGGTGGCGATGACCGTCGCCTTCAGTTGACCGTCGACAAAAACGGTGAGTGCCAGAGCATTGAACACCGCGTAATTGATGACGGTGTTGACGCCCCCGACGATGCCGAATTTGAGCGCCTCGCGGATGAACTTCTGCCAGCGCTCGGGCAGCAGACGGACAAGACGCATGCGCAACACCTTAGGGCTGAGGACGGTGCCGGGAACTCCGGCTGGACGGGATGGGCGACCGGTCACGACCCGGACGACGGGTCGCTGGTCGCCTCCGTGACGGCGGGAGTTCCCGCTTCGACGAAGACGAACCGTCGGTACGACCAGAACCGGAACAGCGTGCCGAGGGCGGTGCCCACCACGTAGCTGGCGATGTTGTCGGCCAGCGGGGTGCGGAACACGCCGGGCCAGATGCTGCCCAGCCCGTACCTGCTGCCCGCCAGGCAGGCCACCGCGATGCCCAGGCCGACCGCGTTGAAGAAGAAGAACAGCGCGTACTCGCGGGCCGGATTGGAGCGGACCCGGTGCCGCCAGGTCCAGAACCGGTTACCCACGAAGGCGACGGTCGCCGCGATCACCGTGGAGACGACCCGCGCGGTCACCGGCTCGACGCCGCGCCCCAGCGTGAGGTAGTTGAACAGCGCGAAGTCGACCAGGAAGGCCACCCCGCCCACGGTGGCGAACTTGCTCAACTCACGCAGCAGGTGGCCGAACCTGTCCAGCAGCGTACGAACCAGACCCGGGCGGGTCTGCGGGGCACCCGGCTGGTCCCCGGTCATCGTCGCGGCCACCTCGCGAGCGTACCGGTAACCGGCGTCGCGGACGGGGCGCCACCGGCGAGCCGCCGCCGCGCCGTGGGTCGACCCGGGTCCCCCACCGTCCGCGGGGCGTTCCCGCGTCCGTCGACAGTTCGTCGAAGGATTTGCGTGAAAGTGCGCGTGAAAGCGGGTATCAGCTCGTGTTACCGCAGCCGGGCCGCACCTTGTGCAGTTCTTCACAACCAGTCCCACTGACTCGCGGGTCCGCCCGGTTTACGCTGAGGCCAATCCCAGGTTTCCACGAAGGCGACGCGGCCCGCGTCCGCCGAGACTCGTGCATCCCATAAATCGGTCAGCGTCGACCACAAGGAGATGAGTCATGGTTGCTCCGGCTACTGTGCGGGGGATCGATCAGGCCCCCACGACCCACCCCAAGCTGCTCGCCTGGGTCCGGGAGATCGCGGAACTCACCACCCCCGACCGGGTGGTCTGGGTGGACGGGTCCGACGAGGAGTGGCGGCGTCTCACCGACGAACTCGTCGACAACGGCACCCTCGTCCGGTTGAACCCGGAAAAGAAGCCGAACTCCTTCTACGCCCGCACCGATCCCACGGACGTCGCCCGGGTGGAGGAACGCACCTTCATCTGTTCCGTGGACGAGGCGGACGCCGGCCCCACCAACAACTGGATGGCGCCGGCCGAGATGAAGCGGACGATGACCGAGCTGTACCGGGGTGCGATGCGCGGCCGGACGATGTACGTCATCCCCTTCTGCATGGGCCCGGTCGAGGCCGAGAACCCGATGTTCGGCGTCGAGATCACCGACAGCCCGTACGTGGTCGCCTCGATGCGGATCATGACCCGGATGGGCGCCAGTGTGCTCGACGCGATGGGCGACGACGCCGACTTCGTGCACGCACTGCACTCCATCGGCGCCCCGCTCGCCCCCGGCCAGTCCGACGTCGCCTGGCCGTGCAACGAGACGAAGTACATCTCGCACTTCCCGGAGACCCGGGAGATCTGGTCCTTCGGCTCCGGGTACGGCGGCAACTCGCTGCTCGGCAAGAAGTGCTACTCGCTGCGGATCGCCAGCGTGATGGGGCGCGACGAGGGCTGGCTCGCCGAGCACATGCTGATCCTGAAGATCACCTCTCCGGAGGGGAAGGTCTACCACGTGGCGGGCGCGTTCCCGTCCGCCTGCGGCAAGACCAACCTGGCGATGCTGGAGCCGACCATCCCCGGCTGGAAGGTCGAGACCATCGGCGACGACATCGCCTGGATGCGGTTCGGCCCTGACGGCCGCCTCTACGCGGTCAACCCGGAGTACGGCCTGTTCGGCGTCGCCCCGGGCACCGACTGGAAGACCAACGCCAACGCGATGCGGACGCTGGACCGGGGCAACTCGATCTTCACCAACGTCGCCCTCACCGACGACGGCGACATCTGGTGGGAGGGCATGGGCGAGCCGCCGGCCCACCTGATCGACTGGAAGGGCAACGACTGGACGCCGGAGAGCGAGAACCTCTCCTCCCACGCGAACAGCCGGTTCTGCACCCCGATCACCCAGTGCCCGATCCTGGCCGACGACTACTTCGACCCGAACGGCGTGCCGATCGACGCGATCCTGTTCGGCGGCCGCCGCCGGGACACCATCCCGCTGGTCACCGAGGCCCGCGACTGGGTGCACGGGGTGTACCTGGGGGCGACGCTGTCCTCGGAGACCACCGCCGCCGCGTCCGGTGCGGTCGGCGTGGTGCGCCGCGACCCGATGGCGATGCTGCCGTTCATCGGCTACCACGCCGGCGACTACTTCAACCACTGGATCGAGATGGGCAAGGGTGTCGACGGCGACGCCGCCAAGCTGCCCAAGATCTACTACGTGAACTGGTTCCGCAAGGACGCCGAGGGCAACTTCCTCTGGCCCGGCTTCGGTGAGAACTCGCGGGTGCTCAAGTGGGTCGTCGAGCGGATCGAGGGCAGCGCCGACGCGGTCGAGACCCCGATCGGTATGGTCCCCACCGCCGACGCGCTGGACGTCGACGGGCTCGACATGACCCCGGAGGACGTCCGGATCGCCCTCAAGGTCGACCCGCAGGAGTGGCGTAACGAGCTGCCGCTGGTCACCGAGTGGTTCGAGAAGTTCGGTGACAAGCTGCCGGCCGTCCTCTGGTCGGAGCTGGACGCGCTGCGCGCCCGACTCGACGCGGAGCAGCCCCGGTAACAGGTGTGCCGGTCGCCCGTACCGGGCAAGACCGCAAGTCATGAGGACGGCCGCCGTGACCCCACCGGTCCGGCGGCCGTCCGCCGTCCGGGTGCTGACCACCCTGCTCGCGTCGACCGCCGCCGCCACCGTCGCGGTCGAGCTGCTCAACTGGTGGTACGCCCCGGAGCAGGAGTTCGGCCTGGCGGTCCGCACCGGTTGGGCGATGCTGCGGTCGCTGGGTTTCCTGGTGCTGATCGGGCA
The DNA here is from genome assembly GCF_016901255.1 of Micromonospora humida. Lineage (NCBI taxonomy): Bacteria > Bacillati > Actinomycetota > Actinomycetes > Micromonosporales > Micromonosporaceae > Micromonospora > Micromonospora humida. Next base: position 183,682 of record NZ_JAFEUC010000014.1, read on the forward strand.
GGTGAACCGGGGGCGGGCCGGGGCGCGGCCGTTCGGGCTGATCCTCGCCGTGACCACCGTCTTCGCGGTCGGCCGGCTGGTGGTGCCCCGGCAGGGTGTCCCACCGCTGCCCGGCCTGGTCGGCTTCGCCGTGCTCACCGCGCTCTGCCTCGCCGTGGTCGTGCTGCTCTACCGCAGCGAGGCGGTCGCCGGGCACCTGGTGCGCCACCGCAAGGGCCTGGTCGTCGAGGGCGGGACGATCACCTGGCGGGAGGTGGCCCCGAAACGCCCCCAGGTCACCGCCTGGCTGCTGACCAGCCGGGTGGCCGCGTTCACGTACAGCCCGCTGATGCTGGTGCCGGCGCTGGTGGCCGGCGGTGCGGTGCTGGACGGCCGGCTCGCCGTCGTCCCGGTGGTGCTGGCCTGGTTCGCCGCCGGCATCGTGGTCAGCTACCTGGTGCTGTTCTGTACGGCGTTCCTGCTGCGCGGCAGGCGGTGGGCCCGCCGCCTGCTGGTGACGATCACCCTGGGCGTGCTCGCGGTGAACCTGCCGCTGTGCTGGTGGCTGCTCGGCCTGGACGGCCTGATCCGCGACGGCGCACCCCTGCTGGCCGCGGCCACCCTGGCCCTCTACGCCCTGCACCGCGCCCCCGACACCCCCACCGTCCCGCCCCGGTGAGACCGCACGCCCCGCCCCCGCCCTCCCGCCCCGGCCCCGGTGATCAAGAGATTTGGGTCAGTGGACGGCCCGCCGACGACGTATTTCTCTTGATCACGCACGGAGTGCGCCACCGAGGCACTGATGTTCGGTGTGGGTCGCTACCCTGCAAGGTGATGACTCTGCGGAAACTCCTCTACTCCGTCTACGAGCGCCGGCTGACGGCCAGGCTCGCGGGTCGACCGGTGCCCCGCCACGTCGGCGTGATGTGCGACGGCAACCGCCGGTGGGCGCGGGAGATGGGCCTCGTCGACCCGAACGACGGGCACCGGATGGGTGCCGAGCGGATCAAGGAGCTGCTGCGCTGGTGCGACGCGGCCGGTGTCGGCCACGTCACGCTCTGGCTGCTCTCCACCGACAACCTGTCCCGGCCGGCGGAGGAACTCGACCCGCTGCTCCAGATCATCGAGGATCTCAGCACCGAGCTGGCCGAGGAGGGCAACCCCTGGCGGCTGCGGATGGTCGGCGCGCTCGACGTGCTGCCCACCCAGCACGCCCAGGCGCTCAAGGCCGCCGAGGAACGCACCCGGGAACGCGCCGGCGGCGCGCAGGTCAACATCGCCGTCGGCTACGGCGGCCGGCGCGAGATCACCGACGCGGTGCGGTCGCTGCTGGTGGAGCACGCGGCCAAGGGTGGAACCATCGAGGAGCTGGCCGGCACGCTGGACGTCGACCACATCTCCGAGCACCTCTACACCCGGGGCCTGCCCGACCCGGATCTGATCATCCGGACCAGCGGCGAGCAGCGCCTGTCCGGTTTCATGCTCTGGCAGTCGGCGCACTCGGAGTTCTATTTCTGCGAGCTGAACTGGCCCGACTTCCGGCGGGTCGACTTCCTGCGCGCACTGCGTTCCTACGGCACCCGGCAACGCCGCTACGGCACCTGACCCGCCGCCGCGCCCCGCCCCCGGCAGTCCGGTCGACGCCCGCGCGGGCGCGGTCAGGTCAGGTGGTCCACGGCCCGGGTGAGGAAGTCGCCCAGCGCGGCGGGGGAGTCGATGGTGAGGTCGGCGGCCTCGGCGACCTCCCGGCCGGTCTCCGGGTTGGCCACCGCCACGCAGATGCCGAGGAACCCGGGGTCGGCGGCGGACCGGGCGCGCAGTGCCGCGAACGCCTTGATGTCGGAGACGTCGTCGCCGAAATACCACGCGCCACCGGCGTCCCGGACCACCTCACCGATGACGAGACCCTTGTCCCGGTCGACGGGGGGCTTGAGTTCCAGCACCATCCGGCCGGCCTGCACCCGCAGCCCGAGCCGTTCGGCCTGCGCCCGCCCCCACTGCTCGACCGCCGGGCCGAGCTGCTGCGCGGTACGCCAGTGCAGCGCCACGCTCAGCCGCTTGAACTCCACGAGCGCCCCGGCGGGCAGTTCGGCGCGGGCCCGATCGGCCAGTTCGGCCATGGTGGGCACCCAGGGCAGCGCGGCGGGTTCGGTGACGGTCTCGCCGCCGGAGTGGCTGTGCTCCAGTCCGTACAGTCCGTAGAGGTCGATCCCGGTGAGGCCGCCGAGGTGGTCACGGAGGAAGTCGACGGGACGGGCTGAGACGATCGCCACCCGCTGCACCACCGGGGCCAGGGCCTCCAGGGCGGCGAGCACCTTGGGTGCGGGGCGTACCGCGGTGGGGTCGTCGTCGACCGGCGCGAGGGTGCCGTCGAAGTCGAAGAAGAGGACGGTGTCGGCGGCCCGCTCGGCGGTGGTACGCCAGGCGTGCTCAGCATCCAGCGGGGTCTGCGGCTGCTGGTTACCCAGATTCAACGGCGGCACGCGCGACAGCGTACCCCGGGGGCGGCGGCTGATTCGTGGCTTCGGAGTGGCTTCTTGACACCGCCGGGGTGTGTGGTCTCTGAATGCCGCTCAGCGTTCGGCGGCTCCCCGTCCCCGCCGTCCCAACGGCACCACGGTGGCCTCCCGGCCCTGGTTGAGCAGGTAACCCTCGACGAAACCGGTGTTCCGGTCGCCGGTGCGGGTCTCGATCTCGTTGAGCCGCGCCACCAGGAACTCGGTGAGCGCGCTGACCCGGTCGTCGAGCCGGTCGTGCAGCTCGGCGACCACCGCCAGGACGACGGCGGTGCCGGCGACGGTCAGGGCGAAGAGGTTGAACACCAGCGGGATCTGCCCGCTCCCCCCCACGCCGACCACCAGGTTCGCGGTCACGCACGCGGTCAGGGAGACTGCCGCGACCACGACTGCCCACCACTTCAGGGTCATGGACAGACCCCTCCTTCTGTCCCGCAGGGCTGAGTTCGGCCTTGTCCCGTCCCCCCGCCGACGACGAGCCCAAGCAGTACGAATAGGGACGCTAGCGTGCCCGTTGCCGGCCCGGAGCGAAACGATCGGGTCTGCTCAGGCGTTCTTTCGCCATCTGAGGAACTACCCGGCCTGCTCTCCACCCTTTCGGACATCGAGCGGGAGAGTGGGGCGGTATGCGAGGTAACGAATGGTTTCTCGGATGTGGAACTTCTCCGCGTCCGACACGGCGGGATCGACCAGCCGGCGCAGCAGCGCCTCGACGTCCGGGTCCATCGGGGGAGTGCCGGGGGCACCCCGGGGGGTGGCGGTGCGGTCCCAGCCGAGGGCGGCGAAGGCTGCGGCCGGGTTGAGGCCCAGCCCCTCACAGAACGCCACCACCCGTTCCGCCTCCGGGTCGCTGGCCCAGTCGCCGCGGACCCACCTGTTGATCGTCTGGCGGGAGACGCCGGTGCGGCGGGAGACCTCGGTTCCGGTCCAGGCGCGCATCGCCCGGGCATCGTCGAGCGCCCGACGAACGAAGGTGGCGAATGCGATCTTCCGGGCGGGGGCGGTCTCGGTCACCCCGAAACCGTACGACCGTAGTGCCCGTCCGGGCTGCCCGGGGCGGATCTTTGTCACGCATATGAGACGGCCTCACCGGGTCGACCGGGTCCGCTCAGGGATCGGTACGAAGGGGTCTCACCTGGGCATAATACCGTCAGGCGAGGCGATCGGGAACCGGACGAAAAGCTGATACTGTCACGCTCATGGGACAACCTACGGTGTGTCACGTGCTTGAGACGATCAGTGCTCACATGCGTCACGCTCCCGGTGCGAGGGGGATCCGGTGACCGAACTCGCGACCCGTGCCCAGGCCTTCGGCCTGATCGCGGAGGGGGTCGCCGCCGGGCTGAGCGCGCCCTGGCGGCTCTACCTCGCCCGGGGCTGCCGCTACCTGTCACTGAGCGTCGGCGACCGCGACGAGTGGAACGCCTGGCGGACCCATCTCGGCTGCCCGGAGATGAGCGTCCGGGTCTACGACGCCGGCGGCGAGATCCGCCGCTCCTCGATGGCCGAGGTCGTGCTGGACGGCTGCCGGATCAGCGTCGAACTGGTCGAGGAGGTCAGCACCGAGGACCTGGAACGGCTGCTGGTCGTCGACCCGAGCCCGGCCGAGCCGGAGGACCGGTGACCCGGCCACCGCGGCCCACCGGAGCCGCCCGATGAGCCCCCTGCTCGCCCTGTTCCTCGTCCTCGTCCTCGGGGCGGCCAGCTACGCCGCCGGCCGGTTGCACGGCCAGCTCAGCTACCGGATCGGGTACCGCTTCGGCTACCGGCAGGGCTACTTCGACGGGGACCGGGGCGCCTGGAACCGGCGGCGGCGCGACGCCCAGGCCGTGCTCGCCTCGGCGCTCACCGCCCCGGCCGTGCCGCCCAACGCCACGTGGCGTCCCGCCCCCGCGGTCCGCCAGGGCACCACGTACACCGGCTCCTCGTTCGCCAGCCCGTCGGGCCCGGTCGCCGGTCGGCACCCGACCGGCACCCTGGTCCGCCGGTCCGGCTGAACCCACAGGAGCCGACAAGCGTCGGTACGGCGTACCGACACCGACCGCGTCGCCCGGTGACGCGGCCGCACCGGCCGGGATGCGCGCAGGGGGCAGGCATCCCGGCCGGTCCGCGCCGCCCACCGGGCGGGGCGCGCCCGCTGCGCGGGAGATCCTCGTCCGCCCTCTAGCCGAGGCGGCCCGGCGCCGCTAGCGTCTAGGCATGACCCGGGGTTTTCCCGGGTCAGCCGGCCGCCCGGATCTGCGACCTCGCGCACGGGGTTCCGCATCCGACCCCGTGTCCCGGGCACCGGAGGAGGCGGAACGCGGATGGCGGATGCCCGTCCGTCGGAGCAGGCCTGTGACGACTCGCCGTACGCCCGCCGGTGTCGACCAGATCCCGGCCGCGACTGCCACGACCCGCCGAGCCACCCGGAGCCGCCGTTCGGCGGCCGCCGCCCCGCCCGGCCCCGAGGAGCCCGGCCCAGCCGGCCAGGTGTTCGTTCTGGACACGTCGGTGCTCCTGTCCGACCCGGCGGCCTTCCACCGCTTCGCCGAGCACGAGGTGGTCCTGCCGCTCGTGGTGATCTCGGAGTTGGAGGGCAAACGACACCACCCGGAGCTGGGCTGGTTCGCCCGCCAGTCCCTGCGCATGCTCGACGAGTTGCGGGTCCGGCACGGTCGACTGGACCGTCCGGTGCCCGCCAACGAGTCCGGCGGCACGCTCACCGTCGAGCTGAACCACTCGGACGACGGCGTCCTGCCCCCCGGGTTCCGCAACGAGTCCAACGACGCGCGCATCCTGTCGGTGGCGCTGAACCTGGCCGCCGAGGGGCGGGAGGTGACGCTGGTCAGCAAGGACATGCCGTTGCGGGTCAAGGCCGCCTCGGTCGGGCTGCGGGCCGACGAGTACCGGCACGGCCAGGCCAGCGATCCGACCTGGACCGGGATGGCCGAGCTGGAGCTGGGTGAGGACGAGATCGGCCGGCTCTACGCCGGGGACTGCCTCGACCTGGACGCCGCCGCCGGCCTGTCCTGCCACACCGGCCTGGTGCTGCACTCCACCCGGGGCTCGGCCCTGGGCCGGGTGCTGCCCGACAAGACCGTCCGGCTGGTGCGCGGCGACCGCGAGGCGTTCGGTGTGCACGGCCGCTCGGCCGAGCAGCGCATCGCGCTGGACCTGCTGCTCGACGAGTCGATCGGGATCGTGTCGCTGGGTGGCCGGGCCGGCACCGGCAAGTCGGCGCTGGCACTGTGCGCCGGGCTGGAGGCGGTGATGGAGCGCCGCCGGCACAAGAAGGTGGTCGTCTTCCGGCCGCTCTACGCCGTCGGCGGGCAGGAGTTGGGCTACCTGCCCGGGTCCGAGTCGGAGAAGATGTCGCCCTGGGCGCAGGCCGTGTTCGACACCCTCGGGGCGGTGGTGCACGAGAACGTGCTGGAGGAGGTCACCTCGCGGGGCATCCTGGAGGTCCTTCCGTTGACCCACATCCGGGGCCGGAGCCTGCACGACGCCTTCGTCATCGTCGACGAGGCCCAGTCGCTGGAGCGGGGCGTACTGCTCACCGTGCTGTCCCGGATCGGGCAGGGCTCGCGGGTGGTGCTCACCCACGACGTCGCCCAGCGGGACAACCTGCGGGTCGGGCGGCACGACGGGGTGACGGCGGTGATCGAGGCGTTGAAGGGGCACCCGCTCTTCGCGCACGTCACGTTGAACAGGTCCGAGCGGTCCCCGATCGCGGCGATGGTGACGGATCTGTTGGAGGACATCCCGGGCTGACCGTCGCGGGCAGGGGGTCGCCCCTCATCGTCCGCATTCACTTTGTGGCACAGGTCACAAAATGGCCGGTGGGTTTCCCATCAGCCTCACTGTGCGCAATCGTGTCCCACGAGCGTCCACGTCCCGGTGGGGGTGTTGGTGACCGTTCGTCCCCCTGGGGGCGCACAGCCACCCCCTGCCGGTGCGTCGGTGGCGACCGGCTCAGGTCGGGGCGCTCGTGGCACGACCGCGTCCGTCGAGGGCCGGTCCGCGCCGCGTCCTTGCCCCCGACGAAGGGACACTTCGTGAGTCGGCTGTGGAGCCGGTTCGGCGCCCGTACGGCCGCTGTCGCACTGCTCTCCGTGGGCGTTGCCGGCGGTTTCTATCTGGGCGAAGACCGGGAAACCCAGCAACAGGGCCTGACCGCGCAGGTCGGCCTCCAGGTCGACCAGGCCGAGTACGACTACCAGCGTGACCGGCAGGCCGACCACCGGCGGGAGTCCGCGAAGCAGCGGTCCGCCGAGTACCAGGCGAAGCTGCGGGCCGCCGCGGCGGCCAAGGAAGCCGCCCAGCGGGCCAAGGCCGCCGAGGCCGCCGCCGCGTCGCGGAAGAAGGAGCGCGAGGCCGAGGCCAAGGCAAAGGAGGAGGACGGGAAGATCAAGTCCTTCGCCGGCCCGGTCCCCGCCTCGTGCAGCTCGTACAGCGGGCACCGCAAGACCGGTTGCGCGATGCTCCTCCAGGCGGGCTTCAAGATCGACCAGATGCCCTGCCTGGACAAGCTCTGGAACAAGGAGAGCGGCTGGAACCCCAAGGCCAGCAACTCCTCGTCCGGCGCGTACGGCATCCCGCAGGCCGTGCCGGGCAGCAAGATGAGCTCGGTCGCCAGCGACTGGAAGACCAACCCGGTCACCCAGATCAAGTGGGGCCTCGGCTACATCGAGGGCCGGTACGACAGCCCGTGCGGCGCCTGGGCCAAGAGCCAGAGTTCCGGCTGGTACTGAGCGACGACCGCAACGGCGGGGCGGGTGGGCGACCACCCGCCCCGCCGTCTGCGTACCCCCGGTGGCGCGGGACCCGGGTGGCGGTCGGCGAAGAATGCTGATAGCCATGGTGGGGTGACCCTGCACCCGACGGGCGGCGACCCCGACCGGTTCGGCACCGAGGCGTTCTACGCATCCCTCGGCCGGGCCTTCGTCGCCATGTGCGCGGTGGTGCCGTTCCTCTTCCTCATCGAGGCCCTCGACCAGGGGCTCGGCTTCGGGCTCGACGTGGCCGCCGGGATCATCCCGCAGCGCGTCCAGGGGCTCGACGGGGTGTTCTTCTCGCCGTTCCTGCACCACGGCTTCGACCACCTCTACAGCAACAGCATCCCGCTGATCCTGCTCGGCACCTTCGTGCTGGCCGCCGGCACCCGCCGCTTCCTCTGGTCCACCCTGGTCATCATCCTGGTCAGCGGGCTCGGCGTCTGGTTCACCGGCTCGCCCAACTCGGTCGTCGTCGGCGCGAGCGGGGTCATCTTCGGCTACCTGGGTCTGCTGTTCACCCGGGGCGTCGTCGAGCGGAGCTGGTGGAACTTCGGGGTGGTGCTGCTGGTCGGCCTGCTCTACGGCTGGCAACTGCTCGGCATCCTGCCCACCGACGAGCGGATCTCCTGGCAGGGGCACCTGTTCGGGCTGCTCGGCGGGGTGGTCGCGGCGATCCTGTTCCGGCGTCGCCGCCCCTACGACCCGTACCGGGAGTACCGGGTGGAGTCCACCCTGACTCCCTGAGCGGACGACCCGCGTGGCGGAGCGGGAATGCTTGCCCGGACCGCGCGCCGGGCCTACCGTCGGCAGCAGCACGCGTCGCCCCGCCACCGGCGCGGCGCACGTTGATCGCCAGCGGAAAGCGACGGTACGCCCATGCGCGAGGTCGATGTCGCCCTGATCGGAGCCGGCCCGACGGGGCTGTTCGCCGCGTACTACGCGGGTTTCCGGGGGCTGTCGGTGGCGGTCGTCGACGCGCTGCCCGAGCCGGGCGGGCAGATCACCGCCATGTACCCGGAGAAGCTGATCCTCGACGTCGCCGGCTTTCCCGCCGTCAAGGGCCGGGACCTGGTCGCCAACCTGCTTGCCCAGGCCGCGCCCTTCCACCCGGAGTACCTGCTCGGCACCCGGGCCGAGAAGCTCGCCCACACCGACGGCCGACCGGTGCTGGGCCTGGCCGGCGGCGAGCAGTTGCGCTGCGGCGCGGTGCTGGTCACCGGCGGGCTGGGCAGCTTCACCCCGCGCCCGCTGCCGGTCGCGGACAGCTTCGTCGGCGGCGGGATCGTCTACTTCGTACCGGAGCCGACCGCGCTGGCCGACCGGGACGTGCTGATCGTGGGTGGCGGTGACTCGGCGTTCGACTGGGCGGCCACCCTGCAACCGCTGGCCCGCTCGGTGACCCTGGTGCACCGCCGGGAACGGTTCCGGGCGCACGCCGCGACCGTGGCCCGGGTGCTGTCGCTGCCGGTGCGGGTCGTGGTCAACGCGGAGGTGACCCGGCTCTACGGCGACGACACGGTCACCGCCGCCGAGATCACCGTCCGGGGCGGGGCGGCCGAGACCCTGCCTGTCGACACGGTGGTCGCGGCGCTCGGCTTCACCGCCGACCTGGGGCCGCTGGCCGAGTGGGGGTTACGGCTGGACCGCCGGCACATCGTGGTGGACAGCGCGATGGCGACCAACCTGCCCCGGGTCTTCGCCGCCGGTGACATCACCGAGTACCCGGGCAAGGTGCGGCTGATCGCCACCGGCTTCGGCGAGGCCGCCACCGCCGTCAACAACGCGGCCGTCGCCATCGACCCGGCGGCCCACCTCTTCCCCGGCCACTCCTCCGACGCCGGCTGACCGGGTCGGGCAGGCTGGGCCCGGGTGCGGGCCGGTCAGGGGCGGTGACGCCCGGCGGGCGGGGTCAGGGCAGGCCGACGAGGTCGGCCATCAGGGCGGTCTGGTGGTCGAAGTAGGCGTCCCGGTGCGGGACGACCGGGTCGAGGCGGCCGAAGAGGTCGAAGCTGATCAGCCCGAAGAGCTGGGTCCAGCCGGCCATGCCCCGGGCGAGCAGGGCCTCGGGCAGGCCGGGGAAGAGTCCGGCGGCGATCTCGGCCAGGTCGGCCCGGACCGGCTCGGGCAGGTCGTCGTCGGGCGGGGTGATCCGGCCGGCGGCCATCCCGTCGCGGAGGATGCCGAGCAGGGTCAGCGGCGGGCGCTGCGCGGGGAGCACGGTGTCGACGGGGGCGGCGTACCCGGGCACGGGGCTGCCGTAGAGCAGGGCGTACTCGGCGGGGTGGGCCAGCGCCCAGGTGCGGGCGGCCCGGCAGACGGCGTGCCAGCGGCCACGCAGGTCGGCCCGGTCGACGGCGGCGTCGGCGGCCTCCACCGCGTCGCCGAGCGCCTGGTACGCCTCGATGATCAGCGCGGTGAGCAGGTCGTCCCGGCTGGGGAAGTAGCGGTAGATCGCCGACGAGACCATCCCCATGTCCCGGGCGACCGCCCGCAGTGACAGGTCGGCCCCGTCGCTGGCGAGGTGGCGGCGGGCCACCGCCTTGATCTCGTCGATCATCTCGGCGCGGAGCCGGGCGCGGATCGAGGAAGCCGGCATACGGCCACTCTGCCACGGAACAGAGCGCCAATCAAAATAGAGAGCACTGCTCTTGACTCGGCGGGTGGGGGCCGGCCATGCTGGACGCAGCTCAACGAGAGCAGTGCTCTCGATTAGGTCTACTGCTTCGAAAGGCTTTCCCATGTCGCTGCACGTGATCGTCGGCGCCGGCCCGGTCGGCACCGCCACCGCACACCACCTCGCCGAGCGGGGCGAACAGGTCCGGCTCGTCACCCGGCGGGGCACCGGCCCCGTCGACCCGGCGATCGAGCGGATCGCCGCCGACGCCGCCGACACCGACCGGCTGACCACCCTCACCGACGGGGCGGTCGCGCTCTACAACTGCGCCAACCCGGCCTACCACCGGTGGGCCACCGACTGGCCGCCGCTGGCCGACGCGCTGCTCACCACCGCCGAGCGCACCGGCGCGGTGCTCGCCACCGTCGGCTGCCTCTACGGCTACGGCCCGGTCGACGCGCCGATGACCGAGGACACCCCGCTCGCCGCCACCGGCACCAAGGGACGGATCCGCAACCGGATGTGGACCGAGGCGCTCGCCGCCCACCGCGCCGGCCGGGTCCGGACCAGCGAGGTACGCGGCTCGGACTACCTCGGTGCCGAGGGCAACTCCCTGCTGCCGCTGGTGCTGCCGAAGGTGCTCGCCGGCCAGCGGGTCCTCCTGCCGGTGAACTGGGACGCCGCGCACACCTGGACGTACGTCGGGGACGTGGTGCGTACCCTGGTCGCCGCCGCGGCCGACGAGCGGGCCTGGGGGCACGCCTGGCACGTGCCGAGCCCCGCGCCCACCAGCGTCCGCGAGCTGGCCGTCCGGGCGGCCGAGCTGGCCGACGCCCCGCCGCCGAAACTGACCCGGCTGCCCTACCCGCTGCTCTGGCTCGGCGGCCTGACCGACCCCTTCGCCCGTGAGCTGCGGGAGACCGCGCACCAGTTCGCCCGGCCGTTCGTGATGGACTCGACCCGGGCCACCACCGTCCTCGGCATCACCCCGACCCCGCTGGACGAGGCGCTGACCGCTACCGTCCGCACCCTCACCGCCACCCTCGGGACGCCCACCCCGGCGGGCGCGACCCCCTGACCGCCGCCCGGTGCGTGGGCCGCAGGCACGGTCGGGTCGGGTCAGCGGCGCGGGACCGGGCCCAGCGCCGCCACCAGCACCGCGACCAGGGTCAGCAGCGCGCCGGCCAGGGTGGCCGGGCCCGGGTGCGACGCCGACGTCGGCAGCACCACGTCCAGCACGACGGCCCCGACGACCTGACCGGCGATGGTGGCCAGCCCCAGCAGCAGCACCCCGGTGAACCGGACGATCGCCGCCGCGACCGCGATGAAGACGATGCCGATCGGGCCACCCAGATACAGCCACGGCTCGGTCGGCAGCGCGCCACCGGGAGCACCCCGGACCGCCAGGTCCACGCCGAAAGCGACAAGCAGGGCCACCGTACCGACGGCGAAGTTGACCCCGGTGGCGACGAGCGCACTGCCCGACGCCGCCCGGACCAGCCCGTTGACCGCCTGCTGCCAGGCCAGCCCCAACCCGGCCAGCAACGGCAGCAGGGCCAGCACCAGGGTGCCCGGGTCGCCGAGCCGGTCACCGACCGCCAGCAGCACGGCCAGCACGGTCAGCACCGCACCGGCCAGCCGGGAGCCCGTCACCGGCTGCCGCCCGCCCGGCCCGATGCCCGCCCGGTCCACCGCCAGGCTGCTGGCCGACTGCCCGGCCACCACCGCCACCGTGAACACCGCCACGCCGAGCGCCCCGATGGTGAGCCCCTGGGTGGCGACCAGGAACGCGCCGCACACCCCGCCCAGCAACTGCCAGGGACGCAGCGCCCCGGACCGCAGCGCCGCGCGCAGGTCGGCCAGGCCGCGCCGCCCCCCGGGCAGGGCCGGGACCAGCACCAGCAGCACCAGCAACCCCACGCCGAAGGAGACCACCGCGGCGGCGATGCCGTCGGCCAGGCGTACGCCCAGCTCGCCGTTGATCCGGGACTGCACGGCCACGCCGACGCCGGCGGCGGTGGCCAACCCGATGCCGGCGACCCGACGGGCGGCGGACAGGACGGGAGGGGCGGCGGTGCCGGAAACTGTCACTCCTGCTCTGCCAGGGGCCTGCCGTCGAAGTCCACCGCCGAATAGAGGGCCAGCTTCTCCAACCGGTGGTACGAGTCGATCACCCGGATCGTGCCGCTCTTGGACCGCATCACGATCGACTGGGTGTACGCCCCGCCCGCCTGGTACCGCACCCCGCGCAGCAGGTCACCGGAGGTCACCCCGGTCGCCACGAAGAAGCAGTTGTCCCCGGTGACCAGGTCGTCGGTGCCGAGCACCCGGTCCAGGTCGTGCCCGGCGGCGAGCGCCTTCTCCCGCTCCTGCGCGTCCTGCGGCCAGAGCTTCGCCTGCATCGCCCCGCCCATGCACTTGAGCGCGCACGCCGAGATGATCCCCTCCGGGGTGCCGCCGATGCCCATCAGCACGTCGACCCCCGACTCACCGCGGGCGGCGGCGATCGACCCGGCGATGTCGCCGTCGGAGATGAACCGGATGCCGGCCCCGGTCCGCCGGATCTGCCCGACCAGGTCGTCGTGCCGGGACCGGTCCAGCACGCAGACGGTGACCTCGGCCACCTCGGTGCCCTTGACCTTGGCGATCCGCCGGATGTTCTCCGCCGGGCCGGCCTCGATGTCCACCACGTCGGCGTAATCCGGGCCGACGGCCAGCTTCTCCATGTAGAAGACGGCGCTCGGGTCGAACATCGCCCCCCGCTCCGAGACGGCCAGCACGGCGAGCGCGTTGGGCATGCCCTTGCTCATCAGCGTGGTGCCGTCGACCGGGTCCACCGCCACGTCCACCTCGGGGCCGGTGCCGTCGCCCACCTGCTCGCCGTTGAACAGCATCGGCGCGTTGTCCTTCTCGCCCTCGCCGATCACCACGACGCCGCGCATCTGGATCGAGTTGATCAGCTTGCGCATGGCGTCGACGGCTGCCCCGTCGCCACCCTCCTTGTCGCCCCGGCCGACCCACCGGCCGGCGGCCATCGCCGCGGCCTCGGTGACCCGGACCAGGTCGAGGGCGAGGTTACGGTCGAGGTCCTGCGGGACCCGCGTCCTGGTGTTCGTCATGGCGGCTTCCTCCTCGCGACGGTGCGGGGTGGGCAGGCGGGGACGCAGGTCGCCCCCTGCCGGCTGTGTCGCTGATCCTCACACGATGCCAGGTCCGGGGGCGGGGCGGGGCGATGGTGGGCGGGATCGCCCCACCGGGCGGCTGCGAGAATGTGCCGGTGGAAGCCGCACAGCCTGCCGACCGCGTACCCGCCGACCCGACCCCGCCGGACGGCCGGCCGCCGGTGCCACCGGCCGCCGACGACGCTCCCACCGGGTCCGCGCCGGGCGGCGGCGCGGGTACGCCGGCCAGCGGCGAGCCCGAGCCGGCCCTCGTGGCCGGCGGCGACCCGGAGCCGACGCCCGTCGCGGGGGAGCCCGAACCGGCGTTGGTCGCCGGGGCCGGGTCGCCGGACCGGGCGGCGACGGCGCGTCCCGGGCGCCCGGGGCGGCCCCGTTCCGAGCGTTCGCCCAAGGACATGGCCCTGTCGCTGCTGGTCCTGCTGGTGCCGATCGCTCTGCTGCTCGCCTTCTACCGGGGCTTCCTCGGCGGCGAGCAGCCCACCACGGTCGACGCCGCCCCCGCCTACGAGCAGGCCCGCGCCGCGAACGTCTTCCCCGTCGCCGAGCCGTCCGGGCTGGGCGACGGCTGGCGGACGGTGAGCGCCAGTTTCCGTACCGTCGACGACGGCGCGACCCTGCGGGTGGGGTATCTCACCCCGGAGGGGCGGGGTGCCCAGCTGGTGCAGAGCACCGTGCCGCCGCAGCGGCTGATCCCCGCCGAGCTGACCGCGCAGGGGCAGCCGCAGGGGCCGGCCGACCTGGGTGGGGCGAACTGGCAGCGGTACACCGGGCGGGGCAACGAGCAGGCGCTGGTGCTCCTCGAACCGAACCGTACGGTGATCGTGGTGGGCGACGCCCGCGACAACGAGCTGCGGGAGCTGGCCGGCGCACTGCGCTGACCGGCGGCGGTACGGGTGGACCGGGCCGGGGGGATTGCGGAAGGCGACGTCCGGGAACAGAAGGGACACGACCCCGGGCCGGTCCGACCGGGCGGGGGCCGTGCGCCGCGCGGGAAGTGTCACGCCCGTGCCGGCACGCCCCCGGTGCCCGCCGGGGGCCGGACGACCCGACTGGAGAACCCGACGTGACCATTCGACGTTTCAGTACGGCGGTCTTCGCCGCAGCGCTGCTCACCCCCGGCCTGGCCGCCTGCAACAACTCCGGCACCGGTGAGGCGGGGTCCTCCGCGTCCCCGTCGGTCTCCGGCAGCGTCGCCCCGGGCAGCGCCTCGCCCGGCACCTCCGAGGCCAAGCAGGCCCTGCTGGACTCCACCAACGAGATCCGCAACGGCAACTTCCGGTTCACCATGAGCGGGGTGGGGTCGACCGCCGAGGGGCAGGTGCACCAGCCCAGCCAGAGCGCCCAGATGAAGCTGAGCATCGGGGACGCGTCGTCGGACCTGATGATGAACCTGGACCTGATCCACGCCAAGCCGGACAGCTGGGTCAAGCTCGACCTGGGCGGCAAGTCCGCCAGCAGCATCCCCGGCGCGCAGAAGCTCAACCTCGGCAAGTACCAGCACCTCGACCAGACCCGGATCAAGGGCAACAAGTCGCTCGGGTTCGACTTCGAGAAGGTCGACCCGGCCGGCAGCGCCGTGCTGACCCAGGGCATCACCGAGGTCCGGCAGACCGGGGAGGGCAGCTACGCCGGCACCCTGGACGTGTCGAAGGCCGCCGAGGCGGGTTCCGTCGACCAGACGGTGATCAGCGCACTGGGCGCGCAGGCGCAGTCGGTGCCGTTCACCGCGAAGCTGGACCCGCAGGGCCGGCTCAGTGAGCTGGTGGTCCAGATCCCGGCCGCCGGCCAGAGCGCCGCGCAGGACATCAAGATCACCTACTCTGACTACGGCAACGCCACCGCCGCCCAGAAGCCCGCCGCCGACCAGGTGGTCGAGGCGCCGCAGGAGTTCTACAACCTGTTCAGCTGAGCGTGTGTACCGACGGCGGGGTGGCCCCGGGGCCACCCCGCCGTCGTCGTCTCCGCCGCAGCACCCGGTGCTGCGGTCAGCCCCGGCTCAGAGCAGTTCCAGGTAGTCGTTGACCCGGTCGTAGGCCACCGTCAGCAGCGTCAGCGGCTCGTCCGAGGCGGCCAGCAGCCGGCGGCACGCGGCGATGTTCGCGCCGGTCGACGGCCCCGCGCCGATGCCCTCGCACTCCATCAGGCGGCGCATCCCGTCGATCGCGTCCGCCTCGCTCACCGTGACCATCTCGTCGATGATCTCCGTGTTGAGCACCGGCGGGATCATGCCGATGGACAGCCCCTGGATGCGGTGCGGGACGAACACGTCGGCGAACATGTCGCACCCCTGCGGCTGCACCCCGAGGATGCGCAGCCCCCCCTGGTGCTGCCGGAGCACCTCGCCGATGCCGGTCAGGTGGCCGCCGGTGCCGATGCCTGCCACGTAGGCGTCCACCCGGGTGCCGTCCAGGTCGGCGATGATCTCGCGGACCGTGGTCAGCCGGTGGATCTCCGGGTTGGCCGGGTTGGCCGCCTGGTTGAGCATCACGTACTCGGGGTGCTCGAACTGGATCTCGGTGGCCAGCTCGCCGTGCGAGTTGTTGCCCCGGGTGCTGTCCGAGAGCCGGACGTCCACCCCGAAGCTGGCCAGCAGGCGACGCTTCGACTCGCTGTAGTTGTCCGGGATGACCAGCACCACCCGGTAGCCGAGCACCGCGGCGGCGATCGCGATCCCCATCCCGGTGTTGCCGCCGGTCGGCTCCAGGATGGTCTGCCCGGAACCCGGCTTGAGCAGACCCTCCCGTTCCGCCGCCCGGATCATGTTCAGCGCGATGCGCATCTTGTGGCTGCCGCCCGGGTTGTTCAGCTCCAGCTTGAGCAGGATCTCCCCGGGCAGGTCGGCGGTGAGCCGGCTGAGCCGCACCAGCGGGGTGCCCCCCACGGTGTCGAGGATCGAGTCACGGATGCCCATCTCAGCCCACCTCCGCCGTACGCCGGTCCGGGCCGGGCAGGAAACGCAGCTCGGTGTACTCGCCGTCGACGCACCGGAACAACCGGGCCTCCCGGACGCCGGTGTCGTCGATGCCGACCACCAACTGCTCCAGCGTCGGATAGAGCGGCACCCCGTCGACGAGCGCGTTGCGCCGGTCCTCGTCGCTGAAGTAGGCCCGCCCGTTGGGGTGCGAGTGGTAGAGCACCACCACCGGGTCGTCCACGTCGAGGTTGTCCTCCAGGTACATCAGGTCGGCCGGGGCCAGCACGTAGCCGGTCGCGGCGGTGCGCGGGAACCGGACCGGGTCCTTGCGGTGCATCTCGTCGGCCGTGTTGCGGGCCTCGTGCACCCGCCCGCTGGCGTGCACGAAACCGCACGCCTCGCCCGGGTAGGCGACCCGGGCGTGCTCGAAGATCGTGTCGAGGGTGGACCCGTCGAGCGTCGCCCCGTCGTCCGGGACCACCGGCGCGGGCGTGGCCGCCGAACCGCCCCCGGTGGCCTTCTTGGTCAGCCCGAACGCGGCGAGCATGACCACCGCGAGGCCCACCGCCAGGGCCGGCAGCGCCGAGTTCTCCAGCAGCGCCGACCCGAACAGCGCCACCACCGGGAAGAGCACGAAGACGTACGACACCAGGACCGCGTCGACGTGCTGGAGCAGGTAGAAGTAGGCGGCGAAACCGATCACCGAGCCGACCAGACCGAGGTAGAGCACCCCGGTCAGCGAGCGGCCGGAGATCGCGCCCAGGTCGGGCCGCTCGACGAACGCCCCGAGCACCACCAGCCCCAGCGCCCCGAGCCCGATCGGCAGGGTCTCCTGGGTGAGCACGTGCACGGTGCCGCCGTAGCGGGCCATCACCGCGTACGTCAGGGCGTGCATGACCGCGGCGAGCAGCACGGCGGCCGGTGCCAGCACGCCCCGGGCGCTGATCCCGGCGGTGAGCTGGACGATGCCGACCAGGCAGCCGAGCCCGACCACCACGCCGGCCCACTGCGTCCAGCTCACCGAGATCCGCGAGATCAGCACCGAGAAGAGCAGCAGGAAGACCACGACCGACGAGAAGATCAACGCCGCCAGGCCGGAGCTGATGTGCTGCTCGCCGTAGTTGATCAGCGCGTACGGGACGGCGATGTAGACCACCGCGATGAACGGCACCACCCAGCGTCGGCCCGGCGGCGGCAGCAGCGACACCCCCGGCGCGGCGAGGCAGACGGCGAGCAGGAACGGGAAGGCCACCAAAAAGCGCAACCCGGCCGCGGTGATCGGCGGCAGGGTTTCCACGCTCATCTTCATGCCGTACCAGGTGGTGCCCCAGATCAGGCACACCAGCAGGTAGAGCAGCCCGAGCTGCCAGCGGCCGGCGCGGGCGCCGGTGTGGTTCGTCATCTCATCTCCTGGTCACGCGAAGCCGAACTCGTCGAGCGCCCGCCAGAGTTGCTGGAGGTTGTAGAGGACCGTCTCGTTCCCGCAGGTGTCGATGATCCGGAGCCGCTCGTCGGTGCCGGGACGGTTCACCGCGCACCGGACCCGCCGGTCGTCGCGCTCCAGGACCACCACCGGACGGTGCTGGCCGGTGCTGGTCACCAGGTCGACCTCGATCGCGGCGAGACCGGTGCCGTGCACCTCGACCACGCCCTCGCAGACCGGGACGACGCCGAAGACCCGGACGTTGCACTCGCCGGAGGCACCCTGGTACTGGTTGAGCAGCCGGACCCGGCGGTGGCTCGGCACGTCGGTGGTGACGATGATCCCGGGCCCGATCAGCACGTCGTCGCCGACCGTCACCGCACCGAGGATGCGGGCGAACGCGCCCACCTCGACCCGGTCGCCGAGCCGGGGGTGCCGCCGGCCGCTGGGGTTGTCGGCGATGCCCCGCGCGCCGAGCACGACCCCCTGGAGGATGTACGCGTCGTCGCCGATCTCGGTGGTCTCGCCGATCACTGTGCCGAGCCCGTGGTCGATGATCAGTCGCCGTCCGATGCTGGCGGCCGGGTGGATCTCCACGCCGGTGCGGACCTTGGCGGCCTCGGAGACCCGGCGGGCCACGGCGAGCCGGACGTCCGGGGTCAGCGGGGTGTCCCCGGCCCGGTGGACGGCGTGCGCCACCCGGTAGGCGAGGGTCGCCCGGTAGGCGACGTAGCTGTCCCAGACGTACTGCCACGAGCCGCCGGCGGCCGGGTCCCGGCGGGCCAGCGCGAGCAGGTCCTCCGAGGCGACCTCGCAGATGGCGCGCAGCCGCTGCGGGGTCAGCAGCGACTGGGTCACCGCCGGGGACGCCTCGGCCTCGACGAGGCGGACGATCTCCGTGCGCAGCAGTGGCGTCAGGGCCTCGGTCGACGCCGGGTCGGCCGGCGGCGGACTGCCCGGGGGAGTGGCCGGTCCGGACGCGGCGCGGGGGGCCGGTACGCGCTGCCCCGTGCCGTTCGAGCCCGCGGCTGCGTGCAAGGACGACTCCATGCGGCTCCCGCTCCCCGTTCTGCTTGGAACCGTCTCCCTCGGCGGCTCGAGTGAGATGACACTCGGTGCGACGTCACGCGTCGGAAGCGGACCTGGCCGCAGAGCGGGCAGGTGCGGTGCCAGATCGTAGTCACAGCCCCCCGCTAACGTGACGATGGAATATTGCTCAAGTCAGTGGCTGAGGGAAATAGCCAATCCTCAGTCCATTGGGGGGAGAGCATGAACGCGGAAGAGTTGGCCGCTCAGATCGGTGCGTGGAAGGACGACCAGACCCGGCTCTACCGCGGCCTGGCCGAGCAGCTGCGGCTGCTGATCCGGCTCGGATCGCTACCCCCGGGCAGTGAACTGCCCCCGGAACGCCGGCTCGCCGTGGCGCTGGCCGTCAGCCGGACGACCATCGCCCAGGCGTACAGCCTGCTCAAGGACGAGGGCTGGCTGGTCAGCCTCCAGGGCAGCGGGACCCGGGTGGCGCACGCCCAACCCGCCGTCGCGCCCCTGGCCGACTACGGCGCGGCGGCGAGCGGCTTCATCGCCGACGTGGTCCGCGACCGGGTCCGGACCGTCGACCTGACGGTCCCGTCGCCGCCGCCCGGCCCGTGGCTGATGGCGGCGATGTCCCGGCTGCCCGCGCTGGCCGCCGCCGCGTTGCCCGGCCGGGTGTACGAACCGGCCGGTTACCCCGGGCTGCGGGAGCGGATCGCCGGCAAGCTGACCGCCGACGGCCGGGTCACCGCCGCCGAGGAGGTGATCGTCACCAACGGCGCGACCCAGGCGCTGTCCCTGCTGGCGGGGGTGCTGACCCGGCGCGGCGACACCGTCCTGGTCGAGGAGCTGACCTGCCCTACGGTGCTGGCGTCGCTGCGTACCGCCGGGTTGCGGCTGGTCGTCGTGCCGATCGAGCGGGAGGGTGCCGACCCGCAGGCGGTCGAGGCGGCCGTCCGCCGGTACGAACCCTCCTTCATCTACGTCATCCCGACATACCACAACCCGACCGGGTGGACGATGACCGAGCGTCGGCGCGCGGCACTGGCCTCCATCGCCCGCCGGTACGGGGTGCCGCTGGTGGAGGACCTCACCCTCGCCGACACCCGGATCGACGGCCCGCTCCCGCCACCCCCGATCGGCGCGTACGCCCCCGGCGCGCAGATCTACACGGTCGGCAGCCTCAGCAAGGTCTGCTGGCCGGGCCTGCGGATCGGCTGGCTGATCGGCCCCCGCCGCGAGCTGCGACGGATCGTGCACCTGCGGGCCATGTACGACCTGGGCTGCCCGCTGCCCACCCAACTGCTCGCCGTCGAACTCCTCGACGACCTGGCGCAGATCCGTCTCGAACGGCAGCGGGAACTGCTCGGCCGCCGCGACGCCCTGCTCGCCGCCCTCGCCGAACACCTGCCGCAGTGGCGGCACGAGCCGCCCCACGGCGGGCTCAGCGTCTGGTGCGCCACCCCCCGGCCGCTGCAACAGCTCAACCACGTCGCCCAGCACCACGGCATGCAGTTGATGCTCGGCTCGCACTTCGCCGTGGGGGCACGCTCCTACCTGGACCACGTCCGCCTCCCCTTCACCCTCGACGAGGCGGAGTTGGTCGAGGTGGTCCGACGGCTGGCCGGCTACTGGGCCGAGGCCGGGCGTGGCTAGTCTCACGGTGCGCGACGATCGGTAGTACGCTGCGCCCCCATGGGCATCTCCCACCACGGACGCACCGAGCGTCTCGACCTCGCCGACCCGTCCCTGCGCGAGTGGACCTGCCGAGTCGTGCACGTCGATCCCGAACGGGGCATCGTGCTGGACCGCTCCGCCTTCTACCCCGGTGGCGGCGGCCAGCCGCCGGACCACGGCGTGCTGCTGTGGCAGGGGGTGCAGACCCGGATCGTCGGCACCCACAAGGGTGACGACCTCTACCTGATCCCCGCCGAGGGCGACCCGGTGCCGCCGGTCGGCGTCGAGGTCCGGGGCGCGATCGAGGACGAGCGCCGGTTCACCCTGATGCGTACCCACTCCGGCCTGCACGTGCTCTGCGGCGTGGTGTTCCGTGACTTCGGTGCGCTGGTGACCGGCGGCAACATGGAGCCGGGCGAGGCCCGGATGGACTTCAACCTGCCGCAGCCCCCCGAGGGCTTCAAGGGCCTGCTCGAAGAGGCGGTCAACAAGGAACTCGCCACCGACCGGCGGGTCTCCGTCCGGGTGCTGCCCCGCGACGAGGCGCTGGCCATCCCCGACATCGTCCGCACCCAGACCAACCTCATCCCGCCGGACGAGCAGGAGGTCCGGATCGTCGACATCGAGGGTCTCGACGTGCAGGCCGACGGCGGCACCCACGTCGCGTCCATCGGGCAGGTCGGGCGGATCCAGGTGGTCAAGGTGGAGAGCAAGGGCAAGCAGAACCGCCGGGTCCGCATCCGCCTGGTCAGCTGACCCCGGGTCAGGCGTCGGTGGTCGACCGGGCGGCGTCGATCCGGGCGCGGGCGCCGTCGAGGGAGCGTTGGCAGGCGGCGGCGAGCCGCTCGCCGCGCTCCCACAGCGCCAGCGACTCCTC
This sequence comes from Micromonospora humida, assembly GCF_016901255.1. Classification (NCBI taxonomy): domain Bacteria; kingdom Bacillati; phylum Actinomycetota; class Actinomycetes; order Micromonosporales; family Micromonosporaceae; genus Micromonospora; species Micromonospora humida. The sequence goes on from NZ_JAFEUC010000014.1 coordinate 204,653, forward strand.
CAGCGACGTGCCGCCGGCCTCCAGCCGCTCCACCACCTGGGCCAGCTCGGAGCGGGCCTGCTCGTAGCTGAGCTGATCCTCGGGTTTCGGGTCGCTCATCTCGTCCTCCTCATGCGTCCACGGTCACGGTCAGCTCGCCCTCGGCGAGGCGGACCCGCAGCGGGTCGCCCCCGGCCACCTCGCCGGCCGCCCGGACCACGTGCCCGTCGGCCCGCTGCACGATCGCGTAGCCCCGGTCGAGGGTGGCGGCGGGGGAGAGCGCCCGCAGCCGGGCCAGGGTGTGCCGCAGGTCGCCGGTGGCCGCGTCGAGCCGGTGGTGCAGGTTGCGCCCCGCCCGGTCCCGCAACGCGGACACCTCGGCCGCCCGCTGCTCGACCATCACCTGTGGGCGGGCCAGCACCGGCCGGGACCGCAGCAGGGTCAGCCGGTGCGACTCCCGGTCGACCAGGTTGCGGACCGCCCGCTCCAGCCGGGAACGGGCCTGACCGATCAGCCGTACCTCGTCGGCCAGGTCGGGCACGACCCGCTTGGCGGCGTCCGTCGGAGTGGAGGCGCGGACGTCGGCGACGTAGTCGACCAGCGGGGCGTCCGTCTCGTGGCCGATCGCGCTCACCACCGGGGTACGACAGGCGAAGACCGCCCGGCACAGCGCCTCGTCGGAGAAGGGCAGCAGATCCTCGATGCCGCCACCGCCCCGGGCCAGGATGATCACGTCGACGCTCTCGTCGGCGTCGAGGACCCGCAGCGCGTCGACGATCTGCGACACCGCCCCCGGCCCCTGCACCGCCACGTTGACCGTGCGGAACTCCACCGCCGGCCAGCGCCGCCGGGCATTGGTCAACACGTCCCGCTCGGCGGCGGACGCCCGGCCGGTGACCAGGCCGATCCGCTGCGGCAGGAACGGCGGCCGGCGCTTGCGGGCCCGGTCGAACAGCCCCTCGGCGGCGAGCAGCTTCTTGAGTTTCTCCAGCCGGGCCAGCAGCTCACCGAGCCCCACCTGGCGGATCTCGTCGGCGCGCAGGCTCAGCGTGCCCCGCGCCGCGTAGAACTCCGGCTTGGCGTGCAGCACCACCCGGGCGCCCTCGCGCAGCTCCGGTGCGCCCGAGTCGAGGACGTCCCGGTTGGTGGTGACGGTGAGGCTGAGGTCGGCCGACGGGTCGCGCAGGGTCAGGAAGACCGTGCCCGCCCCCGGGCGACGGCTGATCTGTGCCACCTGCCCGTCGACCCAGACCCAGCCGAGCTTGGCGATCCACGCGCCGACCTTCTGGCTGACCACCCGGACCGGCCAGGGTTCCTCGGGGGTGCTGCGGGGGGCGTCGGTCACCCGCCCACCCTACGGTCCGCCTCCGACGACCCGGCGCTGCCGGGCCGCCCGCCGCGACCCGTACCCCCGCTGTGGTACGGGTCGCAGCTCCTGCCGGGGGAGATGTCGACACGTACGATGGGCGGGTGACCGAGGCTGAGGCGACCCCAAAGACCGGCAAGCGCGTGCTCCTGGCCAAGCCCCGCGGCTACTGCGCCGGGGTGGACCGGGCGGTGCAGACCGTCGAGGAGGCGCTGAAGCTCTACGGGGCGCCGATCTACGTCCGCAAGCAGATCGTGCACAACAAGCACGTGGTGCAGACCCTGGAGGCGCGGGGCGCGATCTTCGTGGAGGAGAACGAGGAGGTGCCCGAGGGCGCCACCGTCATCTTCTCCGCGCACGGCGTCGCCCCCGAGGTCTACGAGCAGGCCAAGGCCCGGTCGCTGCGGGCGATCGACGCGACCTGCCCGCTGGTGACCAAGGTGCACCAGGAGGCCAAGCGGTTCGCCGCCGAGGACTACGACATCCTGCTGATCGGTCACGAGGGGCACGAGGAGGTCATCGGCACCGCCGGGGAGGCCCCCGCCCACATCCAGCTCGTCGACGGCCCCGACGACGTGGACCGGATCACCGTGCGCGACCCGAACAAGGTGGTCTGGCTCTCCCAGACCACGCTGTCGGTGGACGAGACGTTGGAGACGGTGGCCCGGCTCAAGACCCGGTTGCCGCTGCTCCAGTCGCCGCCCAGCGACGACATCTGCTACGCCACCTCCAACCGGCAGCACGTGGTCAAGGAGATCGCCCCCGACTGCGACGTGGTGATCGTGGTCGGCTCGCGCAACTCGTCCAACTCGGTACGCCTGGTCGAGGTGGCCCTGGACGCCGGGGCCCGTGCCGGGCACCTGGTCGACTTCGCCCACGAGATCGACGACGCCTGGCTGGCCGACGCCCGGACGGTGGGGCTGACCTCCGGCGCGAGCGTGCCCGACGAACTGGTCCACGAGGTGCTGGCCCACCTGGCAGCGCGGGGCTTCACCGACGTCGACGAGGTGGTCACCGCCAACGAGCGGCTGACCTTCTCACTGCCGCAGGAACTCAAGCGCGACATGAAGGCCGCCTCCCGGGGCTGACCCCGGGCGGGCCCGCCGACCAGGGACCCGCTCCGCGCGCCGGCCGGGGACCGGCTCCGGCGGGGTTGACCCGGCACGGAAGCCTCGCGCCGACCCGGGCACCCGGGTGACGCGCCGACCGGGGGTCGGCGTCGGCGTGTTCGTCGGTGGCCTGCCGGCACCGGTGCCCCTCGTCGGTGGGTTCCCGGCGGACGGAACGGATCACGGGTGGGGCGCGTCCCAGTGGTATGAGAACTCCTCGGATGGCGGTCGTCGTGCTGCTGGCCGCCGGTGTGGCGCTCGCCGGCTGTGGCGACGGTGCCGACGTCACCGGCCCGCCGGCCACGCCGACCAGTTCCCCGACCCCCACGGTCGCCCCGACGGACACGGTCACCCCGACGGGCACCGTGCCACCGTCCACGCCGCCGGCCTCGGTGGCCCCGTCCGCACCGCCGGCCGGGTCGGTGCCGCCAGGCGGGCTGAAGCCGCCACCCGGCGGCCCACGGCTGCCGCCCGGTCCGGGCGCGACGGAGCTGACCGGCACCGTCGAGGCGGGGGTCGAGCCGGGGTGTGTGCTGCTCGACGGCCACCAACTGGTCGGCGGCCCGAAGGACGTGCTCGTGGCGGGAGCCCGGGTGACGGTCACCGGCCGGGCCCAACCCGACCTGATGAGCACCTGCCAGCAGGGTGTCCCGTTCCTGGTGGAATCCGCCCGCCGCTCCTGACCACCCACCCGCGCGCCCGCCGACCCGCGCACGCCTGGACGCTCGTCGGGCCGCGCCTGTCCGGACACCCGTCGACCCGTGCCCGCCTGGCCGCCCGTCGGCCCGCGCCCGTCGGCCCGCGCCCGTCCGGGGCCGCGCCCGTCCGGGGCCGCGCCCGTCCGGGGCCGCGCCCGTCCGGGGCCGCGCCCTTCCGGGGCTCGCGTCCGTCCGGGCCCGCCGGGTCGACGCGCTTTCGCCGATTTGGCGGTATCCGGCCGTTTCGATACCGCCATTGAGCCGACATCGCGCCCTCAGCCGCCGGGCGCCCGGCGGCGGGGCCGGGGCGGGACGGGGTGGGGTGGGTCAGGGGCGGTCGTCGGTGGGGAGGAGTTCGGGCGCCTGGGGTTGGCGGGGGGCCAGCTCGACCTGGGCCGGGACGGTCAGCTCCTGGTCGGAGACGCCCAGCTCGGCCAGTTTGCGCGCACTGACCAGGACCCGGGCCTCCAGCGAGCCGACCGCCCGGTTGTACGCCGTCACCGCGCCACCGAGTGAGCTGCCGAGCTTGCCGACGTGATCGCCCAGGGTGGACAGTCGGCCGTACAGCTCCCGGGCGAGCGAGTGCACCGCCACCGCGTTGCGGGCCAACGCCTCCTGCCGCCACGAGTACGCCACCGTACGCAGCAGCGCGACCAGGGTGGCCGGCGTGGCGAGCACCACGTTGCGGGCGAACGCGTGCTCCAGCAGCGTCGGGTCTCGCTGCAACGCCACGTCCAGGAACGGGTCGGCCGGCACGAACAGCACCACGAACTCCGGGCTGTCGTCGAACGCGGCCCAGTAGGTCTTCGCGGCCAGCGCGTCGACGTGCCCGCGCAGGTGCTTCGCGTGCCGGTCGAGGTGGGTGTCCCGGTTACGCTCGTCGCGGGCCTCCATCGCCGTCAGGTAGGCGTCGAAGGGCGCCTTCGCGTCCACCACCACCGTCCGCCCGCCGTGCAGCCGGACCACCAGGTCGGGGCGGACCCCCTGGTGGTCGGTAGCGGCGGTGACCTGCTCGCTGAAGTCGCAGTGTTCCAGCATGCCGGCCGCCTCGACGATCCGGCGGAGCTGGTGCTCGCCCCAACGTCCGCGCACCTGCGGGGCGCGCAGGGCGGCGACGAGCTGCTTGGTCTCGGTGCGCAGCTCACCGGAGACGGCCCCCATCGAGCGGACCTGTTCGCGCAGCTCGGCGTAGGCGTCGACGCGGTCGCGTTCCAGCTCGCCGACGCGTTGCTCGTAGCGGCGCAGGGTGTCGTGCAGCGGGGCCACCGCACGGGCCACCGCCTCCTGGGACTGGGCGGTCGCCTCGTAGCTCAGCGCCCGCATCGACTGCTCCAGCCGGCCCTCGCCCTCGCGGGTGGCGGCGAGGGTGGCCTCCAGCCGGGCGATCTCGGTGGCCGACCGGGCGCGGGCGGCGTACCAACCGACCGCCCCGCCGGCGGCGAGGCACACCACCACCACGGCCAGCGTCGAGAAGTCCATCACCAGAGCTTGCCAAACGGGTACGACTCGACGCCCCCGGGTACGTTCGGAGGATGGAATTTCTGCTCGTGCTCATCCTGGTCGCCATGCTGGCCGGTGGTTTCGTCTGGTGGCGGCGGGAGAAGGCGGCCCGGGAGGCGCGTAGCCTCGCCGACGTCCGCGCCGACGCCCAACGGTGGTACGAACGCCTCGGCGGCCAGGTGATGAACCTGCACGGCGACGACCCGGCGGTACGCCAGGCGCTGGTCGACGCGGGTGAGCGGTACAACGCGGCGGGCAGCCAGCTGGAGCAGGCCCGTACGGTGCACCAGTTCCGGCTGGCCCGGGAGACCGCGTTGGAGGGGCTGGCGTACGCGCGGGCGGCCCGGGTGGCGCTCGGCCTGGACCCGGGCCCGGAGCTGCCCCCGCTGGCCGCCGCGCAGGGGGCCGGGGAGATCACCCGGGAGCGTCAGGTGGACGTGCAGGGGCAGACGTTCAGGGCCGGTCCGCAGCCCGGCCGGGACACCCCGTACTACTACCCGGGCGGGCGTTACCAGGGCCGGCCGGTGCCGGCCGGCTGGTACTCGACGCCGTGGTGGAAGACCGCGCTGGGGGCGGGCGTCGGGGTGGTCGGCGGGATGCTGATCGCCGACGCGCTCTTCTCGCCGGCCTTCGCCGACCCGGGGTACGACGCCGGCTACCAGGAGGGCTTCGGCGACGGCGCGGACTTCGGCGGCGACTTCGGCACGGCCGGGGACCCCGGCGGCGATTTCGGCACCGCCGGTGACTTCGGCGGGGGCGACTTCGGTGGCGGTGGGTTCGGGGGCGGCGACTTCGGCGGTGGGGACTTCGGGGGCGGCGACTTCTGAGCCCGATGCCGCCGGTCGGCGGCACGCGCCGGTGCGGCCCCGGCCGGCCCCTGCCACCGCCCCGGGGCGGCGGCAGGGGAGGGAGTCCGTCAGCCGGTGTTGCGCATCCCGGCGGCGATGCCGTTGACCGTGGTCAGCAGGGCGCGCTCCAGGGCCGTACCGTCGCTGGGGGCGCGTCGGCCGCCCGGCGCGGTGATGACCGCCCGGCCGGCGGCACCGGATTCCCGGTACTGCCGCAGCAGCGCCACCTGGAGGTGGTGCAGCGGCTCCAGGTAGGTGTCGCGCACCGCCAGGGTGCGCTGGAGCACCGGCGAGTTCTCCAGCAGGGCCGGCGACGAGGTGACCGCCAGCACCTCCTGCTTGGTCAGCTCGTACTCCTGCTGGATCTTGTCGAAGATCGGGTGCAGCTCCTCGGGGACCAGCGTCTCGACGTACCGGCGGGCGATGCTGAGGTCGGTCTTGGTCAGCATCATCTCCACGTTCGACAGGAACGTGCGGAAGAAGTGCCAGTTGCGGTGCATCTCGGCCAGCACGTCCTCCAGGCCGGCCGCGCGGGCGGCGGCGAGGCCGGAGCCGACCCCGAACCAGCCGGGCACGATCTGCCGGGTCTGCGTCCAGCCGAACACCCACGGGATGGCCCGCAGGCCGCCGAGCCCGGCCCCGGTGTTCGGCCGCTTCGCCGGTCGGGAGCCGATGTTCAACGCGCCGAGCAGCTCAGTCGGCGTCGACGCCCAGAAGTACGCCGGCAGGTCCGGGTCCTCCACCAGGTCCCGGTACGACCGGAAGGCCGACTCGGAGACCACGTCCATCGCCGCGTCCCAGCGTTCCAACTGCTCGGCGGGCTGCCGGGGGGCGGTGTGCAGCAGCGTCGCCTGGAGCACCGCGGCCACGGTCAGCTCCAGGTTCTCCCGGGCCAGCGCCGGCAGGGTGTACTTGTCGGAGATGACCTCACCCTGCTCGGTCACCTTGATCGCACCGTCCAGGGTGCCGTACGGCTGGGCCAGGATCGCCTCGTGGGTGGGGCCGCCGCCGCGTCCGACGGTGCCGCCCCGGCCGTGGAACAACCGCAGGTGCACGCCGTGCTGGGCGGCCACGTCCCGCAGCGCCCGCTGGGCCCGGTGGATCGACCACTGGCTGGTGGTGATGCCGGCCTCCTTGTTGGAGTCGGAGTAGCCCAGCATCACCTCCTGCACGTCGCCCCGGGCCGCGACCAGCGCCCGGTAGGCCGGCAGGGAGAGGAGTTCGTTGAGCATCTCGCCGCCGGCGTTCAGCTCGGCCGGGGTCTCCAGCAGCGGGACGAAGCCGATCCGGGCCCGCCCGGTGTGCACGTCGACCAGGCCGGCCTCCCGGGCCAGCACCACCGCCGCGAGCACGTCGTCCACGCCGAGGGTCATCGAGATGATGTACGACTCGATGACCTCGCCGCCGAACCGGTCCTGCGCCTCGCGGATGGTCCCGAACACGTCGAACGTCTTGCGCGCCGCCTCGGTCAAGGGGGTGTCCAGGGCGGACAGCGGCCGGCGGCCGGTCAGCTCGTCGGCGAGCAGCTTGGTGCGCTCCAGCCGGGTCAGCGACGGGTAGTCCGACACCTCGCCGACCGCCGCGTAGAGCTGGGTGAGCACCTCGTGGTGCTTCTCGGCGTGCTCCCGGACGTCCATGGTGGCCAGGTGCAGGCCGAACGCGGAGACGGTACGGATGGTCGAGGCGAGCCGGCCGACGGCGGTGAGCTGCCCGGAGTTGCGGGCCAGCGAGGCGCGCAGCAGCTCCAGATCGGCGATCAGTTCGCCGGAGCCCTGGTAGTCCCGGCCCGGCACGTGCGGGGTGCCGGCGCGCAGCCGCTCCCGGGTGTTGGCCAGCTTCGCCTTCACGCAGCGGGCCTTGAGCCGGTAGGGCTCCTCGGCGTTGACCCGGCGGAACCGGGGGGCCACCTCGGGCAGCGCGTCCAGGTCGGCGGCGAGGCTGGCCGACAGGTCCAGCGACACGGCGCGCAGCCGGCGGGAGACGGAGACCTCGTTGACCAGGTGCTCCATCGCCGCCTCGGTGGCGGTGATGCCGTGCTCGTGCTGGATGCGCAGCACCTCGCGGGTGACCACGGGGGTGACGAACGGGTTGCCGTCCCGGTCCCCGCCGATCCAGGTGCCGAAGGTCAGCGGGCGCGACGTCGGCGAGGTCTCCACGCCGAGGGTGCGCAGCGTGTCGGCCAGGTCGTCGAGCACCTGCGGGGCGGCCTCGGCGTACAGGTCGCGCAGGTAGTAGATGGCGTTGCGGGCCTCGTCGGTCGGGTCGGGCCGGTCGAGGCGCAGCTCGTCGGTCTGCCACATCAGGTCGAGCAGTTCGGCGAGGCGGCGGTTGGCCGGGGCCTCGTCGCTGGCGCCGTAGAGGATGGCGTTGGCGGTCTCGGCGTCCAGCTCGTCGGCGATGGCGCGCAGCTTGGACAGGATCGACCGGCGGGCCGCCTCGGTGGGGTGGGCGGTGAAGACGGGGCGTACCGCGAGGCGGCGGGCGGCGGCGGCGATCTCCTCGGCCGGCACCCCGCGCTCGGCGATCATCTTGGCCGCCTGGTCCAGCCAGCCGCCCTGGATCGCCCGGCGGCGGCGCAGGTCGCGGGCCCGGTGCACCTGCTCGGTGATGTTGGCCAGGTGGAAGTAGGTGGAGAAGGCGCGGGCCAGCTTGGTGCCGGTGGTCACGTCCAGCCCGCCGAGGCGCTGCGCGGCGGCCGGTGCGTCGGAGCGGACCTGGGCGCGGATCTCCTCGACCAGGTCGAGCAGCGGTCGACCCTCCTGCCGGGCCAGGGTCTGGCCGAGCAGGGTGCCGAGTCGACGGATGTCGGCCCGCAGTGCGGCGTCGGGCCCGTCGTGATCATGCTGGTCGGTCACCGTGCGCTCCTTACGTGAGTACGAAGGACAGCGCTGTCCGACTCCCTGGATGGTATCTGCGCGGCCCGGTCCGGGAGGAAGGGGTTCGGTGTGTCACCTTCCCCACGATCACCGCGCGCCGCCCCCGACCCGTGCCCGACCGGCCCGGCGTCCCCGGAACAGGGCGGCGGTGAGCAGGCCGGACAGCCCCAGGACGGTCCATAGGAGCAGCCCGGCCAGCGGCCAGCGGGCCGACCGCCAGTCGAAGTAGACGGCCGATTTGAGTAGGTCGGTGGCCAGGCCGGGGACGTTCCAGCGGTGCATGCCGCGCAGCGCGGCGGGCAGGAACTCGGGCGCGTAGATGCCGCCCGAGCCGGGGTTGCCGAGCACCACCAGCAGCAGGATCACCAGCCCGGTGCCGAGCAGACCCAGCCAGCCCTGCACGGCGGCGGCGACCATCGCGGCGGTGAAGACGGTGAGCATGCCGACCGCGGCCACCGCGACCAGGTCGTGGTCCCAGACGTCGAGGACCGGGCCGACCAGCACCGCGCCGATGGTCCCGAGCAGCACCGCGTGCACGGCCAGCGAACCGATCCGCAGCCCGGCCCGGCGCAGCCCGCGCGGGGCGGTGCCGAGCGAGACGCCGAGCGCGGTCGAGGCCAGGTAGCCGCCGAGCACCAGCCCGACGGCCAGGTAGAATGGCACCAGGCCGCGCGGGTCGTCGGGGGAGACGGGCACCTGGTCGGTGACGGTGAGCGGCAGTCCGGCCTGCTGGGCGGCCGGGGTGAGGACCCCGGTGACCAGTTCGGTGGCGGCCGGCGCGGAGGCGCTGGCGGTGGCCAGGGTGAGCGTGCCGTCGGGGGCGGAGGTGAGCACGGCGTACACCTGGCGGGCGGTGAGGGCGTCGTCGGCCGCGCCGGGGTCGGCGTACCCGACGGGCTCGATGGTGTCGGTGCGGGCCCGCACGGCGGTCAGCAGCGCCTCGGCGCGTTGGTCGCCGGTCACCACGCCGACCGGCACGTCCCGGGGGTGCGGCTGGTGCAGCGCGCCGACGTAGGCCGCGATGAACGCGCTGGCCAGCACCAGCGTGCCGAACAGCAGCGCCGCCGTGCGGGGCAGCCAGGCCCGGGTCCGCGGCTCCTCGTCCACCGGCCCAGCCTATGACCGCAATGCCCGACCTGTAGGGCTTTGTCGGGCGAAAACCGCTGGTGGTGGGCGGTAGGTTCCGGTCGTGGCCCTTCCCGAATACCCCACCAAGCCGAAGCCGGGCGACCGGGTCGCGGTGGTCTCCCCCTCCGCCGGCCTGGCGGGTCTCTTCCCCCACGTCTACGAGCTGGGCCTGCGCCGGCTGCGCGAGGAGCTCGGCCTGGTGCCGGTGGAGTACCCGACCACCAGGCACACCCGGGCCGACCCCCGGGACCGCGCGCGGGACCTGACCGCCGCCTTCGCCGACCCGACGGTCACCGCGGTGCTCGCCACCGTCGGCGGCGACGACCTGATCACGGTCACCCCGCACCTGGACGACGCGGTGCTGCGGGCCAACCCGAAGCCCTACTTCGGCTACTCGGACAACACCAACGTCCTCAACCACCTCTACCGGCTGGGGATGGTGGCCTACCACGGCGGCTCGGTGCTGGTGCACCTCGGCCGACCCGGCGCGCCGCACCCGCTGACCCTCGACTCGCTGCGCGCCGCCCTGTTCACCTCCGACTGGTACGAGCTGACCCCCGCGCCGCAGTGGGGTGACGAACCGGGCGACTGGCGGGACCCGGCCACGCTCGCGGTCGAACCGCCGATGCTGCCCGGCGAGGGCTGGCGCTGGCGGGGCCCGTCGACGGTCGTCGAGGGCCGCACCTGGGGCGGGTGTCTGGAGATCCTGCACTGGCTGATGGCCGCCGACCGGGTCCCGTCGGCCGCCGACCTGGCCGGCTCGGTGCTGGTCGTCGAGACCTCCAACGAACTGCCCGACGCGCAGGAGGTGTTCCGGATCATCCGGAACATGGGCGAGCGGGGACTGCTCGCCGCCTTCCCGGCGGTCGTCGTCGGCCGGCCCAAGGCGTGGGACTTCGAACGACCGCTGCCGGTGGCGCAACGGCTCGCGTGGGGCGCCGCCCAGCGGGGTGCCGTCGTCCGGGCGCTGACCGCGTACCGCCCGGACGCGGTGGTGGTCTTCGACGTCGACCTGGGCCACACCGACCCGCAGTTGATCATCCCGTACGGCGGGGAGATCCGGGTCGACGCGGTCGAACGACGCATCGCCGTGCGCTACTGAACGGAACGCGGCCGGGCGTGGAGGTGCCGCACCGGGGCACGGCACCTCCACCGGGTGCCGGACGGCATCCCCGGTCAGCCCGACTGGGGGGTACGCGGGCCTCCCCGAACAGGTCCGCGTCTCCCTCGGCCGGCGCGACGCCGACCGACCGGGCTGGCTGTTCCATCCTCGGTCGGCACGGGGGTCGAAATCTTGAAGATTCGTGCGCGGTTCGGCCGGCCGACGGCCCCGCCGCGACAGGCACCCCCGACCCGCGTCCAGCGTCCAGCGCCCCGCGACTCGGAGGCCGGGCAGCGAGCGGTCAGTCGGCGGGTGCGAGCAGCCGACGCAGGCGGGCGGGCGGGTGGCCGACCCGCTCCCGGACCACCCGGCTCAGGTGCGCCTGGTCGGCGAAGCCGTACTCGGCGGCGATCGTGACCAGCCGGGGCGGATCGGAGCGGCCCAACAGGTCCAGGACCGCCCGGACCCGCAGCTCGTTGCGGTAGGCGGTGAGGCTGCGCCCGGTGACCCGCTGGAACACCCGGCTCAGGTGGTGCGGTGAGCAGCCGACCAGCCGGGCGACCTCGGTGAGCCCCAGGGTGAAACCCGAGGCGGCGAGCACCTGGCGGGCCTGGTCGGCGAGGCGTCGATGGGCGGCCAGGGTGGCCGGTCGCCGCCCCACCGCACGGTCCAGGTCCGCACCCGGGGCGCCCCGGCCCAGGGGGCTGCCGCTGAGCAGGGTGGCCAGGAACTGGTGGGTGTGCTCGGTCAGCTCGAAGCCGTCCAGACCGCGCCGGCTGCGCGCCACCAGCATCCGGTGCTCCAGATCCAGCGCGGCGTCGAGCTGACCGTCCCAGCTGCGCCGGGTGAACCAGTCGCGGGCGTCCGGGCGTTCCTCAAGGACCTCGGGGCGGATCTCCAGGCACGAGTAGACGTCGCCGCAGCCGAGCGGATGAGCCACGCTCATCTCGTCGCCGGGTCGGGTGAGCAGCACCGACGTCGCATCGGCGAACGCGATCTCACCGTTGACCCTGCGCAGGTAGCCGCCGGAGCGCCCCAGGTAGACCCGGTAGCCGAGGTTGGGTACCGGGCCGACCCAGCCCGGCTCGTCGATCAGGCAGCGCACCTCGTAGAAGGTCATTCCGTCGGGCAGGCCCAGACCCCGCCATCGTCCCTGGGCGGTCTGTTGGCGTGGGTCCGCGCCCCACTGCTGTGGCATTGGTCCTCCCCCGTTGCGGCACCGCCGCTGCGGGCTCGATTGTCTCCCTCGCGAGATAGGCTGGCGGCCATGCACCCCCCGGCCCGGCCGGGCGTGGGGGCATCTTCGTGCGCCCCGGGCCGACCGGCGGCTTTCCTGGAAGTGATCACTGATGCTCACCGGACTCTTCTCCGCCGCCCTGGCCGACCCGGGGCTGGCCCGGGCGCGTGACCTGGCGCGCTCCGGTGCCGCCCAGGTCGACGGGCTGGACCTGACCGCCCCGACCGCGCTGCGCCCGTTCGCCGTGGCCGCCGTCGCCGCCGACCCGGCCGCCGGTGGGGCCGGCCGGCCGGTGCTCGCGGTGACCGCCACCAGCCGGGAGGCCGACGACCTGGCCGCCGCGCTGGGCAGCCTGCTCCCGGCCGGGCAGGTCGCGGTCTTCCCGTCCTGGGAGACGCTGCCGCACGAACGGCTCTCGCCCCGTTCCGACACCGTCGGCCGGCGGCTGGCCGTGCTGCGCCGCCTCGCCCACCCGGACGCCCCGGGCCCGCACACCGTCCGGGCCGACGCCGACGCCGGCCCGCTGCGGGTGGTGGTGGCACCGGTGCGCTCGCTGCTGCAACCGCAGCTCAAGGGCCTCGGCGACCTGGAGCCGGTGCAGCTTTCCGCCGGCGAGGAGGCCGACCTGGAGGAGGTCGCCCGCCGGCTCACCGACCTGGCGTACGCCCGGGTCGACCTGGTCACCAAGCGCGGCGAGTTCGCCGTACGCGGTGGCATCCTGGACGTCTTCCCGCCCACCGACGAGCACCCGTCCCGGGTCGAGTTCTGGGGCGACGAGGTGGAGGAGATCCGCACCTTCGCCGTCGCCGACCAGCGCACCATCGAGGGCGTACCGCAGCTGTGGGCTCCGCCGTGCCGGGAGCTGCTGCTGACCCCTGCGGTGCGTCGGCGGGCCGCCGCGCTCGCCGGGGAGCACCCGGAGCTGGTCGAGATCCTCGACAAGCTGGCCGAGGGCATCCCGGTCGAGGGGATGGAGTCGCTGGTGCCGGCGCTGCTCGGCAGCGAGAGCCTGGAGCTGCTGGTGGACACCATGCCGGCCGGCACCCACGTGCTGCTCTGCGACCCGGAGCGGATCCGCACCCGGGCGCACGACCTGGTGCGTACCTCGGAGGAGTTCCTGCAGGCGAGCTGGGCCGCGGCCGCCGTCGGCGGCCAGGCCCCGGTCGACCTCGGCGCCGCCGCCTTCAAGTCCCTGGCCGAGGTACGCGCCGCCGCCCGCGCCCTGCGCCAGCCCTGGTGGACCCTCGCCCCGTTCGGACTGGTCGAGGCGGACGCCGCCGCACCGGCCCGGCAGCCCTGGGAGGACGCGCCGGCCGGGACGGACGTGACCCCCGACGACGCGATCGCGGTGAACCTGGCCGCCCAGCCGGCCCCGCTCTACCACGGTGAGACCGACCGGGTGGTCGACGACCTCAGGCGCTGGACCGGTGAGGGCTGGTCGGTCGCGCTGGTCTTCGAGGGGCACGGTCCCGCCCAGCGGGCCGTCGAGGTGCTCCGCGACGCCGGGCTGGGCGCCCGGCTCACCGAGCAGGTGCCGGCCGCGCCCGCCCCTGGCGAGGTGCTGGTCTCCTGCGGTCGCCTGACCGCCGGCTTCGTCGACGAGGCGTCGAAGTTCGTGCTGCTCACCGGCAACGACGTCACCGGCGGCCGGGGCACCACCACCCGGGACATGCGCAAGATGCCGAGCCGGCGACGCAACACCATCGACCCGCTGGAGCTCAAGGCCGGCGACTTCGTCGTGCACGAGCAGCACGGCATCGGCCGGTACGTCGAGCTGGTGCAGCGCACCGTCAACGGCGCGTCCCGCGAATACCTCGTCATCGAGTACGCGGCCAGCAAGCGCGGCCAGCCCGGCGACCGGCTGTTCGTCCCCACCGACCAGCTCGACCAGCTCTCCCGCTACGTCGGCGGCGAGCAGCCCACCCTGCACAAGATGGGCGGCTCGGACTGGCAGAAGTCCAAGGCCCGCGCCCGCAAGGCGGTCCGGGAGATCGCCGCCCAGCTCATCCAGCTCTACGCCGCCCGCAAGGCGTCCAAGGGGCACGCGTTCGCCCCGGACTCCCCGTGGCAACGGGAGCTGGAGGACGCCTTCCCGTGGCAGGAGACGCCCGACCAGATGGCCGCCATCGAGGAGGTCAAACGGGACATGGAGCAGACCGTTCCGATGGACCGGCTGATCTGCGGCGACGTCGGGTACGGCAAGACCGAGATCGCCGTCCGGGCGGCGTTCAAGGCGGTGCAGGACGGCAAGCAGGTGGCGGTGCTGGTGCCGACGACGCTGCTGGTACAGCAGCACTACAACACGTTCGCCGAGCGGATGAACCAGTTCCCGGTGACCATCCGGCAGCTCTCCCGCTTCCAGACCGCCAAGGAGAGTGAGCGGACGCTGGAGATGGTCGCCGACGGCACCGTCGACATCGTCATCGGCACCCACCGGCTGCTCCAGACGGCCACCCGGTTCAAGTCCCTCGGCATGGTGATCATCGACGAGGAGCAGCGGTTCGGCGTCGAGCACAAGGAACACCTCAAGACGCTGCGTGCCTCGGTCGACGTGCTGAGCATGTCGGCCACCCCGATCCCGCGGACGCTGGAGATGGCGATCACCGGCATCCGGGAGATGTCGACCATCGCCACCCCGCCCGAGGAGCGGCACCCGGTGCTCACCTTCGTCGGGGCGTACGACGACCGGCAGGTGGCCGCATCGATCCATCGGGAGCTGCTCCGCGACGGCCAGGTGTTCTACCTGCACAACCGGGTGGAGTCGATCGACCGCACGGCGCGCAAGCTGCGCGAGCTGGTGCCCGAGGCGCGGGTGGCGGTGGCCCACGGGCAGATGGGCGAGGAGGCCCTGGAGAAGGTGATGGTCGGCTTCTGGGAGAAGGAGTTCGACGTCCTGGTCTGCACCACCATCGTCGAGTCCGGCATCGACATCCCGAACGCCAACACCCTGATCGTGGAGCGGGCCGACCTGCTCGGCCTGGCCCAGCTGCACCAGATCCGGGGCCGGGTGGGCCGGGGCCGGGAGCGGGCGTACGCGTACTTCCTCTATCCGCCGGAGAAGCCGCTCACCGAGCACGCGCACGAGCGGCTGGCCACCATCGCGCAGCACACCGAGCTGGGTGCGGGCATGTACGTGGCGATGAAGGACCTGGAGATCCGGGGCGCCGGAAACCTGCTCGGCGGCGAACAGTCCGGGCACATCGAGGGCGTCGGGTTCGACCTGTACGTCCGGATGGTCGGCGAGGCGGTGTCGGCGTTCAAGGGGGAGAGCACCGAGGAGGAGACCGACGTCAAGATCGACCTTCCGATCGACGCGCACCTGCCGCACGACTACGTCGGGGTGGAACGGCTGCGGCTGGAGATGTACCGCAAGCTCGCCGAGGCGCGCGACGACGCGCGGCTGCGCGAGGTGGTGGCCGAGATGACCGACCGGTACGGCGAGCCGCCCGCCCCGGTGCAGAACCTGGTCGCGGTGGCCCGGTTCCGGCTGCTGGCCCGCCGGTACGGCCTGACCGACGTCAGCATGCAGGGCAAACACCTGCGGTTCGGCCCGCTGCCGCTGCCCGACTCGAAGCAGTTGCGGCTCAAGCGCTACCACCCGGACTCGGTCTACAAGTCTGCCACCGACCAGGTCAGCGTGCCCCGGCCGAGTACCCGCCGGGTCGGCGGCGAGCCGCTGCGCGACCAGGCGTTGTTGGAGTGGTGCGCCCAACTCCTCTCCGACGTCCTCGGCGAACCGGCCGCGTTGGCGGGGGCGCGGGGATGAGGGGGCCGTCGCCCGCCCGGCGCGGGGCGTCGGGCGGGCGACCGCGCACGGTGGGCGGCGTCACCGTACACAGGCAGGCATGAGAGAGTGACCGTCATGCGTGCACGCCGTCTCATCGCCGCCGCCAGCGTCGCGGCCCTGGGTGTCCTCTCCCTCACCGCCTGCGGCAAGGCGTCTCCTGATGTGGCCGCATACATCGGCGACAGTCGCTACTCGGTGGCCCGGGTGGACGCGATCTACACCGACGCGCAGACGAGGTACGCCGAGGCGGTGCGGCAGAGCGCGGCCCAGTCCGGCCAGACCCTGAGCCCGGAGCAGTTGCGGGCCGGGCTGACCCGGCAGGACGTGGTGAACCTGCTGGTCAGCATCGACCTGGGCAAGCGGGTCGCGGCCGAGAAGAACCTCCAGGTCCCCGACCAGATCACCCCGGACCAGTTGGCCCAGCAGCTCCAGATGCCGCCGCAGGCGGAGTTCGCGAAGCTGTGGGGCGAGTGGGCCGACCTGTTCGTCGTGCTCAGCCAGCAGTTGCCGCCGGCCGACCTGAGCGACGAGTCGGTGATGGCGGTCTACCACGCGATCGAGAAGACCGGCGGCATCGACAAGGGGCTGTCGGTGGCGCAGGTGCGGCAGCTCTTCGGCGACGGCGGTTTCGTGCGCACCTCCTCGGCGTTGAGCGCCGCGCTGGGCGAGCAGGCCGACAAGGTCGACGTCGAGGTCAACCCCCGGTACCGGCCGCTCGGCGTCCCCGCCTGGGTCAACAAGGGCCAGGAGTTGGTCTTCTACGCGCTGCCGTACATCGACGCGAGCGGCCCGGTGACCGACGTGTCGACGCCCGAGCCGGTCGCCAGCCCGACCCCGGAGCAGGGGCCGGCGGCCTCCTGAGCATGTCCGCCCGGATCGTCCTGCTGGTCACCTCGCCCCGGTTGCCGGCCGGTCTGCTGACCGCCGCCGCCTGGGACACGCTGCGCTCCGCACCGGTGCTGACCGGCGCGGAGAGCGCCCAGGTCACGGCGGTACGCGCGGCCGGCGTCGAGGTCACCGTCGTCTCCGCCGGGGCCGGCGACGCGCTGCTGGACGCGGCGGCGGCGCACGGCACGGCGGTCTGGCTGGCCGGCCCGACCGGCGACGAGACCCTGGCCCGGGAGGTGGGCCTGCGGCTGGCCCGCCAGCCGGGCCTGGCCGAGCTGGAGCTGATGTACGGCTCGTGGGACCCGCCGGGGGCCCGGCTGCTCGACGCGGTCGAGGTGATGGACCGGCTCGCCTCGCCGGGCGGCGACCCGTGGAAGCGGGCCCAGACCCACCGCAGCCTCGCCGGCTTCCTGATCGAGGAGTGCTACGAGGCGTACGACGCGATAAGCGACGGCGACACCGACGCGCTGCGTGAGGAACTGGGCGACGTGCTGCTCCAGGTGCTGCTGCACGCCCGCCTCGCGGAGAACCTGCCCGAGGACGAGCGGTGGAGCGTCGACGACGTGGCCGGCACCCTGGTCGACAAGATGGTCCGCCGCAACCCGCACGTCTTCTCCGGTGCGCAGGCGGGTTCGCTCGCCGAGATCGAGGCGAACTGGGAGCGGATCAAGCAGGCCGAGAAGGCCCGTGCGTCGGTGCTCGACGGCATCGCGCTGAGCCAACCCGCCCTGGCCCTGGCGGCCAAGGTGCTGGACCGCGCCGGTCGGGCCGGCCTGGCGGTGCCGCTGCCGTCCCCCGACGCCCAGCCCGACCCGGAGTCCCGCCTCGGCGCCACCCTGCTGGCCCTGGTCGCCGAGGCCCGCAACACCGGCCTGGACCCCGAGGCCGCCCTGCGCCGCGCCACCCTCACCCACACCACCATCCTCCGCACCTCCGAACCCCGCACCTCGTCGAGTTGACCAAGAGGTTCGCGTCAGCCCCGTGCGCTCCGGTGACGCGAACCTCTTGATCACGAGGCCGGGGCGGGGTGCGGTGACGCGAACCCCGTGATCGGTGGGGCGGGTGGGGCGGTGGGGAGTGGGTAGGGTCGGGGGATGGGTGCATTCGTGCCGCTGGCCGAGCGGATCGTCGAGGCCGTGCTGGAGAGCCGGCCCGGGTTCGCCACGTCGGCCGGGGACCACCGCTACGACGACCGGCTGCCCGATCTGTCCGCCCCGGCGGTCGCCGCCGACCAGGCGATGCTGCGGGAGGCCGCCGACGCGCTCGCCGAGGTCGACGCGGACTCCCTCGACGTCGAGGAGCAGGTCGACCATGCGCTGCTCGCCGCCCTGGTCGACCGGGAACTGTTCGAGCGCAGCGAGATCCGGGCCTTCGAGTGGGACCCGCTGGTGCACAACCCCGGCCCGCTGCTGCACGCCCTGCTCGCCCGGCCGTACGCGCCTGTGGAGCAGCGACTGGCGCACCTGGTGGGGCGGCTGACCGCCGTACCCGACGCGATGGCGACCGCGCGGGCGACGCTGCGGGACATGCCCCGGGTGCACGCCGAGACGGCGGTCGGGCAGTTCGCCGGCAGCGCCGCGCTGATCCGCGACGAGGTGCCGCTGCTGCTCGCCCAGGCCCCCGCGCTGGCCGGCACGGTGGAGCCGGCGGCGACGGCGGCGATCGCCGCGCTCGACGAGTTCGTCGGCTGGCTGCGCGCCGGGCTGGCCGCCGACACCGGGCCGGGCCGCGACCCCCGGCTGGGCCGCCGCCGCTGGGAGGCCCGGCTCTGGCACACCCTCGACACCGAGCTGGGCGCGGCCGAGGTGCAGCGCCGCGCCTGGGCCAACCTGGACCGGGTCACCGCCGAGATCCGCGCCGCCGCCGTCGAGCTGGTCGGCGGCCCGGCCGACGACGCGACGGTACGACGGGCGCTGGACCTGCTCGCCGCCGAGCGCCCCGACGACCACTCCATCGTGGACCTGGCCTCGGTCACCCTCGACGAGGCCGTCGACTTCGTCCGGGCGCACGACCTGGTCAGCCTGGTCGACGACCCGTGCGTGATCCAGGAGATGCCGGAGTTCGCCCGGGGCGTCGCGGTGGCCTACTGCGACTCGCCCGGCCCGCTGGAGCCGGCCGACCTGCCCACCTTCTACTGCATCGCGCCCACCCCGGCGGACTGGCCCGCGCACCGGGTCGACTCGTTCTACCGGGAGTACAACGACCACATGATCCGCAACCTGACCGTGCACGAGGCGATGCCGGGGCACTTCCTCCAGCTCGCCCACGCCCGCCGGTACGCCGGCCCCACCCGGGTCCGGGCGCTCACCGAGTCGGGGGTGTTCATCGAGGGCTGGGCGGTCTACACCGAGGAGCTGATGGCCGGGCTCGGCTTCGGCGGCCTGCCGGTCCGCCTCCAGCAGCTCAAGATGCAGCTCCGGATGACCATCAATGCCCTGCTCGACCAGCTGGTCCACTGTGACCAGATGACCGAGGCGGATGCGTTGGCGCTGATGACCGAACGCGGCTTCCAGGAGGAGGGCGAGGCGGCCGGCAAGTGGCGGCGGGCACTACTCACCTCGACCCAGCTCTCCACGTACTTCGTCGGCTACAGCGAGATGGCCGACATCGCGGCCGCCCGCCCGGCCGGGGTGCCGCTGCGCCGGTGGCACGACGCGATGCTCGCCCACGACTGCCCGCCGCCACGCCACCTGCGCACCCTGCTCGGCGTCTGAGTCGACCGGGGCCGGCTCAACCGCGGGCGGCGACCGCGTCGACCAGCCAGCGGGAGATCGAGTACGCCGGCGGCAGCTCGGCCGGCAGCGCGTCCACCGGGAACCAGCGGGCCCGCACCAGCTCCCGCCCGTCCACCTCCGGCTCGGCGGTGGGGTCGGCGGCGGTGGCGGTGAAGCCGGCGAGCAGCACCCCCGGCCCGGAGATCGCCCAGGGCTGGCTGCCGAAGTAGTCGACGCTGCCGAGGGCCAGCCCGACCTCCTCGGTGACCTCGCGGCGGACCGCCGTCTCCAACGACTCGCCGGCCTCGACGAAGCCGGCGACCAGCGCCCACAGTCCGGTCGGGCCGGATGCGTGCCGCACCAGCAGCAGCTCGGTGGGGCCGCCGGTCGGCCCGGGGCGGGTGATCGCCGCCAGCACCGCCGGGGAGAGCCGCAGCGGCACGTACAGGTCGCAGGCGGGGCAGCGTCGGGCCGTCTCGCCCGGCACGTCGGCCAGTTCCGCCCGGCAGGCCCCGCACCAGCGGTGGGTACGCCGGAAGGTGACCACGGCCACCGCCCGCCCGGCGAGCGTGGCGAGCGGTTCGGGCAGCTCGGCGGCGAGCGCCCGCCAACTGCGCCAGCGCCCGGCCGGTCGGGTCGCCCCGTCCGGTGCCGCCGCCCAGGCCGGCACCCCGTCGAGCGTGCCCACCGGCACCCAGTCGGTCCCGGCCGGCAGCTCGCCGACCCGCGGCAGGCCCCCGCCGGGGGTGGTGAGGAGCCGGTGGCCGGCCACCAGCAGGCCCAGGTCGCCGGGCGCGGGCGACGGGTCGGGGGTGGGGTCTGCGGGCGGGGGGACGGTCACGGCGTCGCCGGCCGGCGGTCGGTCACCCCGGCTCCGGCGGGCAGGTCGAACGCTGTCGGTGTCACCGAGTCGGTGTAGCGGTCCAGGGTCAACTCGACGGGCTGACCGTCGAGGACCCCGGTGAAGCTGCCGAGCACACCCTCGCTGGTGACGCAGGTGTCGAAGTCCCCGGCGGCCCGGCGGACCTCGACGCAGGTGGCGTGGTGCCCGGTGATCGTGGTGTCGGTCTGCTTGACCTGGGCCGCCGGGTCGAGGGCGGCCTCGGTGAGCAGGCCGATCACCGCCGGCGGGGTGACCAGGCCGGCCTTGCGGGCCTCGGTGAACAGCGGCACGGCGGCCTTACCGGACATCAGCACCGGCGGCTCGACCGTGCAGGTGGTCCGCCCGGCGGTGGTCCCGCACCTGGTGATGGCCTGCTCGGAGACGGTGATCTTGCCGGCGGTCCAGGTGTACGCGGAGCGGGCCGGCTCCTTCGTCTGGGCGATGGTGAAGTCCCGGCCACCGGCGAGCCGGTACTCGGCGGTCCAGGTCCGCACCAGCGACTCGTCGAGCCGGGTGGCGAGATCGTTGATCAGATCGGCGCGCCCGAGGGTGCGTCCGGCGTCGTCGAGGGTCTGACAGCCGGTGACGGTGAGCGACGCGATGACCGACACGGCGAGCACGCGGAGGGTGGTCGAGACGGCGGGCATGGCGACCAGCGTGGTCGATCGGGTCCACCCGGCGCAAACCGGTTGCCGGTTCAGGGGTGAGAATCCGGGAATGTCCGTCCCGGCGTACCGATTAGGGGTGGGCTACGTGTCCCCGGACGCCGTGGCGTCCGGCGTCGCCCGATACGCTGCGTTCAACACACCTGCCTCAGCCGCACCGTCGCGGCCCGAACCGGATTCGCACACACGAACGAGGAGCGACTCAGTGGCAACCATCGAGGGAATCGTCGCCCGGGAGATTCTCGACTCGCGGGGCAACCCCACGGTCGAGGTCGAGGTAGGGCTGGACGACGGCACGATCGCCCGCGCCGCCGTACCCTCCGGCGCCTCCACCGGCGCCTTCGAAGCGGTCGAACTGCGCGACGGTGACAAGGGCCGCTACCTGGGCAAGGGCGTCGAGAACGCGGTCGCCAACATCGAGGACAAGATCGTCGACCAGCTCATCGGCTACGAGGCCAGCGAGCAGCGGCTGATCGACCAGAAGATGCTCGACCTCGACGGCTCCGACAACAAGGGCGAGCTGGGCGCGAACGCGATTCTCGGGGTCTCGCTGGCGGTGGCCAAGGCCGCGGCCGGCAGCGCCGAGCTGAGCCTGTTCCGCTACCTCGGTGGCCCGAACGCCCACCTGCTGCCGGTGCCGATGATGAACATCCTCAACGGTGGGGCGCACGCCGACTCGAACGTCGACGTGCAGGAATTCATGATCGCGCCGATCGGGGCGTCCAGCTTCCGCGAGGCGCTGCGCTCCGGGGCCGAGGTCTACCACGCGCTGAAGTCGGTGCTCAAGAAGAAGGACCTCTCCACCGGCCTGGGCGACGAGGGCGGCTTCGCCCCCAACCTGCCCAGCAACGCCGCCGCGCTGGACCTGATCGCCGAGGCGGTCGAGAAGGCCGGCTACCGGCTGGGCACCGACATCGTCTTCGCCCTCGACGTGGCCGCCACCGAGTTCTTCGACAACGGCACCTACACGTTCGAGAGCGCGGCCAAGAGCGCCGAGGAGATGAGCAACTACTACACCAAGCTCATCGGCGACTACCCGATCGTCTCCATCGAGGACCCGCTGGCCGAGGACGACTGGAGTGGCTGGGCCACCCTGACCGCCGCCGTCGGCGACCGGATCCAGATCGTCGGCGACGACCTGTTCGTCACCAACCCGCAGCGCATCGCCCGGGGCATCACCGAGAAGGCCGCCAACGCGGTGCTCGTCAAGGTCAACCAGATCGGCTCGCTGACCGAGACGCTGGACGCCGTGGACCTGGCCCACCGGGCCGGCTTCAAGTGCATGATGAGCCACCGCTCCGGCGAGACCGAGGACACCACCATCGCCGACCTGGCAGTCGCCACCGGCTGCGGCCAGATCAAGACCGGTGCCCCGGCCCGGTCCGACCGGGTCGCCAAGTACAACCAGCTCCTGCGGATCGAGGAGGAGCTGGGCGACGCGGCGCGGTACGCCGGCGTCGGCGCGTTCCCGCGTTACCGTTCGGCCTGACCCGGGCGAACCTCGGGGGGAGGGGTGTGACGATGCAGCAGCGCCGCACACCGGGTGGCCAACGCCCGGCCCGCCGGCCGACCGGCCGGCCGGGCGGGGCCCGGGGCGCCCGCACGCCACTGCGCGACGGCGGGGTCCGCGCCGAGACGCGGACCGCCGCGGCCCGCTCGCGCGGTGTCGACGGTGTCCGGTCGGCCAACCGCCCGGCGGCGGCGCGCCGCACGGCGGCCGGCGGCACCATCCGCCGGCTCGCCGCACCCCACCCCCGACGGTTCACCGGGCGGGCCACCGTCCTGTTCGCGGTGCTGCTCGCGCTCGCCCTGGCCTACACCTATCCGGTCCGGGTCTACCTCGACCAGCAGGTCGACATCGAGCGGATGGAGGCGTCGCAGGCCGCGCAGCGGCAGCGCATCTCCGACCTCTCCGCCGAGGCGGCGAAGTGGCAGGACAAGGAATACATCAAGATCCAGGCGCGGGAACGGTTCTACATGGTGGTGCCGGGGGAGACCCCGGTGATCGTGCTCAACGACGCCGACGGCGCGGCCCGCGACGCCAACGGCGGTCGGCCGCCGGCCGCGCCCAAGGCCCCCGCCCCCTGGTACGACACCCTGTGGTCGAGCGTCCGGGCGGCGAACGGCGAAGCCGCCGACCAGTGAGCAGCACCCGCGTACCGAACGAGAGATGGGCACCGTGACTGTCGTACCACCGCAGGAGCCGGCGGCGGACTCCGTACCCCCGCCGGAGCACCAGCCGGCCACCGAGGCCGACCTGGCCGCGGTGGCCGCGCAGCTCGGACGCCCGCCCCGCGGCACCCGGGCGGTGGCCCACCGCTGCCCGTGCGGCCTGCCCGACGTGGTGGAGACCACCCCCCGGCTCGCCGACGGCACCCCCTTCCCGACGCTGTTCTACCTGACCTGCCCCAAGGCGACGGCGGCGTGCAGCCGGCTGGAGTCGGCCGGGCTGATGAAGGAGATGGCCGAGCGGCTCGCCGAGGACCCGGAGCTGGCCGACAGCTACCGGGCCGCGCACGAGGACTACCTGGCCCGCCGGGCCGCGATCGGCGAGGTGCCGGAGATCGCCGGCATCTCCGCCGGGGGGATGCCCGGCCGGGTGAAGTGCCTGCACGTGCACCTGGGCCACGCGCTCGGTGCCGGCCCCGGGGTCAACCCGTTCGGCGACGAGACGCTCGCCCTGGTGGAGAAGTGGTGGGCGGCCGGGCCCTGCGTGGACGTGCCGACGGCCGGGTGAGATGACCGACGAGATCGTGGTACGCCGGGCCCGCACCGGCGACGTACGCGGCATCCGTCGGCTGGTCGACACCTACACCGACGACCGGCGGCTGCTCAGCAAGGCCACCGTCACCCTCTACGAGGACGTGCAGGAGTTCCGGGTCGCGGTCACCGGCGACGGGCGGGTGGTCGGCTGCGGGGCGCTGCACGTGATGTGGGAGGACCTCGCCGAGATCCGTACCGTGGCCGTCGACCCGGCGTGCCGGGGGCGGCGGCTCGGCCACCGGATCGTCACCGAGCTGATCGACGCCGCCCGGGAGCTGGGCATCGCCCGGATCTTCGTGCTCACCTTCGAGACGGCGTTCTTCGGCGCGTTCGGGTTCGCCGAGATCGACGGCGCCCCGGTACCGCAGCCCGTCTACGAGCAGTTGCTGCGCTCCTACGACGAGGGCGTCGCCGAGTTCCTCGACCTGGAACGGGTCAAGCCGAACACCCTGGGCAACACCCGGATGCTGCTGCGCCTCTAGCCCGTGACGGTCGCGGTGTCTTGACCCGGCCCGGCACCCTGGGCCGGTGACGATCCTGCGCCGGTTGGTTGCCCTGCCCGCCGCCCTGGTGACCCTGTTCGCGCTGGTCGGCGTGGCCCGGCTGATCGCCCCGGCCGCCGGTGGCGTCGACCGCCAGCCGCCCGGGGTGGACCGGCAACTCGACTACCTGCGGGCCGAGCTGGACGACGGTGCCGGCGAGGACGCCCAGGCGATGTTCCCGGAGGGCTGGTTCTTCGCCCACGCGCTGTACGGGCTGGCCCGGGTGGAGACCGGCCTGCGGCAACCACCGCAGGGGCGCGACGAGGCGTTGCGGGAGGCCCGGTGGGCGCTGGCCCGGCTGGAGTCCCCGGCCGGCACGGCCCCGTTCAGCGCCGACCTGACCCCGGCGTACGGCGTCTTCCACGCCGGCTGGACGAACTGGCTGCGCGGCGGGGTGCTCGCCCTGCAACCGGTGTCGGAGCGGGACCCGGACGAGGTACGCCGGTTCACCGAGGCGTCGACCACACTGGCCGCCGCGTTCGACGCCTCGGCCACGCCGTACCTCGCCGCCTATCCGGGGCAGGCGTGGCCGGTCGACTCGACGGTGGCGGTGGCCTCGCTGCGGCTGCACGACCACCTGCTGCCGCCCCGGTTCGAGCGGACCACGGCACGCTGGCTGGACGGCGTACGCCAGCGGCTCGACCCGCGTACCGGCCTGCTGCCGCACCGGGTCGACCCGGGCACCGGCGCACCGGCCGAGGTGGCCCGGGGCACCTCGCAGAGCGTCATCCAGCGGTTCCTGCCGGAGATCGACCCGACCTTCGCCCGCGAGCAGTACCTGCGCTTCCGCACCGGGTTCGTGGTGTCGCCGCTGGGGCTCGGTCCGGCCGTGCGGGAGTACCCGCGCGGCCTGGACGGCCCGGGGGACGTCGACTCGGGGCCGCTGCCGCTCGGGGTGAGCTTCTCCGCCACCGTGGTGACCCTCGGCGCGGCCCAGGTGCAGGGCGACGACGCGCTGGCCGGGGCGTTGGCCAACTACGGCGAACTGGTCGGCTTTCCGCTGGACACCCCGCACACCCGCCGGTACGCCTTCGGCCTGCTCCCGATCGGCGACGCCTTCCTGGCCTGGTCGAAGACCGCCCGCCCGTGGGTGTCCGCGCCCGCCGACCCGCCACCGGCGACGGTGGACCCGTGGTGGCGGGCGCCGCTGGTGGCGCTGCTGGTGCTGGTCGCCGTGCTGGCCTGGGTGCCGTGGCTGCTGCTGCGACGACTGTCCCGGCGTCGGTGACCGCCGCCGGTCGGTGCCGGCCGTGGCCGGTCGGGGGCTGGGTCTGCGCGGTCGGTGCCCCCGTGCGCGGTCGAGGGCTGCGCGTGCGCGGTCGGTGCCGGGGTGGGCGGCCGGCGGCTGCCGTAGGGTTGCTGCCGTGACGACGCGTGTGGCCGCCATCGACTGCGGGACCAACTCCATCCGTCTGCTGGTCGCCGACCTGCCCGATCCGTCGGCCGGGCCGCAGGCCCCACTGGTCGACCTGGCCCGCCGGATGGAGATCGTCCGGCTCGGTCAGGGCGTCGACCGGACCGGTCGGCTGGCCCCGGAGGCGATCGAGCGGACCCGGGTGGCGCTGGCCGGGTACGCCGCCGAGATCGACAAGCTGGGCGTCGACCGGGTGCGGATGTGCGCCACCTCGGCGTCCCGGGACGCCAGCAACGCGGCCGACTTCCGGGCCATGGTGGAGCAGACCCTCGGGGTCGCGCCCGAGGTGGTCAGCGGCGACGAGGAGGCCCGGCTGTCGTTCACCGGCGCGGTGCGGGGGCTGCCCGCCGACGCGGAGCCGCCGTACCTGGTGGTCGACATCGGGGGCGGCTCGACCGAGTTCGTGGTGGGCACCCGCGACTCCGGGGTGCAGGCGGCGATCTCGGTCGACATCGGCTGCGTCCGGATGACCGAACGGCACCTGCACGGCGACCCGCCGACCGTCGACGAGGTCGCCGCCGCGCAGGCCGACATCGCCGCCGCCGTCGACCGGGCGCTCGCCGCCGTCCCCGGCCGGGAGGCCGCCACGCTGGTCGGGCTCGCCGGTTCGGTCACCACCGTCGTCGCCATCGCCCAGGACCTGCAGGAGTACGACCCCGAGCGCATCCACCACGCCCGGGTGCCGTACGAGCGGGTTGCCGGGGTGACCGCCGACCTGCTGGGCAGGACCGCCGCGCAGCGGTTGGCGATCCCGGTGATGCACCCGGGCCGCGCGGACGTGATCGGGGCGGGCGCGCTGGTGCTCAAGGTGATCATGGAGCGGGCCGGAATGTCCTCGGTGGTCGCCTCCGAACACGACATCCTCGACGGCATCGCCTGGAGCCAGCAACCCGTCTGACCCCTGACCAACACCCTCCCCGGCCCTCGCCGGCCCTCTCCCCGCCCTCGCCCGCTCGACGTCGAGCCCGGTGATCAAGAGGTTTGCGTCAAAAAACCCCGGGCGGTTTCATGGGGTCGGTGCAAGTAGTAGTCGATCAAGGGCTTCGGCGGGAGTGTCCCATCCGAGGGTCTGTCGGGGGCGGCCGTTGAGTTGGATCGCGACGGTGTCGAGGTCGTTTTGGG
>NZ_JAFEUC010000015.1:0-221992 GCF_016901255.1 Micromonospora humida
CAAAAGTGTTGCCAAAGGAATCCGAAACCGAACAGACCAAAGCCTGCCCAGCCCGGGGTATAAAACAATTGGCACTGGCTTTACAAGCACCCTGTTGAGTTCTCAAAGAACAACCACACACCACCCGGAAGCCCCGCAACAGCAGAACCCCCGACCTGGGGCATTTCCTTCACCACACCCCGCGCTTCCGCGCTGGGCACTTTTACTACGTTACCCGGTGGTATCCGCCGTGTCAAACCGCTCTGCAGCGATCCGCACCACTTCCACCACAATTTCCACACACCACGAACACACCCGGCTCACGCCGGAAGCCCTCGTGATTTCCGCCAGGCCGGCCGGTGCGGTCTCCCACACGCTCGCCCGGTTCCCTGCCGGCGTCACACACTACCCGGTCGGTTTCGCCCCACCAAATCGACCCCCCGGGCCGATCCGGGCACCGCCCGGTCCGCGCTCTGCGAAGGACAACCCCGCGAAGCCGGTGCCTCACACCGCGCTCCGGCCTTCGGGGTGTTCGCCCCGGTTCGTCCGTTCCGCGCTGGCAGAGAGAAAGTTACGCGTCCGCCGAGATGATCGTCAAATCCGGCGGACGCGTCGCACGTCACACTGCCGCACACCGGCCGCCCGTCGAGCGGGGCCATCCGTCGGAGGCCGTCCTCGCCGGGCCGCACACGGACGGGGCCTGCCGGGGACGGCGAGGACGGGCCGACCGGGTCAGGAACGCAGCTCGACCCCGGCGAAGGAGCGCTTGCCCCGGCGTAGCACCAGGTAGCGACCGTGCAGCAGGTCGGCCGGGTCGACGGTGGCGTCGACGTCGGTGACCCGGATGTTGTTCACGTACGCGCCGCCCTCGGTGATCACCCGGCGGGCCTCCTTGAGGCCACCGACCAGTCCCGCGTCGCGCAGCAGCCCGGCCACATCGGGGAGTTCGCCGGTGAGCTGCACCAGCCCGGCCTCGGTCAGCGCGGCACGCAGCGTCTCCGGGGCCAACTCGTCGAGCGAGCCCCGACCGAAGAGCGCCTGACTGGCGGCGACGGCCTGCCGGGTCTCCTCCGCACCGTGGACCAGGGTGGTGAGTTCCTCGGCGAGGGCACGTTGGGCGCCACGGGCCGCCGGCCGTTCCGCCGTCTCCTTCTCCAGCGCCTCCAGCTCCTCCCGGGAGCGGAAGCTGAAGTACCGCAGGTAGCGGGTGACGTCCCGGTCGTCGGCGTTGACCCAGAACTGGTAGAAGGCGTACGGGCTGGTCATCTCCGGGTCGAGCCAGACCGCACCGCCCTCGGTCTTGCCGAACTTGGTGCCGTCGGAGCGGGTGACCAGCGGGGTGGTGAAGGCCTGCACCGGGCCGGCCCCCCGGCGACGGACGTAGTCGACGCCGGCGGTGATGTTGCCCCACTGGTCGGAGCCGCCGTACTGGAGCTGGCAGCCGTGCCGGCGGTGCAGCTCGAAGAAGTCGTTGGCCTGGAGGAGCTGGTAGCTGAACTCGGTGAAGCTGATGCCGGTCTCCAGCCGGGCCCGCACCACCTCGCGGGCCAGCATCTTGTTGACCGGGAAGTGCTTGCCGACGTCCCGCAGGAACTCGACCACCGACATCTCGCCGGTCCACTCCAGGTTGTTGACCAGTTGCGCCGCGTTCTGCCCGGTGTACGACACGAACGGCGCGAGTTGGTCGCGGATGCGCTGCACCCAGCCGGCCACCACCTCGGGCGGGTTGAGGGTGCGCTCGGCGCTCTCCTTCGGGTCGCCGATCTGGCCGGTGGCACCGCCCACCAGCAGCAGCGGCCGGTGCCCGGCGAGTTGGAGCCGGCGGGCGGTGGTGACCTGCATCAGGTGGCCGACGTGCAGGCTGGGCGCGGTCGGGTCGAAGCCCACGTAGAAGGTGGCCGCCCCGCCGTCGAGCAGGTCGCGCAGCTCGTCGGGGCCGGTGGAGTCCTGGATCAGGCCGCGCCACCGCAGGTCTTCGGTCAGGGAGTCCCGCCCGTGCGGGAGGTTGCTGTCGGTCACGGTCACCGATTCTCCCCCATCGCCGACCTGGGGCCGTACCGGGTTTGCCGCCTGCGGGCGCGGCTAGGCTGGCCGGGCCGGTGCGACGAGGAGGAACAGCCGTGGAGATCCCGGAGATGACGGACGGCCTGGTCGGTCTGCTGGGGCTGACGTTCGACGAGGCCAGCGGGGACCGGGTGGTCATCCGGTGGAAGGTGCGGCCCGAGCTGCACCAGCCGGCCGGCATCCTGCACGGCGGGGTCTACTGCGCGGTGGTGGAGACCGTCGGCAGTGTGGGCGGCACGCTCTGGCTGGGCGACCGGGGCAGCGTCGTCGGGGTCTCCAACCAGACGGACTTTCTGCGCGCGGTCCGCGAGGGCGAGCTGGTGGCCGTGGGCACGCCGGTGCACCGGGGGCGCAGCCAGCAGCTCTGGCAGGTGGAGATCACCGACGCGGAGGGGCGGTTGGTGTCGCGGGGTCAGGTGCGGTTGCAGAACCTCAGCCGGGACTGACCCGCCGGGCGGAAGCGGCGAGCCTGCCCGTTTCGCCCGGTACGAGGGGCGCTGCGCCGATATCGTCGCCTCGATGACCGCCGCCGATCCCGTCCGCACGTGAGGAAGCTCCTCGCCGCCACCCTCGGGGTGCTCTCGGCCATCGGTGGTTTCGTCGACATCGGCGACCTGGTGGCGGCGAGTCAGGCGGGGGCACGCTTCGGCATGGCCCACGCCTGGGTGCTGCTGCTCGGCGTGGTCGGCATCTGCGCGTACGCGGAAATGGCCGGACGGATCGCGGCGGTCAGCGGCCGGGCGGTGTTCGACCTGGTCCGGGAGCGGTTGGGTCCCCGCGTGGCGCTGCTCAACCTGGCGGCGTCCTACCTGGTGACGGTGTTGACCCTGGCCGCCGAGCTGGGCGGGGTGGCGCTGGCCCTGCAACTGGCCTCCCGGGTGAGTTACCTGCTGTGGGTGCCGGTCGCGGCGTTCGCGGTCTGGCTGGTGCTGTGGCGGATGCGGTTCCAACTCATGGAGCGGGTGTTCGGGCTGGCCGGGCTGACCCTGCTGGTCTTCGCCGTGGCGTTGTTCTGGCTGCCGACGGACTGGGCGGCGCTCGGCCACGACGCCCTGCACCCGAACCCGGCCGGGCAGGGCTGGGGGGCGTACTGGTTCGTGGCGGTGGCGCTGTTCGCCTCCACAGTCAGCCCGTACGAGGTGTTCTTCTTCTCCTCCGGCGGGGTGGAGGAGAACTGGAGCGCCGCCGACCTGGCCGACGCCCGGTCGAGCGTGCTCATCGGGTTCCCGGTCGGCGGCCTGCTGGCGTTGTCGCTGATCGCCACGGCCGCGGTGGTGTTCCACCCGGCCGGGGTGTCGCTGTCGAGCCTCGACCAGGTCGCCGAGCCGGTGGTGCTGGCGTTCGGCGGGGTGGGGCTGGCGGTGGCCGCGCTGGCGTTCTTCGCGGTGACCTTCGGGGCCGCGTTGGAGACCGGACTGTCGGCGGCGTACGCGGCGGCGCAGTACTTCGGCTGGCAGTGGGGCAAGCGGGTCAGCCCCCGGGAGGCCGCCCGGTTCCACAGCGTGCTGCTGGTCAGCGTGCTGGCTGGCACGCTGCTGCTGGCCACCACCGTCGACCCGGTGCGGCTGACCGAGTACATGCTGGTCGCCAGCGCGGTGGTGCTGCCGTTGACGTACCTGCCGATCCTGGTCGTCGCCAACGACCGGACGTACCTGGGGGACGACGTGAACGGGCCGTGGCTGAACCTGCTCGGTGCGGTGTTCCTGCTGGTGATCGTGGCGGCGTCGGTGGCGGCGGTTCCGCTGGCGGTCGGGACGGGGATGGGGCGGTGAGGGTCCAGCTCGGCCGGCAACTGCTCGACCGGCAGATCGTCGACGCCGACGGGCTGCTGCTGGGCAAGGTCGACGACGTCGAGTTCGCCGTCGACGAGCGGGGCGTGCCGTACGTGGCGTACCTGCTGACCGGGCAGGGCGCGCTGGGGCGGCGGATCGGTGGCCGGGTCGGGCGGCTGCTGGTGGCGCTCGCCGACCGGTTCGCCGAGGAGGCGTCGGCCCCGCTGCGCATCCCGTTCGGCCGGGTGGCCCGGATCGACAGTGCGGTGCGGCTGCGGGCCCGCGCCGACGAGTTGCCCCGCCCGCCGGTGGAGACGTGGCTGCGGCGGCACCTGATCGACCGGATTCCGGGGGCCGACCGTGCGAGCGGGTGAGCTGCTCGGGCGCACCGCGTACGACCTGCACGGCCGGCGGCTGGGGCGGGTGGTGGACGTGGTGGTGCGGGGGGACTTCCCGGACGGCCGGCTGCGGCTGACCGACGTGCTGGTGACCGGTCACTGGTGGAGCCGGGTGTGGGGCCGGTTGATCGGGGCGCAGCGGCACCCGTCCGGCCCCTGGCTCATCCGGGTGACGGCGCAGGCGTTGAGCCGGGACACCCGCCAGTTCCCCGCCGACCAGATCCAGCTGCTGCCCCCGGTGCCGGGTTTCCCGTTCGGCGACCCGACGCCCCCGGACTGACCCCGGGGCGGGTCAGGCGTGGGCCTCGTCGGGTACGGGTTCCGGTTCCTCGGCGGGGGTCGCGGTCGGGGCGTGGTGCAGCCGGATCTGGGTGATGGCACGCTGGTCGACGCCGGTGACGGTGATCTCCCAGTCGTCGATGGTGACCTGCTCCCCGGCGACGGTGGGGATGTGCCCGAGGCAGGACAGCACCATCCCGGCGACGGTGGTGTAGTCACCGGCGGGCCGGTTGGGCACCTCGACGCCGATGTCGGTCAGGTCGTGCACGGGGAAGGTGCCGGGCAGCACCAGCGAGCCGTCGTCCTCGGTGCGCACCGCGCGGACGTCCCGGTCGGTCTCGTCGTAGATCTCCCCGACGATCTCCTCCAGGATGTCCTCCAGGGTGACGATGCCGTCGACCGCGCCCCGCTCGTCGACCACCAGGGCGATGTGCTGCCGTTCGGCCTTGAACTGGCGCAACGCGTCGACCACCGGCAGCGAGTCGGGCAGCAGCATCGGCGGGCGGGCGCAGTCGTCGACCGGCCGGTCGTCCGGCACCCCCACCAGGTCCCGCAGGTGGATCACGCCGACCGCGTCGTCGAGGCCGCCGTGGCGGACCACCGGGGCCCGGGAGTGGCCGGTGGCGGCCAGCAGCAGCCGGGCGGCCTCCGCGGTGGTCCCGCTGTCGAGCGTGAAGACCTGCAACCGGGGTACGAGCACCGCGCGCAGCTGGCGGTCGGCGATCTCCACCGCGCCGGCGATGATGGTGCGTTGTTCCTTGGTGAAGCCGTGGTTGCCGGCGACGATGTCGCGCAGCTCGTCCGGGCCGATCTCGTCGGGCTGGTGCTTCGGGTCGACCCCGGCGAGGCGGACCACCAGGTCGCTTGTCGCGCCGAGCAGCCACACCGCCGGGCGGGTGAAGCTGGACAGGATGTCCAGGGGGCGGGCCACCAGCAGCGCCCAGCGTTCGGCGCGCTGCATGGCGATCCGCTTCGGGGCCAGCTCGCCGAAGACCAGGGTGACGAAGGTCAGCACCAGGGTGACCAGCACGATGGCCACCGTCTCGGCGGCGCTGCCGAGGAACCCGAGCAGCGGCACCAGCGGCTTGGCCAGGGAGACCGCGGCGGCGGCCGAGGCGAGGAAACCGGCCAGGGTGATGCCGATCTGGATGGTGGCGAGGAAGCGGTTCGGGTCCTTGGCGAGCCGGGCGAGCACCCGGCCGGCCCGGCTGGAGCGTTCCAGCCGCTGCACTTGGCTGTCCCGCAGCGACACCAGCGCCATCTCGCTGCCCGCGAAGATCGCGTTGAGCACCACCAGGACTCCGACCAGGGCCAACTGGCTCCAGTAGCTCTGCACGCCCGGCACTCTCCCTCAGGCGGTGGGCGTCGGCGACACCGCCGACGCCGCCGGACGGAGGACCCGCCCGGCGTAGCCCAGTCTGTGCCCAGCCGCGCGGTCCGCGAACCCTCCCCACGGCCATCGGCCCGAGCGGCGGCCCGGCCCCGACCGGCCGTTCACTGACCGCCGCTACGGAGGCCGGCGCTCAGGGCTGCCCGGCGGCCGGCGCTGCCCGGCGGTCAGGCCAGGTCGAGGACGTACGCGTCGCCCTCGGGGCGGAAGCCGAGCCGGTGGTAGTAGGGGGCGACCATGCCCGGTGGGCTGACCACCCGGCGGAACCCCCGGTCGGTGAACAGGCTGCTGCGGCGGTAGACGAACTCGCCGGGGGTGAAGTCGCGGAAGCGGCGGGTGACGTAGTCCAGGTCGATCTGGGCGACACCGTCCGCCTCGGCGTGCGACAGCACCACCCCGACCACCTCGTCGTGGCGTACCACGAGGAAGGCCGACCGGTCGGCGGCGGCCGGGGGTGGGCGGAAGTCGGGGTTGAACCGGGCGATGTCGGCGGCGTGCACCCGCAGCGTGTGGGCCAGGAACTGGTCGCCGACGCCCACCTCGACCACCTGGTAGGCGCGGTCGTCGTGCCGGGTGGCCAGCATCTTCCGCAGGTACCACACGTTGATCACGGCGAGCACCACGTTGAGCCCGACCATCGGCCAGACCTGCACGGCGGCGTTGTAGCCGATCAGGATCAGGCAGCCGACCAGGTTGAGGGCGCGCAGCCGCAGGATGCGCGTCTGCAGCAGCGACCAGACCAGCAGCGCGGAGCCGGCCCAGCCGACGAGTTCGAGCCAGTTCACTCCGCGAGACTAGTGCCCGCCCTGGTCAGCGGGGACGTCGGGCAGCTCCAGCAGCCATTCCTCGACCTCGACGCCCCGGCCGGGGGCGAATCCCGAGTCCTCGCCGACGACGACGAAGCCGCACTTGCGCAGCACCGCCAGGGAGGCCCGGTTGTCCTTCGCGGCGCGGGCACGCAGCGGCCGGTGCGGCAGCTCCCGCAGCAGTGCGGTCAGCGCGGCGGTGGCGTGCCCGCGCCCCCACCGGCGCGGGTCGATCCAGTAGCTGACCTCGGTGTGTTCGCCCACCGGGAACGCCGCCACGTGCCCGACCACCGCGCCGTCGACGACCACCGTGCGGTTGACCACGGTCGGGTCGGCGCGGATGCGGGCCCAGTGCGCGTCGAAGACCCCCCGGTCGGTCGGGTCGGCCGGGCCGAACGCCGCCATCCAGGCCGCCTCCGGGTCCTGCTCGTGGGCGAAGAAGTGCGGCAGGTCGTCGTCGCGCACCGGGCGCAGGGACACATCGGCGGTCACCGCCGGAGGATACGCACCGGCACCGACACGTCGGGACCTGTGGCCCGGTCGGCGTACCGTCCGGCCCTGCCGGTGGACCCCCCGGCGTTGCTACCAACGAAGGGACAGGTCCGACCGGCGAGTGGAGTGGAGGCCGGGGCCATGACCAGGTACGTCTACGACTTCATCGAGGGTGACCGCAGCAGGGCCGACCTGCTCGGCGGCAAGGGCGCCAACCTCGCCGAGATGACCCGGCTCGGGTTGCCGGTGCCGCCCGGCTTCACCATCGGCACCGACGCCTGCCGGGCGTACCTGGCCACCGGGTCGCCGCCGGACGGGCTGTTCGCGGAGGTCGACACCCACCTGCGGCGGGTGGAGCGGCAGGTGGGCCGGCGGCTCGGCGACCCGCACGACCCGCTGCTGCTGGCGGTGCGTTCCGGCGGCCGGTACTCGATGCCCGGGATGATGGAGACGATCCTGGACATCGGGCTCACCGACGCCACCGTGGCGGGGTTGGCCGCCCGCACCGGCGACGCGAGGTTCGCGTGGGACGCGTACCGGCGGTTGATCCAGATGTTCGGCCGGACCGTGCACGGGGTGCCGGCGGAGGAGTTCGACCACGAGTTGGCCGCCCTGCGGGCCACCGCCGGCCCGGACGGGCCGGACGCCGGACAGCTGCGCGACCTGGTGTCGACGTACCAGAAGATCTTCCTGCGGGCGGTGGGGCACGAGTTCCCGCAGTCCCCGCAGGAGCAGTTGCGGCAGGCCGTGCAGTCGGTGTTCGCGTCGTGGAACTCCGCGCGGGCCCGGATCTACCGGCGGCAGGAGCACATCCCCGACGACCTGGGCACCGCCGTCAACGTGATGGCGATGGTCTTCGGCAACCTCGGCCCGGACTCCGGCACCGGGGTGGCGTTCACCCGGGACCCGGCCACCGGCCTGCCCGGCGTGTACGGCGACTACCTGCCCGACGCCCAGGGCGAGGACGTGGTGGCCGGCATCCGCAACACCGTCGCCCTGCCCGAGCTGGCCCGGCTCGACCCGGCGAGCTTCCAGCAGCTCACCGGGGTGCTGGCCACGCTGGAACGGCACTACCGGGACCTGTGCGACGTGGAGTTCACCATCGAACGCGGCACGCTGTGGATGTTGCAGACCCGGGTCGGCAAGCGGACCGCCGCCGCCGCGTTCGTGATCGCCGCCCAGCTCGTCGACGAGGGGCTGATCACCCTGGACGAGGCGTTGTGCCGGGTCAGCGGGGCACAGTTGGGTCAGTTGATGTTCCCCGCGTTCGACCTGGCCGGCGCGCCGCCGCCGCTCACCGTCGGGGTGGGGGCGTCGCCGGGGGCGGCGGTGGGCCGGGTGGTGTTCGACTCGGCCGCCGCGACCGCCGCCGACGGGCCGGTGATCCTGGTGCGTCGGGAGACCAACCCGGACGACCTGCCCGGCATGATCGCCGCTGCCGGGGTGCTCACCGCACGGGGCGGGAAGACCTCGCACGCCGCCGTGGTGGCCCGCGGCATGGGCCGCACGTGCGTCTGCGGCGCGGATGCGCTGGTGGTCGACCCCGATCGGGGCGAGTTCACCGTCGGCGACCGGGTGGTCCGGGCCGGTGAGGTGATCTCGATCGACGGGACCACCGGCCGGGTCTACCCGGGTGCGGTACCGGTGCAGCCCTCCCCCGTCGCCCGGTACCTCGCCGGTGAGCTGGACCCGCAGGCCGACCCGCTGGTGGCGGCCGTGCACCGGCTGCTCGGGCACGCCGACGCGGTACGCCGGCTCGGGGTGCGGGCCAACGCGGACACCGCCGCCGACGCCCGTCGGGCCCGCGCGCTGGGCGCCGCCGGCATCGGGCTGTGCCGCACCGAGCACATGTTCCTCGGCGGGCGGCGGGAGCTGGTGGAACGGCTGATCCTGGCCGAGGGGCCGGACGCGGTGGCCGGGGCGCTGGCGGCGCTGCTGCCGTTGCAGCGGGCCGACTTCACCGAACTCCTCGCCGCGATGGACGGCCTGCCGGTGACGATCCGGCTGATCGACCCGCCGCTGCACGAGTTCCTGCCGCCGCTGGCCGAGCTGACCGCGCGGGTCGCCCGCGCCGAGGCGTCGGGCCGGGACCCGGGACGCGACGGGCGACTGCTGACGGCGGTCCGTCGGATGCACGAGGCCAACCCGATGCTGGGGCTGCGTGGGGTGCGTCTCGGGCTGGTGGTGCCCGGGTTGTTCGCCATGCAGGTGCGGGCGGTGGCCGAGGCGGCGGCGCAGCGGGTCCGCGACGGCGGGGACCCCCGCCCGGAGATCATGGTGCCGCTGGTGGGTGACGTGCGGGAGTTGGCGGTCGTGCGGGCGGAGGCCGAGCGGGTGCTCGCCGAGGTGCCCGACGCGCCGGCCGTGCCGATCGGCACGATGATCGAGGTGCCCCGGGCGGCGCTGACCGCCGGACAGATCGCCACCCAGGCGCACTTCTTCTCCTTCGGCACCAACGACCTGACCCAGCTCACCTGGGCGTTCTCCCGCGACGACGTGGAGGGGTCGTTCTTCGGGGCGTACCTGCAACGGGGGATCTTCGAGGTGTCGCCGTTCGAGAGCCTCGACACCGTCGGGGTGGGCCAGCTCGTGCGGCTGGCCGTGGCACAGGGGCGGGCCACCCGCCCGGAGTTGACCGTCGGGGTCTGCGGCGAGCACGGCGGCGACCCCGACTCGGTGGCGTTCTTCGCCGACGCCGGCCTGGACTACGTCTCGTGCTCGCCGTACCGGGTGCCGGTCGCCCGGCTCGCGGCGGGCCGGGCCGCCGTCGCCGCCGGCACCGGCACGTCCGACAGCCGATAGGAGGCAGCGCCATGACCGCGATCTTCAACCCGACCGGACCCGCCACGCTGGGCCCGCCGCCGGTGCCGCGTACCCCGGTGGAGGCCACCGGGACAACGACGGCCGGGCCGGTGGGGCCGGTGCTGGCGCTGCCCGGTTCGCCGGCCGCCGCGCTGGTGCCGGTGACCCGCGACGGGCGGGCCGTCGGGACGTTCGTGCTCGCCGACGGGCGGGTCCGCTACCAGGCGCTGCCCGACCCGGACCGGGTGCTCGCCGCCGCGGCCGGTGCCGCCGCCGTCGCCCTGCTCACCGCGGGCGTGGCGGTGGTGGCGCGGCGTCGGCCACCGGCGATCCGCACGGTCACCATGGGGCCCGGCGGCTGGGTCAGCCTGCGCGGAGCGCGGGTGCCCGCACTGCGCCCGGCGACGCCCCGGCCGTGGTGGGCGCGGCTGCTGCGCGCCCAGCGGCTCGTCGTGCGGCGCTGACCGGCCGCCGGGGGTCTTTGGTCCCGGGCGGGGGTGGTCCTGCGCCTCTGCCCGGGACGGACCGACCCGACGAGGCTGATGGTGCAGGCGCAACACCCCGGCGGCCCAGGCCGCCGGACCCGACCAGCGCGGAAGGACCGATCATGACCGGCACCGCACATCTCGACCCGTGGCGCGGCTTCACCGGCGACGCCTGGCGCGACACCGTCGACGTGGCCGCCTTCGTCCGGGACAACCACGAGCCCTACACCGGGGACGCGTCGTTCCTCACCGGACCCACCTGCCGCACCCTGGAGGTCTGGGGCACGCTGCGGTCGATGTTCGTCGAGGAACGCCGACGCGGCGTGTACGACGTCGACGCCGCCACCCCGTCCACCATCACCGCGCACGCCCCCGGGTACATCGACCGGGAGCGGGAGCTGATCGTCGGGTTGCAGACCGACGCGCCGCTGCGCCGGGCCATCATGCCGGCCGGTGGGCTGCGGATGGTGGAGACCGCGCTGAAGGCGTACGGCTACCCCGCCGACCCGCAGGTGCACCGGATCTTCACCACGTACCGCAAGACGCACAACGACGCGGTGTTCGACGCGTACCCGGCCGACGTGCTCGCCGCGCGCCGCTCGCACGTCATCACCGGGCTGCCCGACGCGTACGGGCGGGGGCGGATCATCGGCGACTACCGGCGGGTGGCGCTGTACGGGTTGGACCGGCTGGTCGCCGAGCGTAAGGCGCTCAAGGCGGCGCTGGACGACCGGCCGTCGACCGACGAGGTGATCCGGGACCGGGAGGAGCTGGCCGAGCAGATCCGGGCCCTCGGCGAGCTGGCGCAGATGGCGGCGGGCTACGGCTACGACATCTCCGGGCCGGCGACCACCGGCCGGGAGGCGATCCAGTGGCTGTACTTCGCCTACCTCGCCGCCACCAAGGAGCAGAACGGCGCGGCGATGTCGCTGGGACGTACCGCCGGGTTCGTCGA
This sequence comes from Micromonospora humida, assembly GCF_016901255.1. NCBI lineage: Bacteria > Bacillati > Actinomycetota > Actinomycetes > Micromonosporales > Micromonosporaceae > Micromonospora > Micromonospora humida. The sequence continues at coordinate 11,423 of NZ_JAFEUC010000015.1, forward strand.
CGTCTACCTGCGGCGGGACCTGGCCGAGGGACGGCTGACCGAGATCGACGCCCAGGAGCTGGTCGACGACTTCGTGATCAAGCTGCGGATCGTCCGGTTCCTGCGCACCCCCGAGTACGACCAGCTCTTCTCGGGCGACCCGACCTGGGTCACCGAGGCGCTCGGCGGGATGGGTGCCGACGGCCGGCCGCTGGTCACCCGGACCAGCTTCCGCTACCTGCAGACCCTCTACAACCTCGGTCCCGCGCCGGAGCCGAACCTGACGGTGCTCTGGTCGCCCCGGCTGCCGGTCGGGTTCAAGCGGTTCTGCGCCCAGGTGTCGCTGGACACCAGCGCCATCCAGTACGAGAACGACGACCTGATCCGGCCCGCGTACGACGACGACACCGCGATCGCCTGCTGCGTGTCGGCGATGCGGGTGGGCCGGGACATGCAGTTCTTCGGCGCCCGCGCCAACCTCGCCAAGGCCCTGCTGTACGCGATCAACGGCGGGCGCGACGAGATCACCGGTGAGCAGGTCGCCCCGGCCAGCGCCCCGGTCGGCGGGGAGACCCTCGACTACGCCGAGGTGCTGGCCGCCTACGAGCGCACCCTGGACTGGCTGGCCGAGACGTACGTGGACGCGTTGAACGTGATCCACCACCAGCACGACCGGTACGCCTACGAGCGGCTGGAGATGGCCCTGCACGACCACCCGGTGCGCCGGTTCATGGCCACCGGCATCGCCGGGCTGTCGGTGGCGGTGGACAGCCTCGCCGCGATCCGATACGGCAAGGTGAAGGTGCTGCGCGACGACACCGGGCTGGCGATCGACTACGTGGTCGAGGGGGAACCGCCGACGTACGGCAACAACGACGAGCGGGCCGACGCGATCGCGGTGTGGCTGACCGAGACGTTCGCGGCGAAGCTGCGCCGGCAGCGCACCTACCGCGACGCGGAGCTGACCATGTCGGTGCTGACCATCACCTCCAACGTGGTGTACGGCAAGCACACCGGCAACACCCCGGACGGCCGGCGGGCCGGTGAACCGTTCGCCCCGGGCGCGAACCCGATGAACGGCCGGGACAGCCACGGGCTGGTGGCCGCCGCGCTGTCGGTGGCGAAGCTGCCGTACGACGCCGCCCGCGACGGCATCTCGCTGACCTCGACGGTGACCCCGGACGGGTTGGGTCACACCCGCGACGAGCGGATCGACAACCTGGCCGGGGTGCTGGACGGCTACACCGACGCCGGCGGGTTCCACCTCAACGTCAACGTGCTGGACCGGGCCACCCTGGTCGACGCGATGGCGCACCCGGAGCGCTACCCGCAGTTGACCGTCCGGGTCTCCGGGTACGCGGTGAACTTCGTCCGGCTCACCCGGGAACAGCAGGAGGACGTGGTGTCCCGGACCTTCCACGGGTCGCTGTGAACCTCCGGCCGCCCGACGCCGTCGCCACCGCCAGCCGGCGGGGCGACGGCGTGCCGACCGGGGCGGTGCACTCGTGGGACGTGTCGGTGGGGGTCGACGGGCCGGGCACCCGGTTCGTGGCCTTCCTCGCCGGCTGCCCGCTGCGCTGCCGGTACTGCCACAGCCCCGACACCTGGTACCGGCGCAGCGGCCGGCACCAGACGGTGGACGAGCTGATGGCGCAGATCGAGCCGTACCGGCGGTTCATCGCGGTGGCCGGTGGCGGGGTGACGATCAGCGGCGGCGAGCCGCTGATGCAGCCCCGGTTCACCGGCGAGGTGCTGCGCCGCTGCCACGATCTCGGCCTGCACACCGCGCTGGACACCTCGGGTTTCCTCGGCGTCCGCGCCGACGACGCCCTGCTCGACGCCACCGACCTGGTGCTGCTGGACGTCAAGTCGTGGGACCCGGCGACCTACCGCCGGGTCACCCGCACCGGGTCGGTCACCCCGACGTTGCGCTTCGGCCGCCGGCTCGCCGACCGGGGCACCCCGATCTGGGTACGGTTCGTGCTGGTCCCCGGCCTCACCGACGCCGAGGAGAACGTGGCGGGCGTCGCCGACTTCGTCGCCGGGCTTTCCACCGTGCAGCGGGTCGAGGTGCTGCCGTTCCACCGCCTCGGCGCACACAAGTACGCCGAGCTGGGGCTGACCTTTCCGCTGGCCCGCACGGAACCGCCTACCCCGGAGCTGGTGGCCCGGGTCCGGGGCCAGTTCGCCGAACGCGGCCTGACCGTCACCTGACCCGGCGTCTCAGCCCTGCTCGTCGTCGTCTGCCGACGGCCTGGGGCGGCGGTGGTCCCGGATGTACGCCTCGACGTCGGACCGCAGCCACACCGAGCCGACCGACAGCGTCTGGAACGGGCGCGGGAAGTTCGGATGCAGCGCGATGGCGCGGAAGCGCGACCGGCTGACGTTCAGCATCTTCAGGATTTCGCCTGCGGCGACGAGTGGCCCCGGCACCTCATCAGTCATGCCCGAAAGGTAGACCGGTGCGCGCGTGCCGGGGTTGACACGATCAAATTTGCACGCTAGCTCAATCGCGCTAGCCATGACACGACCATAACAACGCGCTCATGTAGACGCGTCGACATTGACACTGGGGTGACCGGCGGTGTGGAATCGGTGACGCGGTGCCTCCGACCTGGTGGAGCTGGGCTCGGCGGGGCGGGGTGCCGCGACGACCCCACCCCCGGGAGGCGCAATGTGTCGACACCGAGCGGTGCCGTACCTCATCGAGTTGGCCTGGCGCTGCCTGGACCAGCACCGCGACCGGCGGTGCGAGCGGTGCACCGGCACCGGCTTCTGCCCGGCGGCGGAGGCCGCGCGCACCCGGATCAGGGCGTGGCGTCGGTACCGCAGCGTGTTCGGTCGGCGGTGAACGCGCCCCTGCCGAGGGCGGGCGACCTGCTCCTGCTGACCCGGGCGGCAAGCGTCCAGTTCCTCAGGCCGGTCCGGTTCCGGGTGATCCGGGTGCTCGACTGGCCGACGTACGACGGCTGGGTCTGGCTCGACGGCTACCGGCTCGACGACCGGGACGAGGCGGTGGCCCGCCGGACGGTCTTCGTCCAACCCGCCGGACTGGTCACCGCTCCCCGGACCGCCCCGACGCCGGCACGGCGGTCCGGGCCGACGGGAGCGTCGACCCGGGCGCGGGTCAGCTCGCGGCCGAGGTCGGGTAGCCGTACAGGTCGAGCAGCCGGCCCCGGGACGCCTGGAGCCGGTCCACCACCACGCTCATGAACCGGGTGGTGAGCTGCCGACCCAGGGCGTCGTCGGACTCCATCAGCCGGCGTACCCCCTCGGCGGTGAACTCCACGGTCGGGGTCCGCCGGACGGCGACCGCCCCGAACTGCCAGCGGTACGGCGGGAACAGCCACGACCAGCCCAGCACCCCACCGGCCCCGATCGACTCGATGCCGACGTCGCCGCGTGCGGGGACCGGGAAGTCCAGCGCCACCTCACCGCCCCGGACCAGCCAGAACCGTTCCGCCGGCTGACCGGCGCGGAACAGCCGGTGACCGGGGTGCCAGACCACCGGTCGGGCGTACCCGGTCAGCCGGGGCAGCCACTGCGGCGGCAGCCCGGCGAGGAAGGGGTGCTCGGTGAGCATCTCCAGAGGGGTCATCGGGGTGCCCTTCGCCGGTGGTCGTCGCCTCCATGGCACACCCGTCGGCGGCCGGGCGGCAGGGCCGTTGGTCCCGTGACCTGCGGCGGATCGCCCGAGCCGCGGCCGACCCCGGGGTGCGCCGCGACGGCGACGTGACGCTCGATCAACTCCAGGGCACCGAAACAGCGGTGTCCGGCGGCTCCGAAACCGCTACTTCGGCGACATTGCGCAGCGCCCACCGACCGCCCCACCCGGGACCTTGGGCCCGCCGGTCGGGGCGGACGCCCCTGACCGGGCGGGCCGGGCCCGACCAGGCTGGAGACGGACGAAGGAGGACGTGATGACCAACAGAGCCGGTGCCCCCGTCGTGGTGGGTGTGGACGGTTCCCGATCGGCGTTGGACGCGGTCGGGGTGGCCGCCCGGGAGGCCGTCGCCCGCAACCGCCCGCTGCGGGTGGTGCACGCGTTCATCTGGCCGCTCTTCGGTGCCCCGCTCGGCCCCGCGCCCAGCGGACCGCCCGACGGCGGGCTGCGCAACGAGGCCGAACGGATCGTCACCGAGGCGGTCGCCGAAGCCGGCAAGATCGCTCCGGAGCTGACCGTCACCGGGTGCCTGTGCGACGGCGCGCCGACCCCGGTGCTGCTGCGCGAGGCCCGCGACGCGGCGCTGGTGGTGCTCGGCACCCGAGGGCTGGGCGGCTTCGCCGGGCTGCTGATCGGTTCCGTGGCGGTCCAGGTCTCGGCCCGTGCCGACTGCCCGGTGCTGGTGGTCCGGGGTGAACCACGGGCCGACGGCCCGGTGCTGGTCGGGGTGGACGGGTCGGCGCTGTCCACCGAGGCGCTCGGCTTCGCCTTCGCCGCGGCGGCGCAGCGCGACACCGGGCTGCTGGCCGTGCACGCCTGGCTGACCCCGGCACCGATCGGCCCGGGTGACGTGCTGCCGCTGGTCTACGACGTGGAGGCGGTCGCCGCCGAGGAGGAACGGGTGCTCGCCGAGGCGCTGGCCGGCTGGTCGGAACGCTATCCGGACGTGCCGGTGACCCGACGGCTGGTGCCCGGCGCGGCGGCCCGGGTGCTGGTCGAGGCGTCGGCGTCGGCCCAGCTCACCGTCGTCGGCGCGCACGGCCGCGGTGCCCTGGGCGGGATGCTGCTCGGTTCGGTCAGCCACGCGGTGCTGCACCACGCGCACAGCCCGCTGGTGATCGTCCGACGCCCGGCGGCCTGACCGTCGCGGTGGCGGCACGCCCGGCCGGGTCACCTGCCGGCGCGGGCGGGCCGGCACGTCGACAATGGGTCGGACCGGCAACGAGTGCTGGGCCGATCTCCTGGGAGGGCTGATGAACCGACCGGTAGTGGTGGGGGTGGACGGATCGCCGGCCAGCCTGGCCGCCGCGGAGCAGGCCGCCCACGCGGCGGTGCTGCGCGGCGTACCCCTGCACCTGGTGCACGGCTACCTGCATCCGCTCGGGTACGGCGTCCCGCTGAACCCGTACGACCTGGGGGTGCCGGCGCCGTCGGAGGAGGCGCAGCGGATGTTGGAGCGGACCGCCGCCGAGCTGGCCGACAGGTGGTCGGGGCTGACCGTGCAGGCGCGGCAGGTCGCCGGTGGTGCCGGCGCGACCCTGGTCGAGGAGTCCCGCCGGGCCGGCCTGGTGGTGGTGGGCAGCCGGGGCCTGGGCGGGTTCACCGGGTTGCTGCTCGGCTCCGTCGGCGCGCAGGTCGCCGCGCACGCGCACTGCCCGGTGCTGGTGGTGCGCCCGGATACCCCCGCGGGTCGCCCGGACGGGCCGGTGCTGGTGGGCGTGGACGGCTCGCCGGCCGCCGGGGTGGCCGCCGACCAGGCCGCCGCCGAGGCCGTCCGGCGGGGGGTCCCGCTGGTGCTGGTGCACGTCGGCCCCACCCCGCCGGAGCGGGACGGGGCCGACGCGGAGCAGGCCGAGGCCGGGTACCGGGCGCACGCCGTGCGGCTGCTCGCCGAGGCGTCCGCCGCCGTGCGCGCCGACCACCCGGACGTGGTGCTGCGGGAGCATCCGGTCCGGGCGGTCGGGGTGGCGCAGGGCCTGGTCGAGGCGAGCGCGACGGCGTCGGTGCTGGCCGTCGGCACCCGGGGGCGGGGTGGTTTCACCGGCCTGCTGTTGGGTTCGGTCAGCCAGGCGGTGGTGCAGCACGCCCACTGCCCGGTGCTGGTGGCCCACCCGTACCGGTGAGGCTCAGTCCTCCCGACCGCCGAGGAGCTGCGCGAAGTCGGTGGTGAGGGCGAACGGGTCGGCCGGCCCGGTGGCCGGTGGACGCCTGTCGACCTGGTCGGCCAGCTCCCGGCCGGCACGCTGGATCCGGGACCGCAGCGCCCCCTCGGCGGTGCCACCGGACCAGTCCTCGGGCGCGGCGAACACCGACGTCGGCAGCACCACCGCCCGCAGGTAGCCGAACATCGGCCGGACGGCGTGTTCCAGGGCCAGCGAGTGCCGGGCGGTGCCGCCGGTCGCGCCGATCAGCACCGGCCGGTCGACAAGCGCCTGGGCGTCCACCACGTCGAAGAAGGACTTGAACAGCCCGTTGTAGGACGCGTTGAAGATCGGCGTGACGGCGACGATGCCGTCGGCGCCGGTGACCGCGTCCAGGGCGGCCCGCAGCTCGGTCGACGGGAAGCCGGTGAGCAGGTTGTTCACCACGTCGTGGGCGTGGTCGCGCAGCTCCACCACCCGCAGCTCCACCTCGTCGCCGCGCCCGACCAGCTCGTCGCGGGCGGCCGCGGCGAGCTGGTCGGCGAGCAGCCGGGTGGACGACGGCTGGCTCAGCCCCGCCGACACCACGGCCAGGGTGCGGCGGGTCATCGCCGGCCCTCCGCCCCGGCCCCGGCCAGGTCACCGGCGTCGGCCGCTCCGGTGGCCGCCTTGTCGGCGGCGTCGCGGGCGGCGACCAGCGAGGCGTGGGTGGGCGCGACCGGCACGTGCGCCGGGCGCAGCGCGTCGAACTCCTTGCGCAGCACGGGTACGACCTCCTCGCCGAGCAGGTCGAGCTGCTCCAGCACCGTCTTCAGGGGCAGCCCCGCGTGGTCGAGCAGGAACAGCTGCCGCTGGTAGTCGCCGACGTACTCGCGGAAACCGAGGGTACGGTCGATGACCTGCTGCGGGCTGCCCACGGTCAGCGGGGTCTCCCGGGTGAACTCCTCAAGCGACGGCCCGTGCCCGTAGACCGGCGCGTTGTCGAAGTACGGCCGGAACTCGCGGACCGCGTCCTGCGAGTTGCGCCGCATGAACACCTGGCCGCCGAGCCCGACGATGGCCTGCTCGGGCGAGCCGTGGCCGTAGTGGGCGAAGCGCTGACGGTAGAGGCCGACCATCCGCTGGGTGTGCTCCTTGGGCCAGAAGATGTGGTTGGCGAAGAAGCCGTCACCGTAGTACGCGGCCTGCTCGGCGATCTCGGGGCTGCGGATCGAGCCGTGCCAGACGAACGGCGGCACGCCGTCGAGCGGGCGCGGGGTCGACGTGAACGACTGCAACGGGGTACGGAACTTGCCCTGCCAGTCGACGACGTCCTCGCGCCACAGCCGGTGCAGCAGCTCGTAGTTCTCCACGGCCAGCCGGATGCCGTTGCGGATGTCCTGCCCGAACCACGGGTAGACCGGCCCGGTGTTGCCGCGCCCCATCATCAGGTCCACCCGGCCATCGGCCAGGTGCTGGAGCATGGCGTAGTCCTCGGCGATCTTCACCGGGTCGTTGGTGGTGATCAGCGTGGTCGAGGTGGACAGCAGCAGCCGCTCGGTGCGGGCCGCGATGTGCCCCAGCATGGTGGTGGGCGAGGAGGGGACGAACGGGCGGTTGTGGTGCTCACCCGTGGCGAAGACGTCGAGACCGACCTCCTCGGCCTTGAGGGCGATGGCCACCATCGCCTTGATCCGCTTGTGCTCGGTCGGCTCCCGTCCGGTGGTCGGGTCGACCGTGACATCGCCGACGGTGAAGACTCCGAACTGCATGACCAGCTCCTCGTATCTGAGATACCGGGACCGTTCGTGGTACCCGGACGTCGCGCACAACATAGTTGCAGCGTCAACTATTCCGGCGGCGACCACGCGCGGGGTGGCCCCGGTCACCCCACCGGCGGCCGCTCCCCCTCCGGGGGCGTACCCGGGCCGGGCTGGTCCGATGCGCCCGACGGCGGACCGGCGGGAGCCGCCGGAGCATCCCCGGCGGGACCGGTGGCCGGCGGTACGGCGTCGGACGGGCCGCCCGTGGGCGACGGGCCGGCGGGTGGCGTGGGGTGCGACGACGCGGCGGGCATGCCGTACCCGGCCGGACCGGGCGGGGGCCAGGACGGGGCCGGGGGTGGCCCGGGTGGGGTCGGCCGGCGGCGGGCCAACTGCACCGCCACCACGACCACCGCGGCCAGCACCAGCATCACCAGCAGCGGAATGACCACGCAGGCCAGCCGACCGACCAGCACTCCGGCGTCGTGTGAGTCCATCCGGGCCACCTCCAGGGTCATGATTGTGCGCGAATGCCAGCGAGCCGGCGGTCCCGTCGACCGGCCGGTCGACGGCCGGGTCAGGTACGACGTCGGGGTACGTGCCGGCGGTAGGGGCTGACCGTCGGGTCACCGGTGATCCAGAACCGCCAGGGCACGTCGTGGGCGGCGGCCACGCCGACCCGGGGGCCGGCGGAGACCTCGGCCCGGGTGACCGGCCGGATAGGCGGGCTCAGCAGCAGGGGGCCGCTCCCGTCGAGCACGCAGGTGCCGTTCGCCGACACGGTGACGCCGAGCGCGACGGCCAGCCGGGCCGGCCCCCGGGCCAGGTCCCGGTCGGCGACGTCGCCCCGACGGGCGCGGGCGGTCGGCAGCCCGTCGACCACCTCACCGGCGCGCACCAGGACGGCTGCCGCCTCCCCGTCCCGGCCGCAGACGATGTTGAGACACCAGTGCATGCCGAACACGAAGTACGTGTAGGCGTGCCCGGCCGGACCGAACATCACAGTGGTCCGGGGGGTGGGGCCCCGGTGGGCGTGCGACGCCGGGTCCTCGCCGGTGCCCGCGTACGCCTCCACCTCGGTCAGCCTGATCCGGACGCCGCCGGCGGCGAGTTCCCAGCCGAGCAGGGTGCGTGCCGTCGCGGCGACCTCGGCGGCGGGGGCGTGCAGCCACGGGTAGTCCACCGGTCCAGGAAACGCCACCCGGCGAAGATCGGCAAACCGACGGAAACCGTTTGAACGTTTCGTTGACAACGTCCCGTTGATGGATTGGGATGGGGTGATGAGCGACGCCTTCACCGCACCCGACGCGAGCCGCGCCCGGGCCGAACGGACCTACGCCGCGCTGTACCGGCTCAGCGAGCGGCACGCCGACACCGACGCCCGACGCCGTCGGCACACCAACCCGCACCTCGCCGACCCCTGGGAAGCGGTCTGCGTGGTCACCGCGCTCGCCGCTGGCGGGGTCGTGCCGGACACCGACGAGGAGCCTGTCGACGGGGCCGATCTGACGGCCGCGCTGACCCTGGTGCCACACCTGCGGGCCGAACTCGACGTGCTGGAGGCGGGACTGCTGACGACGGCGAGGGCCCGGGGACTGACCTGGCAGGCGATCGGCCACGGCCTCGGCCTGGGCAGCGCGCAGGCCGCCCGGCAGCGCTACGAACGCCTGGTCAGCCGGACCGCCTGACTGCCGACACGACGCCGTCAACGCCGGCCGCCACCCCACTACTTGGAGTAGTCCGCTGGCCGTCGCCACCTCTCCCCCTGCGACGCTTTGCTCTGCTGACCTCGACGCGACAGACACCGCGAGTAGCGGCTGCCATTCGGAGCTGCCGCCTCAACTCCTACGAGAATCGCAGGTCAGAAGGATGGTGCGGAAAGGGCAGCAGAGCAAAGGAGGCGAGGAGATGAGGGCGCCCCAGGAGCAGACGTCACTGAGCGTAGCCACGCCGCCCTGATTACCTAACGTGTTCTCCAACCGTCCGCCAGCGGCGACGCGGCGGCAACGGTCAGGACTGCCGACCAGCCGGAGCAGGTCGGTTCGGGGAGACTGGGCCGACCACCACCGCACCGGGAGGACACCATGACCCGCGAGGAGATGCTGGCGTACTGCCTCGGCAAGCCGGGGGCCTGGCTGGACCGGCCCTGGGAGGGCGACGAGGTGGTGAAGGTGGGCAGCCGGATCTTCGCGTTCCTCGGCGCACCCGACGGCACCGCCAGGGTCGGGGTGAAGTGCGGCCCGAGCCGCGAGGTCGCCGACGAGTGGCTGCACCGGTTCCCCGCCGACGCCCGACCGATGCCGTACGTCGGCCGCTCCGGCTGGAACGCGCTCGACCTGGGCGGCGCCATCCCCGACGACGAACTGGTCGAGGCGGTCGACGGCTCGTACGAGGCGGTGGTGGCGAAGCTGCCCCGCCGCGAACGCCCCACCTGACCGGCGGCCACCCGCACGACCGGCCGGGACGCGGACCGGCCGGACCGCGCCCGGTCGCCCGCGCGCCCCGGACCACGGGACGACGGACGACCGGCGCGGGTCAGCTCAGCGGGGGACGACCCGCTCGGCGGCCCACTCCCGCCAGCCGGTGAGCTGGTCGGACGCGGCAGCGAGCTGGTCGGCGACCGGGCCGGGGCCGGTGGAGCCGGGGGTGATCCGGGCGGCCAGCGCCGACCGGACCGACAACACGTCACGCACCGACGGGTCGAGGTGCTCGCTGACCGCCACCAGATCGGCGTCGGACACGTCGTCGAGGGCGCAGTCGCGGGCCGCGCAGAGCGCCACCAGCTTGCCGGTGATCTCGTGCGCATCGCGGAACGGCACGTTGCGCCGCACCAGCCAGTCGGCGACCTCGGTGGCGAGCGAGAAGCCCACCGGCGCGGCGGCGACCAGGCGGTCCACCCGTACCGTCATCGTGGAGATCATCCCGGCCAGCGCCGGCAACAGCAGCTCCAGGGTGTCGACCGCGTCGAACGCGGGCTCCTTGTCCTCCTGCATGTCCCGGTCGTAGGCCAACGGCAGGCCCTTGAGCATCGTCAGCACGCTCATCAGCCCACCGACCAGCCGGCCCGACTTGCCCCGGGCCAGCTCGGCGATGTCCGCGTTCTTCTTCTGCGGCATGATCGACGACCCGGTGGCGAACGCGTCGTCCAGCTCGACCCAGCCGAACTCGTGCGACGTCCAGAGCACCACCTCCTCGCCGAGGCGGGACAGGTGCACCCCGACCAGCGCGGTGACGAAGAGGAACTCGGCGACGAAGTCCCGGTCGGCGACCGCGTCCATCGAGTTGGCGAACGACGTCCGGAAGCCCAGCTCCTTGGAGACCGCCACCGGATCCAGCGGCAGGCCCGAGCCAGCCAGCGCCCCCGCACCGAGCGGGCTGACCGCCGTCCGGTGGTCCCAGTCGCGCAGCCGCTCCAGGTCCCGCAGCAGCGGCTGGACGTGCGCCAGCAGCCAGTGCCCGAAGGTGACCGGCTGGGCGTGCTGGAGGTGGGTCATCCCCGGCGCCGCCGTGTCGACGTGCCGTTCCGCCTGCTCCACCAGGGCATCGGCCAGCTCGACCAGCCGGGCGGCCACCCCCCGGGCGTGGTCCCGCAGGTAGAGCCGCAGATCGGTGGCGACCTGGTCGTTGCGGGACCGGCCGGCGCGCAGCTTGCCACCGAGACTGCCCAGCCGCTCCAGCAGGCCCCGCTCCAACGCGGTGTGCACGTCCTCGTCGTCGATCGTCGGGCGGAACTGCCCGGACGCGCAGGCCGCCTCCAGGTCGTCCAACGCGGCCAGGATCCTCCCCAGCTCGTCGGGGTCGAGCAGCCCCGCGCCGGCCAGCACCCGGGCGTGCGCCCGGGAACCCGCGATGTCGTACGGGGCGAGACGCCAGTCGAACTGGACGCTCACCGACAGCCGCGCCAGGGCCTCGGCGGGGCCACCGGCGAACCGGCCACCCCACAGGCTCGTCCGGTTCGTCGCGGCGCTGTTCTCGGTCAGGCTCTTGTCGTCCACGCCGCTCATTCTGGCAGTGCTCACCTTTCGCTCCCCGACGGTGGGGTACACGCCCCCGGGTGTCGGCTCGTCCGTCGTCTGTGAACCCGTGACCCGGCCGGTCACGGGGTGTTCGTCTCGCCGCCGTCGTCGCGGCGGGCCCACCCGGCGAGCTTCTCGCCGAGCGCGGCCCCACCGTCGGCCTCCCGGGCCACCACGAGGATGGTGTCGTCACCGGCGATGGTGCCGACCACCTCGGCCAGTCCCGCCCGGTCCACCGCGCTGGCCAGGTAGTGGGCCGCGCCCGGCGGGGTGCGCAGCACCGCGATGTTGCCGCTGGAATCGACCCCGTTGAGCAGTTCCCGCAGCAGCCGGATCAGCCGGGCGGGAGCCGCCTCGGCGTCACGCAGCGGCCGGTGGCCGTCCTCGGGGATCAGGTAACCGGCCCGCCCGTCGCCGCCCCGGGCCTTCACCGCACCCAACTCCTCCAGATCCCGGGAGAGGGTGGCCTGGGTGACCTGCACCCCGTCGGCGGCCAACAGGTCGGCCAGCTCGGTCTGGGAACGGATCGCCCTGGCCCGGATCAACTCGACGATGCGGGCGTGCCGGGCGGCGCGGGTCGGGGCGGTCATGATGAGGAGGCCTCCAGGAGAAAGGTCAGCAGCGCCTTCTGGGCGTGCAGCCGATTCTCCGCCTGGTCGAAGACCACGCTCTGCGGGCCGTCGAGCACCTCGCTGGTGATCTCCTCGTCCCGGTGCGCGGGCAGGCAGTGCAGCACCTTCACGTCCGGCCGGGCGTGGCCGAGCAGCGCCGTGTTGACCTGGTACGGCAGGAACGGGGTGATCCGGTCCAGCCCGTCGTCCTCCTGCCCCATCGAGGTCCAGGTGTCGGTGGCGACCACGTCGGCGTCCCGGACCGCCTCCACCGGGTCGACAAGCGCCCGTACCGATCCGCCGGTGCCGGCGGCGATCTTCCCGGCCCGGTCCAGCACCCCCGGATCGGGCTGGAACCCGGCCGGCCCGGCGACCCGCACGTGCATCCCGGCGGTCGCCCCGGCCAGCAGGTACGAGTGCGACAGGTTGTTCGCCGCGTCCCCCACGTACGCCAGGGTCCGCCCGGCGGTGCCGCCGCAGTGCTCGCGGACGGTGAGCAGGTCGGCCAGGAGCTGGCACGGGTGGTAGCCGTCGGTCAGCGCGTTGACCACCGGCACCGTGGCGTGCTCCGCCACCTCGGCGATCCGGTCGTCGCCGTGGGTACGCAGCACGATGGCCGCGACGTAGCGGGACAGCACCCGGCCGGCGTCGGCCAGCGTCTCGCCCCGCCCGAAGTGGGTGACCTGGGTGTCCACCACCAGCGGATGGCCGCCGAGCTCGGCGATGCCGGCGTCGAACGAGATCCGGGTGCGCAGGCTCTGCTTGTCGAACAGCACCGCCACCGAACGCGGCCCGGCCAGCGGGGTGAACCCGAACCGGTCGGCCTTCATCCGGGCGGCCAGGTCGAGCACGGCCGACTGTTCGGCCGGGGTGAGGTCGTCGTCGGCCAGCAGGTGCCGGATCATGTGCGGGTCTCCGTCGGGGTCGGGGTGGAGTTGGGGGTGGCGGCGTCGAGGGCGGCGGGGAGGGCGGCCAGGAACGCGTCGACCTGCTCGGCGGTGAGGACCAGCGGCGGGGCGAGCCGGATCACGCCCGGCTGGACCGGGTTGACCAGGAACCCCGCCGACCGCAGCGCCTCGGCCACCGGGCCGGCGACCGGCGCGGCGAGCACGATACCGAGCAGCAGCCCGGCCCCGCGTACCTCGGCCACCAGCGGGTGGCCCAGCGCCTCGATGCCCCGGCGCAGCCGTTCACCGGTGCGCTTGACGTGGTCGAGCAGTCCCTCGCTGGCGATCGTGGAGACCACCGCGAGGGCGGCGGCGCAGCTCACCGGGTTGCCGCCGAAGGTGGTGCCGTGCGACCCGGCGCGCAGCAGCTCGGCGGCCCGGCCGAAGGCCAGGCAGGCGCCGATCGGCAACCCGCCGCCGAGCCCCTTGGCCAGGGTGACGACGTCCGGCTCGACCCCCTCGGCCTGGTGGGCGAACCAGTCCCCGGTGCGCCCGATCCCGGTCTGCACCTCGTCGAGGACCAGCAGGGCACCGTGCCGGGCGGTGATCCGCCGCGCCTCGGCCAGGTAGCCGGGCGGCGGGACGACCACCCCGTTCTCGCCCTGCACCGGCTCCAGGATCACCATCGCCGTCGCGTCGGTGACGGCCGCCGCCAGCGCCGCCACGTCGCCGTACGGGACGTGGTCGACGTCGCCGGGCAGGGGACGGAACGGGTCGGCCTTCGCCGGCTGGCCGGTCAACGCCAACGCCCCCATGGTGCGGCCGTGGAAACCGCCGACGGTGGCGACGACGTGCGACCGGCCGGTGAGCCGGGACAGCTTGAACGCGGCCTCGTTGACCTCCGCGCCGGAGTTGGCGAAGAACACCCGACCGGGCCGCCCGGCCAGCGCCAGCAGCAGTTCCGCCAGCGCCACCGGGGGTTCGGCGACGAACAGGTTGGAGACGTGGCCGAGGGTGGCGACCTGTTTGGACACGGCGGCCACCACGGCGGGGTGGGCGTGCCCGAGGGAGTTGACCGCGATGCCGCCGAGCAGGTCGACGTACTCCCGGCCGGCCTCGTCGACGACGACCGCGCCCGAGCCGGAGGCCAGCGCCAGCGGCGGGGTGCCGTAGTTGTCCATCATGGACTGCTGCCAGCGTTCCACCAGCGTGCTCATGAACCGACCGTGCCTTCCTGGTTGGTGGACCCGGTCGGGGTGTCGACGACCATCGTGCCGAACCCCTCCGAGGTGAAGACCTCCAGCAGCGTGGAGTGGGCGACCCGGCCGTCGACGACGTGCGCGGCGGGCACTCCCCCGCGCACCGCCCGCAGGCAGGCCTCCATCTTGGGCACCATCCCCGCCTCCAGGGACGGCAACAGCGTCGCCAGCGCCTCCGTGTCGATCTCGCTGACCAGGCTGGCGGTGTCCGGCCAGTCGGCGTACAAACCGGCGACGTCGGTGAGGACGACCAGCTTGCGGGCTTCCAGGGCGATCGCCAGCGCGGCGGCGGCGGTGTCGGCGTTGAGGTTGTGCAGCACCCCGTCGGCGTCCGGCGCGACGGTCGAGATGACCGGGATCCGGCCCGCCGCGATCAGGTCGGTCACCGCCGAGACGTCCACCGACTCCACGTCACCCACCTGACCCACGTCGACCGCCTCACCGTCGACGTACGCGGGCCGGCGCACGGCGGTGAACAGGCCGGCGTCCTCGCCGGACAGGCCCACGGCGAACGGACCGTGCGCGTTGATCAGGCCGACCAGTTCCCGGCCGACCTGACCCACCAGCACCATCCGGACGACGTCCATCGCCTCCGGCGTGGTGACCCGCAGGCCACCCTTGAACTCGCTGGCGATGCCGAGCCGACCGAGCATCGCCGAGATCTGCGGCCCGCCTCCGTGCACCACGACCGGCTTGAGCCCGGCATAGCGCAGGAAGACCATGTCGGCGGCGAAGGCCCGTTGCAGGGCCGGGTCGACCATCGCGTTGCCGCCGTACTTGACCACGACGGTGGCCCCGGAGAACCGGGCCAGCCAGGGCAGCGCCTCGATCAGCGTCTCGGCCTTCACCTGGGCCCGGGTGAGATCCGCGGACAGGCTCATGTCGAGTACGCCGAGTTCTCGTGCACGTACGCGTGCGACAGGTCGTTGGTCCAGATCGTGGCCGCCGCCGCGCCGGCGTGCAGGTCGATCCGGATGGTGACGTCCCGCCCCGTCAGGTCGACCTTGGACCGGTCCTCCGCGGCGGCACCGCCCCGGCACACCCAGATCCCGTTCACCGCCACGTCCACCGCGTCCGGGTCGAACGCGGCGGCCGTGGTGCCGACGGCGGCCAGGATCCGCCCCCAGTTCGGGTCGTTGCCGAACAACGCCGTCTTGACCAGGTTGTTCCGGGCCACCGAACGGCCCACCTCGACCGCGTCGTCCTCGTCGGCGGCACCGACCACCTCGATGGCGACCTGCTTGGTCGCCCCCTCCGCGTCGGCCACCAACTGCTGCGCCAGGTCATGACAGGCCGCGGTGACCGCGGCGGTCAACTCCGCCTCGTCGGGCTCCACCCCGGACGCCCCACTGGACAGCAGCAGCACCGTGTCGTTGGTGGACATGCACCCGTCGGAGTCGACCCGGTCGAAGGTGACCCGGGTGGCCGCCCGCAACGCCGCGTCCAGCAACTCCGGCCCGGCCACCGCGTCGGTGGTCAGCACGCACAACATCGTGGCCATGCCGGGGGCGAGCATGCCCGCGCCCTTCGCCATCCCGCCCACGCTCCACCCGGTGCCCCGGGAGACGGTGGTCTTCGGCACGGTGTCCGTCGTCATGATCGCCTCGGCGGCGGCCGGGCCGCCGTCGCGGGCCAACGCCCGGATCGCGGTACGCACCCCCGGCAGCAGCTTGTCCATCGGCAGCCGCTCGCCGATCAGGCCGGTCGAGCAGACCGCCACGTCACCGGCACCGAGCCGCAGCCGGGGGCTGGACGCGGTGAGCGCCGCGGCGGTGTGCTCGGCGGTGGCGTGGGTGTCCTGGAAACCGGCCGGGCCGGTGCAGGCGTTCGCGCCACCGGAGTTCAGCACCACCGCGCGGACCACGCCGCCCCGGACGACCTGCTGCGTCCAGCGCACCGGCGCGGCCCTGACCCGGTTGGTGGTGAAGACGCCGGCCACTCCGGCGTCCGGACCGTCGTTGACGACCAGGGCGACGTCGGTGGCCCCGCCGCTCTTCAACCCGGCCGCGACACCGGCCGCACGGAAGCCCCGAGGGGCGGTGACACTCACGGGACAGACCTTTCGTTCGCGACTGCGGGGCTCCGCTGCGCTGCGCTCCTCGCGCTCACCGATGCTGACTGTCTGTTCGCGACTGCGGGGCTCCGCTGCGCTGCGCTCCTCGCGCTCACGGGGCAACTCCAAAGAGGGGCAGGCCGGTGGTTTCGGGGAGGCCGAGCATCAGGTTGGCGTTCTGCACCGCCTGGCCGGCGGCGCCCTTGCCGAGGTTGTCGATGGCGCTGACCACGATCACCCGGCCGGAGTCGACGTCGACGGTGGCCTGGAGGTGGCACGAGTTCGCCCCGGCGGTCGCGGCGGTGTGCGGCCACGCCCCCTCGGGCAGCAGATGCACGAACGGCGCGTCGGCGTACGCGTCGGCCAGCACCGCACGCGGGTCGGCATCGCCGGTGGGCACGGCGGTGACGGTGGCGAGGATGCCGCGCGGCATCGGGGCCAGCACCGGGGTCAGCGACAGCCCGGTCGCGCCGGTGGCCTGCTTGATCTCCGGAACGTGCTGGTGGGCACCCACCTTGTAGGGCGACAGATCCCCCATCACCTCACTGCCGAGCAGGTGCGCCTTGGCGGCCCGACCGGCCCCGGAGGTGCCGGAGGCGGCCACCACGACCACGTCGGCCGGCGCGACCGCACCGGCGGCGATCAGCGGCGCGAGGGCCAGGGTGATGGCGACGGCGTAACAGCCGGTGTTGGCGACCCGGGTCGCCCCGGCGATCGCCGCCCGCTGGCCGGGCAGCTCCGGCAGGCCGTACGTCCACGCCCCGGCGTGCGGGCCACCGTAGTAGCGGGACCAGGCGTCGGCGTCGCGCAGCCGGTGGTCGGCACCGAGGTCGACCACCCGCACCGACTCGGGCAGTTCGGCGGCGAGCGCCGCCGACTCGCCGTGCGGCAGAGCCAGGAAGACCAGGTCCGCGTCGGCCAGCGTCGCCGGATCGGTCGCCGCGAACGTCAGGTCCAACCCCACGAGCTGCGGGTGTACGGCGGTGACCGGCGCACCGGCCTGGCGGTGCGCGGTGGCGGCGACGAGGTCGAACTCGGGGTGACCGGCGATCAGGCGCAGCAGCTCGCCCCCGGCGTAGCCGCTCGCCCCGGCGACCGCAACTCGGATACCCATTCTAACCTCCGCATGACTATGCAGAGAAGGTTAGCCGCCGCCCCAGTCAGATGCAACTTAATACGCTCCGCCGCATGAGCATGACATGACCGGCACCGCCCTCACCCCCGATCGCGGTGATCGACTCCGATGGGCCGACGTAGCGCCATCGATCCCCGCCGACACCGCTACATCCGCCCACAGGAGCGGCGTGCGAAGAGGTGGCCGGGTCCCGGTTGCCGGACCGGGACCCGACCACCGGCTCAGTTCGCCTGTTCGGCGAGCCCGTGCTGCCGCTGGTAGGTGCGCAGCGCCGCGTCCCACGCCTCGGTGTACTCCGACGGGCCCATGCCCAGATCCGAGTGCCCCTGCAGCGCCTCACGGAGCAGGCTGACCAGATCGGGCACCGCACCCCGGCGCTCCTGCACGTAATGGGCGAAAACCTCGGCAAAATCATCACCGGTCAATCGGGCGGCGTGCGAGGTCACCGGGTCGTCCTCCATGCTCTGCAGTAACGCGCACCAGCGTCTGGTCAACTCGTCCACCTGACGCGCCCGGATCTTCTGCAGCTCGTGCTCGCACTCCATCCAGATCCGGTTCTCCCAGTACGGGCGCAACCGCTCCCGGACCCGTTCGTCCGGGATCACCCGGACCTGCACGCCGAAGTGCGGCTCCGGCCCGACCCGGGGCCAACGCTGGTTGGCCAGCCGCTGGTTGAGGGCCTGTTCCAGTTCGTGCGAGCGGTGCGGCTCGTGGGCGCGGCCCAGGTCCAACGCCTGGTCCCGCAGGATGCCACCGGCCCACGGCAGGTAGCGCTCCGCCCGGAACCGCAACTCGTCGTAGCTGATGTTCTGCGCGGTCCAGGAATAGACCGCGTGCAGCCGGAAGTCGAAGGCGTCGCCCTTCGCCGGCACGAGCAGGGGGGCGGGCACGTCGTGCCGGTACGTCACCCACCCCGTCGGGCGGGCCACCGGCGCGACCGGCGGGAACAGCACGTGCCACCACCGACGTCGCGGGGGCGCGGACGGGCGGATACCGGAATCACCGGACTGGGTCGTCATCTCTGCTCCTCGTCGATCAGTCGTCGCACGTCGTCCAGCAGGGAGTTACGGGGCATCACCGGCCGCCACACGTGATGCAGCTGGTGGTCGAGCCGATGCCGCAGCGACGGCCGGCCGGTGATCACCAGGCGCAACAGGTCGAGACAGCGCCCGGCCACCTCGGGCTGCCCGTCCGCGCCGCTGAGCCACCAGCCGAGGGTGCGCCACGAACGGTAGGCGGTCTCCGGCAGGCTCAACGCGGTCGCCCAGAGGGTGGCGAGGTCCGCCATCCCGACAACACCCTGCCCGGCCAGGCCGAGCAACTCGGGCCAGTGCTCCCGGGGCGGCGGCGCCCACCGTTCGGCGAGCACCCGCAGCGTCCGGGCGGCGTGCAGCCGCGCCTCCGGGTCATCCGACCGGGTCCAGTCGATCAGCGTCGTCAGCAGAAGACCGGGCTGACCGCCGACATGGACCTCGACCAGCCCCCGCACCACCGAGTTGTGCCACCGCTGCGTCCGGGCCTGCGCCACCCACCACAGATGGACCAGCGCCGCGTCGGGCCAGAGCCGGGCCAGCCCCAGCTCGTACGCCCGGGCGACGGTGTCCCGCAGATGGGCCGCCGATCCGCTGGCCCACCTGTCCAGCTCGGCACGGACCCGGTGCCCCAGGGCCGGCTGCACCGCCATCGCGACGACGGCGACGGCTGCCGCCTGCCGCACCGCCGCCCGGGGTTCCGCAGCCAGTCCTGCGACGGTGGCCAGTGCGGCACCGACATCGCGACCCGCCGACCAGCCCAGCGCCCCCGCAGCGAGCTGCCGGGTCTCCGGCACCTCTGCCCTGGCCAGGCCGGCCAGCCAGTCCAGCAGTTGCTCCGGCAGCCACCAGTCGGTCCAGGCCACTTCCAGCAACACCGACCGGAGCTGCTCGTTGGCGGCCTGGAACGCGATCCGCGTACCGCCGGCCGTCCCCCCGTCCTCGATCCGCACGGCCCGCCGCAACGCCACGCCCAGCAGGTTGTCGAGCACCGTGCCCCGCATCCGGGTGCCGCCCACCGGTGGACCACCGCCCGTCTCCGCCCCCGCGACCGGGGCCGGGGCCGGGGTGGGCGCCTGAGCCGGCACCGGGGCCGGCGTGACCGGCTCGATCAGCGCCCACGCTGCCTGCCGGATCTCGGCGACCGGCCGGCCGGCCAGCACCGCGCAGGAGACCCGGAAGGCACGGATCTGCTCGGCGGACCAGCCCTCGACCGTCTCCTCCACGTCGAGGATCTGCGCCGCCCACTCCCGCTGGTGGCGGGGCAGCAACTGGGCGAGCCGCGCCCGCAGCGAGGCACCCCTCGGAACCCGTAACGCGATGTCCTCCACCAGAGGTGCCAGGTCCTCCGGCCGTGGTTCACTCGTCAGGTACGCGTGCAGCTCGGGATGCGTGGTGCACTCCTCGACGTACCCGTCCAGGCATCCTCCATCGCAGTCGTTCCCGCATTCACCGACACACCTGTTGGACAGCGCGGACCGCAGCTGCGCCCCGAACACCTCGGCGGCCGCAGCGGGACGGTGCTCCACCAGGTACCCGGCGAGTTCGCTGCGCCGTCGGGAGAAGTCCCCCACCAGGACGATCGTCATGTCCAGGTTCTTCGCCCGGGTCGCCAGCCCCATCAGGGTGGGGCCGTCGACGTCGCGCACCCCGGCGTCGTCGAGCGGCAGCACGTAGCCGTACCCGCCGGGGATCGTGACGTCCGAGGCGAGCAGGTCGCCCGGTTGTTTCACGCCCCCCAGCAGGCACACCCTGGCCAGCCCGTGCCGACGCGCGGCAGCCAGCCGGGCCGAGGTGAACCGTCCGCTCGCGGGCGGCCCGGAGAGGCAGACCAGATGCTGCTGTCCGAGCCGACGGTCCAGTTGCTGATCGCTCGACGTCGAGGCGTACGCGTCGGACAGCTCCCGCACGGTGCCTTCAGTGAAGGTCTCGAACCAGATACGGGCCGACCGACCGTCACGGACCGCACCGACGTTCACCGTGCCGACGGCCATCGCACCGTGACCGGTCGCGTTCTGGCCGGCCACCCGCATGTCACCGGCGCTGATCGGGCCGTTGCCGAGCAGCCCCTGCACCTGCCGGAGCACCTCCTCGGCATAGAGCGGCTCCGCCGGCTCATCCACCGGCGACTTCTTGTCCGAGGCCCGGCCGACCGGCTTGCGGTCGGGGCGGTCCGCGCGCTCGGACCGGTCGACGTGCTCGGGCCGGTCCGCGTGCTCCGGCCGGTCCACGTGCTCGGCCCGGTCCGCGTGCTCCGGGTGAGCAGCGCGCTCCGGGCGGTCGGGAGAGTCGTGCGCCGGGGTGGACCGACCAGCTCGGGCCGGGGCGGACCGGTCGGGTTCCACCGGAGTGGCCGGTGCCGCCACCGGTGCGCCGCCGGACGGGGCAGGTCGGGTAGGCGGGGCCGAGGCAGCCGGCTGCGGGTGGAGGACTTTGGCAGAGCCCTTCGGCGATGGGACAGGCCCCCCGTTCGGGGTGGGGCCGACCGGGCCCGGTACGCCCGCCGCCGGCGCGGTGGCGGGTGCGCCCGGGTGCGGACCGGTCACCGGTCCCTGCCGTCTCGGTCGGCACGCAGGTTCAGGTCACGGCCGATCTCGCCGATCGCCATCGCGCCGGCGCCGATGGCGTTCTGCCCACGCACCCGGATGTCGCCGGTGCGGATGCCCGGCTCGACCGCCGGGGCGGGGCGGGCCCGCCGCCCGGTGTCGGACTGCCCGGCAGGGCGCGCATCGACCGGATCCCCGTCGGTAGGGGCCGGCCCTTCCGGCGGCGGCCACGCCGACATGTCCTCGTCGACCACGTAGAGCCAGGCCGGCTCCCGGAACTCCTTCTCCGGATGCTCGACCTCGATCCGGCGGAACCGTTCCGGCCGCATCTCCTCCGGGTACTCGCAGACCACGTCGCGGTACATCTCCGTCGAGACCACCAGCGCCACGCCGGCGTCGGGGAACGCGGCCAGCGCCTGGCGCACCGGCTTGGCGTCGCAGAGCCGGCAGACATGCACGACGGCGTGGCCGGGGAAGCCGTTCGCGCCGTCCAGGTGCACCAGGCCCTGGTGTACGGCCACCCGCAGCCGGATCCGCGCGGCGGGCGTCCGGCTGCTGTTGAACGCGCGTAGCCGCCGGTTCAGCTCCGGCACGAACCGGCCGATGACCCGGGACTCCGGCACGTCGCGGGGCAGGATCGCCAGCTCGCCGTCCCCGGCCTGTTGGGTGGCCCAGGTGACCCGGTCCAGGCCGACGTCGGTCGCCGCCGCCTGCAGGAGCGTGTGGAAGTTCTGCTGTGCCTCGTACTGCTGAAGATTGCTGCGCCGGCTGTACCGTTCCATGTCCACAGAGATCAGCAGACGCCGTTCGGGATGTCGCATGGGCACACCCTTCGTCGTCAGCCCGCTCGGCGAGCGGGCACCACCGTGCCCATGGAAACCGCCCCGCAGGGCGCAGACCCCCTAGAAGTACGGCATCGCCGGGACTGTCGGTATCCGGTCATCCCATCGTGGACAGATGTCGTGCTAGGCCGGGTCGGTTGTGCTGGGAACATGTGGACGAACCTGACCGAACTGCTCCTGGCGCTCGGGCTCTCCCCGCCCGTGATCCTGGCCCTGGTGGTCGCCGAGACCCTCGCGGTCCGTCGCGGGGCGGTGCGAGCTGTGTCAACCCGGATACGCTTCGGCACCTCTCGTCTGCTGAGGAGGATGCCGGTGCTGATGCGGCAACCCCATGTCCCCACCGACGGCGACTGGCCGTACGGGACCTTCCTGCAACGGCTCGACCGCCCGGTACGGGACGCGTTGCTGGCCACCGGCGTCCGCCGGCAGGTACCCGCCGGGCAGATCCTCATCCAGGAGGGTCGCCACGAGGCGTACCTGGTGCTACTGGAGGACGGCCTGACGAAGGTCACCGCTTCGCTGCCCGACGGGCGGACCGCCCTGCTGTCGTTGCGGGTCGGCGGTGACCTCGTGGGTGAGATGTCGGCGCTCAACGACCATCCCCGGTCGGCGACGGTGACCACCTGCGGCCCCACCCGCTACAGCGTCATCCAGCCGGCACAGTTCAAGGCATTCCTGCGCGACCATCCCGACGCCGCCCTCGAACTGGCCGCCATGGTCTCCGACCGGCTGCGCTGGTCCAACCGTCGCCGGATCGACTTCTCGTCGTACCCGGTGAAGATCCGGGTGGCCCGGGTGGTGGCCGAGCTGTGCCGCTCGCACGGCCGGCAGGACCGCGACGCCATGGTCATCGACGTCCGGTTGACCCAACCGGAACTCGCCACCATCTGCGGCGCGGCCGAGACCTCCATCCAGAAGGCGCTACGGGAGCTACGCGCCGAGGGGCTGGTGGAGACCGACTACCGGCGGATCACCGTCCGCGACCTTTCGGCCCTGCGTACCTGCGGGGAGATCACCGACGACACGTGACCGCGACGGCCCCGACCCGGAGACCGGGTCGGGGCCGTCGTCGGCTGTCACACCTCAGGCGCCGCGCAGGGTCGCCCCGAACCGCTGGGCGGCCACGGCCACGGCGGCGTCCCGCGCGGCCACCGCCTCCTCCACGGTCAGCGTCCGGTCCGGTGCCCGGAAGGTGAGCTTGTACGCCAGCGACCGGCGACCCGCGCCGAGCGACTCCGACGCGTACACGTCGAAGAGCCGGGCGTGCTCCAGCAGCTCACCCGCGCCCTCGACCAGCGCGGCCCGGACGTCGGCGGCCGCCACCGTGTCGTCCAGCACCAACGCGACGTCGATCAGCGCCGGGGGGAACCCGGACACCGTCGGCGCGGACACGACCGGTGCCGCCGGCAGGGCGTCCAGGTCCAGTTCCATGGCGCTGGTCCGGCGGGGCAGTTCCAACGCGGCCAGCACCGCCGGGTGCAGCTCACCGGCGTGACCGACCACCTCCCCGTCGACCAGCAGCGCGGCGCAGCGGCCGGGATGCCAGGGCGCCCGCTCGGCGGCCCGCACCTCGATCCGCTCGGCCGGCAGGTCGGCGGCGGCCAGCACGGCCCGGCCGGCCTCCACCGCGTCGGCCCAGCCGGCGGCGCGGCCCGGCCCCCACCAGCCGGCCGGCTCCACGTCCCCGGTGAGCACCACCGCGACGTGCCGGGGCTGGGCGGGCACCACCGCGTCGGCGGCGGCGAACTCGGCGTCGGTGGGACGGCGGTCCACCCCCATGGCCGGCGGCGCACCCACGCCGGGACGTGGGTGGAACACCGCCCCGATCTCGTAGAGCGCCAGGTCACGGTGACCCCGGCCCAGGTTGCGCTTGAGGATGCCCAGCAGCGGGCCGAGCAGGGTCGTGCGCAGCAGCGGCTCCTCCTCGGACAGCGGGTTGGCCAGCCGTACCGCTGGCCGGCGCGGATCGTCGGCCGGCAGCCCGAGCTGGTCGGCCAACTCCGGGGCGACGAACGGCAGGGCCAGCACCTCGACGTAGCCGCGCTCGGCGAGCGAGCGGGCCACCGCCCGACGGCGACGCTGCTGCCAGGTCAGCCCCCGGCCGGGGGGCGCGGTGGGCAGCACCGACGGCACCCGGTCGTACCCGTCGAGGCGGACCACCTCCTCGACCAGGTCGGCCGGGTCGGTGAGGTCGGGCCGCCAGGTCGGCGGGGTGACGGTGAGCACGTCACCACCACCGGCCGTCGTCGCGACCGTGCCCGCGTCCTCGGCCAGCCGGTCGGCACCCCGGATCACCGTGCAGCCCACCTGCTCCAGCAGGTCGACCACCCGCTGCGGGGAGTAGTCCACCCCGACCCGGCGCGACGGCAGGTCGACCGGGAGGACGACCTGCCGCATCGGCCGGACGTGGTCGAGGTCGAGGATCTCCGCGCCGGCCTCGCCCCCGCCGTGGGTGGTGAGCAGCTCGACGGCACGCTGGAGGGCCACCAGCGGCAGCGCCGGGTCGACGCCCCGCTCCCACCGCTTCGCCGCCTCACTGAACAGCTTGTGCCGGCGGGCCGTACGGCCGACCATCACCGGGTCCCAGTGGGCGGCCTCCAGCAGCACGTTCGTGGTGCCGCCGACCACCTCGCTGGTCTCGCCGCCCATCACCGCGGCCAGCGAGATCGGGCCGGTGTCGTCGCAGATCACCATGTCCTCGGCGGTGAGGGAGCGGACCACACCGTCCAGGGTGGTCACCTTCTCGCCCGCCTCGGCCCGGCGCACCACCAGCGGACCGGTGAGCCGGTCGGCGTCGAAGGCGTGCATCGGCTGGCCCAGTTCGAGCATCACGTAGTTGGTGACGTCCACCGCCAGGGAGATGCTGCGGACCCCGGCCACGGTCAGCCGCTGCCGCATCCAGCCGGGCGTGGCCGCCGTCGGGTCGACCCCCCGGACCATCCGGGCGGTGAACCGGTCGCAGCCGACGGTGTCGCGCACCTGCACCGGGTACGCCGGCTGCGCCGTACCGGCCGGCGCGGGCACCCGGCCTGGGTCGCGGAAGGCCACCCCGAGGGCGTACGCCAGCTCCCGGGCGATGCCGCGCACGCTCAGCGCGTACCCCCGGTCGGGGGTGATCTCCAGCTCGACCACGACGTCGTCGAGGCCCACCACGGGGCGGGCGTCGTCGCCGGGCCGGGCCGGGGTGTCCGGCGGCAGCACGATGATGCCGGAGTGGTCGTCGCCGAGGCCCAGCTCCATCGCCGAGCAGATCATGCCGGCCGACATCCGACCGTACGTCTTGCGCGCGCCGATGGTGAAGTCGCCGGGCAGCACCCCGCCGGGCAGGATCACCACGACCCGGTCGCCGGGGGCGAAGTTACGCGCCCCGCAGACGATCTGCTGCAACTCGCCGGTGCCGTTGGCGGTGCCCACGTCGACCAGGCAGTGCCGGATCGGCTTCTTGAACCCGGTCAGCTCCTCGATCTCGCGGACCTCACCGACGACCAGCGGACCGGTGACCGTGCGGCGCAGGTCCACCACGGACTCGACCTCGATGCCGAGGTCCACCAGGGCCTGTTCCAGGTCCTCGGTGGGCAGGTCGACGGGGAGGTCGACGTACTCCCGCAGCCAACTGACAGAAACTCGCATGACTCAGACCACCGTCTCCGTGACTCGTACCCGCATCGCCCTACGCCCCGGCCCCGAACGCGCGGGTGAACCGCACGTCACCCTCGGCCATGTCCCGCATGTCGCTGACCCCGTGCCGGAACATCACCGTCCGGTCGATGCCCATGCCGAACGCGAACCCGGAGTAGACCTCGGGGTCGATGCCACACGCCCGCAGCACCCTCGGGTTGACCATGCCGCAGCCGCCCCACTCGACCCAGCGCGGGCCGTCGCGGTGCTCGGGGAACCAGACGTCGAACTCCCCCGACGGCTCGGTGAACGGGAAGTAGTGCGGACGCCAGCGGGTCTTGGCCCCCTCGCCGAACATGGCGCGGGCGAAGTGGTCGAGGGTGCCACGCAGGTGCGCCATCGTGATGCCCCGGTCGACCACCAGGCCCTCGACCTGGTGGAAGACGGGCGCGTGGGTGGCGTCCAGCTCGTCGGTGCGGTAGACCCGGCCGGGCACCACCACGTAGATGGGGGGCTTGCGGGTCAGCATGGTGCGCGCCTGCACCGGCGAGGTGTGGGTGCGCAGCACCAGGCCGGAGGTGTCCGCGCCGGGCGGGGGTGCGATGTGGAAGGTGTCCATCAACCCGCGCGCCGGATGGTCGGCGGGGATGTTCAACGCGTCGAAGTTGGTCCACTCCAACTCGACCTCGGGACCCTCGGCCACCTCGTAGCCCATCCCGACGAACAGGTCGCTGATCTGCTCCATCAGGGTCGACAGCGGGTGCCGCGCCCCCCGGGGCCGCCGGTCGTACGGCAGGGTCACGTCGACCCGCTCCTCGACCAGCACCCGGGCGGCCTGCTCGCGGTCGAGCACCTCGGCACGGGCCGCGTAGGCGGACTCGACGGCCCGCCGGGCCTCGTTGACCCGCTTGCCGGCGTCGGACTTCGCGGCCGGCGGCAGCGCGCCGATCTCCCGGCGGGCCAGCGACACCGGGGACCGGTCGCCGAGGTGCGCGGGTCGCAACGCGGTCAACGCGTCGGGGTCGGCGGCGGCGGCGAACGCCTTCTCGGCGTCGGCCACGGCCCCGGCCAGGGCGGCCGGGTCGAGCAGGGCGACCTGCTTCGGGTCGTACGGATCGTTGCGGTAACTCATGGCGTACGGGCACTCCCTCACGGCGGCGCCGGCCCTTCCGGGCGGCTAGGCGAGTCTACGGACGCGCGGCGGTGCCGCAGCCCGCCGGTGGGAGTTACGCGCGGAGGAAGGTCAGGCCCACCGCCCGCCGACACCGGCGGGCTGGCTAAACGAACGCCGTGGCGCGTTCCTCACGTGACCGGCTCCCCTGCTGGGTGTGCGCCCGACCGGGGTCGGCGCAGTGCTCGGGCTGAAGCGTACAGGCAGACGGCGGCGGCCGCAGCCAGGTTCAGGCTCTCGGCCCGCCCGTGCAGCGGCACCCGGACCCGGGCGTCGGCGGCGGCGGTCAGCTCCCCGGGCAGGCCGTGCGCCTCGGCACCGAACAGCCAGGCGGTGGGGGCGGCGAGCCGACCCCGGTCGGCGAGGTCGTCGAGGTCGCTGTCGCCGTACCCGGTGGTGGCGAGGACGGTGAGCCCGGCGGCGCGCAACGCGTCGACCACGGCCCCGGGGTCGCCGGCGCGGACCACGTCGACGTGGAACAGGCTGCCGGCGGAGGCCCGCACGCACTTGCCGTTGTACGGGTCGACGGTGTCGCCGGCGAAGACCACCGCGCCCGCGCCGGCCGCGTCGGCGGTGCGCAGCACGGTGCCGGCGTTGCCCGGGTCACGGATGCCGGCGAGCACCGCGACCAGGCGGGGACCACGCGCCAGGGCGGCGTCCAGCGGCACGTCGAGGTGCCGGCAGACGGCGACCACGCCCTGCGGCGTGACGGTTTCGGTGAGCGCGGCCAGGGCCTCGTCGGTGACCTCGGAGACGGGCAGGTCGACGCGGGCGGCAGCGGCCGCGAGGTCGGCGTGCCGGTCGAGCGCGGCCGGGGTGCCGAACAGCTCCACCACCGTGCCGGTGCGGTCGAGGGCCTCGCGGACGGCCTGCGGTCCCTCGGCCAGGAACCGGCCGGTGGCATCGCGGTCGCGCCGGCGGTGCAGCCGGCGGGCGGCGACCACCCGGGGCGTACGCGGCGTGAACGGGCCGGTGACGGCGTCGAGGCGTCTCCCGCGCGGTGGTGACTGCATGGGAGACGCCTCGATCTGCTGCCGGGGTGGGTCAGGCGGCCTGGGCCGCGGCGCCACCGGTGCCCTCGGCCGCCACGGCGGCGCGGGCCAGCTCGACGATCGCGGCGAACGCCGCGGCGTCGTGGACGGCCAGGTCGGCCAGGATCTTGCGGTCGACCTCGATGCCGGCCAGGCGCAGGCCCTGGATCAGCCGGTTGTAGGTCATGCCGTTGGCCCGGGCGCCAGCGTTGATGCGCTGGATCCAGAGCTGCCGGAAGTCGCCCTTGCGGTCGCGACGGTCCCGGTAGGCGTACTGCATCGAGTGCAGCACCTGCTCCTTGGCCTTGCGGTACAGCCGGGAGCGCTGACCGCGGTAACCGCTCGCGGTCTCCAGCAGGGTACGACGCTTCTTCTGGGCGTTCACAGCCCGCTTGACGCGTGCCATCTCAACTCCTTGTTAGGTAAAGGTGGCGCGCGTCAGCGGCCGAGCAGCTTCTTGATGCGCTTGACGTCGGCCTTGGCCAGCTCGACCGTGCCGGTCAGCCGCCGGGTCTGGGTGGACGGCTTCTTCTCCAGGTTGTGGCGAAGGCCGGCCTGCTGGGCGACGATCTTGCCCTTGCCGGTCACCTTGACCCGCTTGCCCATACCCGTGTGGCTCTTCATCTTCGGCATGTGGAACGTCTTCTCCCTGTTACTGGCCGCTGGTGTCAGCGGTCGGGCCGGTCTCGCCGGCTGCTGCGGTCTCGCCGACCACCGGGGTCGCGCCACCTGCCGGGGCGGCCGATTCCTCCGCGGCCCGGTCCCGGGGGCCCCCACGGGACGCCGTGGCGGCGACCGCGGATGCCTTGACGGCCCGGTGCGGAGCGAGAACCATGATCATGTTACGGCCGTCCTGCTTCGGAGCGGCCTCGACGTATCCCAGGTCCGTGATCTCGGACTCGAGCCGACGCAGGAGCCGGTAACCCAGCTCCGGGCGGCTCTGCTCCCGACCGCGGAACATGATCGTCACCTTGACCTTGTCGCCGGCCTTGAGGAACCGCACCACGTGACCCTTCTTGGTCTCGTAGTCGTGCGGGTCGATCTTCGGCCGGAGCTTCATCTCCTTGATGACGGTCTGCTGCTGGTTACGCCGCGCTTCGCGCGCCTTGAGTGCGCTCTCGTACTTGAACTTGCCGAAGTCCATGAGCTTGCACACCGGCGGGCGCGCCATCGGCGCAACCTCGACCAGGTCCAGGTCGACGTCCGCGGCCAGCTGCAGGGCGCGCTCCAGCGGGACGATGCCCACCTGCTCACCCTCAGGGCCGACCAGTCGGACCTCACGTGCCCGGATCTGCTCGTTCACGCGTGGTTCGACGCTGATGTGGCCTCCTCGAGTCGAGTCTGCTGCGTGGCCGACCCCGCGCGGCCCCCGGGTGGGGGCGACCCGGAAAGCAGAAGGCCCCGGCGCATGCCAGGGCCCGCTCGACCGGTCGTCACGATCACATGATCGCGCATCCGGTGCCGGGACGAACCCGGAACCGGTGACCGGACCCGGCCACCTCAGGGGCGACTCGGGTGGGAGCAGGCGCTCCGCTTCGGGACCACCCACACGCCACAGGCGGGGGCAGTCTGGTCGACGTGGCAACACTACACCCCGGCGCAGCCATCCCCCAAACCGGGCCCGCAGGTCAGCACGGTACGAGAACCCCGGTAGCGGCCCTCCAGACGGTCAGCGGGCCAGCGGGCCGGCGGAGGCGGCTCCTCGGCCGGGACGGTCAGCGGGCCGGGGTGCCGCCGAGGCCGGCCAGGTGGGCCTGGTGCAGCCGGCGCAACGCGCGGACCCCGTCGACCGCGATCTCCTTGTCGGCGGCCTGGAGCGCCACCATCGGCAGCAGGTCGTCGTCGTGCAGCTCCAGGCTGGCCCAGGGCGCGCCCCGGTCGAAGCGCACCCCCCGGACGACCTCCCAGGGCAGCTCGTACGAGCCGAGGATGTTGCGCACCCGGACCCCCCGGGCGTCCGCCTCGACCCGGGGCCGGGTGAACAGCAGGATGCCGAGCGCGCCGAGCACCCCGAGGCCGACCATGGCAACCTGGTCGCCACGCTGGAAGGTGCCGTAGCCCTCGCCGGTCGCCCCGGTCAACGAGGTGGCCACCAGGCTGAAGACCACCAGCAGGGCGATCGCCGAGGCCCAGCAGACGACCCGGATACGACGCGGCCTGAGACGGATCAACTCGGTGTCGCTCACCGCTCCAGTCTGCCACCCGACCCGGACGGCGTCGCGTCGCCACCCACCCCCACCAGCCCCGCCCGGTTCGAGCGGGCCTGGTCGGACTGGTCGGGGCCGGACGGGGCGGGCGAGGGCGGGGCGGGGGCAGGGCGGGCTGAGGCAATGGGGCCGATACAGCGGTATCCGTGGGGGATGATGCCGCTGTATCGTCCCCATTGCCGTTGAGCACGAGGGCCGTTGAGCACGAGGGACGTCGAGCACGAGGGCGCGACGGGTGGTACGGGCCGCCGGGCGGTCGGATCAGAGCCGGCAGGCGTGGATGTTGGTGACCAGGATGGCGCGGGCACCCAACTCGTACAGCTCGTCCATGATCCGGTGGACGTCGTCGCGGAGCACCATCGCCTGCACGGCGACCCAGCCCTCCCGGTGCAGCGGGGAGACCGTCGGCGACTCGATGCCCGGGGTGAGGCCGCTGGCCCGGTCGAGCAGGCCCGCCGGCACGTCGTAGGCGAGCATCACGTAACGGCGGGCCACCAGCACCCCGTGCAGGCGACGCAGCAACTGCTCCGCCTGCGGGTGGGCCGGCGCGTCGGCCCGGCGGACCAGCACCGCCGAGGACCGCAGCAGCGGCTCCCCGAACACGACCAGTCCGGCCTGGCGCAGCGTCGCGCCGGTCTCCACCACGTCGGCGACGACGTCGGCGACCCCGAGCCGGATGGCGTTCTCCACCGCGCCGTCGAGCCGGATCACGTCGGCCTTGACGCCCAGTTCGGCGAGGTACCGCTCGACCAGCCCCGGGTACGCGGTGGCGATCCGGTGACCGCCCAGCTCCTGCACGTCGCCGACGTCCTCGGGGCGGGCGGCGAAGCGGAAGGTGGCCCGGCCGAAGGCCAGGTCGACCACCTCCTCGGCGGGCGCACCGGAGTCGATCAGCAGGTCCCGGCCGGTGATCCCGACGTCGAGGTCACCCGAGCCGACGTAGGTGGCGATGTCCTTCGGGCGCAGGTAGAAGAACTCGATGTCGTTGGCCTCGTCCGGGCAGACCAGGTCCTTGGGGTCGGTGCGCTGGCGGTAGCCCGCCTCGCGCAGCATCTGGGCGGCCTTCTCGGCCAGGGCCCCCTTGTTGGGTACGGCGACACGCAGCATGACGGAGTGCTCCTTCGATCGGATCAGATCAACGACGCGGGCGCACTCACAGATGTCGGTAGACGTCCTTCAGCTCCAGACCGCTGGCCAGCATCAGCACCTGCACCTGGTAGAGCAGCTGGGAGATCTCCTCGGCGGTGCGCTCCGGGCCCTCGTGCTCGGCGGCCATCCACGACTCGGCCGCCTCCTCGACGACCTTCTTGCCGACGAAGTGCACCCCCTTGGCCAGGGCGTCGACCGTGCCGGAACCCGGCGTGCCGGCGGCTGCCTTGGCCTGGAGCTCGGCGAACAACTCCTCGAACGTCTTCACGGAACCGGATTCTTCCAGCCACCCACCGACGCCGTGCGCTCCGGGTCCGGCCGGGTCGCCCTGCCCACATCCCGTTCCCGCAGGCTGGGACGGGGCCGGAGACGCCGGGCGCTCCGGCCGGCCGGAGCGCGGGTCACCGGCCACCGGCAACGGACCGGACACGTTTGCACATCGATCTCTCATCTACCTGATGGGACACCCTTCGAGGGATCGGCGGTCTTCTCTATCCTGGCGGCCATGGTCAGCAGCAGCTCACGTACCCGCGCCGCCGCCACCGCCGCCGTGCTCCTCGTCGCCGTGGCCGGATGCGCCCCGCAGGACCCCACGCCCACCACCCCCGACGTCGTCCCCACCGCGGCGTCCTGCGCCAAGGACAGCCTGAAGACCCGGACACCGGGCAAGCTCACCATCGCCACCGACGAGCCCGCGTACGAGCCGTGGTTCAAGGGCGACAAGCCGGACAGCGGCGAGGGTTTCGAGTCCGCCGTCGCGTACGCGGTGGCCGAGAGGCTCGGGTACGCCCGGGGGGACGTCACCTGGACCCGGGTGAAGTTCGACACCGCCATCGCCCCGGGCCCGAAGACCTTCGACTTCGACATCAACCAGTTCTCCATCACCGAGGAACGCAAGCAGGCGGTCGACTTCTCCGCCCCGTACTACCTGGTGCGGCAGACGGTCATCGCGCTCAAGTCGTCGAAGATCGCCGGGAAGAAGTCGGTGGCGGACCTGAAGAACGCCAAGCTGGGCGCGCAGGTCGGCACGACCAGCTACCAGGCGATCACCGCCCTGATCAAGCCCTCGGTCAAGCCGCAGGTCTACAACAGCAACGACGACGCCAAGAAGGCCCTGCAGAACGGCCAGATCGACGGGCTGGTGGTCGACCTGCCGACCGCGTTCTACATCACCGGTTCGGAGGTCACCGACGCCACCATCGTCGGCCAGCTGCCGCAGGTGGGTGCGCCGGAGGCGTTCGGGCTGCTGCTGGACAAGGACTCCCCGCTCACGCTGTGCGTCAGCAAGACCGTCGGGGAACTCGCCGAGGCCGGCACGCTCAAGCAGCTGGAGCAGAAGTGGCTCGCCCAGGTGGCGGGGGCGACCGAACTCCAGTGAGCCGGGTGTCCGCAGGCAACGACGACCCGGCGGTGGACCGGCCGTACCTCCTGTCGGCGGCCCAGCGGCGGCGGGCCGCGTACCGGCGTCGGCAGACGACCCGCAGCGTGCTGGTCGCCGCCGTCTCCACGGCGGTGCTCGGCACGCTGCTGGTCGTCGCGGTCACCGGCGCACCCGGCTGGGACCGGGTGCGCCTGTCGTTCCTCGACCCACAGATCGCCCGCGACGCCCTGCCGGAGGTGCTCACCGGGCTGTGGCTCAACGTCCGGCTGCTGGTCTGCTGTGCCGTCGGGGCGCTGCTGCTCGGCCTGCTGATCGCGCTGCTGCGGACCCTGCGCGGGCCGGTCTTCTTCCCGGTCCGCGCGCTCGCCGCCGGGTACACGTACACCTTCCGGGGCCTGCCGCTGATCATCGTGCTGTACGTGCTCACCCTCGGCGTGCCCGGCCTGCGGTTGCAGGGGATGCCCCCGGTGCTGGTGCTCGGCGGGCTGGCGCTGGTGCTCACCTACGGCGGTTACCTGGCGGAGGTGTTCCGGGCCGGCATCGAGTCGGTCCACCCGAGCCAGCTCGCGGCGGCCCGCTCGCTGGGGCTGACCTACCGGCAGACCATGCGGCACGTGGTGCTGCCGCAGGCCGTCCGGCGGGTCGCGCCGCCGCTGCTCAACGACGTGGTGGCGTTGCAGAAGGACGTCGGCCTGGTCTCCCTGGCCGGCCCGATCGACGCCGTCCGGGCGGCCCAGATCGCCACCGCGCAGAGCTTCAACTACACCCCGTACATCGTGGCCGGGGTGCTGTTCGTGCTGCTCGCCATCCCGCTGATCGCGGTCACCGACTGGGTGACGCTGCGCGCGGCCCGACGCCAGTCCGGAGGCTGACCATGGCCGTGCTGACCTGCCAGGGGGTACGCAAGGAGTTCGGTGGCCGGGTGGTGCTCGACGGGCTCGACCTCACCGTCGAGGAGCACCGGGTGGTCGCCCTGATCGGGGCGTCCGGGTCGGGTAAGTCGACGCTGTTGCGCTGCGTCAACCTGCTGGAGGAACTCGACGACGGGAGCATCACGCTCGACGGCGAGGAGATCTCCGACCCCCGGGTCGACCCCGACCGGGTCCGCCGGCGCATCGGCATGGTGTTCCAGTCGTACAACCTGTTTCCGCACCTGAGCGTGCTGGAGAACGTCACCCTCGCGCCGCGCCGGGTGCACCGGCGGGCGCGGGCCGAGGCCGAGGCGCAGGCCCGGGAGCTGCTCGCCCGGGTCGGGTTGGCCGACCGGGCGGACGCCTACCCGGACCGGCTCTCCGGCGGCCAGCAGCAGCGGGTGGCGATCGTCCGGGCGCTGGCCAACTCGCCCCGGCTAATGCTGCTGGACGAGGTCACCTCGGCGCTCGACCCGGAGCTGGTCGGGGAGGTGCTGGCGATGATCCGGGACCTCAAGGCCGACGGGATGACGATGGTGTTGGCCACCCACGAGATGGGGTTCGCCCGGGAGGTCGCCGACCAGGTCTGTTTCCTCGACGCCGGTCGGGTGGTCGAGGCCGGGCCGCCCGCGCAGGTGTTCGGCGAGCCGACCCAGCCCCGAACCCGGCAGTTCCTCAAGCGGATCATCGAGGCCGGCCGGCTCTAGCGCGGGGTGCCCCAAGTGGGGCGATGTTGCGGGGTCGGCGGTCGTGGACCCCGCAACATCGGCCCACCAGGCCAAAGCCCCGACGGGTGGTCAGCCGGCGAAGCCGACGCGGTGGCCGTTGGCCGTGGACACGGCCCGGACCGCCAGGGCGGCGTCCAGGGCGGCCACCGTCGCCGACCAGCCCTTGTCCTCGGCGGAGCCGGGCAGCCCGGCGCGGTCCCGGGCCTGGTCGAGGTTCTCCACGGTCAGCACCCCGTGCGCCACCGGCTTGCCCTCGTCCAGGGCGACCCGGGTCAGCCCGTCGGTCACCGACCGGCACACGTAGTCGAAGTGGGCGGTCGCGCCGCGCACCACCACGCCCAGCGCCACCACCACGTCGCAGCGCCGGGCCAGGGCCTGCGCCACCACCGGCAGCTCCACCGAACCGGCCACCCGGGCCGTCACCACCCGCGCCCCGCACGCCTGCGCGGCGGCCACCGCCCGGTCGAGCATGTGGTCGGTCAGCTCGCCGTGCCAGCGCGCCGCCACCACCCCGACGGTCAGCCCGGCGGCATCCACCGGGGTCACTCCGGGTTCACCGAAACCCGCCATCGTCATGCTCCGATCTCGTCGCCGGGGACCGGCCGGCCCATCGGGGCCTCGGTCACCTCGTCCAGCTCGTCCAACAGGTGGCCCATCCGGTCCCGCTTGGTCCGCAGGTAGCGGACGTTCTCCGGGTGCGGCCGGACCGGCAGCCCCTCCCGGCCGGTGACGGTCAGCCCGTACCCCTCCAGCCCGGCCCGCTTGGCCGGGTTGTTGGTGAGCAGCCGCATCGACCGCACCCCCAGGTCGTAGAGGATCTGCGCGCCGGTGCCGTAGTCCCGGGCGTCGGCCGGCAGGCCCAGGTCGAGGTTCGCGTCCACGGTGTCGCGGCCCTGGTCCTGGAGCTGGTACGCCTGCAGCTTGTGCAGCAGGCCGATGCCGCGCCCCTCGTGGCCGCGCACGTAGAGCACCACGCCCCGCCCCTCCCGGGCGACCCGGGCCAGCGACGCCTGCAACTGCGGCCCGCAGTCGCAGCGCAGCGACCCGAAGACGTCCCCGGTCAGGCACTCGGAGTGCACCCGGACCAGCACGTCCCTGCCGTCGCCCAGCTCACCGAAGACCAGCGCGACGTGCTCGGCCGGGTCGTGTTCGGCCCGGTAGCCCAGCGCCCGGAACACCCCGTACGGGGTGGGCATCCGCGCCTGCGCGACCTGCTCGACCTGCTTCTCGTGCCGCCGCCGGTAGGCCACCAGGTCGGCGATGGTGACCAGGGTGAGCGAGTGCTCGGCGCAGAACTTCTCCAGATCCGGCAGGCGCATCATGGTGCCGTCGTCGTTGACCAGCTCGCAGAGCACCCCGGCGGGTCGCAGCCCCGCCAGCCGGGTCAGGTCGACCGCCGCTTCGGTGTGCCCGGGGCGGCGCAGCACCCCGCCGGCGCGGGCCCGCAGCGGCACCACGTGGCCGGGGCGGGCCAGGTCCGTCGGGTCGGTGCCGGGGTCGGCGAGCAGCCGGATGGTGTGTGCCCGGTCGGCTGCCGAGATGCCGGTGCTGACCCCCTCCCGGGCGTCCACGGTCACCGTGTAGGCGGTGCCGCGCCGGTCCTGGTTGGTGTGGTGCATCGGCGGCAGGTCCAGCCGGTCGCACTCCGCCTCGGTCAGTGGGACGCAGACGTACCCGGAGGTCCAGCGGACCATGAAGGCGAGCAGCTCCGGGGTGGCCAGCTCGGCGGCGAAGATCAGGTCGCCCTCGTTCTCCCGGTCCTCGTCGTCGACCACCACCACGGGCCGGCCGGCGGCGATCTCCGCCACCGCCTCCTCGATCCGGGCGAAGGTGACCGCCTGGGTGCTCATGCCACGACCTCCGAGTAGGTGGACGGGATCGGTGTCGACGCCGTACGGCTGGCCCGCGAGCTGCGCCACCAGGCGGCGAAGCCCCAGCCGCAGAGCGCGCCGTAGACCAGGTACATCGCCGCCGAGGGGTAGAAGCCGCCGCGCAGCAGCAGCGGTACGCCGACCGCGTCCACCGCGATCCAGACCAGCCAGAACTCCACCCAGCCCCGGGCCATCCCGTAGGTGGCCAGCAGGCTGCCGGTGAGGATCCAGGCGTCCGGCAGCGGCCCCCACGAGCCGAGCGCGGCGAGCAGCGGATAGCTCAGCGCGGTGCCGAGCACGGCGGCCAGCAGCAGGCCGAGCCGTTCCCGGCCGGTGGCCCAGCGGGGGGTGACCGCCGGGGCGTCCCCGCCCTGGCGGCGGTTGCGTGACCACCGCCACCAGCCGTAGACGCTGACCGCGAAGAAGAAGACCTGCCGGCCGGCCTGGCCGTAGAGGTCGTGCGCCTGCGGGGTGGCGAACACCCCGCCGAGGAAGACGGTGAACAGCAGCCCGTTGCCGATCATGCCGACCGGCCAGGCCCAGACCAGCCGGCGCAGCCCGAGCAGCGCCGAGACCAGCCCGAAGGCGTTGCCGACGATCTCCCGGACCAGCACCGGGGAACCGACGACGTGCACCTGCGCGTCGAGCAGCCAGCCGACCGGGCCGCTCACCGTGCCTCTCCGGCGGTGTCGCCGGGCAGCGCCGGGGCGGCGTCGTCGGTCCCGACCGGGCCGCCGGGCAGCCGGGCGTCGAGGAGGCGTTCGACGTACTTGGCCAGCACGTCCACCTCCAGGTTGACCGGCGCGCCGACCCCCCGGCCGCCGAGCGTGGTGAGCTTGAGGGTGGTGGGGATCAGCCCGACGGTGAACCAGTCGTCGCCGACCGCCGCCACCGTCAGCGACACCCCGTCAACGGTGATCGAGCCCTTCTCCACCACGTACCGGGCCAGGGCGGTGGGCAGCCGGAACCGCAGCGTCTCCCACTGCGCCGCCGGTTCCCGGGAGAGCACCTCGCCGACGCCGTCGACGTGGCCCTGCACCAGATGCCCGCCGAGCCGGCTGTTCAGCGCGGTGGCCCGCTCCAGGTTGACGGGGTCGCCGGGGCGCAGCCCGCCGAGCGCCGAGCGGCGCAGCGTCTCGCCCATCACGTCGGCGGTGAACACCCCGCCGTCGACGTCGACCACGGTCAGGCAGACCCCGTTGACCGCGATGGAGTCGCCGTGCCGGGCGTCGGAGGTGACCAGTGGGCCGCGGATCGCGACCAGCGCCGAGTCACCCCCGGTGTCGGCGATCCGGACGACCTCGCCCAACTCCTCGACGATGCCGGTGAACATCTCAGGCCTCCCTCTTCCGGGGCAGCGCGGTGATCCTCAGGTCGGACCCGACCCGGGTAACGTCGGTGATTTCCAGATCGATGGCGTCGGCGATGGTCGTCACACCCGCGTCGACCAACGCGGTCGGTCCGGCCCCGAGCAGCTTCGGCGCGACGTACCCGACGACCCGGTCGACCAGGCCGGCGGCGAGGAACGCCCCGGCCAGCCGGGGACCGCCCTCCAGCAGCGCGGCGCGTACCCCCCGGTGGTGCAGTTCGGCCAGCAGGGCCGGCAGGTCGACCCGGCCGTCCGGGCCGGCGCCGACCTCCGCGACGGTGGCGATCCAGGTCCGGGCGGCGCCGTCGCGGACCCGGGCGTCGGCCGGGGTACGCCCGGCGCTGTCCACCACCACCCGCAGCGGCTGGCGGATGGCCAGGGTGCCGTCGCGCAGGTTGCGGGCGGTCAGCCGGGGATCGTCGGCGAGCACGGTGCCGACCCCGGCGATGACCGCGTCGACCGTGCCGCGCAACGCGTGCACGTCCATCCGGGCCGCCTCGGAGGTGATCCACATGCTGCTGCCGTCGGCCGCCGCGGACCGGCCGTCGAGGGTGGCGGCGTACTTCCAGATCAGGTACGGCCAGCCGCGCCGCATCGAGGTCAGCCAGGCGACGTTGCCGGCCTCGGCCTCGTCGGCGCGTACCCCGAACTCGACCCGCACCCCGGCGGCGCGCAGGGTGGCGGCGCCGCCCGAGGCGACCGGGTTGGGGTCGGGTACGGCGATCACCACCCGGGCGATGCCGGCGCGGATCAGCGCGTGACTGCACGGGCCGGTGCGACCGGTGTGGTCGCAGGGTTCCAGGGTGACCACCGCGGTGCCGCCCCGGGCCCGCTCACCGGCCTGGGCGAGCGCGACGATCTCGGCGTGCGGCCCGCCGGTGTAGGCGTGGAAGCCCTCCCCGACGACGACGCCGTCCGCGTCGAGCAGCACGCAGCCGACGACCGGATTGGGACTGGTGGTGCCGAGACCCCGCGCGCCCAACTCGATGGCACGACGCATCGCCTCGTCCACGGAGACGCCGCCCATGCCCTGCCCTCTCGCTCGCCGGTCCCCGCGCGGGCGGTACGGGAGCAGCCGGGCAGGCGGCGGCGGAACCGGGAACGGCAGCGCCGCCCCCGGGGAGCCCACGCGGTCGCAAGAGACGCCACGCAGGCCCGCCCCGCCCGCGCGCTGTCTCCCATCCGGACTGTCGGGGGTGCGGACGGACCGCTCCCCCACCGTCGGCCCCGGATTCTCACCAGGTCCACCGGGCGGCACAGCCGTCCGGGTCGCGGGCTTACCACGTCGAGCGTGGATCACCGCCGGTTCGGAATTTCACCGAGCCCCGCCAGCGCGTGGTGGGTACATGCGAAGTCTTACACGTAACCCCGGGGAGTCCGCCACCTCCAGCGTGCTACTTCACACCCCGTCGGCACGTCGCCTGTCGACTGCGACGTATGACCCCGGTTGGCTCTTGGCGACCGTTTTCATCTCGCTGGCCACGGCGATCGCCGCCAGCGGGTCGGTGAAGCGCTTGCGGGCGTCGGAGAGCGAGACACCGATCGACAGGGTGACCAGGGCCGCCCGCCGGATGTTGCCCCGCCGGTCCTTCAGCTCGACGAAGCCGCGTTCCCGGTCGGTCGGGTCGTAGAGGGTGTCGGCGGTCTTCTCGAAGTCGACCACGGCCCGGGAGGTCAGCGGGCGGATCTGGTCGGGGGCGCAGACGATCACGAAGTCGTCGCCGCCGACATGGCCGAGGAAGGCCGGCGGCAGCCCGATCGCGACCACCGCCCGGTACAGGCTGCGGGCCAGCGCGGAGATGAACTCGTCGCCCCGCACGAAGCCGTACCGGTCGTTGACGCTCTTGAACCGGTCGATGTCGATGTAGCCGACGGCGTAGTCGACGCCGCTGCGGACCCGGTCGCTGATCTCCCGGCGGATCCGGCTGTTGCCGGGCAGGCCGGTCAGTGGGGAGACCTCGCGGAACTCCTTGTTGCGGCGCAGCGTGGAGCTGACCCGGGCCACCAGCTCGGCGGTGTCGAACGGCTTGACCAGGTAGTCGTCGGCGCCGGCGCTGAGCCCGTGCACCTTGTCCACGGTCATGCCCTTGGCGGTCAGCATGATCACCGGCAGTGCCGAGGTGATCGGGTTGGCGCGCAGCCGGCGGGTCAGCTCCAGGCCGTCGATGCGCGGCATCATCAGGTCGACCACGGCCAGGTCCGGTTTGTGCTGCTCGATCATGTCGAGCGCCTCCTGGCCGTCCCCGGCGTGCAGCACCTCGAAGCCGTGCAGCCTCAGGTTGAACTCGACGAAGCGGGCGATGTCCTCGTCGTCGTCGACGACCAGGATCACGTCGGGGCGGTCGCCGGTGGGTTCCACCTCAGGCCCCGGCGTTGGCGCGCTCCGCCAGCCCGCGCAGGCGACGGATCGCCTCGGCCGGGTCGTCCGCGCCGTACACGGCGGTGCCGGCGACGAAGGCGTCCGCGCCGGCCGCCGCGGCCTGCTCGATGGTGTCGGCGGCGATTCCGCCGTCGACCTCGATGCGCAGTTCCAGGTGGCCGCTGTCGACGTGCCGGCGGGCCGCCCGCACCTTGTCCAGCAGCTGCGGGATGAAGCGTTGCCCGCCGAAGCCGGCCTTGATCGTCATGATCAGCAGGGTGTCGAAGCTGGGCAGCAGGTCGAGGTACGGCTCGATCGGGGTGTCCCGGTCGATGGCCAGCCCGGCCTTGGCGCCGGCCGAGCGGAGATCCTTGGCCAGGGCGACCGGGTCGTCGCACGCCTCGGCGTGGAAGGTCACGTTGTACGCGCCGGCGTCGGCGTAACCGGGGGCCCACCGCCGCGGGTCGGTGATCATGAGATGCACGTCGAACGGGAGCCGGGTCACCGCCCGCAGGCTCTGCACCACCGGCAGGCCGATGGTCAGGTTGGGCACGAAGTGGTTGTCCATCACGTCGACGTGCAGCCAGTCCGCGGCGTCCTCGACGGCGCGGACTTCATCGGCGAGGCGGGCGAAATCGGCGGCGAGGATGCTGGGCGCGATGATCGACGGCGGTACGGTCACAGGGCAAGTGTACGAACGCGGCCATCCGCCGCGGACAGCACGGCACCATGAGCGACGCCCTGTGATCCAGGCGTGACCCGTGGTGCACCAACGGCTCCTCTTCCCGGGAGTCCGGGACGAATGGCCGGTGCCGACTGGCCGAACGACCGGCAAGACGCAACACTCCATCAGGGACGGTCACGTATGATGCTCGCCCGGCGGCGGGCACGCCGGGTGGGGCACGGCGGCGGAACCGTCGACCCCCGGAAAGGGCGGACGATGCGACGGTGGCTCGTGGCGCTGGCGCTGGCCGGCACCGTGACGGTGGCGCTCAGCGGCTGCGTACCGCAGCACGGTGCCGACGGCGACCTGCTCGACGACTGGCCGGTGCTGCCGGTCGCCCAGTCGTTCGTGCCCGCCACGGACGCCTGCCTGCCCCGGATCACCCCGGTCGTGCAGGCCGGCACCTACGAGACGGTGGACTGCGCGCGCAGCCACCTGGCCGAGACCATCCACGTCGGCACGTTCACCGGCGCGGTGACCCGGGGTGAGCGGCCCGAGCCGGGTTCCGCCGCGCTGCGTCCCGCCCGTACCGAGTGCGACCAGCGGGCCCGCGACGTCCTCGGTGGCGACTGGCACTCGGCCCGGCTGACGATGAACATCGCGCTGCCGGCCAACTCGGCGTGGAACAGCGGCGCCCGCTGGTTCCGGTGCGACCTGAGCGAGACCGACAGCATCGACAACACCCGGCCGGTCAACCGCGTCGGCAGTCTGCGCGGGGCGATGATCGGCGACAATCCGCTCAGCCACCGCTGCTTCGATCCCAAACTGATCGGCAACAATCTCAACTACATGGCCCCGGTGCTCTGCTCCGAGCCGCACCGCGCCGAGTTCGTCGGCGTCTACCTGGAACGCAGCGACCTGAGCTGGGCCGATTTCGGTCGCGCCAACCAGCGGGTGCACCGGCGGTGCATGGCGCTGATCGCCGGCTTCGCCGAGGTGCCCAACAACAGCGAACTGCCGTACCGGGCCGGGTCGATCTTCTATCCGCCGTCGCAGCGGGAGTGGGAGGAGGGCGACCGGGGCATCCGCTGTTTCCTGTGGAGCGACGACCGGAAGCTGACCCGCTCGATGCGCGGCGCCGGCCCCAAGGGCCTCCCCACCATCTGACCCACCCGCTGCCCGTCCGCCCGC
The DNA here is from genome assembly GCF_016901255.1 of Micromonospora humida. Lineage (NCBI taxonomy): Bacteria > Bacillati > Actinomycetota > Actinomycetes > Micromonosporales > Micromonosporaceae > Micromonospora > Micromonospora humida. The sequence goes on from NZ_JAFEUC010000015.1 coordinate 52,979, forward strand.
CCGCCGCCGCTTCCCGCTTCGGTGATCAAGAGGTTCGCGTCATCCGGCGACGGCTCGTTGACGCAATTCTCTTGATCACCGAGGGCGGGCGGGGCCGCGACGGGGGGCGGGACCGGTCAGGTGCGGCGGAGGAGCGCCAGGAACATGGCGTCGGTGCCGTGGCGGTGCGGCCAGAGTTGGACGGTGGGGCCGTCGCCCAGGCCGGGCATGCCCGACGGCAGGACCGTCCGGGCGTCGACGAAGTCCGCCGGCACCCCCGCGCGCCGGGCCGCCTCGGTGACCGTCACGTGCGTCTCCACCGTGTGCGGGGAACAGGTGACGTAGGCGACCAGACCACCCGGACGGGCCGCCCGCAGCGCGGCGGAGAGCAGCTCCCGCTGCAACCGGGTCAACGGCGGCAGGTCCGACGGCTGCCGCCGCCAGCGCGACTCGGGCCGGCGGCGCAACGACCCCAGCCCGGTGCACGGGGCGTCGACCAGCACCCGGTCGAAGTGCCCCTCCGGCAGCTTCGGATCCGCCCCGACCGTGCGCCCGTCGGTGTGCAGCACGCTCACCGGCAGACCCCGGGTGGCCTGCTCGACCAGCCGGGCCCGGTGCTCGGAGACCTCCACCGCCGTCAGCCGGGCACCCCGCTGCGCGGCGAGCGCGCCGAGCAGGCCGGCCTTGCCACCGGGGCCGGCGCACAGGTCCAACCAGCGGCCGTCGTGACCGTCCAGCGGGGCCGTGGCCAGCGCGTTCGCCACCAACTGGGAACCCTCGTCCTGCACGTGCGCCCGGCCGTCGGCCAGCGCCGGCAGGTCACCGGGCGCGCCGCCGGGCAGGTAGACCGCGTACGGCGAGAACGCACCAGGAGCGCCGCCGACCGCGTCGGCCAGTTCCGCCGGGTCGAGGAGGCCCGGACGGGCGCACAGGTGCACCGGCGGGCGCTCGTTGTCCTCGATCAGCAGCCGGGTCACCTCGCCCAGGTCACCGCCGAGAGCGTCGGCGAAGGCCCGGACGATCCACTGCGGGTGGCTGTAGGTCACGGCCAGGTGGCCGATCGGGTCGGCGGCCATCGTCGGGGCGAGCTTGGCCGTCCACGCGTCGACGTCCTGGCCGGCCACCTCGCGCAGCACCGCGTTGGCGAAGCCGGTGGCCCCCTCCCCCACCGTGCGGACCAGGTCGACCGTGGAGGACACGGCGGCGTGCGCCGGGACCCGGGTGTGCAGGAGCTGGTAGGCGCCGAGCCGCAACGCGTCGCGCACCGGCGGGTCGATCCGCGCGACGTCCCGGCCGGCGGCGGCGGTGAGGATCGTGTCGAGGGTGCCGAGCTGCCGCAGGGTGCCGTAGGTCAGCTCGGTGGCGAAGGCGGCGTCCCGCCCGGCCAGCCCCTGCTCGCGCAGGATCGCCGGCAACACCAGATTGGCGTACGCGTCGTCGCGGTGCACCGCCGCGACCGCCTGGTAGGCGGCGTACCGGGGCAGGTCGACGGCCGGACGGACCGGTCGGCCGGGTCGCCCGCCGCGCCGGTCGGACCCGGCCCGGTCGCCCCACCCGCCGGCTCGGGCGGGGCGGTCGCCCCGGGTGCCGCCGGAGGGCCGCCGGTCGTCGCCGCGCCGGTCGGTGTCGGCCGGACGGTCTCCTCGTGCGGTCGGCTCGGTCACGCGAGTTCCTCCCCGGCGGCGACCCGGACGCCGCGCGCCCAGTCGGTCGCCGGCATGGCCTTCTTGCCCGCCGCGCGCACCTCACCGAGCTGCACCGGCACGGTCGCCGTGCCGGCCAGCACGCGGGACTTCTCCACCAGCAGTTCTCCAGGTTTGAGGGTGGGGCCGTTGCCGACCGGGGTGATCGGCCCGAGCTTGACCCGGTCGCCACGGAAGGTCGTCCACGGGCCCGGGGCGGGGGTGCAGGCGCGCACCCGTCGGTCGACCGCGAACGCGGGGTCACCCCACCGCACCCGGGCGTCGTCCACGGTCAGTTTCGGAGCCAGCGAGACCCCGTCGGCGGGCTGCGGTTCGGCCCGCGCGGTGCCCGCCGCGATCGCGTCCAGGACGGCGACCAGCAGCCCGGCCCCGGAGTGGGCGAGCCGCTCCAGCAGGTCGCCGGAGGTGTCGGTGGGGCGGATCTCGTCGGTGAGCGTGCCGTAGACCGGGCCGGTGTCCAGCCCCTGCTCCAACTGGAAGACACTGGCCCCGGTCAGCTCGTCGCCGTGCAGCACCGCGTGCTGCACGGGTGCCGCGCCCCGCCAGGCGGGCAGCAGCGAGAAGTGCAGGTTGACCCAGCCGAAGCGGGGGATCTCCAGCGCCGCCGGGGGCACCAGCGCGCCGTAGGCGACCACCGGCACGCAGTCGGGGGCCAGCGTACGGAGCCGGTCGAGGAACTCGGGCTCCCGGGGGCGGGCCGGGGTGAGCACCTCGACGCCGTGCTCGTCGGCCCAGACGCCGACCGGGGACCGCAGCACGCCCCGACCCCGACCGGCGGGCGCGTCGGGGCGGGTCACCACGGCCACCACCTCGTGTCCGGAGGCGTGCACGGCGGCCAGGGCGGGGACGGCGACCGCCGGCGTACCGGCGAAGACCAGACGCATCCCGGCGGTCACCGGCCCAGCCCGAAGGGGTTGCCGGCGGCGTGCGGGCTGACCTTGACCGTCGGCGGGGCGGCCTCGTCGTACCAGTCGGCCTGGCGGATCGCCTTCATCGCCTCCTTGCGTCCGGCCGGGTCCAGCCGGTCGAGGAAGAGCACCCCGTCGAGGTGGTCGGTCTCGTGCTGGACGCAGCGGGCCATCAGCCCGGTGCCGACGATCTGCAACGGGTCGCCGTAGCCGTTGAAGCCCTTGGCGATCACGTTCTGCCGGCGCTTGGTGTCGAAGTAGAGCCCGGGGATGGACAGACAGCCCTCCGGGCCGTCCTGCTCCTCGGCGTCGGGGAACTCCAGCACCGGGTTGACCAGGTGGCCGAGCACGTCGTCCACCTCGAAGGTGAACACCCGCAGGCCCACACCGAGCTGGGGGGCGGCCAGCCCGGCTCCGCTGCGGTCACGCATCGTGTCGGTGAGGTCGGCGATGAGCCTACGCAGCTCGACGTCGAAGTCGACGACCGGATCGGCCGGCGTGCGCAGCACCGGGTCCCCGAACAGACGGATGGGCTGGACGGTCACGCGGGGTGGCTCCTTCGTTGGACGGCGTGGTGCCGTACCAGTCTACGGAGTGCGGCGGGGGCACCGGCCGGCGTACCGCGACGGGTGGTGATCGGGGTGGGACGGCCGGGTCAGACGCCGGCGCCCGGTTCGCCGGCCAGCACGGCGTCCCCGCCGAGCAGGGCGTGCGCGGGCAGCGGGAGCCGGGTGCCGTGGGCGGCCTCCCAGTCGTGCACGAGGCTGGGGCGCACGTGGGCGGCGAAGTAGTCGACGGCGCTGGTCTGCCCGACGACCGGCTCGTCCACCTCGGCGACGAGCTGCGCGGGCACCAGCGAGAAACCGTTGCGCAGGGCGGCGCTGAGCCGGCGGTGACCGTCGACGACGAAGAAGTACTCGCCGGTGAAGCCGATCCGCAGCGGGGCGAGGGCCCCGTCGCCGGCCGCCGCCAGCTCCCCGACGAGCCCGGACCCGTCGAGCCCGCGCAGGGTGGCGACGTCCTCGGTCGGGTAGACCCGGGCCGGGTCCAGCAGCAGCAACGGTGGGGCGTCACGCAGCACGTCGGCGGCGAGGCGGCCCTCGTACGCGTCGATGATGTGCGTGATGACTTCCTCGGCGGAGGCCCGGGTGGTGTCGCAGACCAGGTCGTAGTTGCGCAGCCGGGCCTTGTCGACGCCGTAGCGGAGGATGAACCGGTTACGCTCGCTGTCGCTGCGTTCGCGCAGCCTGGCCTCCGCCTCGGCCAGCGAGGTGTAGCTCTCGGCCGGCCCGGAGGGGCGTAGCAGCACGCGCCGGGCCGCCTCGGCCGGCTCGGTGATCATGTGCACCTTGAGCGCGTGGGTGAAGAAGTGCCAGGCCAGCCGGGAGTCCATCACCAGCGATTCGCCGGAGGCGGCGATGTCGCGCTGGAGCTGGTCGACGTAGCCGTCGACGGCCTGGTCCAGCTCGGCGTGCAGGTTGAGCTGGAGCGCGGTCATCTGGCGTTCCTGGGCCATCTGCCGGTAGAGGTCACCGACGCTGACCCGGCGCAGGCCCAGCCGCTTGGCGATCTCGACGGAGACGGTGCTCTTGCCGCTGCCGAGGTCACCGTTGAAGACGATCGACTGACGAACGGTCACGACTGGTCCACCCCTGCTCACCGGCTGATTGAGATCATCGATTTGGCGTCGACCCGACGCGTTCCCGCCTTCGTCGCGCCATTCGTGCGCCCGGGCATGAGGGGCGATGCTATCACGCGTACGCCCGCAGCCCGGCGGACCCGGGGTGCGACGGCGGGCTGGCCGGACCCCCGACGGAACTGAGCGACGACTCAGAACAGGGCGAGCGGGTCGACCTGGAGGCGGACCGGTTCGGCGGCCCGTCGGGCGCTGCGGACCCCGGCGGCGGTGTGCAGCGCCCCGGCCAGCGCGGCGGCCCGGGACCGGGGCACCCGGACCAGCATCCGCTCCCGGTCCTCGTCGGCGGGGACCGGGCCGAGCACCTCCGCCCCGTCCGGCAGCCGGGCCTGCGCGAGCAGGTCGGCCACCGCCTCCGCTCCCCCGGTGACGCTTGCCATCTTCACCGCCGGTGGGAAGCCCAGCTCGCGCCGCTCGGCCAACTCCCGCGCGGCGAACCAGCCCGGGTCCCAGCGCAGCAACGCCTGCACCGGGGCCAGCGCCCCGTCGGCGACCACCACCACCTTGCCACCGGCCGGGGCGGGACGGGCCAACGCCGCCGCGGACAGCCACCGCCGGAGCGCCTCCTCGCCGGCCCGCAGGTCGGCCCGGGTGAGCAGCGCCCAGGAGTCGAGCAGCAGAACCGCGCCGTACCCCCCGTCGGCCACCGGCTCGGCACCCGGGGTGGCGATGACCAGCGCCGCGCCGCCCGGCACGGCGGTGAGCACCTCGTCGCGACCGGAGGTGCGCACCGGCACCCCGGGGAACGCCCGGCCCAGCTCCTCGGCGGTCCGGCGGGCCCCGGTGACGGCCGCCCGCAGCCGTCGCCCGCCGCACTGCGGGCAGGCGTACGCGGCGGTGACCCGGCCACACCAGCGGCAGGCCGGCGGGGCGTCGGCGGCGCGCAGTGCCAACGGGCCGGCGCAGTGCGGGCAGCGGGCCGGGGTCCGGCAGTCCGCGCAGGAGACCGAGGGCAGGTAACCCCGGCGGGGCACCTGGACCAGCACCGGCGCGTCCGCGCGCAGGGTGTCCCGGGCGGTGGTCCAGGCCAGGCTGGGCAGCCGGGCCGTCGCCGCGCCCGGATCGCGGGCCAGTTGCGGGTCGTCCCCGGTCGGGGCGATCGCCGGGGTACGCGCCCGCAGGGTCGCCCGGTCCGCCACCACCTCGCGGGCCCAGCCGGTCTCCACCAGCAGTTGCCCCTCGGCGGTCCGGGTCCAGCCGCCGACCAGCGCGGCGGCGTCGGCGAGCCGGGCCCGGGTGAGCAGCACCTCCCGCGCGTGCGGGTAGGGGGCCCGGGGCTCGGCGTGCAGGTCGTCCCCGTCGTCCCAGATCGCCACCAGGCCGAGCTGGTCGACCGGGGCGAACATGGCGGCCCGGGTGCCGATCACCACCGGCACGTCGCCCCGCCGGGCGGCCAGGAAGGCCCGGTAGCGGCGGGCGGGGCCGAGCGCGGCGGAGAGGGTCACGTGCCGTCCGGGGCCGAGCAGGGTGGTCAGCGCCGCGTCGAGACGGTCGAGGTCCCGGGCGTCGGCGACCACCACGACCGCGCCCCGCCCACCGGCGAGGGTGGCGGCGACCGCGTCGGCGTAGCGGGCCGCCCAGTCCTCCCCGGCCAGCGCCGACCAGACCGCCCGGGGGGCCCGGCCGTCGGCGAGTGCCGTCAGGAACGCCGGGCCGGCGGGATAGTCCCGCCAGCCACGCGGGTCGACCCCGACCGCGTCGCGCGGGGCGGAACCGGCCGCACCGGGCGGGGCGGCCCTGTCGGCACCGCGCGGGTCGACCCCGCCAGCGCCATGCGGGGCGGGGCCGTCTCCGGCGGGCGGGGCGGAAAGATCCACGGCGGACGGGGTCGGCCCGTCGTCGCCCGGGTCGGTGCCGGCACGGGCGGGGTCGGCACCGGCGGAGTCGGCACGGGCGGGGTCGACCCGCGCGGGGTCGGCACGGGGTTCCTTCTCGACCCGGGCGTGCCGGGGCGGGACGGCCAGCCGGAGCACGTCGGCGAGGTTGCCGGCGTACCGGTCGGCGACCGCGCGGGCCAGCCGGGCCACCTCGGGGGCCAGCACCGGCTCCGGTGAGACCACCTTCTCCAGGTAGGCCAGCCGGCCGTCGTGCGCGGAGCTGTCGACCCGCTCCAGCAGCCACCCGTCGACCAGTTGACCGGCGAAGCGGACCTTGACCCGCACCCCGGGGACCGCGTCGTCGGCCAGCCCGGCGGGGACCAGGTAGTCGAAGGGACGGTCGAGGTGCGGCAGCGCGACGTCGACGCAAACCCGAGCGACCGGCGACCCGTCAGCGGGTCGCCGGTCGCTGGGCGTGGTGCCGGTCAGGCGCCCGCTACCGACTTCAGGTCGGCGGCCCGGTCGGTGTTCTCCCAGGTCAGCTCCGGCAGCTCCCGGCCGAAGTGCCCATAGGCCGCGGTCTGCCGGTAGATCGGACGCAGCAGGTCGAGGTCCCGGATGATCGCAGCCGGACGCAGGTCGAACACCTCACCCACAGCCCGCTCGATCCGCTCCACCGGCACGTTCTCCGTCCCGAAGGTCTCAATGAAGAGGCTGACCGGGTGGGCCTTGCCGATCGCGTACGCGACCTGCGCCTCACAGCGCTCGGCGAGGCCGGCGGCGACCACGTTCTTCGCCACCCACCGCATCGCATACGCCGCCGAACGGTCGACCTTCGACGGATCCTTGCCGGAGAACGCGCCACCACCGTGCCGGGCGTACCCGCCGTAGGTGTCCACGATGATCTTCCGACCGGTCAGACCGGCGTCACCCATCGGACCACCGATCTCGAACCGGCCGGTCGGGTTGACCAACAGCCGGTAATCCTCGGTGTCCAGACCCAGACTCTCCAACTCCGGGGCGATGACATGATCCCGCACGTCCGGGGTCAGCAGCGAGTCCAGCGAGATGTCGGCGGCGTGCTGGCTGGACACCACGACGGTGTTCAGCCGTACCGGACGCAGCCCCTCGTACTCGATGGTCACCTGCGTCTTACCGTCGGGCCGCAGGTACGGGATCGTGCCGTCCTTCCGCACCGCCGACAACCGCTGAGCCAGCCGGTGGGCGAGCGCGATCGGCAGCGGCATCAGCTCAGGCGTCTCGGAGCAGGCGAAGCCGAACATCATGCCCTGGTCGCCGGCACCCTGCGCGTCCAACGCGCTCTCCGACGCACCCGTCCGCAACTCGAAGGCGTTGTCGACACCCTGGGCGATGTCCGGCGACTGCGCGCCGATGGAGACACTGACGCCGCAGGAGGCGCCGTCGAAGCCCTTCTTCGACGAGTCGTAACCGATGCCGAGGATCGTCTCGCGGACGATGGTCGGGATGTCGGCGTACGCCTTGGTGGTCACCTCGCCGGCGACATGGACCTGACCCGTGGTGATCAGGGTCTCGACCGCCACCCGACTGTGCGGATCCTGCCTCAGCAGGGCATCGAGGATCCCGTCACTGATCTGATCAGCGATCTTGTCCGGGTGGCCTTCCGTGACCGATTCGGACGTGAAGAGGCGGCGTGTCACGGCACTCCTAAGCTCTTTAGATAATCGTTCCGCAGCAGTCTAGTCACCCTCGCGTACCGCTCACGACCGGGCGAGGCGGCATCCACCGTTCAGGAACGGGCGGGCCACCGATCGCGTACGAGGTCCCAGACCCGGTCGGCCAGATCCTCCTTGGCCTGCTCGGGCAGGCGGTGCACGCTGCCGTCGGCACCGATGACGGTGGCCGCGTTGGTTTCGGCGCCGAAGACCTTGTCGACGCCGACCTCGTTGACGACGACGAGGTCGGCGCGTTTGCGGGCGAGTTTGGCCCGGCCGTTGGCCTCGGCGTCGCCGGTCTCGGCGGCGAACACCACCAGCACCTGCTCCGGTCGACGGCGACGGCCCAGCTCGGCGGCGATGTCCGGGTTGGTGACCAGCGCGATGGTCGGCGCGCTGCCGTCGTCCGACTTCTTGATCTTTCCGGTCGCGTAGGTCGCCGGCCGGAAGTCCGACGGTGCCGCCGCCATCACCACCGCGTCGGCGTCGGCGGCGGCAGCCAGGGTCGCGGTGCGCAGTTCCTCGGTGGTACCCACCCGGACCAGGTCGACCCCGGCGGGGTCGGGCAGCGAGACGTTGGCGGCGATCAGCGTGACCCGGGCGCCCCGGGCGACGGCGGCCCGGGCGAACGCGTAGCCCTGCTTGCCGGAGGACCGGTTGCCGAGGAAACGGACCGGATCGAGGGGTTCGCGGGTGCCGCCGGCGGTGACCACCAGGTGCCGGCCGGCCAGATCGGCGGGGGCGTCGATGCCCCGGGCGAGGGCCCGGCGGGCGACGGCGAAGATCTCGGCCGGGTCGGGTAGCCGACCCTTGCCGCTGTCGGCGCCGGTGAGCCGGCCGACGGCGGGCTCGATCACCCGTACCCCCCGGGAGCGCAGGGTGGCCACGTTGGCGACGGTGGCGGGGTGCTCCCACATCTCGGTGTGCATCGCCGGGGCGAGCACCACCGGACAGCGGGCGGTGAGCAGGGTGTTGGTGAGCAGGTCGTCGGCGAGGCCGTGGGCGGCCCGGGCGAGCAGGTCCGCCGTGGCCGGCGCGACGACCACCAGGTCGGCCTGCTGGCCGAGCCGCACGTGGGGCACCTCGTGCACCGCAGACCAGACGTCGTCGGCGACCGGCTGGCCGGACAGCGCCGCCCAGGTCGGCGCCCCGACGAAGCGGAGCGCCGACGCGGTCGGCACGACCCGGACCCGGTGGCCCGACTCCGTGAACAGCCGCAGCAGCTCGCACGCCTTGTAGGCGGCGATGCCACCGCCGACTCCGAGCACGATCTCGGCGGACATCGGGGGTACGGGGGTTACGGCTGGTCGGTCGGCTCGGCGGTGAGCAGGCCCGCGTTGATCTCGCGCATCGCGATGGAGAGCGGCTTCTCCTGCGGGGTGGTCTCCACGAGCGGGCCGACGTACTCGAGCAGGCCCTCGCCGAGCTGGCTGTAGTAGGCGTTGACCTGACGCGCCCGCTTGGCGGCGAAGATCACCAGCGCGTACTTCGAGGTGGTCTTCTCGAGCAGCTCGTCGATCGGCGGGTTGGTGATGCCCTCGGGGTTGGCGATGGATCCCACGAAATACCTCTGCCTCTGAAGTGGCTGGTCGCTCGGCCGCGCTGGGCGGCCGGTCGCCCGACCACGATTATGCGGTCGGACGGGAGCCAGATTAGGACGAACCGAGCAAGCCTACCAGCTCAGCGGCGGCGCGCTCGGTGTGGTCGTGGTGGACGGCGCGCGCGGCGAAGGCCGCCAGGGCCGGGTCCGGGTGGTGTCCCGGCGGCAGTAGCAGCACCAGCCTGCTCTGCGGCAGGGCCGCGCGGACGACCAGCGCCCCGGGCGGGTCCAGCGGCAGCAGCACCGGCCGGCCCCGCGTCAGGCACTCGGTCAGCGGGGCGCGCGGCGTGCCCCGGCGGTACGGCCCGGCCCGGGACCACTCCAGCAGCTCGCCCGCGGCGATCATCCGGTCGAACTCGGCCGGCTCCCGGAAGAGCCGGTCGACGCCGTCAGACTCGCCGGTGCGAGGTGCCCGGGTGGTCACCGGGACCGGCACCCACACGGCGGGAGAACGCGCCCGGACCGCCTCGACCACACCGCCCCGGCCGGCACCCGAAGGTCCGGTCAGGACGGTGAGCCGTGCCGCCGGGCACGCCTCCTCATCCGTGCTCACCGCTTGTTTGTACCTGCTGCGGCGGTCAGTTGGCGGCGAACTCTCCAAGCAGCGCCTTGCGCTGCTGCTCGCCCAGGCCACGCAGGCGGCGGCTGTCGGCGATCTTGAGCTTCTCCATGATCTGGGTGGCCCGGATCTTGCCGATACCCGGCATCGCCTGCAGCACGGCCGACACCTTGAGCTTGCCGACGACGTCGTCGGACTCGGCTCGCGCAAGGACGGCGGCCAGGGTGGTCTTGCCCTGCTTGAGCTGCTCCTTCAGCTCAGCACGGGCCTTGCGGATCTCCGCGGCCTTTTCCAGCGCGGCAGCGCGCTGCTCGGGGGTCAGTGACGGGAGCGGCACCAGTTCTCCTCAGGTCCCTATCGCGACGGGCGGAACGCACCGCCGCTCTGTGAAACGTGGTGTCGCTGGCAACCAAAGGGGTCCGTGGTTCCCAGCGCGGGGAAAACTAGCGTTCGACGGAGTTTTCGGCAACGTGGACGCGCGATGATCAACGTAAAGTGACCGAGCCGTCAGTCAGTGTCCGGAAGCCAGAATGCGCCGGCAGTCGGCCGCCACCCGGGCCGCCGCGGCCCGCAACGCGTCGGCGTCCGGACCCGCGTTGAGCACCTCCCGGGAGTACGACGGCAACACTGCGGACAGGTTCGGACCGAACACGGTGGGTAGATCGGCGGCCGTCGCACCCTGCGCTCCGAGGCCCGGAGCGAGCAGTGGGCCATTGACCCGGGACAGGTCGTGACCGGTGGCGCCGATGGTCGCGCCGACCACCAATCCGAAGCTTCCCAGCGGCTCGGCACCCCTGTTGAGCTGGGAAATCTCATCGATAACAAGCTGTGCGACGGTACGCCCACCGGAGGTGACGGCACGCTGCACCTCCGCACCCTCGGGGTTCGAGGTGAGCGCTAACACGAAGACCCCGCCACCGTGCGCGGCGGCCGTCTCGAACATCGGGGCCAGCGAACCTACTCCCAGGTAGGGGCTCGCCGTGAGCGCGTCGACATACATCGGGCTGGATGGATCAAGGTACGCGGAGGCGTACGCGGCGACCGTCGAACCGATGTCGCCACGCTTGGCGTCGAGAAGAACGAGCGCGCCAACATCACGTAACTGTCGGATAGTTGACTCAAGAATCGCCACCCCGCGGCTCCCGAATCGCTCGAAGAAGGCCGACTGAGGCTTGAACACCGCAACCCGGTCACCGAGCGCTTCCGCGACGGTCCGGACGAACCGTTCCAGACCGTCGACGTCGTCCTCAAGGCCCCATCGGGCCAGCAGACCCGGATGCGGATCGATGCCCACACAGAGCGGCCCGCGTTCGGCCACCGCCCGGTGCAGACGGGTTCCGAAGGTCTCCATCCGTTGCTCCCTCTCGTCTCGTGCTCCCCTGCTACAGGGCGACGGTCGCCGCCCCGGTCCCGGCCCCCGGTGCTCAGCCGGCCGCCACGGCGGCGGCGATCCCGGCCGCGATCCGGGCCACGTCGTCGTCCCCGGTCACGTACGGCGGCATCGTGTACACCAGGTCCCGGAAGGGACGCAGCCACACACCCCGCTCCACCGCGGCGGCCGTCGCCGCCGCCAGGTCCACCTCGTGGTCGAGCTGCACCACACCGATCGCGCCCAGCACCCGGACGTCCGCCACCCCCGGCGCGCCCCGCAACGGCTCCAGACCGGCCCGTAGCCCCGCACCCACCCGCGCCACCCCGGCCGCCCAGTCGCCGGCCCGCAGCAGCCCCAGGGAGGCGTTGGCGACGGCACAGGCCAACGGGTTGCCCATGAACGTCGGCCCGTGGGCCAGCACCCCGTCGGCGGAGATGCCCCGGGCCACCTCCGGCGTGCACAACGCCGCCGCCAGGGTGAGGTAGCCGCCGGTGAGCGCCTTGCCCACACAGAGCACGTCCGGGGTCACCCCGGCGTGCCCGGCGGCGAACATCGACCCGGTCCGGCCGAACCCGGTGGCGATCTCGTCGAAGATCAGCAGCACCCCGTGCGCCCGGGTCACCTCGCGCAGCACCCGCAGGTACCCGGGATGGTGGAACCGCATCCCGCCGGCCCCCTGCACCACCGGCTCGACGATCACCGCCGCCAACTCGTCGGCGTGCCGGGCGACCGCGTCGGTCAACGCCGTCACGTACGCCGGGTCGGGCGGGTCGGCGAAGCCACCGGGCGGCACCGGCGCGAAGACCTGCCGGGGCAGCACGTCACCCCAGAGGTGGTGCATGCCGCCCTCCGGGTCGCAGACGCTCATCGGGTGGAACGTGTCGCCGTGGTAACCGCCCCGCCAGGTGCCCAGCCGACGACGCCGCGGCCGACCGGTGGCCCGCTGGTACTGCAGGCACATCTTGATCGCCACCTCGACCGACACCGAACCCGAGTCGGCCAGGAAGACGTGTTCCAGGCCGTCCGGGGCCAACTCGACGAGCGTCTCGGCCAACCGGACCGCCGGCTCGTGGGTGAGCCCGCCGAACATCACGTGACTCATCCGGCCGAGCTGGTCGGTGACGGCCGCATCCAGCACCGGATGCCGGTAACCGTGGATCGCCGCCCACCACGACGACATCCCGTCGACCAGTTCCCGGCCGTCGGCCAACCGCAGCCGGACACCCTGCGCCCTGTCCACCACGTACGGCGGGTGGGCCGGCGGCAGCGCCGCGTACGGGTGCCAGACGCGGGCCCGGTCGACGGTCAGGATCTCCTCGGGCGTCACGCGTGCTCCTCCGTACCCTCGTCGGTGGCGGCGTCGGGGCGGACGGGCGCTCCGGGCGGGCACGACCGGAACCCCGGACGCGCCCGCCGGCTCACCGGCCGCTCACCGCCCGGTCACCCGCCGGAACCCGGGCGGCGGCCCGCACCAGGGCCGGACCCCGGTAGATGAACCCGGTGTAGAGCTGGACCAGGCTGGCCCCCGCGTCGAACATCCGGGCCGCGTCGTCCGGGTCGAGGATCCCGCCGACCCCGATCACCGGGAGCCGCCCCCCGGTCTCCCGGTGCACGAACGCGACCATCTCCCGGGCCCGCCCGGTCAGCGGACGGCCGGACAGGCCACCGGTCTCCACGCCCCGGTCCCGGTCGGCGGGGGCGAGCCCGTCGCGGGCCAGCGTGGTGTTGGTGGCGATCACGCCGGCCGCACCCCGGGCCAGGCACACCTCCAGCAGCTCCGCCACGGCCGGCTCGGTGAGGTCCGGGGCGATCTTCACCAGCACCGCCTTCTCCCCCACCAGGGCGGCCAGCAGGGCGTCCAGGTGCGCCTTGTCCTGCAACGAGCGCAGCCCCGGGGTGTTCGGTGAGGAGACGTTGACCGCGAAGTAGTCGCCGTACCCGCGCAACGCCCGGTACGAGGTGAGGTAGTCCTCGACCGCGTCCTCCAGCGGGGTCACCTTGGACTTGCCCAGCGAGATGCCCAGCGGCACCCCCAGCGGGCGGGGCGCGGCGGCCAGCCGGTCGGCCAGGGCCTGCGCCCCGGCGTTGTTGAAGCCCATCCGGTTGATCACGGCCGCGCTGTCGGGCAGCCGGAACAGCCGGGGTCGGGGGTTGCCCGGCTGGGCGTGCGCGGTGACCGTGCCCACCTCGACGAAGCCGAACCCGAGCGCGGGCCAGGCCGGCAGGGCCACCCCGTTCTTGTCCATCCCCGCCGCCAGGCCCACCGGATTGGGGAACTCCACCCCGAACACCGTCCGGGGCGCCCGGTGCAGGTTGCGGGCCCGCAGCAGCGCCAGCGCCGCCGGCCGCCGGGACAGGGTCGCCAACCGGCGCAGCGTCCAGTCGTGCGCCGCCTCCGCGTCGCCGCCGCCGATCCGGAACAGCGCCCGCCGTACACCCCGCTCGAACATCATGTTCCCTCCCGGCCGACGCCCTCGAGCGGGGGGTGCGGGGTGAGCGGGGGGTGGGGGTCGGGGGTCACTGGGCGGCCCGGAGGGCGGCGTGGAGCTCCTGCAGGGGGCGCACCCGCATGTCGCCCCGGATGCGGGCCTCGATGCCCATCACCGCCGCCGCCACCCCCGGCACGGTGGTGATGCACGGGATGTCGGCCGTGACGGCGGCGCTGCGGATCTCGTAGCCGTCCGAGCGGGCGCTCGCGCCCGAACCCTGCGGGGTGTTCACCACCAGGGCCACGTCGCCGGCGAGGATCATCGACACCGCGTCCGCGCCCTCGCCGCTCTGGTAGTGCTTGCGGATCTGCTCACAGGCGATGCCGTGCCGGCGCAGCAGCTCCGCGGTGCCGGCGGTGGCGACGATCTCGAAGCCCAGGTCGGCCAGCCGCTTGATCGGGAAGATCATGGCCCGCTTGTCCCGGTTGGCCACCGAGACGAAGATCCTCCCGGTGGTCGGCAGCGAGCCGTACGCGGCGGACTGGCTCTTGGCGAACGCGTGCCCGAAGCTGGTGTCGATGCCCATCACCTCGCCGGTGGACTTCATCTCCGGGCCGAGCAGCGAGTCGACGCCCTTGCCGGTCGGGGTGCGGAACCGCTTGAACGGCAGCACCGCCTCCTTCACCGCGATCGGGGCGTCCGGCGGCAGCTCGCCGCCGTCACCGGTCGCCGGAAGCAGCCCCTCGGCGCGCAGCTCGGCGATGGTCGCGCCGAGCGCGATCCGGGCCGCCGCCTTGGCCAGCGGCACGGCGGTGGCCTTCGACACGAACGGAACCGTCCGGGACGCCCGCGGGTTCGCCTCCAGCACGTAGAGCATGTCGTCCTTGAGGGCGTACTGGACGTTGAGCAGCCCACGCACCCCCACGCCCCGGGCGATCGCCTCGGTGTAGCGGCGCACCTCGCTCAGGTGCGAGCCGGCCAGCGTGATCGGCGGCAGCGCGCACGACGAGTCGCCGGAGTGGATGCCGGCCTCCTCGATGTGCTCCATCACCCCACCGAGGTAGACCTCGCCGTCGGCGTCGCAGAGCGCGTCGACGTCGATCTCGATGGCGTCGTCGAGGAACCGGTCGACCAGCACCGGGTGGTCCGGGGAGATGTCGGTGGCCCGGCCGATGTAGTCGCGCAGCGTGGCGTCGTCGTAGACGATCTCCATGCCCCGCCCGCCGAGCACGTACGACGGGCGGACCAGCACCGGGTAGCCGATCTCGTCGGCGATCGCCTTCGCCTCGTCGTACGAGGTGGCCATGCCGTGTGCCGGGGCGCGCAGGCCGGCCCGGGCCAGCACCAGGCCGAACGCGCCGCGCTCCTCGGCCAGGTGGATCGACTCCGGGGAGGTGCCCACCACCGGCACCCCGGCGTCCTTGAGCCGCTGCGCCAGCCCCAGCGGGGTCTGCCCGCCGAGCTGAACGATCACCCCGACCACGCCGGGGCCGCCGGCCGCCCGGCCGGACGAGTCCTCGGCGTGCCAGACCTCCAGCACGTCCTCGAAGGTCAACGGCTCGAAGTAGAGCCGGTCGGCGGTGTCGTAGTCGGTGGAGACCGTCTCCGGGTTGCAGTTGACCATCACGGTCTCGTAGCCGACGGAACCGGCCGCGTCCGCCGCGACGGCGCCCGCCGTACCGCGCGGGGCGGCCCGCAGCGCCTGGACGGCGTGCACGCAGGAGTAGTCGAACTCGATGCCCTGGCCGATCCGGTTCGGCCCGGACCCCAGGATCAGCACCTTGGGCCGGTCCGACGCGGCGACCTCGGTCTCCTCGTCGTACGTGGAGTAGTGGTACGGGGTGGTCGCCTCGAACTCGGCGGCGCAGGTGTCCACCGTCTTGTAGACCGGCCGCACGTCGAGCCGGTGCCGCAGGGTGCGTACCCCGTCCTCGGCGGCCAGCTCCGGGCGCAGCGCGGCGAGCTGCCGGTCGGACAGCCCGGCCCGCTTGGCCCGGCGCAACAGCCCGGCGTCGAGCACCGGGGCGGCCACGATCTCGGCCCGCAGCTCGACCAGACCGGCGATCTGGTCCAGGAACCACGGGTCGATCCCGCCGGAGGCCGCCGAGACCTCGGCGACCGACGCGCCCAGCCGCAGCGCCCGCTCGACGGTGTAGAGCCGGCCGTCGTGCGGCATCCCCAGCGCGGCGAGGGTGTTCTCCCGCGTCGCGCCCTGCGGGTCCGGGGTGGTCCAGAAACCCGACGACTTGGTTTCCATCGACCGCATCGCCTTGTTGAGCGCCTCGGTGAAGTTCCGGCCCAGGCTCATCGCCTCGCCTACCGACTTCATCGTGGTGGTCAGCTCCGGGTCCGCGCCCGGGAACTTCTCGAACGCGAACCGGGGGATCTTCACCACCACGTAGTCCAGCGTCGGCTCGAACGCGGCGGGCGTCTTCAACGTGATGTCGTTGGGGATCTCGTCGAGGGTGTAGCCGATGGCCAGCTTCGCGGCGATCTTGGCGATCGGGAAGCCGGTGGCCTTCGACGCCAGCGCCGACGACCGGGACACCCGGGGGTTCATCTCGATCACCACGATCCGGCCGTCGGCCGGGTTCACCGCGAACTGGATGTTGCAGCCGCCGGTGTCCACCCCGACCTCGCGCAGCACCGCGATGCCCAGGTCACGCAGGTTCTGGTACTCCCGGTCGGTGAGCGTCATCGCCGGGGCGACCGTGACGCTGTCGCCGGTGTGCACGCCCATCGGGTCGACGTTCTCGATCGAGCAGACCACCACCACGTTGTCGTGCCGGTCGCGCATCAGTTCGAGCTCGTACTCCTTCCAACCGAGCACGCTCTCCTCGATGAGCACCTCGTGCACCGGGCTGGCGGCCAGGCCGGCCCCGGCGATGCGGTCCAGGTCCTCGTCGGTGTGCGCCATGCCCGAACCCAGGCCACCCATGGTGAACGACGGCCGGATCACCACCGGCAGGCCCAGCTCGGCGACCGTCTCGCGGACCTCGTCCATCGAGTGGCAGACCCGCGAGCGGGGCACCAGCGCGTCCGGGTCGGCCAGCCCCAGCCGGACGCCGGCCTTGGCGACGATCTCCTTGAACAGCTGGCGGTCCTCACCCCGGTTGATCGCCTCGATGTTCGCGCCGATCAGCTCGACGCCGTACTTGTCGAGCACCCCGGCCGCGTGCAGGGCGACCGCCGTGTTCAACGCGGTCTGCCCGCCCAGGGTGGGCAGCAGGGCGTCGGGCCGCTCCTTGGCGATGACCAGCTCGACGAACTCCGGGGTGATCGGCTCGACGTAGGTGGCGTCGGCGAACTCCGGGTCGGTCATGATGGTCGCCGGATTGGAGTTGACCAGGCTGACCCGGATCCCCTCGCTGCGCAGCACCCGGCAGGCCTGGGTGCCGGAGTAGTCGAACTCGCAGGCCTGTCCGATCACGATCGGCCCGGAGCCGATCACCAGGATGTGCTTGAGATCGTCGCGCTTAGGCATTCGTGCGCCCCTCGCTGTGGTTCCGGCCCGCGCCGGGCTGCCCGTCGGGGCCACGGCCCTCGATCAGCTCGGCGAAACGGTCGAAGAGGTAGTCGGCGTCGTGCGGGCCGGCTGCCGCCTCCGGGTGGTACTGGACGGTGAAGGCGGGCACGTCCACGGCCCGCAGCCCCTCGACGACGTTGTCGTTGAGGCAGACGTGCGACACCTGCACGCCACCGAACTCGGTCTCGATGACCTGGTCGGGGACGACCGCACCGGCCGGCCCGTCGCCGCGGCCCGGCCAGGCCACCGCGAAGCCGTGGTTGTGACTGGTCACCTCGACCTTGCCGGTGGCCCGGTCGAGCACCGGCTGGTTGATGCCCCGGTGGCCGTAGCCGAGCTTGTAGGTGCCGAAGCCCAGCGCCCGGCCGAGGATCTGACTGCCGAAGCAGATGCCGAACAGCGGAATCCGCCGGCTCAGCACCTCCCGGGCCAGCGCCACCGGCCCGTCGGCGGTGGCCGGGTCACCCGGGCCGGGCGAGAAGAAGACCGCGTCCGCGCCGGTGGCCAGCAGGTCGTCGATGGTGGAGCCGGCGGGCAGCACGTGGGTGGTGACCCCCCGGGCGGCCAGCCGCCGCGGCACGTTGCGCTTGATGCCCAGGTCCAGCGCGGCGACGGTGTACCGGTGCTCACCCTCCGCCTCGACCACGTACGGCGCGGCGGTGCTCACCTCGGCGGACAGGTCCGCGCCGACCATCTGCGGGGACTGCCGGACCCGCTCCAGCAGGGCACGCGGGTCGTCCTCGACGCTGGAGATGCCGACCCGCATCGCGCCCCGTTCCCGCAGGTGCCGGGTGAGCGCCCGGGTGTCCACCCCGGCGATGCCGACCACGCCCTCGACGCCGAGCCGGTCCTCCAGGCCGCCGGTGGCCCGCCAGTTGGAGCCGATCCGGGCCGGGTCGCGGACCACGTACCCGGCGACCCAGATCCGGTCGGACTCGTCGTCCTCGCCGTTGACCCCGGTGTTGCCGATGTGCGGGGCGGTCTGCACCACCACCTGCCGGTGGTAGGACGGGTCGGTCAGGGTCTCCTGGTAGCCGGTCATCCCGGTGTTGAAGACCGCCTCGCCGAAGGTCTCCCCGACACTGCCGTACGACTCACCGTGGAAGGTGCGCCCGTCCTCCAGCACGAGGATCGCGGACCTACGTTTCACCATGCTGCGTCTCCTCCGATCCGGACTGCGGGACTCCGCTCCGCTACGTTCCTCGCTCGGATCACGCGTCCCCTCCGATCCGGACTGCGGGACTCCGCTCCGCTACGTTCCTCGCTCGGATCACGCGTCCCCTCCGATCCGGACTGCGGGACTCCGCTCCGCTACGTTCCTCGCTCGGATCACTTGACAGCCTTTCCGTCCAGGACCGTCGGCTCGCCGCGCAGGAAGGTCGCCACGATGCGACCCGGCAGCGTCATGCGGGCGTACGGGGTGTTGCGACTGCGGCTGGCCAGCTCCGCGGGCTCGACCACCCGGCGGGCGGCCGGGTCGACCAGGGTCAGGTTCGCCGGCACCCCGGGCGCCGGGTCGAGGCCGTGGTCGTCGAGGCCGGCGATCCGGGCCGGGGTCCGGGACATCCGGTCGGCGATCAGGTCCCACCGGGGGCCGAGCACGTCGAGGGCGATGGACAGCGCCGTCTCCAGGCCGAGCATGCCCGGCCTGGCGTACGCCCACTCGCACTCCTTGTCCTCCACGGCGTGCGGGGCGTGGTCGGTGGCGACGACGTCGATGACGCCCTCGGCGAGCGCGGCGCGCAGCGCGGCGACATCGGTGCCGGTGCGCAGCGGCGGGTTGACCTTGAACACCGGGTCGTAGCTGGCCGTCGGGCTCCAGTCGGCCCCGAGCGCGGGGCTGGCCAACGCGCCACGCCCGGCCACCACCTCGTCGGTGAGCAGCAGGTGGTGCGGGGTGACCTCGGCGGTGACCCGTACCCCGCGCGCCTTGGCCTGGCGCAGCACCTCGACGCTGCCGGCGGTGGAGACGTGGCAGACGTGCAGCCGGCTGCCGACGTGCTCGGCGAGCAGCACGTCCCGGGCGATGATCGCCTCCTCGGCGACGGCCGGCCAGCCGGTCAGCCCGAGCCGGGTGGAGACCTCACCCTCGTGCATCTGCGCGCCCTCGGTGAGCCGGGGCTCCTCGGCGTGCTGGGCGATGATCCCGTCGAACGCCTTGACGTACTCCAGGGCCCGGCGCATCAGCTTCGGGTCGGCGACGCAGTGCCCGTCGTCGGAGAAGATCCGCACCCGGGCCGGCGAGTCGGCCATCGCGCCCAACTCGGCCAGCCGCTCGCCGGCCAGGCCGACGGTGACCGCGCCGATCGGCTGCACGTCGACCAGCCCGGCCTGCCGGCCGAGCCGCCACACCTGCTCGACGACGCCGGCGGTGTCGGCGACCGGCGAGGTGTTCGCCATCGCGCAGACCGCGGTGTAGCCGCCGAGCGCCGCCGCCCGGGAGCCGGACTCCACGGTCTCGGCGTCCTCCCGGCCGGGTTCGCGCAGGTGGGTGTGCAGGTCGACCAGGCCGGGCAGGGCGACCAGCCCGGTGCCGTCGACGACGGCGGCGTCCGGCGCGTCCAGCCCGGTGCCGGTCTCGGCCACGACGCCGTCGCGGATCAGCAGGTCGGTCGGCGCGCCGCCGACGACGCTCACGTTCTTGATCAGGTACGCGGTCACCGGTTGTTCCCTCCGAGCAGCAGGTAGAGCACGGCCATCCGCACGGAGACCCCGTTGGCGACCTGTTCGACGATGGTGGAGCGGGGTGAGTCGGCGACCTCGGGGGTGATCTCCATCCCCCGGTTCATCGGCCCGGGGTGCATGACGATCGCGTGCTCGGGCAGCCGGCGCAGGCGCGGGCCGTCCAGCCCGTAGCGGCGGGCGTACTCGCGGGCCGAGGGGAAGTAGGAGTCGTTCATCCGTTCCCGCTGCACCCGCAGCATCATCACCACGTCCACCCCGGGCAGCACCGCGTCGAGGTCGTAGCAGACGTCGGTGCCGGGGTCGGCGTCGGTCGCCACGGACCCGACGCCGGCGCGGGCGGCCCAGTCGACCGGGATCAGCGTCGGCGGACCGACCAGGGTGACCTTGGCGCCGAGGGTGCTCAGCAGCAGCACGTTGGAGCGGGCCACCCGGGAGTGCAGCACGTCGCCGACGATCGCCACGTGCAGGCCGGCGAGCCGGCCCAGGCGGGCCCGCATGGTGTACGCGTCGAGCAGCGCCTGGGTCGGGTGCTCGTGCGTGCCGTCACCGGCGTTGACCACCGAGCCGTCCACCCAGTTGGCCAGCCGGTGCGGGGCCCCGGAGGCGGGGTGCCGGACGACCACCGCGTCGGCCCCCATCGCCTGGAGGGTCAGCGCGGTGTCCTTCAGGCTCTCGCCCTTGGTGACGCTGGAACCCTTGGCGGAAAAGTTGATCACGTCGGCGCTGAGCCGCTTGGCGGCGGCCTCGAACGAGATCCGGGTCCGGGTGGAGTCCTCGTAGAAGAGGTTCACCACCGTCCGGCCGCGCAGCGCCGGCAGCTTCTTGACCTCCCGGCCGGCGACCGTGGCCATCTCGGCGGCGGTGTCGAGGATCTCGGTGGCGGTGCCGGCGTCCAGGTCGCCCCCGGAGAGCAGGTGTCTGATCATGAGCGGGGCCGCCTCTCGTTCGGGCCTGCCGGGTAGCGTCGGGTCGGGTTCACCGGGTCCCCCCGCAGAGCCGTACCTCGTCGGCGCCGTCGGTCTCGACGAGGGTGACCTTGACGCTCTCGGCGAGCGCGGTCGGGATGTTCTTGCCGACGTAGTCGGCGCGGATCGGCAGCTCGCGGTGCCCCCGGTCGACCAGCACGGCGAGCTGCACCGAGGCGGGCCGGCCGACGTCGTTGAGGGCGTCGAGGGCGGCCCGGACGGTACGGCCGGAGAAGAGCACGTCGTCGACGAGGACGACCCGCTTGCCGTCGATGCCGCCGGGGGGAAGCTGGGTCGGGCCGACCGCGCGGGTGGCGTGCCGGCGCAGGTCGTCGCGGTAGAGGGTGATGTCGAGCACCCCGACCGGGACGTCGACGTCCTCAAAGGTGCTGATCCGGGCGGCGAGCCGCCGGGCCAGCGGGGCGCCCCGGGTGGGGATGCCCAGCAGGACGGTGTCGGCGGCGCCCTGGGTCTTCTCCAGGATCTGGTGGGCGATCCGGTCGACGACGCGCTGGACGTCGGCGCTGGCGAGGATCACCTTCACCGAGGGTTGCCGCTCGGGCGACGGGTGGGCAGCCGGTGGGCAGGCCACAGCGGACCTCCTTCCCCGCCTCACGGGACGGGTCGTTAAAGGATGTCGGGGGTGTCCGGTCGGGTCGTGGGGCCCGACCGGGGCTGGCGGCCACGTTACCAGCGGTCACCTGGCGGTTCGCCGCGACCCACTGATCCCCGGATCAGGACGGCGAAATGCGGACAACTCACCCGCTATCTCCGATGGGAATGTCACGAGCACTTGACCACGTGTCGCAATCCCCGTACCGTCACGCTCCGTAGCGATCGCGGGGAGAACCCCAAGCACAGCACTGGGAGTGTCCGAATGCCCTCTGAATACGCCAAGTCGCTGGGCGCCCGCCTGCGCTCCATCCGCCAGCAGCAGGGCCTGTCCCTGCAGGGGGTGGAGGAGAAGTCGAACGGACGCTGGAAGGCGGTGGTGGTCGGCTCGTACGAGCGCGGCGACCGGGCCGTCACCGTGTCCCGACTGGCGGAGCTGGCCGACTTCTACCGCGTTCCCGTCTCGGAGCTGTTGCCCGACGGCAGCGGGGTACGGCACGAGCCCACCAGCAAGATCGTCCTCGACCTGGAGCGGCTGTACGACGAGGCCTCCGAGGACCTCGCCTACGTCGCCCGCTACGCCCGTGCCATCCAGCAGCAGCGTGGCGACTACAACGGCCGGGTGCTCTCCATCCGCGCCGACGACCTGCGCGCCCTGGCGATCGTCTACGACGCCTCGCCGTCCGGTCTGATCGAACGGCTCACCGAGCACGGTGTGCTGGTCGCCGACCCGCGGGCGTTCTTCGCCTCCTGATCCGCGGTCACGCACCGAGAAGGGCCCGTGCCGTCCGGCACGGGCCCTTCTCGTCACAGCGTGCGGGTCCGCCCACGCCACGCAGGGCACGGGCGACCACGCTCAGCGGGTGGCGTACTCGGCGATCCGGCCGAGGATGCCGTTGAGGAAACGCGGCGAATCGTCGGTGGACATCTGCCGGGCCAGCTCCACCGCCTCGCTGATCGCCACCGCGTCGTCGATCTCGTCGACGTAGAGCAGCTCGTAGACGGCGATCCGGGCCAGGTTGCGGTCGACCGCCGGCATCCGGTCCAGGGTCCAGCCCTCGGCGTAGCTGGCGATCACCTCGTCGATCCGGTCGAGATGCCCGGCGACCCCCTCGACCAGACCGATCGCGTAGTCCAGGTGTTCCGGACGCGGCTTCTCGATCCGCTCGACGTAGCCGGCGAGCACCTCGACCGGGGGCCGGTCCCGCAGGTCGGCCTCGAAGAGCACGTCCAGCGCCCGCTTGCGCGCCTTGCGGCGCGCCGGCATCTGCTGCTTGGCGCCCTCGGCCATCAGGCTCGGCCGAGGTAACGGCCGTCGCGGGTGTCGACCTTGATCTTCTCGTCGGTGGTGATGAACAGCGGCACCTGCACGGTCGCGCCGGTCTCGACGGTGGCCGGCTTGTTGCCGCCGGTCGACCGGTCGCCCTGCAGACCCGGCTCGGTGTAGGTGACCTGGAGCACCACGCTGGTGGGCAGCTCGATGTAGAGCGGCACACCCTCGTGGGTGGCGACGGTCGCCTCGGCCTCGGGGAGGAGGTAGTTGGCGGCCTCGCCGACGGTGCCGCCGGGGACGGTGATCTGGTCGAACGTCTCCAGATCCATGAAGACGTAGTCCTCACCGTCGGCGTACAGGTACTGCATGGTGCGCTTGTCGACGGTGGCGGTCTCGACCTTGGTGCCCGCGTTGAAGGTCTTGTCGACGACCTTGCCGGACAGCACGTTCTTCAGCGTCGTGCGGACGAACGCCCCACCCTTACCGGGCTTGACGTGCTGGAACTCGACGACGGACCACAGCTCCCCGTCGAGGTTGAGTACCAGGCCGTTCTTGAGGTCGTTGGTGGATGCCATTTCCTGCCTTGATCATCAATTGGCGGACAGACCTGACAAGTCTACTAGCTGCGTCTAATCGGCGGCGGGGCCGTCAACGGAGGCCCGCCACACCCCCACGGACCGGGCCGACAATCACACAGAGTAACGGGCGGTGGTTCAGTCGGCCCCGGCGAGCCGGGTGGCGAGGTGCCGCAGCGCGAGCCGGTAGCCGTCCACGCCCAGACCGCAGATCACCCCGGTGGCCACCGCCGACACCACCGAGTGGTGCCGGAACTCCTCCCGGGCGTGGATGTTGGAGATGTGCACCTCGACCAGGGGGGCACGCAGCAACGCGCAGGCGTCGCGGACCGCGATCGAGTAGTGCGACCAGGCCGCCGGGTTGAGCACCACCGACGCGCCCTCGTCCGCCGCCCCGTGCAGCCAGCCGACGAGTTCGTGTTCCGCGTCGGTCTGCCGCACCACCACGTCCAACCCCAGCTCACGGCCCGTCTCGACGCAGAGCGTCACCAGGTCGGCATAGCTGGTCACGCCGTACACGTCGACCTGGCGGGTGCCCAGCCGGCCCAGGTTCGGCCCGTTGAGCACGTACACCCGGGGGGTGTCGGGGCCGGTCACCGGCTGACCTCCCGGTAGGCGGCGTGCAGCAGTTCGTCGTCCGGGCCGTCCAGGATCGCCGGACGGGCCAGACCGTCGAGCACCACGAACCGCAACCGGCTCCCCCGGGCCTTCTTGTCCACCCGCATCGCCGCCAGCAGGTCCGGCCAGGCGTCCGCCGGGTAGCTGGTCGGCAGGTCCAGCGCGGACAGCACCCGGCGGTGCCGCTCGGCGGTCGCCGCGTCGAGCCGCCCGGCCAGCCGGGCGAGCGTGCCGGCATACACGGTGCCGACGGAGACCGCGTGCCCGTGCCGCCAGCGGTACCCCTCGACCTTCTCGATCGCGTGCGCCAGCGTGTGCCCGTAGTTGAGCACCTCCCGCACCCCCGACTCGCGCAGGTCACCGGAGACCACGTCGGCCTTCACCCGGATCGCCCGCTCGATCAGCTCCCGGGCCACCGGGCCGGTCGGGTCGACGGCGGCCGCCGGGTCCGCCTCGACCAGGTCCAGGATCACCGGGTCGGCGATGAAACCGCACTTGACCACCTCGGCCAGCCCGGCGGCCAGGTCGGCCGGCGGGAGGCTGTCAAGTGTGCCCAGGTCGGCCAGCACCCCGACCGGCGGGTGGAAGGACCCCACCAGGTTCTTGCCGGCCGCCGTGTTCACCCCGGTCTTGCCGCCGACGGCGGCGTCGACCATGCCGAGCAGCGAGGTCGCCACCGGCACCCACCGCACCCCGCGCAACCAGCAGGCCGCGACGAAGCCGGCCAGGTCGGTCACCGCACCGCCGCCCACCCCGACCACCGCATCGGTACGGGTGAAGCCGGCCGCCCCGAGCTGCTCCCAGCAGTCGGCGGCCACCTCGACCCGCTTGCCCGCCTCGGCGTCGGGCACCTCGATCGCCAGCGGGGTGATCCCCGCCCCGGCCAACCGCTCGCCGATCTCCTCGGCCAACGCCCGCAGGGGCGGCGCGTACAGCACCGCCGTCCGGGTCGCATCGGGCAGCAACGCGGGCAGCTCGGCCAGCAGGCCCCGCCCGACCAGTACGTCGTACGGCCGTTCGCCGCCGACCGGAATCCGGGTCACCTCGTCCATCGCCGGCAGCCTAGTCCAGCGTCGGCTCCGGCACGGGGAGTGTCCACCTGATGGCGGCCCACCCCGGCGTGACCCGGGGGCCGGGCCGGCGTTTAGCCCCACGGGACCCGGGCACCGGGGACGGGACCGACCCGAACGTGCCGACCCGAACGTGGAGGAACCCCATGGGCAGCACCACCGTCGACGGCGCGGACATCCGGCTCCCGGCCATCGTCCTCGGCGTCGGCCTCGGCGGCTTCGTCGACGGCATCGTCCTGCACCAGGTGCTCCAGTGGCACCACATGCTCAGCAGCACCGGCAGCGACAACGTCGGGATCAGGGCGTACCCGGTGGACACCGTGCCCGGGTTGCAGATGAACACCCTGTGGGACGGGCTGTTCCACGTGGTGACCTGGGTGGCGGTGCTCACCGGGCTGGCCCTGCTCTACTCCCGGGTCACCCGGTCCCGGGGCCGGCTGTGGCGCTCCGGCGCACTCTGGGGCTGGGCGCTGGTCGGGTGGGGACTGTTCAACCTGGTCGAGGGGATCGTCGACCACCACCTGCTCGGCATCCACCACGTGCACGGCGGCCCGCACCAGACCGCCTGGGACGTCGGCTTCCTGCTGCTCGGGGCGGCACTGGTGGCCCTCGGCTGGGCGGTGCAGCGCCGGGCCACGGCCGTGGACACCTGCGCCGGGCGGCGATGACCGGGACACACGGCGGCGGGGTGGGGCTGCTGCTGCTCGTACCCCCGGTGGTGTTCTGGGGTTACCTGGCCGCCGCGCTGCGCCAACGCGACCCGGGACGGGGCGGGTGGAGCCACTGGCGCACCGCCAGCTTCGGCGCGGGCACCGCACTGCTCGCGGTGGCCCTGCTGCTGCCCGCGCACGACCTGGTCGGGCACATGTGGCAGCACCTGCTGGTCGGCATGCTCGCACCGCTCGGGCTGGTGCTCGGCGCACCCGGCACACTGGCGCTGCGCAGCGTCACACCCCGCACCGGCCGGGCCGCCCTGCGGCTGCTGCGCCGGCCGGCCGTGACGGTCGCCAGCCATCCGGTCACCGGGCTGCTGCTCACCGCCGGCGGCCTCTACCTGCTGCACCTGACGCCGCTGTACCGGGTCACCCTGACCCATCCCGGCATGCACCCGGTGCTGCTGCTGCACTTCCTGGTCAGCGGGTACGTCTTCACCTGGTCGATCGCCGGCCCCGACCCCGGACCGCACCGCCCCGGCGTGCCGGTACGCCTGGTGGTGCTGGGCCTCTCCGTTGCCGCCCACGCCACCCTCGCCCAGCTGATGTACGCCGGCCTGGTCGACGCCGCCGCCCCGGCCGCCCAGCTCAGGACTGCGGCGACCCTGATGTACTACGTCGGCGACCTGGCCGAGATCCTGCTCGCCCTGGCCCTGCTGGCGACCTGGCGGCCCGAACCCCGTCGGAACGGGTCGACGCCGGTCCGGCGTCGGGTGGGGACGGTCAGGGCTTGAGCAGGGCGACGATCTCGGCGGCGATCTCCTCCGGCGCACGGCCGTCGGTGACCACCGTAGCGGTCGCGACCTCCGCGTAGAGCGGCCGACGCTGGTCCATCAGGTGCTTCAGGGTGGCGCGCGGGTTGACCGACAGCAACGGCCGGCCGGCGCCGAGCCCGACCCGCTTCACCGCGTCGGTCAACTCCACCGACAGGTGCACCACGGTGTGCCCGACCAGCGCGGCCCGGTTCTCCTCGGCGAGGATCGCCCCACCTCCCAGGGCGAGCACCCCGGCGTGCGACGTCAACGCCGCCAGCACCGCGGCCTGCTCCAGGGCCCGGAAGTGCGCCTCACCCTCGTCGATGAAGATCTCCGGAATGGGCTTGCCCGCCATCTGCTCGATGTCGGTGTCGGTGTCCCGGAACGCCACCCCGAGCAGGGTGGACAGCTCCGCGCCGACGGTGCTCTTGCCGGAACCGGGTGCCCCGACCAGCACACAGACAGGCTTCGTCACTGGTTCAGCCTTTCCTGACAGCCGCTGCTCACCGGATGATCAGGCTGTCGAGGTAGCCGGTCAGGTTACGGCGGATCTCGGCCACCGAGTCACCACCGAACTTCTCCACCGCCGCCTCCGCCAGCACCAACGCCACCATCGCCTCCGCCACCACCGCAGCAGCGGGAACGGCACACACGTCGCTGCGCTGGTTGATCGCCGTCGCCGGCTCACCCGTGGTCACATCCACCGTGGCCAGGGCCCGGTTCAACGACGAGATCGGTTTCATCGCCGCCCGCACCCGCACCGGCTCACCTGTGGTGATCCCACCCTCCAAACCACCGGCCCGGTCGGTGACCCGACGGACCCCGGTCGCGGTGGGCATGATCTCGTCGTGCGCCTCCGAGCCTCGGGACCGCGCCTGCTGCCAGCCGTCCCCGATCTCCACACCCTTGATCGCCTGAATCGACATCAACGCGGTGGCCAACCGGGCATCGAGCTTGCGGTCCCACTGCACGTGACTACCCAGACCCGGCGGCACCCCATACGCCAACACCTCCACCACCCCACCGAGGGTGTCCGCGGCCTTCTTCGCCGCGTCGACCTCCGCGACCATCCGCGCGCTCGCGTCCGGGTCGAGACACCGCAACGGGTCCGCGTCGATCCGCTCAGCGTCCTCGGGCGTCGGCCGCAAACCGGACTTCACCGCCACCGACCCGAGTTCCACCACGTGCGACACGATCTCGATGCCGAGGGCCTGCTTCACCAACGCCTTCGCCACGGTGCCCACGGCCACCCGCGCGGCGGTCTCCCGGGCGCTGGCCCGCTCCAGGATCGGCCGCGCATCCGTGTGGCCGTACTTCTGCATCCCGGCCAGATCAGCATGACCCGGCCGGGGACGCGTCAACGGGGCGTTACGGGCCTGACTCGCCAACTCGTCCGCATCGACCGGGTCGGCGGCCATCACCGTCCGCCACTTCGGCCACTCCGAATTACCCACCCGGATCGCCACCGGACTACCCAACGTCAACCCGTGCCGCAGGCCACCGACGACCTCGACCTCATCCTGCTCGAACGCCATCCGCGCACCCCGGCCGTAGCCGAGCCGACGACGCGCCAACTCACCTGCGATGTCACCGGAAGTCACCGCCACCCCGGCGGGAACCCCCTCCAACAACGCCACCAGAGCCGGACCATGCGATTCACCTGCAGTCAGCCAACGCAACACCGCGTCAGTCTGTCACGCCCGGTCCCGGCGAGGGCACCGTGCCCGGCCCGTCCCGCCCTGCGGACGACGAGGTCCACCCGGCCCGGCACCGGCACCGGTCACGACCAGTCGAAGCGCATCCCCAACCGCTGTTCCAGCGCCGCGTTGTGCGGGGCGAAGTGGGCGCTCAGCTCGGCCCGGACCTGATCCGGCATGGCGCTGCTGCGCCGGTGGTTGTGCGCCTCGTACGCGGCGAGCTGGTGCGGGGGCAGGCCGAGGAAGTCCAGCACCCGGGCGTACGTGGCGGCCGGCTCGGCGTACAGCGTCTCGCTGGGCAGGATCAGCAGCTGGGAGCGGTCGAACCGGTCCAGCCACGGCGTCAGGTGCTCCAGGTAGCGGCCCCGGGCGCGGTAGGTGTACCAGTCGTACGCCTCGCTGAAGTACGTCGGGTCGGCGATCAGCTTCTCCCGCTCCCCCGCCGTCCGTTCCTCCTCCCGGGCCAGCGCCTCGGCGAAGTCCAGCGGCTCCCTGCCCTCGGTACGCCGCTCCTTCCAGTGCGAGTACGCCCGCTCCACCGGGTCCCGGAGCAGGAAGATCAACCGGACGTCGGGCATCAACTCCGCGACCCGCTGTGCGGCGAGCGGGTGGAACATGTACAGCGGCGCGGCCTCACCGACACGGACCGGCCCACCGTGCCGGCGTTCCAGGGCCTGCCGGTGCCGGACCGTCGGAAAGTGCGACCGGTACCACGCCTCACCCCGGCCCCAGTTCTCCTCGAAGTAGTGCGAGGTCTTGGTGTTCCAGGCCGGGAAGAGCCGGGGCACCAGGGGGTGCGCCAGCAGGTAACGCCACAGCGAGGTGGTGCCGCCCCGCTTGGTGCCGGTGATCAGGAAGTCCGGCAGCGGCCGGCGGTCGCTGGTGCGTTCGCCGTACCGGACCAGCGAGCTGCGCACCTGGTGGGTGACCTGGTGCGGGACCACACCCTTGAGGCGGTCGCGGATCGTCATCGTCTCCCTCTCGTCACGCCGGTTTCGGCCTGAGCATCGTCACGGCGGCCCGGACCGTACGCCGGACCCGCCGGTCCAGCAGCAGCCCGACGGCGACGACCGCCAGCACCACCAGGGCCAGCGCCAGGCCGGCCACACCCCGGCCGGCGACCAACGCGCTGAGCACCGCCACCACGGCCGCGCCGCCGCCGGCCCCGAGCGCCGCCCAGCCCACCGAGCGGGTGAGCAGCGGCTCGCCGATCGCCACCCGGGCCGCCACCGCGGCCAGCACGTTCTCGGCGACCACGCCGGCCGTCCAGGCGTACGCCGCGCCCAGCGCGCCGTGGTCGGGGATGAGCAGGAAGCCCAGCCCGACGGTGAGCGCCAGCCCGACCACGGTGGCCTGGAGGTGGCGGGCGCTGTTGCCGCTCATCAGCAGCATCGTCTGCACGATGCCCACCCCCGAGTTGACCAGCATCGCACCGGCGAGCACCGCCAGCGGGGCGGCCCCGACGGTGAACCCGTCGCCGAAGAGGCTGAGGAACCCGGGTGCGAACACCGCCAGCAGCAGGTACGCCGGCCAGGACAGCAGGATGATCACGACGGTGACCCGCCGGTAGACCAGCGCCGCGTCGGCGGTGCGCCCCTGCCCGAGCAGCCGGGACAACTGGGGTGCGACGGCCACCCGCAACCCCTGCATGATCAGCAGCCCGGCCAGGGCGTACCGGCCGACCGCACCGAAGACACCCGACTCGTCCGCACCGGCCAACGCCGAGGTGAGCAGCACCCCCACCCACATGCTGCTGGCGTCGATGGCCGCCGACACCGCCCGGGGCAACGCGAAGCCCCAGAGGGTACGCCAGTCCGCGCCGTCCGGCCGCAGCCGCGCCCCGGCGAGCAGGCCGAGGGGCCGCAGCAGCAGGACGGCGGCGGCGACCACGGCCAACGCCACCGGCAGCAGCCAACCGCCGAAGCCGACGGCCACCCCGGCACCGGTGGCGACGGTCGCCAGCAGCAGGACGGGCCGGGCCAGCGGCACCAGCACGTACTGGATGCCGACCACGGCGGTCACCGGCCGGACCGCCCGGACGGCGGCGAGCAGCACGGTCATCGCCACGGTCACCGGCAGGGCGAGGAACGCCAGCCGCAGCAGTGTCGGCCCGTCCGACCGCTCGAAGAAGACCGGCGCGAGCCGGTCGGCGGTGAGCGCGCCCACCGCCGCCACGACCCCGGTGAGCAGGAGCACCGGCAGCAACGCGACCGGCAGCAGCCGGGCGGCGTCGCCGTCGACGCCGATCCGGCGTCGGGGCAGCGCCCAGACCAGGGCGGTGTCCGCACCGGCGCAACAGACCGCGCCCAGGATGGAGACCACGCCGATGGCGGTGAAGAGCGCACCGGAGCCGTCGGTGCCGAAGCCGCGCACGATGACCACGGTGAGCAGGAAACCCAACGCGCCGTTGACCGCAGCGCCGACCAACCCGACCGCACCGCTGCGGGCGCTGCGCCGTACCTCGCCGGCGCCGCCCGTCGCGTCGCTCCCGTCGGTGGCCGCCGGGCCGGTCGACGGGTGCGCCCCCGGGTCGGCGGAGCGGCGGTCGAGCTGCCGGGGCACCGCCGGAGTGGTTCCGGTTCCCGGTCGTCTCATGCCTGCTCCCTGCCGTCGTCGGTGCGGGTCTGGTCCCCGGTGTCGCGCTGGTCCCGGGCGTGGGGACGGTCGTCGGCCGCAGTGCCGGGCGGGGTGTCGCCGCCGGTGCGGGCGGGTTGCACCACCGTCGGCGCGTCCACCCCGCCGGCCGGCCGGGGACCGCTGACAGATGCCGTCGCCGGAGGTCGGGCGGGAGCCGGAGCCGAGGTCTGAACCGGGGCCGAGGTCTGAGCCGGGGCCGGAGCCGGAGACACGATCCGGGCCGGGACCGGCGGGGCAGCCGGAGCGGCCGTCGGAGACGGCGCGGGGGACGGCGTCGCAGAGGCGCTCGGGGACGACGGCTGGTCGGGAACCGGCGGTCGGGCCGGCCCGGGAAGGGGGATCGCGGTCCGGCGGGGCATCGGGTCGGGAACCTGCCCGGCTGTCGGGGGCGGGGGCGCGACCGGAGGCGGGGTCGGCGACGCTCCCCGGTTCGACGCCGGGGCGGGTGCGCAGGGGCGGGCCGGGGCCTGAGCCGGGGGCCAGGACGGAACCGGAGACGGGGCCGCTGGCCGGCCCGGAGCCGACGTCGACGGCGGGACCGGGGGCGCGGCCGAGGACGTCGTCGCGGACGACGCCGGGGGTCGGGGTGCGGGCGTGGATGCCGCCGCAGGCGGGGCCGGAGTCGCCGGCGGGACCGGGGTTGCCCTCACCGGCGAATCCGGGGCGCGGGGCGGGGCCGGGGTCGCCGTCACGGGCGAATCCGGGACGCGGGGCGGGATCGGGGACGCCGCCACAGGTGGAGTCGGGGATCGGGGCGGGGCACCGGGTGCCGGCGCGGGCGAAGCGGGGGGTGGCGCGGCAGCGGTGGCCCGGGTCGACCGGGGTGGCACGGTGGCGGCGGCCCGGGTCGGCGGGGTCGGGACGGTGGCCGACGCCCGGGCCGGCACGGCAGCCGTTCCGGTCGCCGTGGCCGCACCGCCCGTGGCCGCACCGCCCGGGGCCGCACGACCGGTCGCCGTACCGCCGGACGCCGTGCCGCCGGACGCCGTGCTGCCGGACGCCACGGTGCCGGCAGCCGAGGACGGCATGCCGGCGCCGGCCGTCGCGGCGCGGGACGTGCGGGCGTCGACGACCCCGGGCGCGAGGGTGACCGTGCGGTTCACCGGCCCGCTGACCGCCGCCAGGCCGGCCCCGACGGCGAAGAAGATGACCGACATGTTCGGGTCGATGTAGGCGTACACCGGGATCACCACCAGGGCGATCACCGGGATGGTGCTCAGCCACTGCCCGGCCGGGGAGACCGCGCCGGCCAGCCGCTTGGCGATCAGCGCCAGCCAGCCCAGGAAAGCGATCAGGGCCGGGATGCCGTGGCTGTAGAGCACCTGCCAGATCATCCCCTGGGTGCCCAGCGGTTCCTCGGCGAGCGTGGTGTCGACGCTGTTCGGTGCGCCGTACCCCAGCAGGGGCGAGCGCTCGACGGCCTGGAGGGTACGGACGTAGAGGTCCATCCGGTCGACGTTGGTGTCGGTGCTGCTGACCCGGTTGTCGATCAGTTCCTGCACGGGCACCACCAGGCTGACCACCCAGACGAGCAGCACCAGTCCACCGATCGAGGCGATCAGCTTGGCGTTGCCGCGTACCAGCGCCCGCAGGCCCAGGTAGGTCAGCCCGGCACCGAGGCCGAGGAACATGCCCCGGTTGAGGGTCATGAACGCCGGCACCATCGACAGCGGCAACGACACCAGCAGCGCCACCCGGAACTTGCCGGTACGCACCGAGGTCAGGTACGCCAGCACGCACGGCACCAGCAGCGCGTACGCCGTACCCCAGTTGTTGGTGTACGGGTAGGGCGCGGCGGTCCGGTAGATCGGGGCCCGGGAGACCGGGTTGAACTCGTTGGCCCGCACGTGGGTCAGCGCCTGGATGAACCGCTCCCCCGACATGCTGCCCGGCAGCAGCATCTCCACCGGGGTGGTGAGCTGGAACCTGGGTGCCAGCACGGCCAGCCAGCCGAGGGCGACCACGCCCAGCCAGTACCAGCCGAGCGGGCGGAGCACCTGCTCCCAGGGGACGCCGTCGCGGACCAGGTTGTAGACGTAGACGCAGACGATCAGCGCGGTCAGCATGAAGCCGAAGCGCAGCCCGGAGGTGAGGTAGGCGGTGGCCCGTTCGAGCCGGGTGAAGCTGAGCAGCACCAGGGCGAGCAGCACCAGCCAGCAGGCGGTGCCGGCGGGCAGCGCCACCCGACCCCGGGTGACCATCAGGCCCAGCAGCACCACCCCGAACACCGACCAGCCCAGGTAGAAGCCGCCGAGCATCCACCAGAGCGGGACCAGCCCGAACATGGCCAGTAGCGGCCAGGTGGGCAGCGGCGGCGGCCCGGCGAGTGATCCGGGCACCCGCCGGTCAGACACCCCGGCCCCGGCGCTGGGCGAGCTGCAGCACCCGCTCCCCCGACAGCAGCCCGAGCACCACCGGGACGGTCACCAGCACCCGCTTCTCCCGGGGGTTGAGCCGGATCACCCGGCCGAGTTCCCGCACCGCTTCGCCGCGCCGCCGGCCGGAGGCGAGGGCGAACGCGATCTGCCCGTGCAGCCGGGCCAGCCCGGTACGGCTGCCGGCCAGCTCGGGGTGCTTGTCGAGCAGGTAGCGGGTGGCCTCGACGATGGTCGCCCAGCGGCCGAAGAAGAACGAACCGCCGTGCCAGTCGACCACCACCAGCACCTCGGGCACGATCACCACCGGGCCGTGCCCGGCGATGCGCAGCAGCCACTCGTAGTCCTCGCCGTAGCCGCCGGGCAGTTCCTCGTCGACCGGGCCGATGGCCTCCCAGGTGGTGCGCCGGATGAGGATGGTGCTGGAGTGCACCTCCATGATCCGGTCCTCGACGAAGTCGGGCAGGCCGACCTCGGCCCGGTCGAGCTGCCGTTCCTTGGCGATGCCCGGCCCCTCCAGCCGGATGCCGCAGCTCGCGGCGGCGGCGTCGGGCCGCTGCGCCAGCAGCTCCACCTGCCGGCGCAGCTTCGCCGGCAGCCAGTGGTCGTCGTCGTCGCAGAAGGCGATCAGGTCGGCGGTGGCGGTGTCGAAGCCGGTGTTCCGGCCGCCGGGCAGCCCCCGCCGGTGGGTGTTGTGGACGTACCGCAGGGTGCGCCCGGCCGGCACGTCGACGTCCAGTTCCCGCAGGTCGGTGTGGTCGTAGACGACGACGCACTCCACCGGCCCGGGGTAGTCCTGGTCGAGCACCGCGCGCACGGCCCGTTCCAGCAGGCCGGGCCGGTCCCGGGTGGCGATCACCACGGTCACCGGCGGGTACGCGGCGGTGGTCGGCTCAGTCACGCTTCTCTCCCGTCACCACGAACCCGACCGGTTCGACGCCCACCGAACGCAACCGGTCCACCAGTTGACCCAGCCGGCCGGTGCGGGTCTTGTCGCGGGCGGCGACCAGCACGGCCCGTCCCTCCCGGGCGGCCCGGACACCCCGTTCGTCGTGCAGGGCGGGCGGGGCGTCGATCACGGTGACCCCGGCGGCCACCGGGGCCTCCAGCGGGACCAGGCGTACCGCGCCGGCACCGATGCGGACCTGCTCACCGTCGGCGGCGGGGGCCTCCTTGGGCAGCACCCGGGGAATGATCTCGGTCTTGTCCGCCGAGGTGGTGGTGGAGCGGTAGACGCCACCGTTCTTCGGGTCGTCGGTGGGGAAGGGCCGGGGCTTGCGGACCGGCGGGATGACCATGGTGTCCTCCGGGTTGCCGCCGGTGGCCGGGGTGGTGGCCGGGGCCGGGACGCTGCTGGGCATCGGCCGGGGGCGGGGCACCCGGGGACGGGTCTGCTCGACGGCCGGGTGCCGGCGCTGCGCGTCGGTGAGCAGCGCCCGGATGCGTTCCTGGCTCTCCGGGGCGACGCCCAGGCGTACCTCGTGCCCGGACTGGGCCAGCGCCGCGGCGACCCCGGCGGTGACCTGTTCCCGCTGCTCGTCGGCGGCGCTGGAGAGCAGGACCAGGGGCAGCGGCGCCGGCCCGTCCACCCACCGGCCCAGGGCCAGCACCAGGTAGCGCAGGTCGGTGTCGGAGAGCCGACCCGAGCGGTCCCGTCCGACGGTGCCCAGCAGCGGGGCACCGACCAGCGCGGAGGCCTCACCGGCGGTGCGGACCCGGCGGTCCATGGATTCCCGGACGAAGGCGACCAGCCCGCCGACGAGCAGGCCGCCGAGGAGCCCGGCGACCAGGATCAGCGGGGCGGCGTCCCGGCTCGACGGGACGGGTGCGCGGGCGGCGCTGGTGACCGAACCGGGGCTCAGGTCCGCCGAGGCGATCTTGGAACGCTGCTCGGCGAGGGTGGCGAGCTGGTCGTTGAGGGCCCGTAGCTGGTCGAGCAGGGCGCTGGTACGCGGCGACGGGCTGGACGAGCCCTGGTTGGCCGGCAACGACCGCTGGGTGGTGGTGCGCTGGCTGGTGACCAGGGCGATGGTCTCGTCGTACGACTTGAGCACCGCGGCGCGCTGGTTCTCGTACATGCCCTTGCGCAGTTCGAGGTACGACTCGGCGGCGCCGTTGGCACCGTTGACCGCCTCGGTCTCGCTGTGCCCGGCATAGCTGAACCGCATCACCTGCCCGCCGACCGGCGTCTCCACGGTGAGCGAGTCGGCCACGGCGGTGGTGTCCCGGCCGGTGATCGAGGCGACCTTGTCGATGACGTCGTTGCTGGTGGCTATCCCGCTCTCGGCGGTCATGTTGACCGCCCGGTCGGCGCCGCCGGAGGGCACCGAGAACGGGTCGGTGACCACCGGACGGACCACCACGGCCGTGGTGGCGGTGTAGGTGGCCGGGAAGACCAGCAGGTAGGCGGCCACCAGTAACAGCACCAGCCCGGTGGCGGCGAGCACCGTGCGCCACCGGCGCAGCGGAATGCGGGCCAACTCGGCCAGGCCGACCGGGCGCTGCCGGGCGGGAGTGACGTCGGTCACATCCATCAGTCAGGTCCTCTTGCGATGCGAGGGGTGGGCGGGTCGGCGAGGGCCGACGACCGCCCCGGGGCGAGCCGCTGGTTGTCCCATTGTCGCCGACCGTTCACCTGTGGTCGACAGCCGACCGGTCCCCTTGCGCAACGGGCGGCCCGCCGGTGTCCGGGACACCGGCGGACCGCCCGTGGCAGGTGCGGCTCAGGAGGTGGCGAAGAACAGCGTCTTGCTCGACCAGCTCACGTCGCCGCCGGCCGGTGCGATCTCCACCGAGGCGGCGCCGTCGACGGCGGTCTCGTCGAACGGCACGGCCCGCAGGGAGCCGTTGGTGTTGCCGTAGACGATCTTACCGTCGACCCAGGCCATCCCCCGCACGTTGCCCCAGTTCAGGCCCACGCTGGGCAGGGTGAACTCGGTGCAGCCGACGATGTAGCCGTCGGGCTCCAGGTACCGGTAGAACAGCTTGTTGGTACCGGCCTTGGTGTAGTACATCCGACCGTCGAGGTAGAACGCGCCGGCCATCGTGGCGGGGTTGAACCAGTCGTTGTAGCCACTGCTCACCCACGGTGCGCCCACCGTGCCGCCGGTGAACATCGACACACCCAGGTAGCTGCCGCCGGCGGCGGTCGGGTCGGTCTTCGACCAGTAGAGCTTGTTGCCGACCGAGAAGGACGCGCCGGACGCGGTGAGGTTCGCCTGCGCGCTGGCCACCGGCGTGCCCACGGTGCTGCCGTTGAACGACACCTTGGCGGTCTGCCCGTTGCCGGTCCCGACGTACAGGTAGCCCGAGGACGCCGTCGGCGCGTTGGTCGCCGCGACGGTACGGCCACCGGCGAGCGGGAACAGGCCCAGCCGCCCGTGGTACTCGTTGCCGAGGCCGTCGGAGTCGAAGCCGGCGTAGAGGCCGGTGCTGCCCCGCCACAGCTCCCACATGATCGGGCCCCAGGTGGTGGTGCCCGCCGGGGCGCCCGAGCGGGTCGGGTTCCAGACCAGCGGCAGGCCGTTGATCGGGTCCAGCGCGCCGAGCCCGAACCGGTTGATCGCGCCGCTGCCGGCCGAGTCGTTGCCGTTGGCGTTGCTCAGCCAGCGGAAGTGACCGCCGACGTAGACCACGTTGTCGGCCACCTCGACGGAGGTCACCGAGTCGGTGCCGGTGTAGTTGACCCAGGTGGCGTCCATGGCCGTA
The DNA here is from genome assembly GCF_016901255.1 of Micromonospora humida. NCBI lineage: Bacteria > Bacillati > Actinomycetota > Actinomycetes > Micromonosporales > Micromonosporaceae > Micromonospora > Micromonospora humida. Next base: position 89,945 of record NZ_JAFEUC010000015.1, read on the forward strand.
CCCCGGTCGGCGGTCTCGAACCGGGCGATGGCGTCGCAGTACGCCCCGTCGCCCCGGCCACCGTCAGCGATGATCACGAAGTACGTGCCGTCGTCGGAGAAGTCGACGTCGCGGGCGTAGAACGGGAACGAGCCGCTGTAGCAGGGCGCCACGTAGCGCTGGGTGCTCCAGTTGGCGACCGTCGGGGTGCCGTCCAGGTCGACGACCACCACCTGGTTGCGGGGCTGGCCGTTGACCTCGGTGAAGTTGCCCACCGCGACCAGGGTCTTGCCGTCGGGGGCGACGGCCAGGCCCCAGACCAGCTCGCTGCTGGCGCGGGCGACGCTGGCGTCGATCTGGAAGCTCGGGTCGATCGCGCCGGTGGTCGCGTCGAGCCGGGCCAGCAGCGAGTGCTCGGTGCCGTTGACCCAGTGGAACGCGCCGGCGATGTAGAGCTTGTTGCCGACCACGACGGTACGGCGGACCAGGCCGCCGTCGCTGCGGCCGACCCAGCTGGCGACCGTCGCGCCGGTCACCGGGTCGAGCGCGACGAGGTTCTTGCGGCTGACCCCGTTGACGTTCTTGAACGCGCCACCGACGATCAGCTTGCCGTCGGGGCTGGCGGCGAGGGCGTGCACCGCGCCGTCGAGCGTCGGGCTGAAGTCGGCCTTGAGCGCCCCGCTGGTCCGGTCGTAGGCGAACAGGTAGTTGCGCGAGGTCCAGCTGGTGGCGCCGGCGGCCTTGACCGAGGTGAAGGAACCGCCCACGTAGACCGTGTTGCCGATCTCGGCGAACGCCTTGGTGTCGCCGTCCTGCGCGTGCGGAATGTTGTCCGCCGGGTTGGCCGAGGTGAGTGTGCTGGTTACCGGGGTGAGATCCGCCGCGTGGGCGGGCGCGGCCAGGAGGCCGACCGCGAGCACCGGTGCGGCGAGCACGGCGAACCACCGCCGCCACACCGGTCGAGACGTTCTGTGAAGCACTGGCGCCCCCAAAAATGAAGTGAGATCGTGCGTAGCTTGCTCTGCCCGGACATTTCCCACCATCAACCGACCGGTCCGGTCGGCCACCGGCTCGGCCCTGTCCTGTCGTACGGGTCGCGTCCGGACGACCCACGCAGGACGAGAATCGCGCATCGACCGGCGGAGCCCACCACCGGGCCGCCCCACCCCGCTCGGCCTCACGCCGCCTCCGCCCACCGGAACGCCGGGACGACACCCGTGGCGGTCACCGTCCAGGCGGCCGCCCGGGTCAGGTCGTCGGTGGTGACCGCGTCGGCCTCCCGGGCCAGCACCAGTCCGCGTCGGTCGAGTTCCCGGGCCATCTCCACCTGGTGGTCGTCGACGTGTTCACCGTGGCGGGCCCGGCGCGGCACGTAGACGGCGCGGTGGCCGGCGCGCATCGCGGCCAGCGCCGACCCCACCCCGGCGTGGGTGATGATCACGTCGGCCTCCCGCATGGCCTGCTGCATCTCGGCGTACGGCACCTGCCGGCGGGCACCGGCCGGCATCCGGGGGATCCGGGTCGAGCCGACCTGCCAGAGCACCTCCGCCTCGGCGGGCACCACGTCGACCAGGCGTTGCAGCAGCCGCGGGAAGCCGAAGCGGTCCTGGGTGCCGAGGGTCACCACGATCTTGGACAACGGGCGCGGGGCGGCGGGCGCGGGCGCGTACCCGTCGAAGATGGAACCGCCGTAGCGCCACCGGCCGTTCGCCCAGCCCGGGTACTGCGTGTAGAGCCGGGTCCGGGGCACCCGGGCGACCAGTCGGCCGGTCAGCGACGGGCCGACGGTGCGGGTGGCGCTCTCGATGTAGTGGCAGTCCAGGCCGTGCCGGGCGGCGGGCAGGAAGAACGACATGGCGACGCTGGCGCCGGTGCTGATCACCCGGCGGAACCGCCCGTCGCAGAGCACCCGGCGGGCGGCCAGCAGGTCGCGCAGCGCACCCACCGGGTCGCGGGTGCTCGCCGGGGGCACGTGAATGACCTCGTGCCCGTCGAGCAGCGACCGGCTCTGCGGGGAGTCGAACGTCGCCCAGACGCAGTCGTGCTGCACCCCGAGCCGGGGCAGCAGGTCGTGCAGCTCGGCGAGGTGCCCACCGGTGGAGGCGACGAGGAGGGTGGTCACGTCGGTGGCCCAACTTCTGTGCGAGGAGGGGTGGGGGCCGGGTCCGGACGGCGCGGGAACGGGTCGCGCCCACCGGACGGGTACGGGTCAGGTGCCGGTCAACATCCGGTCGTCGTCGGTGGTGGTGGTCGGTGCCGGGGCGGCGGGTCGGCGGACCCGACCGTCGGCGACCAGCACGGCGAGCACCATCACACCGGTCAGCAGGGTGCCGAAGAACCACCCGCCGAACACGTCGGTGAGCCAGTGCTTCTCGGCGTAGATGCGGGTGTAGCCCTCCACCGAAGCCAGCACGGCCAGGGCGGTGACCAGGCCGATCAGCACCCGGCGCGGCAGCCGCCAGGTCAGCGCGGCCAGCACCAGGATGGTGCCGAAGGTCATCAGCACCCGGCCGCAGCCGCCGGAGGGGTAGGTGCCCAGGTCGGTCGGCGGGTGGCCCCGGTCGACGACCTTCGCGAGGATCGTCTGGGTGTACTGCTCGACGACGAACTGCAGCGGCATCGCCACCAACGGGATCCACCAGCGGCGACGACGCCAGGCGATGGCGAAGCCGATCGCGGCCACCACGGTCACCCACTTGAGCGGGTAGCGGTCGCCGATCGGGGAGATGAACAGGTTGACGTCCTCCCAGAAGCCGACCCGGTGGGCGTGCACGTAGTCGAAGACCCGGTGGTCGACGTGGGGTTCGAGCCGGGAGATCGCCTCACCGACCGGCCAGCACACGGCGACGACCGCCGCGCACCCGGCCAGCAGCACCACCACGGCCGCGCCGACCCGGCCGAACGCGGCGGTCAGCCCGGCCAGGGCGATCCGGAACCGTTCGGCCGTCCGACCGGTGGCGACGGCCGACATCCAGCGCGACGCCAGCACCGGAACGACCAGCAGCGGCACCAGCACCGCCAGCACGGCCAGCAGGTAGACGATGGTCACCGGGGGTCACCACCGCTCGCACGGCCGGTGGCCGGGGCGTGGTCCACCCCGGGCTGAATGACACGTGACGATCCCATCGTGCTCCCTGATTGTGCCGGCCGTCGGCCGGGCCTCCCCCACACCTGTGCCCCGGACGAGGTCCCCACGTCGTCCCGGGCCGGACCGACCACGCCGTCACCGGCCGGTAGTCGTCGAGTGGGGCCACCCTAGTGGAACGTGAGGCGGCTTCGGTAGCGGCGGTGACGGCAGTGTGGGCTTTTCGCCGTTTTTCCGGTCGGGACCCCGACACTTGTCCCAGCCCACGGGAAACCGCCGGTCAGGGGCGGGGCGTGCCCAACCGGTCGGCGAGCGTGTGCAGCAGCGCGGGGTGCAACTTCGCACTCCAGCCACCACCGCCGGCGGCCAGTTCCGCCGTCCGCAACCACAGCTCGACGAGATATGCGTCGGCGACGAACTGACACCCCGCCGGGTCCAGGCCGAACGCCGCACCGTGCCGGCCCAACAGCTCGACCATCTCCCCGGTCGCCCCCGCCACGTCCCGGCCACCCAGCGACAGGGCGCTCTGGAAACCGTGGTGGGCGAGATCGAACCCGAGCGGCCGGTCGGCGCCGCTGTTCTCCCAGTCCCAGACGACCAACCGGCCCCGGTGCCGGCCGAGGTTCCACGGCACCCAGTCGCCGTGCCAGTGGCCGAACTCCACCGGCCGGTCGCCGTCGCGGGCGGCCAGGGCCGCCAGCGCCCCGACCACCGGACCACCGGCGGTCGCGGCCCGCGCGGTCAGGTCGGCCAGGAACGCCGAACCGCGCAGCGGCCGGGGTGTCGACGGCGGGCCACCGCGCCGGGCCACCGCCAGCATCGCGGTCACCTCCGGGCGCAGCGGATGGCGGGGGCGGCGCACCCGGGCCGGCATCGGCTCGACCAGGGTCACCGCCAGGTCACCCCAACCCACCTCGTCCAGCAGCCGGGGCACGTCCGGGAAGTCACCGCCGTCGCGGGGCAGATCCCGCAGCGCGGCGGCCTCGGCGCGCACCATCGCCCGGGTCGCGTCGTTCCACCCGATCTTCGCGTACGCCCGGGCGACGCCCCGGTCGTCGAAGAGCTGCAACGTCGGCTTGTGGTGCGGGTCCGGCGGCCGGATGCCGATCGCGGCGTGCAGCGGTCGGCCCGCCAGCCGACCCAGGTGCTCGGCGAGCAGCAGCTCGGCCGGGTCGGCGTCGGTGGGCACCGCCACGGTCAGCACCGGCATCCGGGCCAGCCCGGTCGCCCCGAGCCCGGCCAGCATCCCGACGGCCAGCCGGTTGGCCCGCACCCGGGGCGGGCGCAGCGCGTTGTACGCCAGCGTCGACGCCGCGCCGACCCGGCGGGAGGCGAGCGGGAGCAGGAACCTGGCCCGCTCCACCGAGGGCACCACGGCGTACCGGACGACCGGGCGGTGGGTGGCGGGCACCGGGTCGGGCGGCATGCCGAGCCAGAGCCGGGGGTCACCGAAGATGGCCCGGGTCACCCAGCCCACGCCGTCCTGCCGGGTCCGTGGATCCGTCGCCACCGTCATGCCCTCCACCCGTCCCGCCCGACCGCCGCGCGCTCGCGGCCACGATAGGACCAGCGGACAAGCCGCCGCCCGGCGGGCCGTGACCCACCGGGCGGCGTATCCCGTGCCGGGCGGCTCAGCGCTGCCAGACGCGGACGTAGTCGACCCGGAAGTCGGCCGGGAAGCGGGTGGCCGCGTCGGGGTCACCCAGCCAGCCACCGACCTGGAAGTTCAGCCGCAGGTTGAACGGCTTGTTGAACGCCTCGTCGAACCACGGGGTGGTGCTGCGGTCCCGCTGCCAGACCTGACGGCCGTCGATGTACCAGCGGATCACCCCCGGCTCCCACTCCGTGGTGTACGTGTGGAAGCCGTCACCCGGGTAGCCGGTCGGGAAGTCCCACCGCTGGTCCTGCTTGACCGGCGTGTAGTCGTAGAAGATCGCCTGGGTGGCGGCCCCGTGCAGGGACGACCCGCCGGGCAGCTCCACCACGTCGATCTCGCCCTTGCCGCCGTCGTCGGGACGCAACCAGAACGCCGGCCAGAGCCCCTTGGAGTCGGTCGGCCCGTTGGGCGACTTCGCCCGCATCTCGAACCGGCCGTAGGTGAACGACGCCTTGCCGATGGTGTCCAGGTAACTCTGGGTGTACTGCCGGGTCTGCGAGCTGCACACCGCGGTCTCCCGCTGGGCGCGCAGGGTCAGCACCCCGTCGGCGACGAAGGTGTTGTCCGGGTCGTCGACGTTGCAGCCCTTGTCGATGTCGCGGCCCTCGTTGTCGCGCAGGTTCCACCGCTTGAGGTCGACCGTGGGCCCGGTGAACTCGTCGGACCAGACCAGCCGCCAGCCGGGCACATCGGTGCCGGGGCGCACGGTCGGCGTCGGGCGCGGAGGGGCCGTGGTCGGCGCGGGCGGGCTGACCGTCCGCGTCGGCTTCGGCGACGGCGACGGCGACGTCCGCGTCGGTGACGGGGCGGCGGTGGTCGGCGCCGCCGTGGTGGCCGGCGGCCGGGTCGGCGTCCGGTCGCTGCGCTGGTAGGTCAGCACCAGGCTCGGTCGGATGGCGGCCTTGGCGTTCTCCCGCGAGGCCCAGTAGATCCGGGTGTTCCAGTTCTCCTGGGTCAACGCGAAGGTGACCGGGCCGTTGCCCTTGACGGCGGCGGAGACGTCCCACTCGTTGTAGCCCTGGGCGACCCGGTCGACGGCCGAGAGCACCGGGCCGAGGGCGGGTCGGTAGGCCCATTGGCCGGCGCCGACGGCGGTGCCCTGGGCGGCGTGGGCCCGCACCCGGGACGAGAACTGCTGCCACGCGTACACCCGCAGCGACGCCTTGACGTCGACCGCGTCGGCGGGCAGGCCCCGCACCTGGAACTCCAGCACCGCGTCGCGCTGGCCGTTGCGGTTGCCGTCGCACAGCTGCGGGCAGCTCGCCAGGGTGGTCTTGACCCCGTTGTCGCCGTCCTGCGGCACCTGGGTGACAGTGGTGTCCGCGACGGCGGAGAGCGTGATCGGTGGCAGCTCGGCGGCGATCAACGGCATCATCGTGGCCATGATGCCGCCGACTGCGGTGACGCTCAGGACACTGAGGACGACCGCCTTGCGTCGACCGCTGATGGCCGGAAGTGCGCGGTGGATTCCGTGCCGGCTCAAGGAACACTCCCCGGGTGGGCGACGATTACCGGCAGCAGCGTATCCACCACGGCTGGATATGGCAGGTCGGAAATCAGAGTGGCGACACGACTTAACCAAAGAATAAGGGAACAGGGGTTGCTTTTCGGCAGGCCAGCAAACGAATGCCGCTTCGGCGAGGTTACGCCTGATTGACCGGAAAGTCGGCGATGCGGTGACGACCGGCCACCGGTGGGTCAGCCGCGGGCCGCCGCCAACGCCGCCCGCATCGCGTCGACCGGCGCCGGCACCCCGGTGAACTGGGAGAACTGGCCGACGGCCTGGGCCAGCAGCAGATCCAGCCCGGAGACCACCCGCCGGCCGGCGGCCTGCGCCGAGGCCGCCAGCGGGGTCGGCCACGGGTCGTACAGGGCGTCGAAGAGCACCGTGGACGGTCCCCAGTCGACCCCGGCCGCGACCGGGTCGGCCACCCCCTTGGGCACGGTGGAGACGACCAGGTCGGCCCCGGTGTGCGCGGCGGCGTCGGACCAGGCGGCCGGCACCAGCTCCACCCCGACCGCCGACGCCACCGGCCGCAACTGCGCCACCGCCTCCGCGCGCCGGGCCACCACGGTCACCGTGGTCGCGCCGAGCCGGGCGGCGGCGGCCAGGGCGGCACGGGCGGTGCCGCCGGCGCCGAGCACCGTCACCGTGGCACCGGGGCGCACCCCGGCCTCGGTCAGCACGTCCACCATGCCGGTGACGTCGGTGTTGTCGGCGTACCACGAGCCGTCGGGACGACGGACCAGCGTGTTGGCCGCGCCGACGGCGGCGGCGACCGGCGACGCGGTGGCGGCCACCGCGAGCGCCGCCTCCTTGCCCGGCATGGTCACCGACAGCCCGGCCCACTCCGGGCCCAGGCCGGTGACCAGCGCCGGCAGCTCCTGCGCCCCGCACTCGATCCGGGTGTACGACCAGCCGTCGAGCCCGGCGGCGGCGTAACCCGCGTTGTGGATCACCGGGGAGAGGGAGTGCGCGATCGGCTGGCCGAGGACCGCCGCCCTCACCGGCAGTTCTCGCCGCTCAGCACGCCGTTGGTGCACATCTTGCGCTGCAGCTCGCGGAAGTCGGCATCGGTGGTGCCGTAGCCCATGGTGCCCTTCTTGTCGATGGTCATGAAGTAGACCCAGGTGCCGTTGGGCGGGCTCATCGCGCCCTTGAGGGCATCCTCGCCGGGGTTGCTGATCGGGGTGATGGTCAGGCCGTCCGCGCCGTGCGTCCGGTACGGGTTCCTCGGGTCGTTCAGCTCGGACTGCTTGAGGATGTCGGAATCCTTCGGGTTCTTGCCCTGCAACCGCAGCCAGTAGTTGATCGCGCTGTCGATCTCCAGGCACTTGCAGTGGTAGCGGTCGGTGTAGACCCGGTTGTAGATCACCCGGGCCACCTTCGGCATATCCTCGTGGTTGACCGACTCGGCCTGCGCGATCGACGCGGTGATCAACGCCTCGTACGGCGAGATGCCCCGGTCGGCCTCGACCGTCTCGACGAACTTCATCCCCCCGGTCACGTCGAGGAACTTGTCCACCATCAGCGACAGTATCTGCGGGGCGGTCGCCTTCGGCGGCAGCTCGTAGGTCGCCGGGAAGAGGAAGCCCTCCAGGCTGCGCGGGCCCTTCTTGCCGTCCTTGCGGTTGAACCAGAACTCCGGCACGCCCAACTTGACCGGGTCCTTCGCGGCGGCCTTGAACTCGGCGACCGGAATCTTGGTCTCCTTGGCCAGCAGGTCGTAGATGGCCAGCGTGATCATGCCCTCGGGAATGGTGACCCCGTTGACCACCCGGCTCTTCGGGTCCAGCAGCAGGGCGAGCGCGTCGGTGGCGCGCATCTCCTTCTTGACCTTGTACCGGCCGACCTGGATGTTCTTGCTGAGCGCGTTGTCGTCGGCCGCCTCGACGAAGGCCTTGGTGCTCTTGACCACACCGGCGTCGTACAGGGAGTTGCCGATGTCGGTGGCGGTGTCGCCCTGCTTGACGTCGACCAGCGCCTCACCGCTGCCCGGCCCGTCGAAGTCCGGGGTGATGAAGTGGTTACGGATCCGGTCGAAGCCGTAGAAGGCCCCACCGCCGATGCCACCCAGCAGCACCAGGGCCATGAACAGGGCGAAGATGGTCTTTCCGAGCCCGCCGCCCGACTTGCGGCCACCCGACGTGCCGTTGCGCCGGTTGACGAAGCCGCGCCGGTGCCGGCCCTTCTCCCCCCTCTCCTGCTCGTCGAACCCGAGGTCCAGATCGTCGATCATTCCGTCCGCCTCCGCTGCGCTTCCAGCCAGCTCTGCAGGATCTCGACCGCGGCGGCCTGATCCACCACCGCACGTTGGCGCTTTCCCCGGACGCCACGCTCGGCAAGCCTACGAGACGCGACGACAGTTGACATCCTCTCGTCGGTGAGGGTCACCGGAACCGGGGCGATCACCCCGGTCAACCGGCCCGCGTACGCCAACACGTGCTGGGCGGCCGGGCCGTGCCGACCGGCCAGGTTGACCGGCAGGCCGACGACGACCTCGACGGCCTCGTGCTCGACGACAAGCTGCGCGAGCTGGGCGAGGTCGCTGGGCACCGCGTCCGGTCCGGTGGTCAGGTCCCGGGCCAGCGTGACCAGCGGAGTGGCCAGGATGCCGTGCGGATCGGACCGGGCCACCCCCACCCGGACCTGCCCGACGTCGACGCCCAACCGGACCCCACGGGACGACTCACTCACAGATGGTCACCCTCCCCGGTGACGAGCCAGGGCGGACCAGCTCGGGTCCGCCCTGGCTCGGGTGCTGTTCCGTCACGCGTCGGCGATCGTCTTCTCGACCGTGAGCAGCAGGTTCGACGCCTCGGCGGCGGGCAGGCCACCGCCCTGCGCCACGTCCGGGCTGCCTCCGCCACGCCCGGAGAAGGCCGCCTTGACCAGGTCGTTCGCCGCCAGGCCACGCCCACGGGCCGCCGCGTTCACGGCCACCACCAGGGAGGCCTTGCCGTTCGATCGGGCCGCCACCGCCACCACGGCCGGCCGCGCCGGATCGATCTTGCCGCGGATCTCCTGGGCCAGGGTCCGCACGTCGTTGCCGGCCGCGCCCTCCGGCGCCTCGGTGCCGACGTACGCCACCCCCCGGACGTCCTTCGCCTGCCCGGCCAGCGCCGCCGCCCCGCCCAGCACCAGCTGGGCGCGGAGCTTCTCCAGCTCCTTCTCGGCGTCACGCAGCTGGGTGACGGTCTGCTCCACCCGGTCGGCGACCTGCTCACCGGGCACCCGGAACAGCTCCGCCAGCCGGGACACCAGCAGGTGCTCACGGGCCAGGAAGCCGAACGCGTCCATCCCGACCAGCGCCTCGATCCGGCGCACCCCGGAACCCACCGACGCCTCGGAGAGGATCTTCACCAGGCCGAGCTGGGCCGACCGGGCCACGTGGGTGCCGCCGCACAGCTCCCGGGCGTAGTCGCCGACCTCGACGACCCGGACCCGCTCGCCGTACTTCTCGCCGAACAGCGCCATCGCGCCGATCCGCCGCGCCTCCTGCTGGGTGGTGATGAAGGCGTTGACCTCCAGATCCGCCAGCAGCACCTCGTTGACCTGCTGCTCCACGTCGTGCAGCACGCTCGGCGACACCCCCGTCGGGGTGTTGAAGTCGAACCGCAGCCGGCCCGGCGCGTTCAACGAACCCGCCTGGGTCGCCGACTCACCGAGGAAGTTGCGCATCGTCTGGTGCACCAGGTGGGTCGCCGTGTGCGACCGGGAGATCGCCCGGCGGCGGGTCACGTCGATCTCGGCGTAACCGGTCTCGCCGGCCCGCACCTCGCCCCGGACCACCTTCGCCCGGTGCACGATCAGCCCCGGCACCGGCTGCTGCACGTCGAAGACCTCGACCTGACCGGCGCCGACCGTGATCAGCCCCTGGTCGGGCTGCTGACCGCCGCCCTCGGCATAGAACGGGGTGGTGTCGAGCACCAGCTCGACCGTCTCCCCCTCGACCGCCGCGCCCACCGTCGCGCCACCGCGCAGCAGCGCCCGCACCCGGGACTCCCGCTGCAACTCGGTGTAGCCGGTGAACTCCACCTCACCGCCGTCGTCGCGCACCGACCGGTACGCCGACACGTCGGTGTGCCCGGTCTTACGGGCCTGCGCGTCGGCCTTGGCCCGGCTGCGCTGGTCGGCCATCAGCCGACGGAAGCCCTCCGCGTCGACCTGCAGGCCCTGCTCGGCCGCGATCTCCAGGGTCAGGTCGATCGGGAAGCCGTACGTGTCGTGCAGCTGGAACGCCTTCTCCCCGGACAGGGCCGGCTTCCCCGCCGACCGGGTCTGGGCGATCGCCGTGTCCAGGATCGTCGTGCCCGCCCGCAGCGTCGACAGGAACGCGTCCTCCTCGGCGTAGGCGTACTGGGAGATCCGGTCGAACTCCTCCGAAAGCTCCGGGTACGACGGGGACATGCAGTCCCGGGCCACCGGCAGCAGCTCCGGCAACGCCCGCTCCTGCCAGCCCAGCAACCGCACCGCCCGGATCGCCCGCCGCATGATCCGGCGCAGCACGTAGCCACGCCCCTCGTTGCTCGGGGTCACCCCGTCGCCGATCAGCATCAGCGCGGTGCGCACGTGGTCGGCGACCACCCGCAGCCGTACGTCGTCCGGGTGCGACTCGCTCGCCACGTGCCCGGAGTGCGCGCCGTACCGCTTGCCGGTCAGCTCCGCCGCCCGGTCCAGGATCGGCCGCACCTCGTCGATCTCGTAGAGGTTGTCCACGCCCTGCAGGATCGAGGCCATCCGCTCCAGGCCCATGCCGGTGTCGATGTTCTGCGCCGGCAGGTCGCCCAGGATCGGGAAGTCCTCCTTCCCGCTGCCCGGACCCCGCTCGTACTGCATGAAGACCAGGTTCCAGAACTCCATGTAGCGGTCCTCGTCGACCGCCGGGCCACCCTCGCGGCCGTACTCCGGACCCCGGTCGTAGAACAGCTCCGAGCACGGGCCGCACGGGCCGGGAATGCCCATCGACCAGAAGTTGTCCGCCTTGCCCCGGCGCACGATCCGCTCGGCCGGCACCCCCACCGACCGCCAGATCTCGAACGCCTCGTCGTCGTCGAGGTAGACCGTCGGCCAGACCCGCTCGCCGTCCAGCCCGTACCCGCCCTCGGCGACCGGCTTGGTGACCAGGTCCCAGGCCAACGGGATCGCCCCGGCCTTGAAGTAGTCACCGAAGGAGAAGTTGCCGTTCATCTGGAAGAACGTGCCGTGCCGGCTGGTCTTGCCGACCTCGTCGATGTCCGGCGTGCGCAGGCACTTCTGCACGCTCACCGCCCGCCGGTACGCCGGGGTCTGCTGCCCCAGGAAGTACGGGACGAACTGCACCATGCCGGCGTTGACGAACAGCAGGTTCGGATCGCTGATGGCGGGCAGCGGAGCGGACGGCACCACGGTGTGCCCGTTCGCCTCGAAGTGGGCGAGGTACCGCCGCTTGATCTCCGCCGTCTTCATCGCTGGGGTTCCTCCGGAAAGATCTCTCGGTCACCGATACGCGGGTCTTCCCGCAGCTCGGCGAACTGGTCGTCGAACGCCTCACCCCGGGCGAACGCCTCGTGGATCTCCTGCTCGCGCTCGGCCATCCCGATCCGTACGTCCTCCACGAAGTTACGCAGCGACTCGACCAGACCGCCAGCGGATTCGGACAGCCCACTGGCGATGCCCGCCGGGGTGTACGCCTGGGCCGTCCGGGTGGCCTTACGGACCACCACCACGCCCACGGCCAGCCCGATACCGAGCCAGAAAAGTCGCCTCATGTCCCTATCCTCCTGTGCGCCGCCGGCCCGGGGTCAGCGGTTGCCGCGCCGGGCGGCCCGACGCTGCTGCTTGATGGTGTCGCGCACCTCACGCTCGGTCTCCGCGGTCCGCCGCGCCGACGCGGCCCGGCGGACGCCGTACCCGAAGGCCGCCACCTTCACCAGCGGGTTCGCCGCGGCGGCCGAGACGACGGTGGCCAGGTTCGCCACGTTGGCGGTGACGTTCTGCGCGTGGCTGGTCATCGTGTCGACCTTGGCGAGCTGGAGGTTCACCCCGTCGAGGGAGGTCTGCACCTGCTCCAGGGCGACGTTGACGTTCTTCACCGTGGTGTTCACGTCCCCCAGCAGCGGAGCGGTCTGCTCGTTGAGGTCGTTGATCATCCGGGTCGTCGCGTCCACGGTGTGCCGCAGCCGCAGGATCGGCACCGCCAGCACGAGCACCAGCATCAGGAACGCGCCGGCCGCGATCAGCGCAGCGATCTGTCCACCATCCACGCAAGTCCTCCTCAAGCAGGGTTCCGGGGCCCGACGCCCCGGAACACGCGACCCGGATCCCCGCCGTCGCGGCGTGACCCGCACGGGGCCATCGGGAGCAGGCGGGCCTGCCAGCCCCAGACCCTACCGTCCGTGATGGAAACCGGCTCAGGATGGTGAGCGTGTCAGATCGCCGAGCGGATCATCGGTAATCGTCGGGAACGGGTCCTCACCGGTCAGTGACGGGTCGGTGCTCGGCTGTGGCCGGGTCCGCTCGTCGTCGATCGCGTTACGGACCTTCACCGAGACCAACGAACCGGTGCACTCCCCCGCTGCGGGGGGGACCGGGGTGGCCGGCGGCACCGCCGGGTCACCGCTCGCCTGTGGTGCCGCGCAGGTCGGCTCCCGCACCCACAGGTCGAGGGTCAACTCGTCGCGCCGCCAGCAGGTGTAGCTGCCCTTGGCCGGCTGCTCCGGGCAGCGGGTGACCTCCCAGCGCCGCCAGCCCTCCGTCCGCAGCGCCTGCTCGTAGACCCGGGCGGTCTCCTCCGGCGCCCGGTCGGACTCCACGGTGCGCTCCCGCAACCGGCAGTCCTGCAGACACCAGCGGCTGCCGCTGACGTTGTCCACCGTCTTCGCCGTCGCCCAGCCGGGCACACCCAACTCGTCGAGGGTGTCGAAGACCGGATCCCGGCTCAACGTCCGCATCCCGAAATAGAGCGGGAGCGCCCCGAGGAGCACCACGCTGACCAGCACCAGGACTCCCAGCCGCAGCCGACGCCGTTCCCCCGACCGGCGTCGCGGCTCGGTGCCGGTCGGCGCGTCGGGGTCGACGTCGGACGCGTCGCCCCCGGTGGCGGGGCGCAACGGCCCGCCGGACGGACCGTCGGAATCGGACCGGGCCTCCTGCGGGGAGGTCACCCGGGCCACACCCGGCCCGTCGACCCGGCCGGCGGTGGGTGGCACGGCGGCGGAACCCGCCGCCTCCGCCCGGTCGGCGGGACGCACCGGCGGAGCCGCCCGGCCGACGGACTCCTCCGGCCGTACGCCCGGCGCGGTGGCCCGGGCCACCGCCGCCGCCGCGACGACCCCGCCCGCACCGGCGGGCCGGGGGGCGGCATCGGCGGCAGGTCCGGGCCGTCGGCCCCCCTCCGGTCCCGCCACACGACGCGGGTCGTCGGCGGGTACGGGTGGACGCGCGGTGCCGGTGGCGGGGCCGCCCGGACGCACGGTGCCGGCGGCCGGACCGGCCGGACCGGCCGGACCGTCCACACGCGCGGTACCGGCGGCCGGACGTGCCACGCCGGTGACCGGGCGCGCGGCACCGGCGGCCGGGCCGTCCGGACGGGCCACCCCGGTGGCCGGACGGGCGGTGCCGGTGGCTGGGGTGTCCGGGCGGGCGGTGCCGCGCGACGGGGCACCGGGGCGCGGGGCCCGGGGATCGGGCTCGCCGAGCCGCGGGCCGCCCGGGCCCGGGACATCGGGGCGGGGGCCGCCACCGGGGGGCCCGGCTGGGCGGGGGGCGTTCGGGACCGGAACGCCGACCCGGGGAGCGCCGGAGGTGGGTGCCGCGGCGGCCGCGTCCGGACCGGTGGCACCGGTCGGGCGGGCCACCGGTGGGGACGCCGCCGCACGCGGGCCGTCGGCGACCGGCGCGACGCCGGGCACCGGCACGGCCGCGGTGGCACCGGTCCGGGGCCCACCGGACGGGGTGCCCCGGCCCCCGGGGAGGCCGGGGCCGTCAGGACCGCCGGGGCCATGGGCACGCAGGCCACCCGGCACCGGCGCGCTGCCGGGTACCGGAGACGGGCCACCGGCCCGGTGATCCCCGGGCACCGCCCCGGCGGCACCGGGACGCTGTCCCCGGGTCGGCTCCGGTGACGGACCGGAACCGGAGTGGGTACCCCGGGCGGGACGGTCGGGCCCCTGCGGCCCGGGGCCGGTCGGCCGGCCGGGAGCCCCCTCGGGCGGGTTCGGCCGGTCCGTCGCCCGGGTCGGGCCGGGCTGATCGGGCCAGGACGGCCCGACGGGGACGCCTGTCGTCTCCGGGCCACCCCGACGGGTCGGGGAGGCCGGGGTGGCCGCCGCCGACGGGTCCGGCCGGCCGGGCGGCGGGGTCGACCGGTTCAGCACCCGCAGGGCGGGGTCGGTGTGCGAGGTGCGCCCGGCCTGGCGCAGCCAGTCGGCCGGGCGCTCCGGACGGTCGCCCCGGGGCCGGTCGCCCGGCGCCGGCGGGACCGTCGGCTGGCCGGCCGTCCCGCCCTCGTCGGATCGGCTCCGCCGGCCCGGTACCTCGTCGGCGTCCGGACGGGCCCGGGAACCGGGGGCGTCGGTGCCGACCGGGTGCCGCCATCCGCCCGACGGCTCCTCGTCGTCGGGGCGGGCCCGGCGACCCACGGGTGCGTCGCCCGCGGGCTCGGGGCGGTGGACGGCCGGCCCGTCGTCGGGGCGGGCCCGCCGGCCGGGCGGTGCGGCGACGTCGGTGGGCGGGCGGCGACGCCCGTTGTCGTCCCGGGCGGCCGAACCGGGTCGACCCGGAACGGAGGGGGCGGCGGGCGCGCCCGGCGCGGCCTCGGGCAGCGATGGCGCGTTGCCGCTCAGCGGCACCAGCGGCTGGTCCGGCTCGGCCGCGCGACGGCGGCCACCCCGCTCGCCGGCCGGCCGGTCCGCGGGCTCCCGGCCCGCGCCGGTCGCCGCGTCAGCGGGCCGGCCCGGGGTACCGGGTGCGGTCGCCTCGGGACGCGGGCCCACCGGTGCCACGGCGGCGGCTCGTGGGCCACCGGCCGACGGGTCCGGCAGCAGTCCGGCACCGGTCGGGGTACCCGCCCCGGCCCGGGGGGCACCGCCCGGGTCGACGCCGACGGGGGCGGAACCCGGGCCGGGCCTGGCCGGCTCGACCGGTGCCGCCCGGCGGCCTCTCGGCCGGTCATCCGGCACCGTCCGGCGGTTGCGCAGGGACGGCTCGGCGGGGGTCGCGACGCCGGAGGCCGTACCGCCGGGGCCGGCCCAGCCGACCGGAGGTGCCTGAACCCGCGGAGGTGTCTGACCCGACGGGGGTGCCTGACCGACCGGGGGTGCCTGACCCGACGGGGAGGCCTGACCGACCGGGGGCGTCGCCCGGCCGGGCCCGGTGCCGGGGACCGACGCACGGCCCGGGGCCGGGACGGCGGCCCGGACCGGGTCGGTGCCACCGGTGGTGGAGTCCGGGCGGGACGCCTCCTCGGGCCGCTGCGGGCCCGGCCGGCCGGGCGGTGCCGGGTCCGGCCACGGCCCCGCACCCGGGCGTGGACGCTGTTCGGGGGTCGCGGGCCAGCCCGGCCCACGGACCGGCGGGGCAGCCGGGCCGGCGGGGTGCTGCGGCGGCCCGTCGGAGTGGGCGACCGACCGTCCGGGCCGGACCGGACCGCCACCGGCCGGCACCGGACCCGGCCGGGTCATCCCGGCCGGTGGCGGCTCGGCCGGGCCTGCGGGCTGCGGCGGGCGGGCGACACCGGGGGCCGTCGGCTCCCGGCGCGGACCCGGTTGACCGGGGAACGGGGCTGCCGGGGGCCCGGACTGCGGCCGGGCGCCCGGCGGTGCCGGCTCCGGTCCGGTCCCGGCAGGCGTCGGGTGCGGTCGGCGATCCGGCTGCGCGGGGCGGGCAGCGGCGGAGTCGGGGCGGTGCACCGGCTGACCGACGCGCGGCGCGACCGGCCCGGACTGCGGCGCGACCGCCCCCCGGCCGACGGGCGGCGCGGCCGGGGGGCGCACGGGCGGAACCGGGCCGCCCTCCGGGCCGAGTTCGGTGCGCTGCTGTTTCGCCGTACGCAGGTCGTCGATCCAGCCGAAATCCTCGCCGACCGGCTCGGGCGGGGTCTCGTCGCCGCCCCGCCCACGACCCCACCGACGTCCCTTGGCGCGAGGTTCACGCCGCTCGTCGGGACCGTCCTGCGGTTGCTCCCCACCTCGCGATGTCACTGCCGAACCTCCCCGGCGGCGTCGCCGCCGTCCTCGTCCGCCCCACCGGCGTGCCCCGTGCCCGACGGATGCCGGCCGTTGACCACCGGCACCGGACCGTCGGGGCGCGTCGCCGGGGCGGACAGCCCCCGGACGATCCGGCGCAGCAGGGGCAGCCGGGCGGCCACCGACCGCTCGGCCCCGTGCCCGCTGGGCCGGTAGTAGTCGGTCCCGACGAGGTCGTCGGGAGCGTACTGCTGGGTGACCACCCCGCGCTGGTCGTCGTGCGGGTAGCGGTAGCCCGTGCCGTGCCCGAGCCCCCGGGCGCCGGCGTAGTGCGCGTCGCGCAGCCCACGCGGCACCGCGCCGCCCCGGCCGGCCCGCACGTCGGCCATCGCCGCACCGAGGGCCGTGGTGGCCGAGTTGGACTTCGGCGCGGTCGCCAGGTGGATCACCGCCTGGGCCAGGTTGAGCTGGGCCTCGGGCAGGCCGACGTACTCCACCGCGTGCGCGGCGGCGGTCGCCACGCTCAGCGCCGACGGGTCGGCCATGCCGACGTCCTCGCTGGCGAAGATGACCATACGGCGGGCGACGAACCGGGCGTCCTCCCCGGCGACCAACATCCGGGCCAGCCAGTGCAGCGCGGCGTCGACGTCCGAGCCGCGCATGCTCTTGATGAAGGCGCTGGTCACGTCGTAGTGCGCGTCGCCGTCGCGGTCGTAGCGCACGGCCGCCACGTCCACCGCCTGCTCGGTGGTGGCCAGGTCGATCCGGTCGACGCCGAGCGCGGTCGCCGAGGCCGCCGCCGCCTCCAGCGCGGTCAGCGCCTTGCGAACGTCGCCGCCGGCGAGGCGTACGAGGTGGTCCTCGGCGTCGGTGGCCAGGGTGAGCGTGCCGGCGAGGCCGCGCGGGTCGGTCACGGCACGGCGCAGCAGCGCGCGCACGGCGTCGTCGTCGAGCGGCTGGAGGGTGAGCAGCACGCACCGGGACAGCAGCGGCGAGATGACGGAGAAGTACGGGTTCTCGGTGGTCGCCGCGAGCAGGGTGACCGTGCGGTCCTCGACGGCGGCGAGCAGCGAATCCTGCTGGGTCTTGCTGAACCGGTGCACCTCGTCGATGAAGAGCACGGTCTGCGGGCCGCCGGAGCGGCGCTGGCGGCGGGCGGTCTCGATGACGGCCCGGACGTCCTTGACCCCGGCGGTCAGCGCCGACATGGCCACGAACCGGCGGTCGGTGGCCCGGGCCACCAGGTGGGCGATGGTGGTCTTGCCGCTGCCCGGCGGGCCCCAGAGGATGACCGACAGCGCCGCGCCACCGCCGACGAGCTGCCGTAGCGGGGCCCCGGGGGCGAGGAGGTGTTCCTGGCCGACCAGCTCGTCGATGCTCGCGGGTCGCATCCGCACCGGCAGCGGGGCGTCCTGCCCGACGGAGGCGAAGTCGTCGACGCCGACGGAGCCCGCGGGGGCGCTGGGCGCCGCGGCGGGTGCACCGAGGGAGAAGAGGGCGTCGGAATCCATCAGGAAGACAGTACCGGGCGCGGCCCACGACGCCGGAATCGCGCCGTGGGCCGCGCCCGTTCTGATCTGTTGCGGTCAGCCGCGGCCCGGCCGACGGCCCCGGTACCACCGGCCGCCGCCACCGCCGCGCGGGCCGCTGCCGACGCCGGCCAGGTAGAGCGAGAGCAGCAGCAGGCCGATCAGGACCAGGGTGTTCCAGTTGAACAGGTCGGGGGCGCCGAAGTTGGTGTTGAGCAGGTCCAGCAGGAGCGCGAAGCCGAACACGACGGCCGCGAGGATGGCGAGCATGGTTATGTCCTCCGGTAGGGGGTCCCAGTAGGTCGGCCCCGATGTACCCAATCGGTCGACTCGTCAATCTCCATCGTGGAGATCGGCGTCGCCGGGGCGTCCCGCCCGGCCGGGTTCTAGGCTGCTTGCATGATCGACACCGACCGGGAACTCGCCGGCCGGGCGGCCGTCCTCGCCGCCACCGACCACCACCCGTTCGTCCGGCACGCGGTGCGGCTCGACGACGCGCCCCGCGCCTGGGCCCGCGACGGCGCGGTGGCCTGGCTGCTCCCGGCGGCGGGGACCGACCGGGCCGGCGGCGTCCTCGGCCCGGTCGACGCGGCGGTGGGGCTGGTCGCGGCGCTGGTCGCCGACGGGGCTGTGCGCCCGGGGCAGTACCTGCAGCTTCCCCGGGCCGACCGGAGGCTGCTGGTCGACCGGTTCGCGGCGACCCGGGTCGACGACTGGGATTTCCTCTGGACCACCGCCGCCCCACCCCGGCAACCCGGGCAGGATCGGGTGGTCCGCCTCGGTCGGACGGACCACCCGGCGCTGGCGGCGCTGATCGACGACGCCTTCCCCACCTCCTCGTCGCGCCCGCAGGACCCGACGGTCACCGACTGGTACGGCATCTGGGAGGCCGACCGCCTGGTCGCCTGCGGCGCGGACCGCAGTCGCGGCGACATCGGCTTCCTCGCCGGGCTCACCGTGGCCCGCGACCGGCGGGGACGGGGGCTGGGCGCGGCGCTGACCGCCGGGATGACCCGGGCCCTGCTCGCCCGGTACGACCACGTCGCGCTCGGCGTCTACGCCGACAACCTGGCCGCGCTGCGGCTCTACCGTCGGCTCGGCTTCACCGGCACGCTACGGCGCAGCTCGGTGTGGCTCGGCTGAGGCCGCCGCGCCGACCGGCTGGACGCCCCCGGCTGCGGGCCCGGCCGGTTCAGGCCCGGCCGGTTCGGCCCCGGGTCCGGTTCCGGCCGGACCGGTCGCCGGTCCGGTTCCATCGGGCGTGGCCGGGGTGGCCCGGCGGCCGGCCCACCAGGCGGGCAGGTAGAGCGGGGCGGCCACCGCCAGCGCGATCGCGCCGACCACCATCGCCGGGCCGACCCCGGAACGGTCGGCCAGGGCGGTGAGCAGCACCGCGCCGAGGGCGAACCCCGGTTGCCCCATCATCGAGTTCAGCGAAATGACGCTGGTCCGGTAGGGCCCGTCGACCTGCCGGTGCAGCAGCCCCAGGTGCAGCGGATTGGATGCGCCGTGCACGGCGTAGCAGGCCAGGTAGGCGACCAGCACCCCGGCGGGCCCGGCGAGCAGCCCCATGCCGAGCACGGTGACGCCCTGCAGGATCCGCAGCAGCCCGGCGGCGGGGGCGGCGCCGAGCCAGCGCAGCAGCAGCGGGGTGGCCGCCGCGCCGGCCGCCGAGACCAGCCAGGCGGCCGAGTTCGCCGGGCCGAGCATGGCCGCCGCCCGCTCGGGGTCGCCGACCACGTCGGCGAGCCGGACCGGCAGCAGCGACTCGAAGGTGACCATGCCGAAGCCCCAGAACAGCTCCACCGACACCAGGGCCAGCAGCACCCGGGAGCGGCGTAGCAGGCCGACGGCCTGCCCGACCATCCGGGGCGCCGCCACGACCGAGGCACGCAGCGCGCCGGCGCCCCGGGCGGGGCCGGTCTCGACCAGCAGGATCAGCAGGACGACCAGGGCGACGGCCTGCAGGGCGGCGGCGACCAGCACCGGGACGGTCAGGGCGCTCACCGGACCGACCGGTCCGAGCGCGATGAGGCCGCCGCTGAGCAGAGCGCCACCGGCGATGGTCACGCCCGCGACGGTGCCGGCGAAGCCGAGGCCGGGCTCGTAGTCGGCGTCGCGGTCGGCGGCCAGGGTGGACTCGACGTACCAGGAGTCGAGCGGGCCGCTGTCGAGTGCCCGGTAGACCCCCTGCAGGGCCCAGACCAGGAAGAACAGGGCGAACGAGTCCGCCACCGCGAACAGCCCGAGCGACAGCAGGCTCACCGCCCAGGCGGTGACCAGGACCACCCGGCTGCCGAGCGCGTCGGCCAGGCCACCGGTGGGCAGTTCCAGCGCCAGCACGACCAGGCCCTGGGCGGTGGAGACCAGGCCGATCTGGGACAGCGTCAGGCCGCGTTCCTGCATCAGCAGGATCATCACCGGGATGGTCAGGCCGGTGGGCAGCCACCGCAGGCCGTAGAGGGTCAGGTAGCGCAACCGGACCTGGCGTACGGTGAGCGCGTTCATCGGGGCCCCTCCAGCAGCGGGTAGGCGGCCAGGAACACCTGCACCGGGCGGGCCTGCGGGTCGACGGGCGCGTGTTCCGCCTCGCGGCGGTACCGCTCCAGCACCTGCCACACCTCCGCCGTGAGCGCCTCGAGCCGGTCCGGTGCGACGGTCAGGAAGATGTCGCTCATGCCGATCGCGTCCCGCCACGCGGGGGTCGCCTCGTGCTGGGTGGCGAACCAGCGTTCGGCGTGCTCGACGAGCAGGCGTACCTGGTCGCCCTGGATCCACTCGATCGCGGCCCGCGCGTCGGGGTCGTCGTCGAAGTCGGTCGGTTCCCAGTTGGTGATCTCATGGGCCGCCTGCCACCAGCGCTGCCGGCCGGTCCCCCGGTCAGGGTCCTCGGTGACCAGCCCGACCTCGGCGAGCTGCCGCAGGTGGTAGCTGGTGGCGCCGGTGTTGGTGCCGAGCAGTTCCGCCAGGGTGGTGGCGGTGGCGGGCCCCTGAACCCGCAGTGCGCCGAGCAGCCGCATCCGCAGCGGGTGCGCCAGCACCCGCACCTGCCGCTTGTCGATCCGCACCTCGCGCGGCGCGGGTCGGGGGGTGGGTCCGTCGTTCGCCATGACCGCACAATACCTGTGCACAGTTTCTATGCACAAGAGTTGTGCATAGAAACTGTGCGACAGTTATGGCGGACCGGTCGGACTCCGCCGCACGGTCGGTGCGGCAGTGGGCGGGGGCGGGCAGAACAGAGGGCCAGGCGGGCCGTTGGGCCCGATGGGGCGGAGGGCAAGGCGGGGCGGAGGGTCAGGCGGGGCGGGCGGGGTCAGCCGGCGAGGAGTTCGGTGACGCCGCGCAGCCGGGTCCGGAGCAGACCGGCCGCGCGGGAGGAGTCCAGGCGTACCTGTGTCGGGCGGACCAATCCCGACGACCGCCCGGTGGCGGTCGTCATCCCACCCGGGTCGAGCCCGTCGCGCCGGGCGACCAGCAACCCCAGTTCCGCCCGGCTGACCGCGTCGGGGCCGGCGACGTTGAGCGGCCCGGCGTACGACGACGTGGCCAGCTCCAGCACGGCGCCGGCCAGGTCGGTCACGTCGATCGGGCAGCGCAGCTCGTCGGTGAACAGGACGGCCCGCCCGGCGAGCGCCTCCCGGCAGAGCCGGATCTGCTTGCTACCCTCCCCGACGATCAGCGAGGTACGCACCAGCGCGGCGGACGGGTCGATCGCCCGGACCGCGGTCTCCGCCGCCGCCTTCGCCGCACCGTAGACGTGGATCGGGCTGGGCGGCTCGTCGTCGCCATAGGGTTCGGGACGTCCACCGTGCAGCGCGTCGCTGGACAGGTGCACCAGCCGCGCCCCCACCTCGGCCGCCGCGTACGCGACGTGCGCCGCCCCGTCGGCGGTGACCGTCCAGTCGTCGGCACGGTACGCGGTCCCGACGACGACGTCCGGGCGTACCTCGGCCACAAGCCGGCGCACCGCGTCCCGATCGGTCACGTCCAGCCGACGTGTCCCGACGCCCGGCACGGCGACCCGGCCGCAGTGGCAGGTTCCCACCACCGACCACCCGGCAGCGGCCCCCCGCCGGCACACCTCACCCCCGAGAAACCCGCTTCCGCCCACCACGAGCATCCGCATCCCACCACTCCCCCGTCACGATCAAGAGGTTTGCGTCACCTCGGAGAGCGATGATGACGCAAACCTCTTGATCAACGATGCCGGGTGGGCCGGACCGGGCTCCGGGTGGGGGGGGTCAGACCGGGTCGGCAACCGGGGCGGCCGGGCCGGCGGTGCCGGTGGACGCGGTGGCGGCCGGCTTGGGCTTGGCGTCGATGCCGGCCTCGGCGCGCTGCTGCCCGGTGATCGGGGTCGGGGCGCCGGTCAGCGGGTCGAAGCCGCCCCGGGTCTTCGGGAAGGCGATCACCTCGCGGATCGAGTCGGCCCCGGCCAGCAGCATGCAGACCCGGTCCCAGCCGAACGCGATGCCGCCGTGCGGCGGGGCGCCGTACTTGAACGCCTCCAGCAGGAAGCCGAACTTGTCCTGCGCCTCGGCGGGGGTGATGCCGAGCAGGTCGAAGACCCGCTGCTGCACGTCGCCCCGGTGGATACGGATCGAGCCGCCGCCGATCTCGTTGCCGTTGCAGACGATGTCATACGCGTACGCCAGCGCCCGGTCCGGGGACTCCTCGAACCGGTCGACCCAGTCGGCGTTCGGCGAGGTGAACGGGTGGTGCACGGCCGTCCAGCCACCGTCGTCGGTGCGCTCGAACATCGGCGCGTCGACCACCCAGCAGAACGCCCAGGCGCTCTCGTCGACCAGCTTGGCCCGCTTGGCGATCTCGATCCGGGCCGCGCCGAGCAGTTCCTGCGCCTCCCGGGTGTTCGTGCCGGCGGCGAAGAAGACCGCGTCGCCCGGCTTGGCCCCGACCGCGTCGGCCAGGCCGCCCAGGTGCTCGGCGGAGAGGTTCTTGGCCACCGGCCCGCGTGCCTCGCCGGTCTCGGCGTCCAGCACCACGTACGCCAGGCCACGCGCGCCGCGCGCCTTGGCCCAGTCCTGCCAGCCGTCGAGTTCCTTGCGGGTCTGCGCCGCCCCGCCCGGCATCACCACCGCGCCGACGTAGCCGCCCGCGTCGATCGCCGCGGCGAAGACCCGGAAGGCGGTGCCGCGCAGGTAGTCGGTCAGCTCGGTCAGCTCCAGGCCGTAACGCAGGTCGGGCTTGTCGGAGCCGTACCGGGCCATCGCGTCGTGCCAGGTGATCCGGGGGATCGGCCGGGGGATCTCGTGCCCGGCCAGGTCCTTCCAGAGCGCCCCGACGATCGCCTCGCCGAGGTCGATCACGTCGTCCTCGGTGACGAAGGACATCTCGATGTCGAGCTGGGTGAACTCCGGCTGCCGGTCGGCCCGGAAGTCCTCGTCGCGGTAGCAGCGGGCGATCTGGTAGTACCGCTCCATGCCGCCGACCATCAGGAGCTGCTTGAACAGCTGCGGCGACTGCGGCAGCGCGTACCAGCTGCCGGGCTGGAGCCGGACCGGGACCAGGAAGTCGCGGGCGCCCTCGGGGGTGGACCGGGTCAGCGTCGGGGTCTCGATCTCCAGGAAGTCCCGCTCGTGCAGCACGGTGCGGGCGAGCTGGTTGGCCCGCGAGCGCAGCCGCATCGCGTTGGCCGGGCCACTGCGGCGCAGGTCCAGGTAGCGGTAGCGCAGCCGGATGTCGTCGCCGGCCTCGACCTGGTCGTCCACCGGCAGCGGCAGCGGCGCGGCCTCGGAGAGCACCTCCAGCGCGCTGGCGGTCACCTCGATCTCGCCGGTGGGTAGCTCCGGGTTCTCGTTGCCCTCGGGGCGGCGGGTCACCTCGCCGGCGACCTTGACACAGAACTCGTTGCGCAGCGCGTGCGCGTCCTCCTCGCGGAACACCACCTGGACCACGCCGGAGCCGTCGCGCAGGTCGACGAAGATGACACCGCCGTGGTCACGCCGGCGGGCGACCCACCCGGCGAGCGTCACCGTGGTGCCGGCGTCCGTCGCGCGCAGGCTGCCGGCGTCATGGGTACGGATCACGACTTGCGTCTCCTCATCTGCGGTACGGCTGTTCCCCCGCATTGTGTCAGCCGCCCGGTCCGCCCGGTTGCGGGGTGAGCAAGGCCGGCCCGCCCACCGGACGCGCGGAACGGGCCGCCGGTGTTCCCGACGGCCCGTTCGCGCAAGGTGGATCAGAGGATCCGCTGGTGCATCGGACGATGCGGCAGATCGGTCAGATGATGCTGACGCCGTAGACGCTCAGCGGCTCGGTGACCGGCTGGAAGTAGGTGGTGCCACCGCGGGTGCAGTTGCCGCTGCCGCCGGAGGTGAGGCCGACCGCGCTGCTGCCGCTGAACAGCGAACCGCCGCTGTCGCCCGGCTCGGCGCAGACGTTGGTCCGGATCAGGCCGGAGACCGATCCCTCGGCGTAGTTCACCGTGGCGTTGGTGGCGGTCACCGAGCCGCTCTTGAGGCCGGTGGTGCTGCCGGAGCGCTGCACGCTCTGGCCGACGTACGCGTTGGCGGCACCGGTGACGTCCCGGAAGCTGCCGTTGTAGAGGGACACGTTGCCGGTCGCGTTGGCGGCGTTGCTGTGCCGGACGATGCCGTAGTCGTTGCCCGGGAAGCTGGTGCCGGTACGGGTACCGAGCACGCTGGTCTGGCCGGAGTTCGAGTACCAGGTCGAGCCGATGTTGGTGCAGTGCCCGGCGGTCAGGAAGAAGGTCTGACCGGCGCTGTTGCGGACGTTGAAGCCGAGCGAGCAGCGACCGCCGCCGGTGTAGATCGCCTGGCCACCGGAGATCTTGGTGCTGAGCACGCCGGCCTCGGCCTCGACCCGGACGGTGCCACCGGTGCGCGCGGCGGCGGCCTTGACCCGCTCCAGCTTGGCGCCGGTGACGGTGCTGTCGACCGACACGACGACCTGGTTGGTGGCGGTGTCGGTCCACCACGCGGTGCCGGGGATCTTGGCCGACCGCTCCAGCTCGGCGGTGGCGGAGCGGAGCTGGGCCGCGCCCCGGGTGACCAGCTTCGGGACGGCACCGGCGGCGCGGACCTGCTTGGCGGCGGCGGTGTCGGTGACGGTGACGACCATCTTGCCGGTGGCGTCGGCGTAGGTGCCGGCGGCGCGGTCACCGAGACGCTCGGCCAGGCTGGCGGCGGCGTCGGGGGATGCGGGCGAGGCGGGGGCCGCCTGGGCGGGGGCACCCATGAGCGCGCCGGTGACCAGGGTTCCGGCCATGGCGACGGCGGCGGCGTGTCGGAGTGAGGACCTCGTGGGTCGCATGCAACAACCTCCGGAAGGGGGTGACGGGCGGCGTCATGAAGACACACCCGGGGACAACCGGCCGACCTGGGGAAACCGGCCGAGTGACTGAAGTATTCACATATTTAAGATCGTAATCAAGACATGCGTTTGCCCGGATTCACCCCACCAGCGGTTATGACGGTCAGGCAACATCGTGGACACATCCATGTCAGACCCTCCGCCGACCCGCCCCCACCCCCACGAACGGCCGGGGCCCAAGCAGCCACCGCCGACGGCCCGCCGCACCCGGTCCCGCAGGCACCGCAGCCGATCCCGTCGACACACCGACCGACCTCCGCACCGTCCGGGACCCGGTGGACACCGGGGCGGTCCGGTTACGGCCGGGACGGCACGCCACGACCGGGCCGCCGACCAGGACGTCCCGTGCCGGCAGGCCCGATGGCGGCGGAGAACGGCAGCACTCGACACCCGTCACCGAAAGTGATCATCAGTCGACCCCGCCACCCGACGGTCCACCCCTTTGCTCTGCTGCCCCCACCGCGACAGCTACACCAGGTAGCTACGCATGAGAAGACCAGCGAACCGCACGCTGCAAGGAAGGGCAGTTCAGGCCGGTGTCGCTTCGAGAGCAGCAGAGCAAAGCGCGGAAGGGCAGGAACACGAGGGAGGCGGCTTAGTGACGGAGCGTCACACCCGTCGATCCATCACCGAAAGTCACCGACTCCGAGGGACGGACGGGGCATCGGGGTGACGCACGACGTCGACACAACCCCGGGCGACGCGCCGGGACCGGAAGAACCGTCCCCACCCGCGGCACACCGACGCGCCCGCCGCACGGCACACCCGACGCGTCCCCCGCAGGGGGTGGCGACGTGGGCGCACCTGCGGGCAGGCACGGGTGCGGTGAAACCGCCGGAGGGGACGATCAGGTCAGGCGCGGGCGGCCAGCTTGGCGGCCCGGGCGTCGCGCTTCTCCTCGAACCGGGACGCGGCCTGCTCCAAGCCGCCCAGGTGGGCGGCGATCCGGTCACGGGCGGCCTCACCCTCGGCGCCCAGGCCGGCGACGTTGAACACGTCCCACTGGCGTAGCACCGGGGCGACCACGTCGTCGCGGTGCTGACGCAGGTCGTAGATGCCGGCCAGGGCGATCGTCACCGACTTGCGGGTGAAGCCCTCGATGCCGACACCGGGCATCTGGAAGTCCTCCAGCACCTCGGCGATCGCCCGCATCGTCTGGTCGGGGGCCACCTCCAGGGCCGCCCCGAGCAGGTTGCGGTAGAAGACCATGTGCAGGTTCTCGTCGGCCGCGACCCGGCTCAGCAGCGCCTCGCAGACCGGGTCACCGGTGATCCGGCCGGTGTTGCGGTGCGAGATCCGGGTGGCCAGCTCCTGGAACGACACGTACGCCAGCGAGCGCAGCATCGACGAGTCGTGCGAGTTGGTGTAACCGGCGGTCATGTGCACCATCCGGGCCCGCTCCAGGGCGACCGGGTCGACCGACCGGGTCACCGTCAGGTAGTCCCGGATGGCGGTGCCGTGCCGGCCCTCCTCGGCCGTCCACCGACCCACCCAGGTCCCCCACGCCCCGTCAGGTCCGAACAGGCTGGCGATCTGGTGATGGTACGAGGGCAGGTTGTCCTCGGTGAGCAGGTTGACGATCAGCGCCGTACGGGCCACCTCGGGCAGGGTCGAGTCCCCCTCCGACCACGCCTCACCGCCGAGCGGGCCGTCGAAGGTGCGCCCCTCGCTCCACGGCACGTACTCGTGCGGGAACCACTCCTTGGCCATCGACAGGTGACGGTCGAGGTTCTTGGCGACCACGGGTTCGAGTTCGTGGAGCAGCGCGGTCTGGCTCAGCTCGGTCACAGGGGCCCTCCCTACGGTGGCGTAACTTACGCCACCGTAGGTCCCCGTCGGCGTACGCGCCAGTAACCCGGGCTCAGCCGATCACCGGAGTCAGATCCGCAGGCGGCGGCGACCACCGGTCCGCCAGCGCGTCCACCTGCTCGCCCGAACGGATGTCCTTCACCTGGTGACCCTCGCCTCCCGGGAACCACACGTAGGGGATGCCGCGCCGCTCGGCGTAGCGGATCTGCTTGCCGAACTTCGCCGCACTCGGCGACACCTCGGTCGGCACGCCCCGCGACCGCAGCGCCTCCGCCACGGCGTTGCTGGCCGCCCGATCCTCCTCGGCCGCGACGGCCACCAGCACGCAGGTCGGCACGCTGCGCGAGATCGACAGCGCCTCGGCACCGAACAGCAGCCCGAGCAGCCGGGTCACCCCGATCGAGATCCCCACCCCCGGGTACGACACGCTCCCGGCGCTGGCCAGGTTGTCGTACCGGCCGCCGGAGCAGATCGAGCCGAACCGCTCGTAGCCGACCAGCTGGGTCTCGTAGACGGTGCCGGTGTAGTAATCCAGGCCCCGGGCGATCCGCAGGTCGGCGACGCACAGCCCTGGCGCGTGCGCGGCGGCCGTCTCCACCACCGCGACCAACTCGGCGACACCCTCGTCGAGCAGCGGATCGCTCACCCCGAGGGCGTGCACCGCGTCGGCGAAGGACGCGTCCGGCGCGGAGATTCCGGCCAGCGCCAGGCAGGCGTCGGCCTGCGCCGCGCTCGCCCCCGCCGTCTCGGCCAGCAGGTCGGCCACCTTCGCCGGACCGATCTTGTCGAGCTTGTCGACCGCGCGCAGCGCCGCCTCCGGGTCGGTCAGCCCGATGCCCCGGTAGAACCCCTCACAGATCTTGCGGTTGTTCACCTGGATCAGCACCGGCGGGATCGGCAGCGACCGCAGCGCGTCCCCGATCACCAGCGGCATCTCGGCCTCGTAGTGCGCCGGCAGGGTGTCCCGGTCGACGATGTCGATGTCGGCCTGGAGGAACTCCCGGTAACGCCCCTCCTGCGGGCGCTCGCCCCGCCACACCTTCTGGATCTGGTAGCGGCGGAACGGGAACTGGAGCTTGCCGGCGTTCTCCAGCACGTAGCGGGCGAACGGCACGGTCAGGTCGAAGTGCAGCCCGAGCGCGTCGTCACCGGGCGGGCCGTCCGCGTCGGCCTGCAACCGGCGCAGCAGGTAGACCTCCTTGGAGGTCTCCCCCTTGCGCAGCAACTGGTCCAGCGGCTCCACCGACCGGGTCTCCAGCGGGGCGAACCCGTACAGCTCGAAGGTGTGCCGGATCCGGTCGAGGACGAACTGCTCGATCATCCGCTGCGAGGTGGTCCACTCCGGGAAGCCGGAGATGGGCGTGGGCTTGCTCATGACGTACTCCTTGCGGGTCCGCGCCGGGCGCGGTGGGATCGACAGGTCCGCGCCGGGCGCGGAGGAACGGCTAGAGGCCGCGGGTGGGCGCGGCGGGGCGCGCGCCGTCCGGGCCGGCCAGGTCGGCGAGGTACGGGTTACGCACCCGCTCCCGGCCGATGGTGGTCGCCGGGCCGTGGCCGGGCAGCACGACGGTGTCGTCGGCCAGCGGGAGGACCTTCTCCCGCAGGCTGGTCAGCATCCGGGGCATGCTGCCGCCCGGCAGGTCGGTGCGGCCGATCGAGCCGGCGAACAGCACGTCACCGGAGAGGCAGACCTGGTCGGCCTCCCAGGGCGAGCCGGCACCGGGTAGCCGGAACAGCACCGACCCGCCGGTATGGCCCGGCGCGTGGTCGACGGTGATCTCCAGGCCGGCCAGCGCCAGCGTCGCCCCGTCGGTCAGCTCCGCGACGTCGTCGGGCTCGGTGTACGGCAGCCGTCCGCCGAACAGCGCGGTGAGGTCCATCGACAGCGCCTTGGTCGGGTCGGCCAACAGCTCCCGGTCCTCCGGGTGCACGTACGCGGGGATGCCGCGTGCGCCGCAGACCGGCGCGACGGAGAAGGTGTGGTCGAGGTGGCCGTGGGTGAGCAGCACGGCGGCCGGGTGCAGGCGGTGCTCGGCGAGCACGGCGTCGAGCCGGTCGAGCACCCCGATGCCGGGGTCGACCACCACGCACTGCTCCCCCGGCGCGGTTGCCACCACGTAACAGTTGGTGCCGAAGGCGTCCGCGGGAAAGCCGGCCACGAGCACGTCCGCTCCCCTTCCGTCTCAGTCGTCCGTCTCCTGGGCAGCCTAGTCGTCGGCGCGATCCGATATCCGCGCCCACCCGTACCACGGGCCCCGCACGGCACAGTGACGCACTTTGATAAACCCAGGCCGGCCCTCGTACACCACTTTCACAGCAGGTACCCGTACACTCTGGCGGGCGTGTGGCGTGGCGCACCTGCGGGCACGGCGGGCGCGCACGGCCCGACCGCCGGTGACGACCAGGGTAGAGGAGGGGAGCACGGGTGGCTTCCAGCAGGGACCGGCAGCGCAAGCTCGCGCGGGAGAAGCTCGACCGGCAGTTGGCCCGGCGGGCCGCCGCCGCCCGACGGCGTCGGCAGATCCAGGCCGGGGTCGGTGCGGCAGTGGTGCTGGTGCTGATCGTGGCCGGTGCGGCGTGGGGGCTGGGCGCCTTCGACAGCGACCCCGAGCCGAAGGCCGCCGAGGACGTCTGCCTCTGGACGCCGCAGGATGCCGCAGCCAACACCAACCTCAAGGACGTCGGCACCCCGGCCACCAAGGATCTGCCCACCACCGGGGTACGCACGATGACCATCGACACCGACCAGGGCGGCCCGATCACCGCCGAACTGGATCTCGCCGGGGCCCCCTGCGCCGGGGCGAGCATCGCCCACCTGGCCGGCAAGTCGTTCTACGACAACACCAAGTGCCACGAGATCACCACCGAGGGCGCGCTGCGCTGCGGCGACCCGAGCGGCACCGGGCTCGGCGGCCCCAGCTACTCGTTCTACAACGAGAACGTGCCGACCGCGCCCGAGGCGAGCCCTTCGGCCAGCCCGCAACCCGGGCAGCCGCCGACCTACCCCAAGGGCACGGTCGCGATGATCGGCAACCCGCCGGGCGCCAACGGCAGCCAGTTCCTGCTCTTCTTCAAGGACTCCAGCCCGGCCCAGCCCGCGTACCCGATCATCGGCCGGATCACCGGCGGCCTCGACGTGGTCGAGAAGATCGGCGCCCTGCCGACCGTGGACAACGGGGCGGGCGCCAAGGTCAAGCCGAAGACCGACGTGGTGATCCGCAAGCTCACCGTCGGCGAGGCGCAGGCCGCCCCGGCACCGGCGACCGGTTCCCCGGCCGCGTCCCCGGCGGCCAGCCCGAGCGCCGGCTGAGCCGGCCCACAACCCGTACCTGCGGCCCCGCCGCGCCAGAGAAAGCCCAGGAGGAGTGACCGTGACGTCCACGAGAGAGCGGCAGCGCGCGGCGGCGCGGGCCCGACTTGAGCGGGAGATGGCCGAGCGTTCGGCCAAAGCCCGCAAGCGCCGGCAGACGCAGGCGATCGTCGGGGCCGCCGCCATCCTGGTGCTCGTGGTCGCCGGCACCGTCTGGTTGGCGACCAGCCTCGGTGGCGACGACGACGACAGCAAGCAGCAGGCCGCCGGCACCGAGGGTTTCTCGCAGTGCGCCTACACCGAGGCGCCGAAGGAGGGCCGGCCGGCGCAGGTCAAGGACGTCGGGATGCCCCCGAACCAGCAGGCCAACAAGGGCACCCAGACGATGACGATCGACACCAACCTGGGCCCGATCGTCGCCAAGCTCGACCGGACCAAGGTGCCGTGCACCGCCGGCAGCTTCACCCACCTGGCCAGCAAGGGCTTCTTCGACAACACCAAGTGCCACCGGCTGGTGACCGAGGGCATCAAGGTGCTCCAGTGCGGTGACCCGAGCGCGACCGGCAAGGGCTGGCGGCAGACCGACGGCACCGGCGGGCCGAGCTACAGCATGCCCGAGGAGAACCTGCCGACCGACAAGCGGCCCCCCTACCCGGAGGGCGTCATCGCGATGGCCAACGCCGGGCAGGGCAGCACCGGCAGCCAGTTCTTCATCGTCTACGGCGACTCGCAGCTCGACCCGAACTACACCGTGCTCGGCACCATCACCTCCGGCATGGACCTGGTCAAGCAGGTCGGGGCGGCCGGCGACGACAAGGCGTTCGCGCAGCAGGCGGGGGGTGGCCACCCCAAGAAGGAGGTCACCATCACCAAGCTGACGATGAGCGACATCGAGAGCTGACCAGCACCGTACGACGAAGCGCCCGCCGGCTGAGCCGGCGGGCGCTTCCGTGTCAGGTGACCGGGGACGCGGCTGACGGTCAGGCGCCGGAGGTGACCCGGTAGGCGTCGAAGACCCCGTCGACCTTGCGGACGGCGGCCAGCAGGTGCCCCAGGTGCTTCGGGTCGGCCATCTCGAAGCTGAACCGGCTCACCGCCACCCGGTCCCGGGTGGTGGTGACCGTCGCCGACAGGATGTTGACCCGTTCCTCGGAGAGCACCCGGGTGACGTCGGCCAGCAGCTTGTGCCGGTCGAGGGCCTCCACCTGGATGGCCACCAGGAACGTCGAGGCGGAGGTGAGCTTCCAGCTGACCTCCACCACCCGTTCGACCTGGGCCCGCAGGTCCTCGGCGTTGGCGCAGTCGTCGCGGTGCACGCTGACCCCGCCGGAGCGGGTGACGAACCCGAAGACCGAATCCGGGGGCACCGGCGTGCAGCACCGGGCCAGCTTGATCCAGACGTCGCTGACGCCCCGCACCACCACGCCGGGGTCACTGCTGTTCTGCCGGCTGTGCGGCGGACGGGTGGCGACGGCGGTCTCGGCGATGTCCTCCGCCGCGCCCTCCTCACCGCCGTACGCGGCCATCAGCTTCTGCACCACCGACTGCGCCGACACCTGACTGTCGCCGACCGCCGCGTAGAGCGAGGCGACGTCGGCGAGGTGCAGGTCCCGGGCGATCGCCATCAACGCGTCGGAGGTGAGCATCCGCTGCAACGGCATGCCCTGCTTACGCATCGCCTTGACGATCGAGTCCTTACCGGCCTCGATCGCCTCCTCACGCCGCTCCTTGTTGAAGTACTGGCGGATCTTGGTGCGCGCCCGGGGACTCTTGACGAAGCTCAGCCAGTCCTGCGTCGGGCCCGCCGTGTCGGACTTCGAGGTGAAGATCTCGATCACGTCGCCGTTGGACAGCGTCGACTCCAACGGCACCAGCTTGCCGTTGACCCGCGCCCCGATGCACTTGTGCCCGACCTCGGTGTGCACCGCGTACGCGAAGTCGACAGGCGTCGACCCGGTCGGCAGCGGGATGACGTCACCCTTGGGGGTGAAGACGTACACCTCCTGGCTGGACAGGTCGAACCGCAACGCGTCGAGGAACTCCGACGGGTCGGCGGCCTCCCGCTGCCAGTCCAGCAACTGCCGCAGCCAGGTCATCTCGTCGATGTGCGCCGGAGGGCCGACGATCTGGGTGCCCTTGTGCTCCTTGTACTTCCAGTGCGCGGCGATGCCGAACTCGGCGGTCCGGTGCATCGCGTAGGTGCGGATCTGCATCTCCACCGGCTTGCCGGTGGGCCCGATGACCGTCGTGTGCAACGACTGGTACATGTTGAACTTGGGCATCGCGATGTAGTCCTTGAACCGGCCCGGCACCGGCTGCCAGTTGGCGTGGATGACCCCCAGCGCCGCGTAGCAGTCCCGCACCGTGTCGACCAGGATGCGCACCCCGACCAGGTCGTAGATGTCGTTGAAGTCCCGCCCCCGCACGATCATCTTCTGGTAGATCGAGTAGAGGTGCTTCGGCCGACCGGTCGTCTCCGCCTTGATCTTGGCGGCCTTGAGATCGGTGCCGACCTTCTGGGTGACCTGCTTGAGCAGCGACTCCCGCTGCGGCTGGTGCTCCCCGATCAGCCGCAGGATCTCCTCGTACCGCTTGGGGAACAGGGTGCCGAAGGCCAGGTCCTCCAGCTCCCACTTGATCGTGTTCATACCGAGCCGGTGGGCCAGCGGGGCCAGGATCTCCAGCGTCTCCTTGGCCTTCTGCTCCCGCTTCGGGGCCGGCAGGAAGGACAGCGTCCGCATGTTGTGCAGCCGGTCGGCCAGCTTGATCACCAGGACCCGGGGGTCCTTCGCCATCGCCACGACCATCTTGCGGATCGTCTCCGCCTTGGCCGCGTCGCCCAGCTTGACCTTGTCCAGCTTCGTCACACCATCGACGAGCAGGGTGACCTCGGGGCCGAAGTCGACCTTCATCTGGTCGAGGGTGTATTCGGTGTCCTCGATCGTGTCGTGCAGCAGCGCCGCCACCAGCGTGGTGGTGTCCATCCCCAGGTTGCCCAGGATGGTCGCCACCGCCAGCGGGTGGGTGATGTACGGGTCGCCGGACTTGCGGTACTGGCCGGAGTGCCAGCGCGCGGCGGTGTCGAACGCCCGCTGGAGCAGCCGGGCGTCGGCCTTCGGATGGTTCTCCCGGTGGCTGGCGATCAGCGGTTCGAGCACCTCGCTGACCTGGGAGGTCTGCCACGGGGCGTTGAACCGGGCCAGCCGCGCCCGGACCCGACGACCGGTCGGGGCGTTGGAGAGCGCGAAACCACCGCTCGGCGACGGGTCGTCGTCGAAAGACGCCCCCACCGCCAGGCCGTCCGGCGTACCGCCGACGTGGTCGCCGGCCCCCGTCGGGCCGGCCGCCGGATCGTTGTTCCGAGCGGTCACCGCGCCGTCAGCGTCGCCTGTCGGGTGCACCGTGCCCTCCACCGGAGGAACGACATCGTGGGACACCGGCCTCCTCACCGATCGCCGGGACCACGCCGACCGTACGGCCGACGCCTGACTTGCCGAACCGGCCGTCACGCCGGCGTGTTCCCCGCCGGCCGCCGCCGGGTCGGTGGCACTGCCCGCCGGCCCTGCGGCCGGCACCTGACCACCGCCCGGACGGGTGACCGTCCGGTCAGCAATGGGCAATGCTACCCGCACGGTAGGTGCCGTGCCGCTCCGCCGGACGGTCCGTCCCAGGTCGGCGGGACGACCCAGGAATCAAACGGTCAGCAGGGCATGGACCGGACGCCCGGCGAGCCGTTCCCGCCCGCCCAGGAAGCCCAACTCCAGCAGCACGGTGAACCCGGCCACCGTGCCGCCGGCCCGCTCCACCAGGCCGAGGGTCGCCTCGGCGGTGCCGCCGGTGGCCAGCACGTCGTCGACCACCAGCACCCGGTGCCCGGCGGTGAAGGCGTCCTGGTGCACCTCCAGCGTCGCCTCGCCGTACTCCAGGGCGTAGGAGGCCGCGTACGCCGGCCGGGGCAGCTTGCCCGCCTTGCGCACCGGCACCACCCCCAACCCGGTCGCGTACGCGATCGCGGCGGCGATCACGAAACCCCGGGCCTCGATGCCGACCACGATGTCGAAGTTGTCCCGCCCGTGGTGGTCGATGATCCCGTCGATCACCTCACGGAACACGTCGCCGTCGGCGAACAACGGCATCAGGTCCTTGAACATGACCCCGGGCTTGGGGAAGTCCGGCACGTCCAGTACCCGGCTGGCGACCAGCCGGGCCACCTGTGGGCCGCTGTCCCCGCGTACACCGGTGCTGTGGGTCTCCGTCACGGTGGTCGGCTCTCCTTCGATACGACGACGGCGTCCGTCACGCTGTTCGCACAGCATGGCGGACGCCGTCGACTCGACGTGGGGCGGGTAGCCCGTCGGTCAGCGCCGCTTCGCGCCACCGGGCCGGTTGCCGCCGCCCCCGGCGGGACGGCCACCCCGGGCGCCGGCCGACCGCTTGGCCGCCGGACGCGCGCCGACCTTCGGTGCGCTGCCGGCCAGGGCCGCCGCCTCCGGGTCGATCGGCTCGTCGGTGGCCTCCTCGGCGGCGGCCTGCCGGGCCGCACCGCGCGGGGTGATCTCGCCCCGGGCGATGGCGCCCCGACGGGCCAGCACCCGCTTGGTGTGCGCGTCGATCCGCGGGTCCTGGTTCTTGAGCAGCACCAGCAGCGGGGTGGAGAGCAGGATCGAGGTCAGGAACGCCATCGCCATACCGACGAACAGCACCAGGCCCAGGTCCTTCAGGGTGCCCGCGCCGAGCAGGCCGGCACCGATGAAGAGCAGACCGCCAACCGGGAGCAGGGCGACCACCGAGGTGTTCAACGACCGCATCAGGCTCTGGTTGAGCGCCAGGTTGGCCGCCTCGCCGTAGGTCTGGTTGTTGTTGGCGGTGATGCCCCGGGTGTTCTCCTGGACCTTGTCGAAGACCACCACCACGTCGTAGAGCGCGAAGCCCAGGATGGTGAGGAACCCGATGATCGTCGACGGGGTGACCTCGAAGCCGACAAGCGAGTAGATACCGGCGGTGAGGATCAGGTTCATGAACAGCGAGATGATCGCGGCGACCGCCATCCGCCACTCGAACCGCAGCACCAGGTAGGCGGCCACCACCAGGACGAAGATGACCAGGCCGAGCAGCGCCCGGGAGGTGACCTGGCTGCCCCAGGCCTCGCTGACCTGGCTGCCGCTGATCTGGTCGGCGTTGATGCCGAACTCGTCGGCCATCTTGGCCTTGACCGCGTTGGCCTGGTCGGCGCTGAGCTGCGAGGTGCGCAGCTCGTAGTACTCGCCGCTGGTGCTGCCGACCTTCTGCGCGGTCACCACCTCGGCACCGCCGCCCTCGGCGGCCAGTGCCTCGTCGACCTTGCTCTCGGCCTGCTCCAGGGTGCCGACGCTGGCCGGCACCTGGAACGAGTTGCCGCCGGCGAACTCGATGCCCAGGCTGAAGCCGCGAACCGCGAAGCTGAGCACGGCGATCAGCACCAGCACCCCGGCGACGGTGAACCACAGCTTGCGCCGGCCGACGATGTTGAGACCGGCCTCGCCCCGGTAGAGCCGGGACGCCAGACCACTCTTAGCCATCTCAGGCCTCCTTGACGCGCGGGTTGCGGGCGGTGCCCGGCTCGGCCGACCGGGCGGGCAGGGCCCGACCGAGGCCGCTGACCCGCGGCGACAGGAACGCCGGGGTCCGGGCGAACATCGTCATGATCGGGTGCCGGAACAGGAAGACGACCACCAGGTCGAGCACGGTCGCCAGGCCGA
Source organism: Micromonospora humida (assembly GCF_016901255.1). Lineage (NCBI taxonomy): Bacteria > Bacillati > Actinomycetota > Actinomycetes > Micromonosporales > Micromonosporaceae > Micromonospora > Micromonospora humida. The sequence goes on from NZ_JAFEUC010000015.1 coordinate 126,072, forward strand.
GGGCGAAGGCGAAGCCCTTCACCGTGCCGACCGAGACGATGTAGAGGACCACGGCGGACATCAGGGTGATCGCGTTGGCCGAGATGATCGTCCGGCGGGCCCGGATCCAGGCCCGGGGCACCGCGCTGCGCGGGCTGCGCCCCTCCCGGATCTCGTCCTTGAGTCGTTCGAAGTAGATGACGAACGAGTCCGCCGCCACACCGAGCGAGACGATCATGCCGGCGATGCCGGCGAGGGTGAGGGTGAAGCCGATCGACCGGCCGAGCACCACCAGCGCGCCGAAGACCAGCAACGCGGAGAGCACCAGGCTCAGGAAGATGACCGAGCCGAGCAGCCGGTAGTAGAAGAACGAGTAGATGATGACCAGCAGCATGCCGATGCCGGCGGCCAGCAGGCCGGCCCGCAGGTGGCTGTCGCCCAGCGTCGCGGTGACGTTCTGCTGCTCCTGCGGCACGAAGGTGACCGGCAGCGCGCCGTAGCGCAGCTGGCTGGCCAGCGCGTTGGCCGACGTGTTGTCGAAGCTGCCGGTGATCTGCGAGTCGCCCGTCAGCACGCCCTGGATCTCGGGCGAGGAGACGATCTCGTTGTCCAGCACCACGGCCACCCGGCACTTGCCGTCCTGGCCGAGAGCGGTCTGGTCGCAGCCGCCGCCGGTGTTGTTGAACGCCTCCCGGGTCAGCTCGGTCCACTTGGACTGGCCGTCGCCGGTGAAGTTCAGGCTGACCACCCAGGTGCTGGCCTGGTCGAGGACCGCGTTGGCGTCCTTGACGTCGGTGCCGAGCACCTTGGCCTGGTCGAGCAGGTACTTCGCCGCGCCACCCTCACAGGCGACCGCCTGCTGCTTCTCGTCCTTGATCGAGGCGGGGGGCCGCTTGTCGAGCTGGGCGCAGGTGATGGTCGGCACGTTGAACTGCATCTGCGGGGTCAGTACCGCGACCTCCTGCGGGGAGAGCGCGCCGAACGGCTTGAACGTCTCCGCCAGGGCCGGGTTGGTGGCCAGGTCGGCCGGGGCCTGGAGTCCGCTCGCGGCAGCCCAGGCGGCCGCGCCGACCTTCTTCTCGACGGCCTTGCGCTGCTCCTCGATGCTCTGCGACACCGGCGCCTCACTGGCGCTGGGCGAGGCGGCCGGGGCGCTCGGCGAGGCCGACCCGGACGGGGAGGCGCTGGCGCTCGGCGCGGGGGCGCCGCCGCCCTGCCCACCGGCGCTCGGCGAGCCGGACACCTTCGGCGACGCGCTGCCGGAGGCCTTCGGCGAGGCGCTGCCCGACGGGGCGGGCGACGCGCTGCCGGACGGGGCCGGCGAGGCGCTGCCCGACGGCGCCGGGGCGGCGACCGCGCCGCTGCCGTCGGCGGCCTTGAGCACCTTGCGGAAGCGCAGCTCCGCGGCGCTGCCGACGTCGGTCAGCTCCCGGTTCTCACCGGGCAGGGAGATGACGATGTTCCGGTTGCCCTCGGTGACCACCTCAGCCTCGGCCACCCCGTAGGCGTTGACCCGGCTCTCGATGATCTGCCGGGCCTCCTCCAGGTTGGCCGACGTCGGGGGCTTGCCGTCGATGGTGTTGGTCGCCTCCAGCGTCAGCCGGGTGCCACCGATCAGGTCCAGGCCGAGCCGCGGCTCCAGCCGGTCCTTCCAGCCGCCGCTGGCACCGCCCGAGAAGAACACCAAGGAATAGAGGACGACGAAGATGAACCCAAGCACGGCGAGCTGCCGCCCGGGGCGCATCTGTCCCTGAGGTGGTGCCACGGCTGTCTGTCTCCCTGTAACGGTCGCGCCGCCGGCGCAGCGGCGACGAGGTCGGAGCGGGGTTCCCGCCCCGACGTGCTCTGCGCGGGCCACTCCCGACCGACGGCACGGCGCACCACCGCCGACGTGGTGGCGTCGGGCGGACGGTGCGGGTGCCGACCCTGGGGACCGGCCCACCTATCCAGTTGTCCCGCCGCTACCCGCCCGTGGTGCCGGGCGGGTAGCGGCCTCACTCTTTGACGACTTCCGCGTCCTCGGTGACCGGCTCGTCGGCCTCGGGGCGCTCGGCCCGGGTGACCACCCGGGCGATGGCCGGCCGGGCGTAGCGGGACTGCACACCGGGGGCCACCTCCAGCAGCACGGTGTCGTCCTCGACACCCACGACCGTGCCGTAGAGCCCGCCGATGGTGACGACCTCGTCACCGGGTCCGAGCGCGGACTGCATGGCCTCAGCCTCGCGGCGGCGCTTCTGCTGCGGCCGGATCATCATGAAGTACATGACCCCGAAGAGCAGGGCGATCATGAGGATCGGCGTCAGACTGCCGGCGCCTCCGCCGGACTGTGCTGCGTAAAGCACGGTGTGCGACCTTCCCATTGGCCACCGTCCCGGCACGTGCGCGCCGGAGCGGAGGCGGATATTCACATCCTGTACAGACCGCGGCGAGTCTAATCCCTGCACCTGGGAACGCCGAATGCGGCGCAGATCACGTTCAGATCACGGTGGATCGGGCGCGTTCGAGAAGAGATCGGGCACGGCGGGGGCTTCCACACCGAATGTACCATTTGGCGGGGTGCGGCCGAGGTGTCGCCAGGCGGCCTCGGTGGCCACCCGCCCCCGGGGCGTACGGGCCAGCAGTCCGGCGCGGACCAGGAACGGCTCGCAGACCTCCTCCACCGTGTCCGGCTGCTCCCCCACCGCCACCGCCAGGGTGGACAGGCCCACCGGGCCACCGCGGAACGAGTCGACCAGCGCGGTCAGCACCGCCCGGTCCAGCCGGTCCAGGCCGAGGGCGTCCACGTCGTACACGGTCAGGGCGGACCGGGCGGTCTCCAGGGTGACCACGCCGTCGGCCCGGACCTCGGCGTAGTCGCGCACCCGGCGCAGCAGCCGGTTGGCGATCCTGGGCGTGCCCCGGGACCGGCCGGCGATCTCCACCGCCCCCTCCGGGGTGATCGGCACGCCCAGGATGCGCGCCGAGCGGTGCAGCAGCGCCTCCAGGTCGGCCGGGGAGTAGAAGTCGAGGTGGGCGACGAAGCCGAAGCGGTCCCGCATCGGGCCGGTCAGCAGGCCGGACCGGGTGGTCGCGCCGACCAGGGTGAACGGCTCCACGTCGAGCGGGATCGCGGTCGCCCCCGGGCCCTTGCCGACGATCACGTCGACCCGGAAGTCCTCCATCGCGCTGTAGAGCAGTTCCTCCGCCGGCTTGGCGATCCGGTGGATCTCGTCGATGAACAGCACGTCGCCCTCGGCGAGGCTGGTCAGGATGGCGGCGAGGTCGCCGGAGCGCTCGATCACCGGCCCGCTGGTCACCCGGATGCCCGAGCCCAGCTCGGCGGCCACGATATTGGCCAACGTCGTCTTACCGAGGCCGGGAGGCCCGGACAGGAGGATGTGGTCGGGTGGGGCGCCGCGCCGCATCGCGCCCTGCAACAGCAGGTCGAGCTGGTCGCGGACCCGGTGCTGGGCGATGAACTCGTCCAGCCGCTTCGGCCGGACGCTGACCTCGGCGTCCCGCTCCGCGTCGTCGGCGTACGCCGAGACCAGGCCGTCGCCGCTCATGCCGGCCGCCCCGGCCGGGACCGTGCCACGCCGGTCACCGGGTCCGGCCGAGCAGTCGGATGGCCTGCTTGAGCAGGACCGGCACCGGCGGGGTGGGCCCGTCCACGGTCTCCGCCACGGCGGCCACCGCCTGGTCGGCCTGGCCGGCCGTCCAGCCGAGCCCGACCAGCGCCTGGCGGACCTGGTCCGGCCAGGCGCCGGCGGTCACCCCGGCCGCGCCGTCGGGGCCCACCGGGACCGGGCCGATCCGGTCGCGCAGTTCCAGCACCAGCCGTTCGGCGCCCTTCTTGCCGATCCCCGGGACCCGGGTCAGGGCGGCGGTGTCGGCGTTGGCGATGGCCTTGCGGACCGCGTCCGGGGTGTGCACGGCCAGCACCGCCTGGGCCAGTCGCGGGCCAACCCCGCTGGCGGTCTGGAGCAGCTCGAACAGCTGCTTGGCGTCGTCGTCGGCGAAGCCGTAGAGGGTGAGTGAGTCCTCCCGGACCACCAGGCTGGTGGCGAGCCGGGCCGGCTGGCCGACCCGCAGCTCGGCCAGGGTGCCGGGGGCGCACTGCACCGCCAGGCCGATCCCTGCGACCTCCACCACGGCGTGGTCCGGGCCGGTCGCGGTCACCGTGCCGCGCACGCTGGCGATCATCGTGCTCCTCCTCGTCGTACCCGGTCGGCGGCCTCGGCCAGCTTGGACCGGGTGCCGCCCCGCCACACGTGGCAGATGGCCAGCGCCAGGGCGTCCGCCGCGTCGGCCGGCCGGGGCGGCTCGGCCAGCCGCAGCAGCCGGGTGACCATCGCGGTCATCTGCTTCTTGTCGGCCTGGCCGGAGCCGGTCACCGCGGCCTTGACCTCGCTGGGCGTGTAGGTCTGCACCGGCAGCCCGGCCCGCGCCCCGGCCAGCACGGCGATCCCGCTGGCCTGGGCGGTGCCCATCACGGTGCGAACGTTGTGCTGGCTGAACACCCGCTCCACGGCGACCGCGTCGGGCCGGTGCTCGGCCACCAGACCGGTCAGCGAGCGGTCCAGGTGCAGCAGACGCAACGACAGGTCGTCGGCGGGGTCGGTGTAGACGACGTAGTAGGCGACCAGCGAGCAGGGCCGGCCCGGGACCCCCTCGACCACGCCGACCCCGCACCGGGTCAGCCCCGGGTCGACGCCCAGCACACGCACGCCGTCTCCTCCAGGCCCCTTGACAGTACGGGTGTTCGACACCCTACTGGTCCACCCCGACACGCCGGTGGGCGGACACGCCGCCCGGCGGTGGGCTCAGCGGGCCCGCAGCCCGTCGAGCACGCCGTCGACGACCCTCTCGGGGAGCAGCCGGTCGTCCAGCTCCGGGTGCCAGCGCATCAGCCGCTGGACCAGCATCGGCCCGGTGAGCAGCGCCATCGCCACCTCGATGTCGAGGTCGGCGCGCAGCTCACCGGTGGCCACGCCCCGGCGGAGCACCTCCCGCATGATCTTCCGCCGGGGCTCGATGATGTTCTGGTAGAGCTGGAAGTGGTCGGGGCTGCGGTTCACCTCGGGCACCAGGCACGGCATGATCCGCTCGGCCCGGGGGTCGATGTTGTGCCCGACGGCCCCGACCAGCAGCACCAGGTCGTCGCGGACGGAGTGCCCGGCCGGCTGGGCGACCACCCCCTTGAGCCGGCGCAACGCGTCCAGCAGGAGGGCGTCCTTGCCGGGCCAGCGGCGGTAGATGGTGGCCTTGCCCACTCCGGCGCGGGTGGCGATCGCCTCGATCGACAGCGCCTCGATGGTGCTGCCCTCGGCGAGCAGGTCGAGGACAGCCTCGATGATGGCCTCGTCCGCGCGGATGCTCCGCGGTCGCCCGGGCGACCGCGGAGCATCGGCGGTGGGGTTCGTGTCAGACATCGTCCTGCGAACCTACGTGGTTGCGGCCAGTTCCCGCTCCGCCACCGGCGTGGCGGGGACGGCCGCGTCGGGCCGGCCCGGCATCCAGCGCAGCACGACGATGATGCCGAGGGCGGCCACCACCGCGGAGATCGCCGCCGCCCAGTGCATGGCCGAGACGAAGGCGTCGTTGGCCGCCGCGATCAGCCGCGGGGCCGCCGGACCGAGCTGTGCCGCCGCCGCGTACGCCCCGGAGACCGACTCGGTGGCCGCCTCCCGGGCCGGCGCGGGCAGGGCGTCGGCGACCGTGGCGATGTCCTGCCGGTAGACCGCGGAGAGCACCGAGCCGAGCACCGCGACGCCCAGCGCGCCGGCGATCTGGCGGACGGTGTTGCTGACCGCCGAGCCGACGCCGGCCTTTTCCCGGGGCAGTGCCGACATGATCGATTCGGTGGCCGGGGGCATGATGTTCGCCATCCCGACCCCCTGGAGGAAGAAGGCCACCAGCACCACCCAGATCGGCGTGGCGGCGTCGATGAAGGCGAACGCGGCCAGCGCCACGGCGGTCAGCACGAGGCCGACCGTGGCGACCGCCCGACCGCCGTACCGGCGCACCATGGCGGCGCTGCGCGGCGCGAAGACCAGCTGGGCCACGGCGAACGGCAGGAAGAACAGGCCGGTCTCCAGCGGGCTGTAGCCCCGGACGAGCTGCATGTAGAACGAGCTGAAGAACATCACGCCCATGGCGGCGAAGAAGACCAGCCCGACGATCGCCACCGGGGCGGCGAACCGGGGCACCCGGAACAGCCGCACGTCCAGCGACGGGTGGTCGCTGCGCCGCTCGTGCTCGACGAACCAGGCCAGCACCGCCACCCCGCCGAGGATCGCGGCCCACACGAGCGGCCGGCCGAAGCCGTGCTCGCCGCCGTCGATGATGCCGTAGGTCAGCGCGACCAGGCCGATAACCGAGAGCAGCACGCCGAGGATGTCGACCCGGCCCGGCCGGGGGTCCCGGGACTCGGGCACCAGCAGGGCCACCAGCAGGACCCCGAGCGCCACCACCGGCACGTTGATCAGGAAGACCGAGCCCCACCAGAAGTGCTCCAGCAGCGTGCCGCCGAGGATCGGGCCGATCGCCACCGCGAGGCCGACCGCGCCGGCCCAGACGCCGATGGCGCGGCCCCGTTCCCGGGGGTCGAAGACGTTGGAGATGATCGACAGGGTCACCGGCATGATCGCCGCGCCGCCGACGCCCATCAGGGCGCGGGCCGCGATCAGCTGGCCGGGGCTCTGCGCGTACGCCGAGAGCAGGGACGACAGGCCGAACAGGACCAGGCCGATGAGCAGGAACCGGCGTCGGCCGGCCCGGTCGCCGAGGATGCCGAAGGTGAACAGCAGGCCGGCGAAGACGAGGGTGTAGGAGTTGATCGCCCATTCCAGCTCGCCCTGGCTGGCCCCGAGGCCGTGTACCGGGTCGGCCAGGGTACGCAGGGCGACGTTGAGGATCGTGTTGTCGAGGACGACGACGAGCAGGCTGACCACCAGCACGCCGAGGATCGCCCATCGTCTCGGATGTCCGGTGTTCTCGTGCGGTTGCATACGCTCCGGTGCTCCCCCCGGTTGCACCCGTGCCGCAGAAATACGGAACGGGTCAGACTCGTAACGGTGCTCACCTTACGAGCCTCATGTTTCGATACGGCACCGGTTCGTATCGGATGTGGTGCGGGTCACCCGGTCAGGCCGGCGGCCCGCAGGCGGCCAGCGCGGCGGAAAAGCTGGTCAACCGGGTCGCGGGGGGTGCTAGGGGTTCGATCCAGCCCGGCCCGGCGGCGTACACCCGTACCCCCGGGAAGTCGCGGCCGAAGCGGACCAGGCGGTACGCCCGGCCGGTGACCGGCGTCTGCGACCACACCACCACGCTCCGCGGGCGGGCCCGCAGCACGGCGGAGCCCAGCGCCACCCAGGGCAGCGCCGGCCCCAGGTGCAGGCAGCCCCGACCCTGCTCGCGCAGCGCGGCGGCCACCGCGTGCAGGCCCAGGCAGTGCGCCTCGTTCTCGGCCCCGGCGAGCAGCACCCCGTCGGTGCGCAACCGGCGGCCGGGAACCCGCCGGTGCACGTCCAACCCGATCCGGATGCCCTCGGACAGGGCATGCTCGACGGCGATCTCGGCGGCGTCACGCCCTCTCAGCCCGGCCAGCAGCGGCAAACACACCGCCTCCCACACCGCCGCCACCCCGGCGTCGGCGGCGTACTCCAGCACCAGCGCGGCGACCAGGTTCGCGTCGAGGTCCTCGGCGGCGGCCGAGAGCCGCTTGTGGGCCGTCTCGACGACCTCGACCGGCATCGGATCCGACAACACCAGACGCACCCCCCGGGTAGGACACCGTTACCAGGGGGTTCGCCCGGACGGGGCGGTTCGGATGCGCCGCCGGGAAAAAAGTGCGGTGGTTCAGCCGGTGAGCGCCTCCAACGCCAGGTCCACGTCCGCCTCGGTGGTGTAGAGGTGGAACGCGACCCGGACCCGCCCGGCGCGCACCGCCGCCCGGAGCCCGGCGCGGGCCAGCCGCTGCCGCGCGTCGGGCACCTCCACCGCGACGATCGCGCTCTCCCCCGGCGGCCGGCCCAGCCCGGCCAGGAACCGGTTCGCCAACGCCACGTCGTACGCCCCGATCGCCGCCGGGCCGAGCGCGGCGAGCAGTTCCAGCGCCGGGGCGGTGCCCACCCAGCTGAACCAGGCCGGGGAGACGTCGAACCGGCGGGCGTCGTCGGCCAACCGCAGCGGCGGACCGTAGTAGGTGGACAGCGGTTCCTTGCCCGCGAACCAGCCGGCGGCGTCCGGACGCATCCGCTCGCGCAGCGCCGGGGCCAGGTAGGCCAGCGCCGAGCCGCGTGGCGACACCAGCCACTTGTACGTCCCGACCGCGACCGCGTCGGCCAGCGCCGCGTCAAACGGCAGCCACCCGCACGCCTGGGTGGCGTCCACCACCACCAGCGCGTCGTGCGCGCGGGCCGCGGCCACGATCTCCGCGTACGGGGCGACGGCCCCGTCGGCGGACTGCACCAGGCTGAACGCGACCAGGTCGGTGCCGGCGTCGATCGCGTCGCACAGGCCGGCCAGCGGCACGGTGCGCACCCGCACGCCGCGTTCCTCCTGCACCAGCCAGGGGAAGAGGTTGGCGGTGAACTCGACCTCGGGGACGACCACGGTGGCCCCGGCGGGCAGGGCCGCGGCGATCGGTCCGAGCAGCTGCGACACGCTGCCGCCGACCGCGACATCGGTCACCGGCACCCCGACCAGGCCGGCGAACGCCTCCCGGGACCGCCCGGTGGCCTCCTCCCACACCTCGTGGGAGGTACGCCCCACCCGCCAGTCGGCCAGGGCCTCCTGCACCGCCGTCCAGACCGGCTCGGGCGGGAGCCCGTAACTGGCGGTGTTCAACCAGCCGGGTTCCGGCTGCCACAGCTCGCGTGCCTGCGCCAACTCCATGCGTCGAGGCTAGTGACACCCCCGCGCGCCCGGTCAGCACCAATCCGCCGGTGGTGGCCCGCACCCGCCGGCCACCCGACCGGCACCGGCTTGACCCGCTGACCTAGGTTGATGATCCACATAACGACGCTCCCTCGGAAGGGTGATGCCCCGTGCCCGTCGGCTTCACGTTCGCCGTCATCCTCGCCGTCGGGGCGCTGGTCGCCGGAGCGGTCCGGCTCCTCGCCCGGTACCCGGCCGTCAAGCGCACCTGCACGCTGGTCGCGCTCGGCTGCCTGGCCGGCGCGCTGCTGTTCGGGATCGGCGCCAGCGCGCACTCCGTGCCGATCCGCTCGGTCGGCATCGTCACCAGCTTCAACAAACCGACCGGCGAGGTCACCGGCTCCGGGCTCAAGTGGGTCGCCCCCTGGCAGAAGGTCGGCGAGTGGGACGCCGGCCGGCAGAAGTACGACCACATCGGCGGCGACGACTGCGTCCGGGTCCGCACCGGCACCCTCGCCGACGCCTGCGTCGAGGTGCTGATCGAGTGGCAGGTCAAGCCGGAGAACGCGCCGAAGCAGTTCATGGACTACAAGGGCGACTTCGAGAGCTTCCGGGGCCAGCGGGTGGGGGTGCAGCTCGACAGCGCGGTCAACGACGCCTTCGCCACCTACAACCCGCTGGAGAAGATCGACGCCCGGACGGGGAACCTGAACGTCGACCTCAAGCCGTTCGCCGAGAGCATCCGGAGCAACGCCGAGGGCCGGCTCTCCGGCGACGTCGACATCCTGTCCGTCACCATCACCCGGGTCAACCACGACGACAAGACCGAGGGCAACATCAAGGCCTTCCAGGACAAGCTCGCCCAGACCCGCAACCTCGAACAGGACCGCCGCAACGCCGACATCCAGCGGCAGATCACCGAGACCAACGTCAAGGTCGACAAGGTGTCCCGCTGCCTGGAGATCGCCGAGAAGAACGGCAGCACCCCCGGACTGTGCATCAACCCGGGGATCGTGACCGGCGGCAAGTGACCTGGCCGCCGGCCGCCGGGCGGTGGTCACCCACCGCCCGGCGGGTCAGCTCACGTTGGCGGGGCCGAGGACGCTCTTGAGGTCACCCATCAGCGCGGTGGTGGCGGCCACCCGGAACGGGCCGAGCCGCAGGGTGGTGACCTTGCCGCCGTTGAGCAGCTTGACGTGCACCTCGGTGTCGCCCGGGTGCAGCACCAGGGTCTCCTTGAGCCGTTCCACCAGCGGCGGGGTGCAGCGGTGCACCGGGATGGTCAGCGTCACCGGCTTGCTGCCGGGGGTGCTGGTGACGTCCGGCATGGACATGTCCATCGCCATGATCCGGGGGGTGTCGTCGCGCCGGTCCACCCGGCCCTTGACCACCACGATCGCGTCCTCGGCGATGTACTGGCCGATCACCTCGTAGGTGTTCGGGAAGAACAGCGTCTCCACCCCGCCGGCCAGGTCCTCCAGCGCCGCCGAGGCCCAGGCCCGGCCCTGCTTGGTGACCCGGCGCTGCACGCCGGAGAGGATGCCGGCCAGGGTGACCACCGCGCCGTCGGGCACGGTGCCCTCCTCCGACAGCGCGGCGATGGTGGTGTCGGCCGCCGCGCCGAGGACGTGCTCCAGGCCGAACAGCGGGTGGTCGGAGACGTAGAGGCCGAGCATCTCGCGTTCGAAGGCGAGCTTGTCCCGCTTGTCCCATTCCGCGTCGCCGATGGTCGGCATCACGGTGGTGCTGCCGGTGTCGGCGTCACCGAAGCCGGCCCCGAACAGGTCGTACTGGCCGACGGCCTCCTTGCGCTTGACGTCGGCGAAGGCGTCGATGGCGTCGGCGTGCACGGTCAGCAGGCCCTTGCGGGTGTGCCCCAGCGAGTCGAACGCACCCGCCTTGATCAGGGATTCGATGGTCTTCTTGTTGCAGACCACCGCGTCGACCTTGGACAGGAAGTCGTAGAAGTCGGCGTACTCGCCCTTCTCGTCGCGGCACCGCATGATCGCCGCGACCACGTTGGCCCCGACGTTGCGTACGGCGGCCAGGCCGAACCGGATGTCCTTGCCGACCGGGGTGAACGGGCCGGCGGAGGTGTTCACGTCCGGCGGCAGCACCTGGATGCGCATCCGGCGGCACTCCGACAGGTAGAGCGCCATCTTGTCCTTGTCGTCACCGACGGAGGTCAGCAGCGCCGCCATGTACTCGGCCGGGTAGTGCGCCTTGAGGTACGCCGTCCAGTACGACACCAGGCCGTACGCCGCCGAGTGGGCCTTGTTGAAGGCGTACCCGGCGAACGGCACCAGGACGTCCCAGACGGCCTGGATGGCCTCGTCGGAGTAGCCGCGCTCGCGGCAGCCGTCCCGGAACGGGATGAACTCCTTGTCGAGGATCTCCTTCTTCTTCTTGCCCATCGCCCGGCGCAGCAGGTCGGCCTGACCGAGGGTGTAACCGGCGAGGATCTGCGCGGCGCGCTGCACCTGCTCCTGGTAGACGATCAGGCCGTGGGTGGGGGCGAGGATCTCCCGCAGCGGCTCCTCCAGCTCCGGGTGGATCGGGGTGATCTCCTGGAGGTTGTTCTTGCGCAGCGCGTAGTTGGTGTGCGAGTCGACGCCCATCGGGCCGGGCCGGTAGAGCGCCAGCACGGCCGAGATGTCCTCGAAGTTGTCCGGCTTCATCAGCCGCAGCAGCGAACGCATCGGCCCGCCGTCGAGCTGGAACACCCCGAGGGTGTCGCCCCGGGCCAGCAGGTCGTAGGCGGGCTTGTCGTCCAGCGGCAGACCCAGCAGGTCGAGTTCCCGACCGTGGTTGAGCTGGATGTTCTTGACCGCGTCGTCGATGATCGTCAGGTTGCGCAGGCCGAGGAAGTCCATCTTCAACAGCCCGAGCGACTCGCAGGTCGGGTAGTCGAACTGGGTGATGATCACCCCGTCGGCGTCCCGGCGCATCAGCGGGATGTGGTCGATGATCGGCTCGGCGGACATGATCACGCCGGCGGCGTGCACGCCGGTCTGCCGGATCAGTCCCTCGATGCCCTTGGCGGTGTCGATCACCTTGCGGACGTCCGGGTCGGTCTCGTAGAGGCCCCGGATCTCGCCGGCCTCGGCGTACCGGGGGTGCTTGGGGTCGAAGATGCCGGTGAGCGGGATGTCCTTGCCCATCACCGCCGGGGGCATCGCCTTGGTGATCCGGTCACCGACCGCGTACGGGAAGCCGAGGACCCGGGCCGAGTCCTTGATCGCGGCCTTCGCCTTGATCGTGCCGAAGGTGGCGATCTGGGCGACCTTGTCCTCGCCCCACTTGTCGGTCACGTACTTGATCACCTCGCCGCGCCGACGCTCGTCGAAGTCGATGTCGACATCCGGCATCGAGACCCGCTCGGGGTTGAGGAACCGCTCGAAGATCAGGCCGTGCGGGATCGGGTCCAGGTCGGTGATGCCCAACGCGTACGCCACCAGCGAACCGGCCGCCGAACCACGACCGGGACCCACCGCGATGCCCTGGCTCTTGGCCCACTGGATGAAGTCGGCCACCACCAGGAAGTACGACGGGAAGCCCATCTGGTTGATGACGCCCAGCTCGTACTCGGCCTGCACCACGTGCCCCTCGGGGATGCCCCCCGGGTAGCGGCGGGCCAGCCCCTTGAAGGTCTCCTTGCGGAACCAGGACTCCTCGGTCTCCCCCTCGGGTACCGGGAAGCGCGGCATCAGGTTGTGGAACTCGAACATCCCGCTCGGGTCGACCTTCTCGGCCACCAGCAGGGTGTTGCGGCAGCCCTGCTGCCAGAACTCCGAGGAGTCGACCGCGCGCATCTGGTCGGCGGACTTGACGAAGTAGCCGCCGCCCTCGAAGCGGAACCGGTTCGGGTCGGCGACGTTGCTGCCGGTCTGCACGCAGAGCAGCACGTCGTGCGCCTCGGCCTGCGCCTCGTGGGTGTAGTGCGAGTCGTTGGTGACCACCGGCGGGATGTCCAGCTTGCGGGCGATGGTGATCAGATCCTCGCGGACCCGCTGCTCGATGGAGAGCCCGTGGTCCATGATCTCCAGGAAGTAGTTCTCCTTGCCGAAGATGTCCTGGTAGGCGGCGGCGACCTTGAGCGCCTCGTCGAACTGGCCCAGCCGCAGCCGGGTCTGCACCGCGCCGGACGGGCAGCCGGTGGTGGCCATGATGCCCTCGGCGTGCTCGGCGATCAGCTCCATGTCCATCCGGGGCCACTTGACGTAGTGCCCCTCCATGGACGCCCGGGAGTTGAGGGTGAACAGGTTCTTCAGGCCCTGCGCGTTGCGCGCCCACATGGTCTTGTGGGTGATCGCGCCGTTACCGGAGACGTCGTCGCTCTTCTGCTCCGGCCGACCCCACTTGACCCGGGCCTTGTGGTAGCGCGACTCCGGCGCGACGTACGCCTCGACGCCGAGGATCGGGGTGATGCCGGCGGCCATCGCCTGCTTGTAGAAGTCGTTCGCGCCGTGCATGTTGCCGTGGTCGGTGATCGCCACCGCCGGCATCCCCAGCCGGTTGGCCTCGGCGAAGAGGTCCTTCAGCCGGGCCGCCCCGTCGAGCATCGAGTACTCGGTGTGCACGTGCAGATGCGCGAACGAATCGCTCATACGTGAGCCCCCGGGGAAGGTCGATCAAGGCGGAACAGGCACGACCGGCCCACCCTACCGGGCCGCCCCACGCGCCGGCCCGGTAGCGGCGCGGGGTGTCGGCCGGGCATCGCCGACGGTCACCGACCGCACCCCCGACAGCGACCGCCGACCGCCCCGCCACCCCGTCGGAGCCTTCCCGACCATCGGCGACGGCAGCAGAACGAACACCCACTCGCATTCTTCACAAATGGCGGTATAGAGGACAAAAAGGTCGAGCGGTTCCTAGTCTGAGGTCGGCAATTCGCCATGACCAAAGGCAAAGGAGACGACATGAGACGAGGACTCGCATTCGCCGCCGTGGTGGGGGCGGCGGCGCTGGCAGCCGGGCTCCTGACGGCGACACCGGCGTACGCGGGCACCTGTGTGGCCAGCGACCCGTGCGACACGACTGTCACCTTCGACGTCACCGCCGGGGCCCTGCAGATCACCGTCCCCGACACCGTCGACCTGGCCAACGACGGTGCCCCCGGGGGCTTCGCGTACGGCCAGCTCGGCGCGATCACCGTCGACGACCTGCGGGCCAGCGCGACCCCGAGCTGGGTCGCCACGGTCAGCAGCACCGCCTTCATCACCGGCGCCGGCACCGACCCGGGCACCAGCATCCCGGCCAGCGACATCTACTACTGCTCGGGCGACGCCACCGCCACCACCGGCAGCGGCACCTTCGTCCCCGGCCAGGCGAGCCCCTGCGACCCGCCGCCGCCGGCCGACGGCACGGCCCTGGACACGCCGGCCACCGCGTTCAGCCACACCGTGCTCCCCGCCGACACCGGCAACAACTCGGCGACCTGGAACCCGCTGCTCACCGTCGCCGTTCCGCTCTCCGCCGTCGCCGGGCAGTTCACCGGCACGATCACCCACTCGGTCGCCTGATCCGATGACCCCGGCGACACAGTTGCGGTGGCGCGTGCTCCTCGCGCCGTTCTTCGTCGCGCTGTTCCTCGCCGCCACCGGTGTCCCCGTCGCAGCGGAGGGGGACGGGGACACCGGGGGCGACCAGCGGGGTGAACCCTCGGGCAGCATCGGCATCCAGCTGCTGGAGGCGTCGGCCGACCGGCGCGACGACCCCCGCGCCCGGGTGTACATCGTGGATCACCTGACGCCGGGCGCCACCATGAGCCGGCGCTTCGCGGTGACCAACGACTCCCCCCGGTCCCAGAAGATCACCATGTCGGTCGACGCGGCGGAGATCCGGGACAACCAGTTTGTGCCGTCACCCGACCCGAACGCCAACGAGCTGCCCGAGTGGGTCCATATCGATCAACCCAGCTTCGTCGCCCCGCCGTACAGCACCACCACGCTTCGCGTGAACGTCGACATCCCACCCTCGGCCCCACGCGGCGAACGGTACGGCGCGATCTGGGCCTCGGTCGCCTCGACCACACCCGATCCCACCCGGGGCACCGTACAGAAGATCAACCGGGCGGGCATCCGGATCTACCTCGACGTCGGGCCCGGCGGTGAACCACCGTCGGACTTCGAGATCGACGATCTGGTGCCGGGGCGTACCGACAAGGGGTTGCCGGTCGTCCGGGCGACGGTCCGCAACACCGGGGAGCGCGCCCTGGACCTCTCCGGCAAGCTGTGGCTCTCCGACGGGCCGGGCGGGCTGTCCGCCGGTCCCTTCGGCGTCACCGTCGGCACCACCGTCCCGCCCGGCGGCACCGCGCACGCCGAGGTCCTGCTGGGCCGGCAGCTTCCCGACGGACCCTGGCGGGCCCGGCTACGGCTGGAGAGCGGCCGACTGCACCGCGAACTCACCGGCGAGATCACCTTTCCTCGCGACCACGGGGCCTGGGGGCTGCCCGCCACGCTGTCGGACCGGCTGCCGTGGATCGTCGCGCTCGCCGGCGTGCTGACCCTCGCGGCGGGGGTGTTGCTGGTCGTGACGGTGCGCCGGGTCCGCTCCCGGGTCGTCGCCGCGTGAGACCCGGCCCGGGCCCGACGCGTCCGCCCCGGGCCCGGCCGCGCCGCCGGTCGACCGGTCAGTGCATCGCGGTCAGGGTCGCTGCCTCCTGCTCGGCCCGCTCATCGCCGCTCACCTCGTGCAGCGGCTTCTCCCTGATGAAGACGACCGCGACCAGCGCGAGCAGGGCGATCGGGGCACCGATGAGGAACAGCTCCGAGGTGGCGGTGGCGTACGCGTCCCGCACGATCGCCAGGACCGGGGCGGGCAGCGCGGACAGGTCGGGCACCTCGGTGGTGCCGCCGCCGGTGACGCCGGCCGCCGGGCCGAGCCGCTCGGTCATCAGGCCGGTAACCCGGTTGGCCAGCACCGCGCCGAGGGCACTGACCCCGATCGCGCCACCCATGCTGCGGAAGAAGGTCAGCACCGAGGTGGCCGCACCGAGTTCGTGGGCGGGCACGTCGTTCTGGGCGGCGAGGACCAGGTTCTGCATCAGCATGCCCACGCCGGTGCCGAGCACCGCCATGTAGAGCGAGAGCAGCGGCACGCCGGTGTCGGCGTCGATGGTGCTCAGCAGCAGCATGCCGACGGTCATCACGGCCGCCCCCGCCACCAGGTAGGCCTTCCACCTGCCGAACCGGGTGATGAGCTGGCCGGCGACGGTGGAGGAGACCAGCAGGCCGAGGATCATCGGCAGGCTCATCAGGCCGGCGACGGTCGGCGACTTGCCCAGCGAGGTCTGGAAGTACTGCGACAGGAACACGGTGCCGCCGAAGAGGGCAACCCCGACCAGCACGCTGGCGACCGTGGTCAGCGTGACCGTACGGCTGCGGAAGATCCGCAGCGGGATGATCGGCTCGGGCACCTTCGACTCGACCCAGACCGCCAGCGCCAGCAGCACCAGCCCGCCGACGACCATCAGCGCGGTCCAACCCGAGGCCCAGGCGAACCGGTGCCCGGCCAGCGACGACCAGACCAGCAGGGTGGACACGCCCGCGGTGATCAGCAGCGCACCCCACCAGTCGATGCGGGCCCTGCGGCGCACCACCGGCAGGTGCAGGGTGCGTTGCAGCAGGACGATCGAAAGCAGGCTGAACGGCACACCGATCAGGAAGCACCAGCGCCAGCCCAGCCAGGAGGTGTCGACCATGACGCCGCCGATCAGCGGGCCGGCGATCGTGCCGACGCCGAACACGGCGCCGAAGATGCCGGCGTACCGGCCCAGCTCCCGGGGCGGGATCATGGCCGCCATCACGATCAACGCCAGGGCGGTCATCCCGCCCGCGCCGACACCCTGCACGATCCGGCTGGCCAGCAGGGTCTCCACGTTGCGGGCGAGGCCGGCGATCAACGAGCCGAGCACGAACAGGCCGAGGGAGAGCTGGATGAGCAGCTTCTTGCTGTAGAGGTCGGCCATCTTGCCCCACAGCGGCACGGTGGCCGTCATCGCCAGCAGCTCGGTGGTGACGATCCAGGTGTAGACGGTCTGGCTGCCGTTGAGTTCGGCGATGATGCGCGGCAGCGCGTTCGCCACCACGGTCGAGGCGAGGATCGCCACGAACATGCCCACCATCAGGCCGGAGAGGGCCTGGAGGACCTCCCGGCGGGACATCCGGCCGGTGCCCACCTCGGGCGGGGTCGACGCGGCAGTTGCGGTCATGGACGTTTCCTTACCGGGCTCGATGCACGTCCGGCGCGGTCGCGCCGGGCTGGTCGGGGGTACGGGGGTCGGGCAGCCCGGCGGCGACGGCGGCGAACGCCTCGTCGAGCAGTTCGGCCAGGGAACGGGACCCGCCGCCGGTGGCCCAGCGGACCATCGCGGTACGCAGCGCGGCCCCGGTGACCGCCACCACGAGGGCGGGATAGCCGTCGTCCGGGTCGTGACCGGTACGCGCCGCGAGCGCCTCGACCATGGCCTGCTCGGTCGTCGCGTTGCCGGAGACCAGCCGGGCCAGCAGCATCGGGTGCTGCATCACCACCTGCATCCGCAGCAGCCACAACGCGGCGTCGCCCTCCACCTCGTCGATCACGCCGGCCAGGGCCGACCGGATCGCCGTCAGCGCCGGCACCTGCGCCGGTACGGCGGCCAGCGCCCGCAGCACCCGTTCCCGGTCGCCCGCCGTGTCGCCGACCAGCGCGTCGTCCTTGGTGGCGAAGTAGTTGAAGAAGGTCCTGGCGGAGACGTCCGCGGCCTCGGCGATCTCCTCGACGGTGACCTGGTCCAGCCCCCGCTCGGCGACCAGGCGCAGCGCGGCGGCGGCCAGTGCGGCGCGGGTCTGCCGCTTCTTGCGGTCCCGCCGTCCGAGTCCCTCGTCCCTGGTCACGAGGGGAGCGTACGAACAAAAGTGCAGTGCCTGCAAACTTGCGCAGTGTGACATGAAACTCGACCGGAGGCCGAGCCGGTGCGGGGTGGCCCGGCCGGTCCCGGCCGCCTAGCCTCGACGGCACCACACCACGGCGCTCGGGGGACGGCAATGCTCCTCACGGACGACATCGACGACCTGGCCCGCGCCGCCGCCCGGGGCGAGCCGGGGGCGCTGGACGCGCTGCTGACGGCGGTACGCCCCGAAGTGCTCCGGCTGTGCGGCCGGCTGCTGCCCCACCGGGAGGACGCCGAGGAGGCCTGTCAGGACGCCCTGCTCGCGGTGGCCCGGGGCATCGGACGCTTCGAGGGCCGCTCGTCGTTCCACACCTGGCTGTACCGGCTCACCGCCAACCGGGCCCGGTCGACGTACCGGACTCTGCGCCGACGCTGGCAGGTCGAGGCCGGCGGGGTGCCGCTGCCCGACCCGCCGGACCCCCGACGCACCAGCGTGGTCGCCGGCACCCGGCTCGACCTGCTCGACGCGCTGGACGCGGTCCGCCCCGAGGCGGCCGAGGCGCTGACCCTGCGCGACCTGCTCGGCCTGTCCTACCCCGAGATAGCCACCCTGCTCGACGTGCCGGAGGGCACCGTGAAATCCCGCGTCCACCAGGCCCGCCGCCAGGTCCGGGAACGGTTGACCGGTGGCTGAGCGGACCGGCCGGGGGCTGGCCGCCGCGCTGTTGCTCGTACCGGTGACCGGCTGCGCGGCCCCGGTCGCCCCGCTCCCGGTCCGGGCGCCGACGCCCACCCCGGCGATCCCGACGACCGCACCCCCGACCACCGTGGCCCCGACCCCGGCCGGCCCGCCCCCGGGCACCGTGGGGGCGCTGTCGACGCGGCCCGCACCGGCACCGTCCACCCCCGACCGGACCCGGGGCACCCGGCCCCCGTCGGCGAGCCCACGGCCGAGCGCCTGCCTGGGCCCGGTCCGCTACGACCTGGTCCTCGCCGACACCGAGCTGGCGCTGCTGACCTCGCTGTGCCTGGGCGTCGGCGGGGTGCTCCGGCTCCAGGGGATCGGCCCCGGCGAGGTCACGGTGGACCGGGAGGACCTGGTCGACCAGAACTACGAGGCCGGCGTGGTCGACCTCCGCTTCCTGCGCGCCGGCACGGTCGGGGTGAGCATCCCGTACGAGGGGACGACGTACCTGGTCACGGTGGTGGTCGTCTAGCCGGGCCGCACGCGTACCCCGGCCAGCAGCGCGTCGACGACGTCCGGCCCGCTGCCCTGCGGCGGGGCGACCTGCACGTAGAGCAGCCCGACCCGGCCGGCACGGGCGGCGGCCTCGACCAGCACCGGCCGACCCGCCGGGCAGGTGAACCGGGCGACCACCCAGACCGTCGAGCCGCGGCGTACCCGCCGTACCGGGGCGGCCACGCAGTCGGCGTGCGGACGCTGCGCGACGAGGTCCGCCGGGGTGGACCGCCGGCCCAGCGTCGCGGAGAGGCCGACGAAGGCCCCCGGCACGGTCGGGTCGGTCGCCCACCGGCCCGGGTCGGGCGAGACGACAAGCGCCGGTTCGAGCCGCCCCCGCGCGTCGTACCGGCCGGCCCAGCCCGTCCCGGCGGCCCGCCAGCCGGCCGGCAGGAGCACGCTCACCGGCCCGCTGCGGCCCCACCGGCCGTCGGCCGTGGGCCGGGTGGCGTCACCGCCGGTGGCACCCACCGCGACCAGGATCAGGGCACCGGCCCCGGCCAGGCCCAGCCGGCGCGCCACCCGGCGACCGGCCGCCGAACCCGCCCGGCCGACCGGCCGCGCCTCCCCCACCGGGAACGCCCTCCCCGGTCGCCGGGTGGCGGGGTCGTCGGGTGCCCCGGCGGCCCGGCGCAACGCCGCCCGGAAAGCGTCCGCGTCGGGGTAGCGGTCGGCGGGGCGGGGCGCGGTGGCCCGGCGTAGCACCGCCACCACCGGCGCGGGCACCCCGTCCAGGTCCGGCCGGGGGCCGGGACCGCCGAGCAACCGCAGGCCGAGCCGACCCAGCCCGAACACGTCGCTGCGGGTGTCCACCACGGCCAGCGGATCGTCCTGTTCGGGCGCCATGTAGCCGGGCGTGCCGGCGCGGGCGGTCAGCCCGGAGGCGGCGGCGAGCGCCTTGGCCAGCCCGAGGTCGGCGATGACCACCCGTTCCCCGTCGGCGGTGGAGGTGAACAGCACGTTGCCCGGGGTGAGGTCGCGGTGCACCACCCGCTCCCGGTGCAGCACGGCGACCCCGGCGGCGATCTCGTCGAGCAGCGTCAGGGCCGGCGGCACCGGTGGCGTCCCGGCGGCCAACCGGTCCCGCAGGCTTCCGCCGTCGGCCAGGGCCAGCACCGCGTACGGCCGGCCGTCGGGTAGTTCGCCGACCGCGTGCACCCGTATCAGCCGGGGGTGGTCGAGCCGCCGCAGCAGCCGGGCCTCGTCCCGGAAGCGTTCGCGGACCCGCAGGTCGTGGCTCCAGTTCTCGGCCAGCACCTTGATCGCGACCCGGGAGTCGAGAGCGGGATCGTGACCGAGCCAGACGGTCGCGAAGGAGCCCGCACCGAGCAGCCGTTGCACCCGGTAGGGCCCGATCCACGCCGGAGTGCCCATCGTTCCACCCCCACCGCACGGTAACCGGCGGCGGGTGCCGGTGTGCGCCGGAGTCGGTCGGAAAGCCGACGAACGGATTCCGGCCCGGTGGAGACCAACAGAACGACAGACCCGTACCCGCGAAGGAGTTGTCATGCATCGTCTCCGCACCATCCTGCTCACCGGCGTGCTGACCCTGGCCGTCGTCGCGCCGGCGGTACCGGCCGGGGCGCATCCCGGCGTCGCGTCGGGGTCCACGGTGGACCGCGCGCCGGGGGTCGCCGCCGGACTGTGGTCGGGCGGCCTCCCCGGGCGTTCCACCGGCACCGACCTGCTCAGCGTCCGGGGGGCGGGGCCGTTCCGGATCGGCGCGTCACTGACCCGGCTCACCGCGGCCGGACTGATCGACTGGACGGCCGTCGACTGCGAGGGCGTGGTCACGGCCGGCGTCACCGGCGAGTGGGCCGGGAAGATCATGGTGGCCTTCCGCAACGGGCGGCTGGTCGAGATGGGTACCGCCACCGCACCGCCCCGCTCGCCGGCCGGGGCGGGCGTGGGCATGTCCTTCGCCGAGGTGGCGCGGATCTACGGCCCCCGGGGCGAGTTCATCCACAACGACGCCGGAGACGACACGGCGTACCTGGTGCGGTTCGGCAACCGGGTCGAGTTGTTCACCGGGCACCCGATCCGGCCGGGCGTCGGCTACTTCCAGGTCGGGCTGGCGGACCACGTCGAGCGGGCCTTCCGGCAGGGCCGGCCCTGCTGATCAGCCGGTCGGAGCCGGGGCGTCGGGGTTTCCCGACGCCCCGGCTCGCATAGTGCCGACCCCACATTGCTGCGCCGGTAGACATTAGTGTGTGCCACACAGTATGGTGTGACACATGGTCAACGAAGAGGTTCTGCGGACCCATCTCCAGGAGCTGCGCCGCGGCACGGTGGTGGTCGCCAGCCTGCTGGCCCTGCGCACGCCCGACTACGGCTACGCACTACTGCAACGCCTTGGCGGGCACGGCTTCCCGGTCGACGCCAACACCCTCTATCCGCTGCTGCGGCGGCTGGAGGAACAGGGGCTGCTGACCAGCGAGTGGAACACCGAGGAAAGCCGGCCACGCAAGTTCTACCGGACCAGCGCCGACGGCGAGACGGTGCTGACCCGACTGCTCGACGACCTCGCCGCCGTACAGACCTCCGTGACCGGGCTGATCGAAGGAGTCGACCGATGAGCACCCTGACCGACCGCTACCTCGCGGCGACGCTCCGCTCGGTGCCCGCCGAGCGCCGGGACGAGATCGCCACCGAGTTGCGCGCCTCCATCGAGGACATGATCGAGGACCGGAGCGGCGGCGGCCAGCACACCGCCACCGCCGAACGGGAGGTGCTCACCGAGCTGGGCAACCCGGACCTGCTGGCCTCCCGGTACGCCGACCGCCGGCTCCAGCTCATCGGCCCGGCCTACTACCTCGTCTGGCTCCGACTGCTCAAACTGCTGCTCAGCTTCATCCCGGCAATCGTCGGCACGGTCGTCGTGGCCGTCGAGGTGGCACAGGGCGACGGATTCGGCGCCATCGGTCCGGGGATCGTCGCCGCCATGCAGGTGGCCGTGCAGATCGCCTTCTGGCTCACCCTGACGTTCGCCGTCATCGAACGCGCCCAGCCGGACCCCACGATGCCCGGCTGGACCGTCGACCAACTCCCCGACGTCCCCACCCACCGGGACGTCTCCCTCGCCGAGACCGTCGCCACGGTGGCCATGCTCGCACTGGCCATCGGGTACCTGCCCCTGCAGCACTTCCAGTCGTGGGTGCACGACACCGACGGCGGCAACATCCCGATCCTCGCCCCGGCGCTGTGGGCGTTCTGGCTGCCGGCGCTGATCGTGGTGCTGGCCGCCAGCGTGGTGTTCGAGATCGTCAAGTACCGGATCGGACGCTGGAACTGGCCACTGTTCGGGGTGAAGGGCCTGCTCGACGTGGCGTTCGCGGTGCCGGTGGCGTGGCTGGCGCTCTCCGACCGGCTGCTCAATCCGGCCCTGGCCGACCGGCTGACCTGGCTCGCCGACCAGGACAACCGGGACACCCTCGGAGTCATCATCGCGCTGAGCGCGGCCGGAGTGGTGGTCTGGGGGCTGATCGACAGCGCCCTGAAGACCCGCCGTCAGACGCGCTGAGCGAACCCGCACCCGACGGGCCCGGCGGATCCACGCCGGGCCCGTCGCACGGTCCGGGAGTGCCGGGTTGCGCGGGGGCGGGTCAGGTCAGCACGGCACGGCAGCCCAGCCGGGCGGCAGCTGCGGCACCGGCCAGGACGGATCCGGCCGCCAGTGCGCCCAGCCCGCGTCCCACCACCGCTGCCCCGCGTCGAGCAGCGCGGCGATCCGGTCCCCCTCGGCCCGGATCGCCTCCGGTGTCCGCCACGCAGATGGTGGGGCAGCCGAACCAGACCTCACCACGCAGGATCTCCCGCCGGACGACCACGTCGCCCGGCGGGAACCGGTGCACCGGCACGACCGTCAGGCGTCCACCGCCGCCATCACGTCGTCCGGGACGTCGAAGTTGGCGTAGACGTTCTGCACGTCGTCGCAGTCCTCCAGCACGTCGATCAGCTTGAAGATCTTGCGTGCGCCGTCCTCGTCCAGCGGCACGTTGACGCTGGGGATCAGGGCGGACTCGGCCGACTCGTACTCGATCCCGGACTCCTGCAACGCGGTGCGGACCGCGATCAGGTCGGTCGGCTCGGAGACCACCTCGTACGCCTCACCGAGGTCGTTGACCTCCTCGGCGCCGGCGTCGAGGACCGCCATCATCACGTCGTCCTCGGTGGTGTCGGCCTTGGGGACGATCACCACGCCCTTGCGGGAGAACATGTACGACACCGAGCCGGCGTCGGCGAGCGAGCCGCCGTTACGGGTCAGCGCGGTACGGACCTCGGTGGCGGCCCGGTTGCGGTTGTCGGTCAGGCACTCGATCAGCATGGCCACGCCGCTCGGGCCGTACCCCTCGTACATGATGGTCTGCCAGTCGGCGCCGCCGGCCTCCAGGCCGGAGCCACGCTTGACCGCGCGGTCGATGTTGTCGTTCGGGACCGAACTCTTCTTGGCCTTCTGGATGGCGTCGAAGAGGGTGGGGTTACCGGCCGGGTCACCGCCGCCGGTGCGGGCCGCGACCTCGACGTTCTTGATCAGCTTGGCGAACATCTTGCCGCGCTTGGCGTCGATGACGGCCTTCTTGTGCTTGGTGGTCGCCCATTTAGAGTGGCCGGACATCTCGTACCTCCGTCTGTTGACTCACGCCTCGCGTCGGCTGGCCGCGCCGACTCCGGGCCAGCACCGGCCGCGTTGGAGGGCTGCGACGGGCAGTGCCCGCGCCGAACCGCGGCAATCCTACCGAGAGCACCGACCCCGCCGTCACACCCGGCGCGTCACCACCGCCGAGCCACCGGCAAATCGCCACGAATGACCGCTTCTTTGCCGGGCCGGGCCGGCTCAGCGGGCGGCGGCGACCAGGTCGGCGAAGTAGCGGTGCAGGCGCAGGTCACCGGTCAGCTCCGGGTGGAACGAGGTGGCCAGCAGGTTGCCCTGGCGGACAGCGACCACCCGGTCGACGGCCGGGCCACCGGTGACCCGGCCCAACACCTCGACGCCGGGGTCGACCCGCTCGACCCAGGGGGCCCGGATGAAGACGGCGTGGAACGCGGGCCCGTCGACCCCGGCGACGCGTACCGGAGCCTCGAACGAGTCCACCTGGCGGCCGAACGCGTTGCGCCGCACGGTCATCCCGATGCCGGCGAAACCCCGCTGGTCGGGGCGGCCGTCCAGCACCTCGGCGGCCAGCATGATCATGCCGGCGCAGGAGCCGTAGACCGGCATCCCGGCGGCGATCCGCTTGTCGACCGGCTCCCGCAACCCGAAGATGTCCACCAGCTTGCTCATCGTGGTGGACTCCCCGCCGGGCACGACCAGCCCGTCGACCGCGTCCAGCTCGGCCGGCCGGCGCACCGGGCGGGCGTCCGCACCGACCCCGGCCAGGGCGGTGAGGTGCTCACGGACGTCCCCCTGCAATGCCAGCACCCCGATCACCGGTCCGCGCACGGCTGCCCCTCCCGACGTCGTGGCCCCCGGGTCACCAGCCGCGCTCGGCGAGACGGTGCGGCTGCGGGATCTCGTCGACGTTGATGCCGACCATCGCCTCGCCCAGCCCCCGGGACACCTTGGCCAGCACGTCCGGGTCGTCGTGGAAGGTGGTGGCCTTGACGATCGCCGCGGCCCGCTCGGCCGGGTTGCCCGACTTGAAGATGCCGGAGCCGACGAAGACGCCCTCCGCGCCGAGCTGCATCATCATCGCGGCGTCGGCCGGGGTGGCGATGCCCCCGGCGGTGAACAGCACCACCGGCAGCTTGCCCGTCTCGGCGACCTCCCGGACCAGCTCGTACGGGGCCTGCAACTCCTTGGCCGCGACGAACAGCTCGTCGGCCGGCAGGGAGCTGAGCCGGGCGATCTCCTGCCGGATCCTCCGCATGTGCATGGTGGCGTTGGAGACGTCCCCGGTGCCCGCCTCACCCTTGGAGCGGATCATGGCCGCGCCCTCGGTGATCCGCCGCAGCGCCTCGCCCAGGTTGGTCGCGCCACACACGAACGGGACGGTGAACGCCCACTTGTCGATGTGGTTGGCGTAGTCGGCCGGGGTCAGCACCTCGGACTCGTCGACGTAGTCGACGCCGAGCGACTGGAGGATCTGCGCCTCGACGAAGTGGCCGATCCGGGCCTTGGCCATCACCGGGATGGAGACGGCCCGGATGATGCCGTCGATCATGTCCGGGTCGCTCATCCGGGACACGCCGCCCTGGGCCCGGATGTCGGCCGGCACCCGCTCCAGCGCCATCACGGCCACCGCGCCGGCATCCTCGGCGATCTTGGCCTGCTCGGCGGTGACCACGTCCATGATCACGCCGCCCTTGAGCATCTCGGCCATGCCCCGCTTGACGCGGGCGGTGCCCCAGACCTGGGCGTCACCGGCGTTCGGGGAGGTCGTTTCGGGCACGGCTCATCACTCCTCGGACGTGCTGGGGGTGGGTTCCGGCTGATGCTACGACCGCGGCGACGCCGTTCCGACAGCCAATCGGCCCCACGGTGGCCTGCCCTGTGGCCCGCGTCACCACGTCCGCGCACCGCCCACCGGCGGCGGCGGACCGCCGACCGGCCGGGCCGGCACGCCGTGGGGTCAGCCTGTCGGGACGTCGGCGGGCAGGGCCAGGGTGGGGTCGTCGATGTCGAAGTAGCGCGGCCACGGGTGGCGGCGGCCCATCCGGCACACCCGCACCAGCGGCCGGCTGCGCGCGGTACGGGCGTCACGGACCAGGTCGGTGTGCACCTGCCGGGACAGGGCCAGCCGCCGACTCGCCGCGATCACCGCCTCGCACGCCGGATCGGCCGGGTCGAGCCGGACCGCCCGCAGTTGCCGGGTGAGGTCGTTCTCGGCCGCCTCCCGCTCCTCGGGGACGGCGTCCAGGGCGATCCGGGCCGCCGCGTACAACTCGACGCCGTAGCGCTTCTCGGCCAGCACCGCGGCGGCGGCGGCCCGGCGCAGCAGGTGCGCGTCGAGCGCGCGGGCCGCCGACTCCGCCCGGGTCTGCAGCCGCTCGACCCGGCCGGCCGTCCAGACCAGGTAGACCGCGAGCAGGACGGCCACGACCGCGGTGGCCAGCACCGCCCACAGCTGCGGCAGCGTGGTGCTCACCCGGGACCACCCAGCCCCGCCCACTCCTGGTCGATGACCCGCCCGTCGGTGGCCTCGATGGCCGCCGCGTAGACCTCCACCACCCGGCGGGCCACCACCGGCCAGTCGAAGTGGGCGACCACCTGGTCGCCGCAGGCGGTCAACGCCGCCCGTTGCGCCGGGTCGTCGAGCAGTTCCGCCAGGGCGGCACGTAGGCCGGCCGGGTCGCCGGTCGGGAAGAGCCGGCCGGCCCGCCCGCCGTCGAGCACCCGGCGGAACGCGTCCAGGTCGCTGGCGACCACGGTGGCACCGGCCGCGAGCGCCTCGGTGAGGATCATGCCGAACGACTCGCCGCCGATGTTCGGGGCGACGTAGAGGTCGACGCTGCGCAGCATCCGGGCCTTGTCGACCTCGGAGACGAGGCCGAGGAACGTCACCCGGTCGCGCAGTTCGGCCGGGAACCGCCCGAACAGGTCGTCCGGGTCGCCGGGCCCGGCCACCAGCAGGCGCAGTCCCGGCCGGTGCGGGGCCAGCGCGACGAAGGCGTCCCGCAGGATCGGGAAGCCCTTGCGGGCCTCGGTGAACCGGCCGAGGAAACCCAGCGTCCCGCCGCTGCCGGTGGTGCACTCCCCCGGCCAGCCGGGTAACGGCTCGACCCCGGCGAACTTCGCCACCGCCACCCCGTTGGGGATCTCCACCGCCCCGCCGTCCATGTGCTCGACCTGCACCTTGCGGGCCAGCGCGCTGACCGCGATCCGGGCGGTGATCCGCTCCAGCAGGATCTGGAGCAGCCCCTGGGCGGCGGCGAGCACCCGGGAGCGGGTCATCGCGGTGTGGAAGGTGGCCACCACCGGCCCCCGGGCGGAGAGCACCGCCAGCATCGACAGGCTCGGGGTGAGCGGTTCGTGCACGTGCAGCACGTCGAAGTCGCCCCGGGTGAGCCAGCGCCGCACCCGGGCGGTGGAGACCGGCCCGAACGCGATCCGGGCCACCGAGCCGTTGTACGGCAGCGGCACCGCCCGGCCGGCGGAGACCACGTACGGCGGCAGCGTCGACTCCTCGTCGGCGGGGGCCAGGACGCTCACCTCGTGCCCCAGCCCGAGCAACGCCTCGGCCAGGTCCATGACGTGGTTCTGCACCCCGCCCGGGACGTCGAAGGAGTACGGGCACACGATGCCGATCCGCACTGGCGCCCTCCTCCCTCAGACCGATCCGGCGCTGGCCGGGGGCGCCGGCGCGGTGGACCCGCCGTCGGTGGAGCCCCGCTGGTCCAGCCACATCCGCTGCAACATGTGCCAGTCTTGCGGATGACGGGCGATGCCCGCCGCCAGACGGTCGGCAATCCGCTGGGTCAGCACCCGGACCCGCTCGTCCAGGGGTGCGCTGTCCGGCTCGGGCACCGGCAGCGGGCCCTCCAACTGCGCGCGCGGCATCTCCGGTTCGTACCACAGCGAGGCAACGTAGAGCGGGGCGCCGGTGCGGATGGCCAGCAGGGCGGGCCCGGCCGGCATCTTGGTCCGCGCGCCGAAGAAGTCCACCTCGATGCCCCGGGCCGAGAGGTCCCGGTCGGCCAGCAGCGGCACCACCGCGCCGCTGTGCAATCGGTCCACCAGCACGTCGAAGGCCGGGCGGGCACCGCCGTGGGTGGGCAGGATCTCCATGCCGAGGGTCTGCCGGAAGGCGAGGAACCGCTGGTAGACGCCCTCCGGCTTGAGCCGTTCGGCGACCGTGGTGATCGGCCAGCCGGTGGCCGCGACCCAGGCGCCGGCGGCGTCCCAGTTGCCCGCGTGCGGCAACGCCACCACCGCGCCCCGGCCGGCCGCCACGTCGGCGGCGAGCATGTCCGACCCGCCGAGGTGGAAGCCGTCGAGGATCTGCTGGCGGCTGAGCGAGGGCAGCCGGAACGCCTCCATCCAGTACCTGGCGTACGACCGCAGACCCTGCCTGACCAGCGCGTCCAGCTCCGGCTCGGGTAGGTCGGGGCCGACCACCCGACGCAGGTTGGCGCGCAGCCGGGTGGCACCCCTGCCCCGGGCCCGGTGGGCGCGGTCGGCACCGGCCCGGAAGGCGGCGGCGACCACGGGTCGGGGCAGCGCGCGGGCCAGCCGCCAGCCGGCGACGTAGCCGAGTTCGGTGAGGTTCACTCGCGGCCGGCCAGTTGCGCCTGCCGGTACACGTGGGCCACCCGCTGGCCGACCGTGAAGATCGACACGGCGGCGAGCAGCCAGAGCGAGATCTCCAGGGCCGGGCCGATCCCGAGGCCGGTGAGCAGCCCACCGACCCCGACGATCAGCAGCCGTTCGGTGCGTTCCGCGACGCCCACGTTCGCACTCATCCCCAGCCCCTCGGCACGGGCCTTGACATAGGAGACCAGGCCACCGGCGGCCAGGCAGACCAGCGCGGCGGCCACCCCGGAGTGGTTGCCCTCGGTGGCCAGCCAGTAGGCGACCGCGCCGAACACCGCGCTGTCGGAGACCCGGTCCATCGACGAGTCGAGGAACGCGCCGAACCGGGTCGAGCCGCCGCTCATCCGGGCCATCGTCCCGTCGAGCATGTCGGTCAGCGCGAAGAACGTCACGATCAACGCTCCGGCGACGAGATGGCCACGGGCGCCGAAGCCGAGCGCGCCGAGGAGCACGCCGACGGTGCCGGCCACGGTGACCGCGTTGGGGGACACACCGGCGCGGAGCAGACCGCGCGCGACCGGCTCCACGACGCGGGTCATCCCCGCGCGGGCCGTCACTTGGAAGATCTTCGCCATGGCGGTCCCACGATAACGGCCGGCGGCGGCGGGCGGTACGGCCGGTCGCCCGACCCGCCCGGGAGGCTTGTGCCAACCCCCCGCCGGGTGTGAGATCGGGGCGGAAGGTGAGCCAGCTCACCGTCACGGCCGTTGACCGTCGTCCGGCCGACGGGTCACCGGAGGATAGCGCCGCGGCACCCGCACCGGGCCCCGCTTCCCGTCGCGCGCGGCGGTCGCCATCCACCACCGGCTGAGGGAGGTGCGCCGCGATGGCGCAGAGGAACCACGACAGGGCAGCCACCGGCGTGCCGGCGGTGACCGACCCCGGCACCGTACGCAACGTGGTGCTGGTCGGGCACTCGGGGGCCGGCAAGACGACCCTGGTCGAGGCGCTGCTCGCGGCCAGCGGCACGATCGACCGGGCCGGCAGCGTCGCCGCCGGCACCACCGTCGGCGACCACGACCCCGCCGCGGTACGCCAACAGCGTTCCGTCGCCCTGTCCTGCGCGCCGCTGGTGCACGCCGGGGTGACGGTGAACCTGCTGGACACCCCCGGGTACGGCGACTTCGTCGGCGAACTGCGGGCCGGTCTGCGGGCCGCCGACGCGGCACTGTTCGTGGTGTCCGCCGTCGACGGGATGGACGCCGCCACGGCCGCCCTGTGGGAGGAGTGTGCCGCGGTCGACCTGCCGCGTGCGGTGGCGGTCGCCCGGCTGGACCATCCGCGTGCCGACTTCGACGAGGCGGTGGCGCTGTGCCAGCGGGTATTCGGGGACAACGTGCTCCCGCTGCACCTGCCGATGCTCGGTGACGACGGCGAGTCGGTGGCCGGTCTGCTGGCGCTGGTCACCCGGCGGGTGCACGACTACTCGGCCGGGCTCCCCGCCACCGTGCGCGACCCGGACCCGCAGCACCTGCCGGCGATCACCGAGTCCCGGGGCGAGCTGATCGAGGGGATCATCGCCGAGAGCGAGGACGAGACCCTGATGGACCGCTACCTCGACGGCGAGGAGATCGACACTCAGGTGCTGGTCGCCGACCTGGAGAAGGCGGTCGCCCGGGGGCACTTCTACCCGGTGGTGCCGGTCTGCGCGGCCACCGGCGTCGGGCTGGACGTGCTGCTCGACGGCCTGGTGTCGGCGTTCCCGTCGCCGCTGCAACGGCCGGTGCCGGCGGTCACCGGGCTGGACGGCTCCCCCCGCCCGCCGCTGGACTGCGACCCGGACGGCCCACTGGTCGCCGAGGTGGTCCGGACCACCGTCGACCGGCACGTCGGCCGGGTCTGCCTAGTCCGGGTCTTCTCCGGGACGCTGCGCCCCGACCAGACGGTGCACGTGTCCGGGCACGGGATGGCCGACCGGGGACACCCCGACCACGACGCCGACGAGCGGATCGGGCACGTCTACCGGCCGCTCGGGGCGGCCCTGCGGGAGGTGGACGCCTGCGTCGCGGGTGACATCTGCGCGATCACCAAGTCGGGCAGCGCGGAGACCGGCGACACCGTCTCGGCGCGCGACGAGCCGCTGCTGATCGCGCCGTGGGAGATGCCGGAGCCGCTGCTGCCGGTGGCGGTGGTGGCCCGCAGCCGGGCCGACGAGGACGCCCTGGCCCGCAACCTGGGCCGGCTGATCGTGGGTGACCCGACGCTGCGGCTGGAACGCAACCCGCAGACCCACCAGCTGGTGCTGTGGTGCATGGGCGAGGCGCACGCCGACGTGGTGCTCGACCGGCTCCGGGCCGGCGGGGTGGAGCTGGACACCGAGCCGGTGCGGGTGCCGCTGCGGGAGACGTTCACGGTGGCCGCCACCGGGCACGGCCGGCACGTCAAGCAGTCCGGTGGGCACGGCCAGTACGCGGTCTGCGACCTCACGGTGGAGCCGTTGCCCCGGGGTGCCGGGATCGAGTTCGTCGACCGGGTGGTCGGCGGGGCGGTGCCGCACCACTTCGTACCGTCGGTGGAGAAGGGCGTACGGGCCCAGTTGGCGCAGGGGCTGGTGGCCGGCCACCCGGTGGTGGACGTGCGGGTGACCCTGGTCGACGGCAAGGCGCACAGCGTCGACTCGTCCGACGCCGCGTTCCAGACCGCCGCCGCGCTCGCCCTGCGCGACGCCGCCGGGCGGGGCGGGGCGACGCTGCTGGAGCCGGTCGACGAGGTGGTGGTCCGGGTCGCCGACTCCTCGGTCGGGGCGGTGCTGGGCGACCTGTCCGGCCGGCGGGGTCGGGTGCTCGGCACCGAGGCCGACCCGGACGCCGAGGGCCGCACCCTGATCCGGGCCGAGGTGCCCGCCCTGGAACTGCTGCGCTACGCGGTGGAGCTGCGCGCCCTGACCGCCGGCACCGGCACCTTCCGCCGCACCTTCTCCCACTACACCCCCACCCCCACCCCGAACTAACCCACCCCGCCACCCCTCCCACCGCCGCGTCGATCATGGAGTTGTGGTGGGGGTTGACCACACATGTGTCGCTTATGCGGGGGACCACAACTCCATGATCGACGGGGGTGGGGGGTGGTCAGGGGCGGGCGGCGGGGATGGGGGGGAGTGGCCAGTGCGGGCGGTCGGCGTCGCGCAGCGCGGCCGTACGCAGAGCGGCGAGCTGCCGTTCCACCTCGGCGAAGTGGTCCGGCGTGAGCGGGCCGAGGCGCAGCGCGGCGGCGTTCTCCTCCACCTGGGCGACGGTACGGCAGCCGGGGATCGGCACCGCCCGACCGCTGCGCGCCCAGATCCAGCCCAGCGCGCCCTGGACCAGGGTCCGACCGTCGGCGGTCAGCGCGCCGCGCACGGCGGTGACCCGGCGCAGCCACTCCGGCGCGGGTCGGCCGCCCCGGAACCACTCCAGCCAGCCGGGGGTCATTCCCCGCACGTCGTCGCGGGGCAGGGTGGAGCCCGCCGTGTACTTGCCGGTGAGCAGCCCCATCCCCAGCGGCCCCCGGTTGACGCTGGCCAGGTCGTACTTGTCGCAGGTGGACAGCATCGCCGGCGCGTCGCGCAGCACCGACAGGTTGTGCTGGATCGCGGTGGCGTGCGGAGCCACCTGGGCGAAGCCGGCGGCCCGGTCGGCCCGGTCGGTGCTCCAGCCGTACGCCCGGACGAGGCCGTCGGCGACCAGGTCCTCGCAGGTGCCCACCAGCGCCTCCACCCGGGGCAGCGGCAGGTCGCCGAGGTGCAGCTGGTAGAGGTCGATCCGGTCGGTGTCCAGCCGGCGCAGGGAGTCGACGACCGCCCGCCGCAGGTACGCCGGGGAGGAGTCCTCGCCGGTGGCCTGCCTGGCCCGTTCGTCGAAGGTGTACCCCCACTTGGTGGCGATCACCGCCTCGTCCCGGCGGCCGGACAGCGCCCGCCCGAGGACCCGTTCACCGTGCCCGGCGCCGTACGTGTCGGCGGTGTCGAAGAGGGTCACGCCGAGGTCGAGGGCGCGGCGGACGGCCCGCACCGACTCCTCGTCGTCGACCGCGCCCCAGCCCAGCGGCTGGGATCCTTCGGCCCAGGGGCCACCGATCGCCCAGCACCCCATGCCGAGAGCGCTGACCTCGATGCCGCTGCGACCCAACACCCGTGTCGTCACTGCCATGGCCGCATCGTGTCACCTTCCGGAAGCCTGGGGAGACGAAGCTGACGCAACGTGCCCGATCGACCACAAGCGACACCTCGGCGTGGACACCGGGCGACGGCGACGTGCCCGGCCCACCCCGTGGTGCCGGGAGGCCGCCGGGTGGTCAGCGGGGCCGGACGCTGGCCAGCGGCATCGGGGTCGACTGCCCCGGCCAGCGGCCGGTCAGGGTGGCGGCTGCCGGCCCGCCGTCGGGCAGTCCGTCACCGGGCAGTCGGCGCGCGACGAGCAGGTCGACGGTGTCGGTGCCGATGCGGGTCGGGTCGCCGTCGACCACCTGACGCACCGGGCCGACGACGGGGGCTCCCACGCTGCCGGTGGTGGCCACCGTCATGGACGGCTCGCGGATTTCCCGCACCCCGTCGATCTCGAAGTACTCCTGCGCCTGACCGGTTCCGGTGAGGATCGCGGCGGCCAGGGCGGCGGCGTAGACCGGGTCGCCGCACCCGTCGTAGACCCAGCGGGGGCCGAGCACCGAGTGGTGGGTGGTGCCGACCAGCCATTCGTCGGCGTCGGCCAGCGGCGCGTCCCGGTAGGTCAGCGGGACCTGGTGGACCGGGCCGGTGTCGAGGCGTACCAGGATCGTCTCGATGCCGACGGCACCGGCGGGGTCGTCGAACCGGTAGGCGGCGACCCGGACGGGCTCGCCGGCGGCCGGCCCCGAATACCACCGTCGGCCCGGCAGCCACCCGGCCAGGAGTTCGAGTTTCGTGGGGCGGATCTCCGCCTGGTGCAGCAAGGCCATGATCACATCCTAGGAGTCGGCAGACCGGCCGCCGCACCCGTCACGTGGCCCGGTCGACCGGCGCGCGCCCGGCCGCGTTGTGCCGTGGCGGGCGCGCCGGTCCCGGGCCGCCGGTCAGGACGGCCAGGCGCGGGCGAGCAGCTCGCGGGTGTCGGAGAGTAGTTGCGGCAGCACCTTCGTCCGGCCGATCACCGGCATGAAGTTGATGTCCCCACCCCACCGGGGCACCACGTGCTGGTGCAGGTGGGCGGCGATGCCGGCGCCGGCCACCCCGCCCTGGTTCATCCCCAGGTTGAACCCGTGCGCGCTGCTGACCTGCCGGACCACCCGCATCGCGGTCTGGGTGAACGCCGCCAGCTCGACCGTCTCGGCCTGGTCGAGTTCGGTGTAGTCGGCCACGTGCCGGTAGGGGCAGACCAGCAGGTGCCCCGGGTTGTACGGGTAGAGGTTGAGCACCGCGAAGACGTGCGTGCCCCGGGCCACCACCAGGCTCCGCGCCGGCGGCAGGCCGGGGGCCAGGCAGAACGGGCAGCCGGCGGGCTTCTCGTAGCCCCCCTCGGGGCGGTCCTCCCCCGAGATGTAGGTCATCCGGTGCGGGGTCCAGAGCCGGTCGAGCCCGTCGGCCAGGCCGTCGTCCGCCGAGCCGTGGTCCGTGTCGCCGTCGAGGTGCCGCTCCGCCCCAGTCACACCGCCGATCCTACGATCCCCCACCACGAACGCCACCGGCCCGTCGGTACGGGGCCGGTGGCGGGTGGGGTCGGGCCGGGTCAGCCGGCGGCGGACGGCCCCGCGTTGGCCCGCGAGGAGACCACGTCGAGTACGTGGTCGACCGCCTCGGCGACCGGCACCCCGTTGCGCTGGGAACCGTCGCGGTAGCGGAACGAGACGGTGCCGGCGGCCACGTCGTCGTCCCCGGCGATCACCATGAACGGGATCTTCTGCTGCTGGGCGGTGCGGATCTTCTTCTGCATCCGGTCGTCACCGGCGTCGACCTGCGCCCGGATGCCCTTGGCGCGCAGCGCCGCGACGAAGCCGTGCAGGTACTCGGTGTGGTCCTCGCGGATCGGGATGCCGACCACCTGCACCGGCGCCAGCCAGGCCGGGAACGCCCCGGCGTAGTGCTCGGTGAGCACCCCGAAGAACCGCTCGATCGACCCGAACAACGCCCGGTGGATCATCACCGGCCGCTGCCGGCTGCCGTCGGCCGCCTGGTACTCCAGGCCGAACCGCTCGGGCAGGTTGAAGTCGACCTGGATGGTGGACATCTGCCAGGTCCGCCCGATCGCGTCCTTGGCCTGGACGGAGATCTTCGGCCCGTAGAACGCCGCGCCGCCCGGGTCGGGCACCAGGTGCAGGCCGGACTCCTCGGCGGCCGACCGCAGCGCCTCGGTGGCCCGCTCCCAGTTCTCGTCGGTGCCGACCGACTTGTCCGGGTTACGGGTGGACAGTTCGAGGTAGAAGTCGTCCAGGCCGTAGTCGCGCAGCAGCTCCAGGACGAAGGCGAGCAGCGACTTCAGCTCGCCGGCCATCTGCTCCTCGGTGCAGAAGATGTGCGCGTCGTCCTGGGTCATGCCCCGGACCCGGGTCAGGCCGTGCACCACGCCCGACTTCTCGTACCGGTAGACCGTGCCGAACTCGAACATCCGCAGCGGCAGCTCCCGGTAGGAGCGGCCCCGGGACCGGAAGATCAGGTCGTGCATCGGGCAGTTCATCGGCTTGAGGTAGTAGTTCGCCCCCTCCACCTCCATGGGGGGGAACATCCCGTCGGCGTACCAGTCGAGGTGCCCGGAGACCTCGTACAGGTGGCCCTTGGTGATGTGCGGGGTGTTGACGAACGAGTAGCCGGCCTCCTCGTGCTTGACCCGCGAGTAGTTCTCCATCTCCCGGCGGATGATGCCGCCCTTGGGGTGGAAGACCGCCAGGCCGGAGCCCAACTCGTCGGGGAAGCTGAACAGGTCGAGGTCCACCCCGAGCTTGCGGTGGTCGCGCCGGGCGGCCTCCTCCAGCAGCTTCAGGTACGCCTTCAGCTCGTCGCGGGTCGGCCAGGCGGTGCCGTACACCCGCTGGAGCTGCGGGTTCTTCTCCGACCCCCGCCAGTACGCGGCGGCCGAACGCATCAGCTTGAACGCGCCGATCAGCCGGGTGTTCGGCAGGTGCGGGCCCCGGCACAGGTCCGACCAGCAGACCTTGTCGTCGCCGGCGGCGAGGTTGTCGTAGATGGTCAGCTCGCCGCCGCCCACCTCCATCACCTCGCTGGTGTCCAGCCCCTCGCCCTTGACCTCGATCAGCTCCAGCTTGAACGGCTCGGCGGCCAGCTCGGCCCGCGCCTCGTCGAGGCTGCCGAAGCGGCGGCGGCGGAACCGCTGCCCGGACTTGACGATCTCCTGCATCCGCTTTTCCAGCTTGGCCAGGTCGTCCGGCTGGAACGGCTTGTCGACGGCGAAGTCGTAGTAGAAGCCGTTCTCGATCGGCGGGCCGATCCCCAGCTTGGCCTCGGGGAAGACGTCCTGCACGGCCTGGGCGAGCACGTGCGCGGTGGAGTGCCGCAGCACGTTGAGCCCGTCCGGCGAGTCGAGGCTGACCGGCTCGACGGTGGTGTCCTCGGCCGGGGTCCAGTCCAGGTCGCGGAGCTGGCCCTGCGGGTCGCGGACCACCACGACCGCCTTCGGGCCGGCGGCGGGCAGCCCGGCCGCGGCCACCGCGTCGGCCGCCGTCGTCCCGGCGGCCACGACGACGGGGTCGGCCACGACGGGGGTACGGGGTGCGGACACGGTGAACTCCTCAACGGCAGGCGGCACGGATGGGCCGGACGCGCCGGCTGCTTCGATGCTATCGGTCCCGCCGTCGCCCCCGGTCGCCGGGAAAGGAAGCCCGGTCGCGGTGCCGACCCGCACCGACGTTGAACCTTTTCGGCCCGCCGTCCGAACTACCGGGTGTGGCCGGAGCCGGTGTCGGCCACGGCGAGACGGATGGGGGCGGAAGATGACGACGACCCGAGGTGACGTCCGGCGGCGTCGGAGCGTGCTGGTGCTGGCGGCGGTGGCGGCGGCCGGGGTGTTCGGCGCCCCGGGCGCGGCGTCGGCGGACGGGCTGACGTCCAGTCCGAGCCAGGCGGTGCAGGGCGACGCGGTGGAGTTGACCTTCGTGGTGCCCGAGGAGCGGCCCGGCGCGCGCACCGAGAAGATCGAGTTCAGGATGCCGCCGGACGCCCCGATCGGCGAGGTGTACCCGCTGTCGGTGGACGGCTGGGCACCGCTGATCACCTCCCGCGAGCTGGCCGCGCCGGTCGCCGGTATCCACGCCCCGTCGGTGAGCACGGTGACCTCGGCGGTGGTCTGGACCCGGGGTGCCGGGCCGGCGGTGTCGGGTCCGGCCCGGCTCTCGGTGGCCATGGGGCCGCTGCCGCAGGCCGACCGGATGACCTTCGAGGTGGTGCAGACCTACTCCGACGGGACGGTGGTGCGCTGGGCCGACCCGGCCGGGGGTGGGCATCCCGCCCCGACGCTGGCGCTGGTGCCGCCCGCTCCCGGCGCGGCGACCGGGCACCACGGCGGCGCGGCCGACGGGACGGACGCCCAGGCGGCCCCGGCCGCCGACGCCGCACCGGCCGACGACGAGGGCGGTCCCAGTGCGGACCTGCTGCTCGGCGGGGGCCTGCTGGTCGGGTTGGGCGGCGGCGCGGCGATCGGCTGGGTGGCGAGCCGGTCGCGCCGTCGGGCCGCCGCCGACGACACGGGGGACGACGACCCGACGGCGCAGGCCGGCTCCGCCCCCGGCGAGCGGGGCTGGCGGCTCGACGGGCACGCCGACGCCGAGCGGGTGTCGTCGCACTGAGGGCCGGCCGGGTCGGTTCAGTCCAGCCAGTCCGGCAGCGGCTCCCGGGCGGCCACCCACTCGGCGGGCACCCCGCCGGGCGTGCCGACCCCCGTGTGGCCGCCGATGATCCCGCCGACGATCGCGGCGGTGGTGTCGACGTCCCCGCCCGCCTCGACGCAGGCGCGGATGGCGGCCGGGTAGTCGGCCAGGTGGGTGGCGGCCACCCAGAGGGTGAACGCGACCGTGTCCTGGGCGGTCACCCGGGCGCCGTTGCCCAGCGTCGCGACGGCCTCGTCGAGGCCGCGACCGAGCAGGCCGATCGCCCGGCGTACCCCCCGGTGCACCGTGCTGGCCGGGTCGATCGACCCGGCGACGGTGGTGAGCAGCCGGGCCGCGTCGGGGCGGGGTTCCCCGTCCAGCCGGGCCCGGGCGGCGAGGCAGGCGGCGACGGCCACCGCGACCGCGCCCGCTATCCCCTCCGGGTGGGCGTGGGTGACCTCGGCGCTGACCCGGGCGCGGGACGCGGCACGGGTGGTCGAGTCGGCGTACCAGGCGCCGAGCGGGGCGACCCGCATCGCCGCGCCGTTGCCGCAGGAGCCCTGGCCGTCGAAGGCCGACGCGGCGGCCACCGGCCACGGGGTGCCGGTGCGGATCAACCGTAGGATGCTCACCGCGCCCGGCCCGTAGCCCCGGTAGGGCTCGGCCCGGGTGGCGAAGGCCAGCGCCAGCCGGTCGGCGTCGACGTCGCCGTGGGTGGCGAGTTCGGCGAGCACCGAGCAGGCCATCTCGGTGTCGTCGGTCCACTGCCAGGGCGGTGGTGGCAGGCGCCCGGCCGCGAGGTCGTCGGGTAGGCGGCCCGGGACGAAGAACTGCGAACCGAGGGCGTCGCCGACGGACAGCCCGGCGAGGCTGTCCCGGGCCAACGCCAGCCGGGCGTCGGGAAACAGGGTGAACGGCATCGTCGTACCATTTTGCCCGGTTCGCGGATGCGTCGCAACGCGCCCGACTTGCCACGGGCAGTACGGTGCTGACGTGGCCACCGTGCTCCTGGTCGAAGACGACCACGTCGTCCGTGGCGCGATGCTGCGGTCGCTCAGTGAACGGGGGCACGCGGTGCACGCGGTCGGCACGGCGCTGGACGCGCTGCGTCGGGTCGCCGCCGAGACCCCCGATCTGGTCGTGCTCGACCTGGGCCTGCCCGACCTCGACGGCTCGGACGCGCTGCGGATGCTGCGCGGCATCACCGACGTACCGATCATCATCGCCACCGCCCGCGACGACGAGCAGTCGGTGGTCCGCCTGTTGCGCGCCGGCGCGGACGACTACATGGTCAAACCGTTCACCGGCGCCCACCTGGACGCCCGGATCACCACCGTGCTGCGCCGGGTCGGCCGGGCCAGCCGTACCGTCGCGCCGGCCGTGCACTCCGTCGGAGGGCTGCGGGTGGACGTGGGCGAGCGCAGCGCGGTGCTCGACGGGGAGCCGCTGGCGCTCACCCGTAAGGAATTCGACCTGTTGGCGTATCTGGCGGCGCGGCCCGGCCGGGTGGTGTCCCGGCGGGAACTCTTGGAGGAGGTATGGCGCCAACCGTCGGTCGGCGAGGACCAGACCATCGACGTGCACCTGTACTGGCTGCGCCGAAAGATGGGCGAGTCCGCGGCGAAGCCGCGCTACCTGCGCACCGTGCGGGGGGTGGGGTTCCGGCTGGTGGCCCCCGACTGAGGCCGGCGCTGGCCGCGTTGACGGCCGGCATGTGCGCGCTGGTCGCGTCGGCGTTCCTCGTCCCGCTCGGGTTGACCCTGCGGGAGGAGGTGCGCGAGGAGGCGCTCGCCGACGCGGCGCGACGCGGGGCACTGGTCACCGGCGCGCTCGCCGTCAGCGCCGAGCCGGCGGCCGTCCGCCGCGCGGTCGAGGCCACCGGGGACGACCCGGCGACCCGTCCGGTGGTGCACGGCCTGGCCGGGAAGCAGCCGGCCGGCCGGGCGTCGGCCGACGACCTGGAGCGGGCGCGGGCCGGGGAGCAGTCCCGGGTGGTCGACGTCGACGGCGGGTTGGTCCGGCTCGACCCGGTGGTGCTCGACGGCCGGGTCGCCGTGGTCGAGGTCTTCGTGCCCGACGCCGTCCTCGACGAGGGGGCGGGCGGCACCTGGCTGCTGCTCACCGGGGTGGCCGTGGCGCTGGTCGGCGCGGCGGTGATCGTGGTGGACCGGGTCGCCGGGCGGGCGGTCGACTCCACCCGGGCCCTGGTCCGCGCCGCGCTCGCCGTGGGCGACGGTGACCTGGGGGTACGGGTCGAGCCGAGCGGCCCGCGCGAGCTGGCCGAGGCGGGGTACGCGTTCAACCGGATGGCCGACCGGTTGGTCGCCGCCCGCACCGACGAACGGGAGCTGGTGGCGGACCTGTCACACCGGCTGCGTACCCCGCTGACGGTGCTGCGGCTCGACGCCGAGGGGCTGGACTCCGACGACACCAGCGTCGGCTCGTTCAGCGCGGCGGAGCTGGACCGGCGGCGGACGATCCGGCGCATCCGGCAGGCGATCGTCACCCTGGAGGGCGAGATCGACGTGCTGATCAAGACGACCCGCAAGGCGGTGGCACACGAGGCCGGGCCGGCCGAGTGCGACGTCAGCGAGGTGGTCCGGGACCGGATGGTGTTCTGGGCGGCGCTGGCCGGCGACCAGAACCGCCCGCACCGGGTCAGCGGTGCCCAGTTCCGGATTCCGGTGCCGGTGCCCCGGGCCGAGCTGGCCGCCGCCCTGGACGCGGTGATCGGCAACGTCTTCCGCTACACCCCGCAGGGCACCGCGTTCGAGGTGGCCGTCTCCCGCCGGGACGGGTACGTGGCGATCCGGATCGACGACGCCGGTCCGGGCATCGCGAACCCGGACCGGGCGTTGCGGCGCGGGGCCAGCGACCAGGGTTCGACCGGGTTGGGGCTGGACATCGCGCGGCGGGTGGCGTTGCAGGCCAACGGCTCGGTCAGCCTCGACCGGGCCCACCTGGGCGGGGCGAGCGTGGTGATGCTGCTGGCCGATCCGCAGGCGACGCCCCGGCAGGTCAACCGGTTCGGGCTGGTGGGCCGGATGGCCCGGGAGGCCCGGGAGCAGAAGGGCGGGGGCCGCCGCTGGCCCCGGCAGCGTCCCACCGACGGCTGAGAAACCGACGCTGGCTGTGCTGTGGCGCAAGGTTTCCTTAGATCCGGATTAACGACGGCGACGCGGCGTCGGCGGGCTGACAGGATCGGGGCCGAACCCATCGGTTCCACCGGCCTGTCGCCCCTGACACCCACCGGCCGGTGGATCGGTACGCGCGGCGGGGGCACGGTCCCCCACACCAGCTCCCGCCGCGTGTACACCCACTCTTCCCGGTCACCCGTGACGGTTCAGCGGGTCGCCACGAAGGCGTCGATCTCGGCAATGATCCGGGCCTGCCCGGCCGGGTCGAGGAACGACGCGGACACCGCCTCCCGGGCCAGCGCCGCGAGCCCGTCGGGGTCGGCGTCGAGCAGTCGGGCGGCGACGGCGTACTCGTCGTTGAGGGTGGTGCCGAACATCGGCGGGTCGTCGGAGTTGATGGTGACCCGCACCCCCGCGTCGACGAGTCGCCGCAGCGGGTGCTCCTCGATCCGGGCGACGGCCCGGGTCCGTACGTTGGACGTCGGGCAGACCTCCAGCGGGATGCGCCGCTCGGCCAGGTACGCCAGCAGCTCCGGGTCCTGGGCGGCGGAGATGCCGTGGCCGATCCGCTCGGCGCCCAGCTCGCGCAGGGCGTCCCAGACGGTCTGCGGGCCGGTGGTCTCCCCGGCGTGCGGCACGGACCGCAGCCCGGCCGCCCGCGCCTGGTCGAAGTACGGCTTGAACTGCGGCCGGGGCACCCCGATCTCGGGGCCGCCGAGGCCGAAGGCGACCAGACCGTCGGGGCGCTCGTCGAGGCTGATCCGCAGGGTCTCCTCGGCCGCCGGCAGGCCGGCCTCGCCGGGGATGTCGAAGCACCAGCGCAGCGCGATGCCGAAGTCGGCCTCGGCGCGGCGGCGGGCGTCCTCGATGGCCTCGCAGAACGCCGGTGCGGGAATGCCCCGGCGCACGTGCGAGTAGGGGGTGACGGTCAGCTCGGCGTAGCGGACCTGCTGGCGGGCCAGTTCCCGGGCCACCTCGTGGGTGAGCAGCCAGACGTCGTCGGGGTCGCGGATCAGGTCGACGACGCTGAGGTAGACCTCGATGAAGTGGGCGAAGTCGCGGAACGCGAAGTAGTCGGCGAGGGCGTCCGGGTCCGCCGGTACGGGACTGCGTCCCTCGTGCCGGGCGGCCAGTTCGGCGACGATCCGGGGGGACGCGGAGCCCACGTGGTGCACGTGCAGCTCCACCTTGGGCAGTTCGGCGATGAAGGCGGACAGGTCGGTCACTGCGGCTCCTTGTGCCGGGCACCCGTACGGGCGACCACGAAGATCCGACGGAACGGGAAGTACACCTGACCCTGCCGTACCGGGTACGCGCGGGCCAACAGGTTCTCCAGCGCGGCGCGGAAACCGGCGAGGGCGGTGTCGTCCAGCACCGCCCGCACGGGGCGCAGGGCGGTGCCGTCCAGCCAGGTCAGCACGGGGTGTTCGGCGTCGGCGGGGGCGGGCAGCCGGTGTAGGTAGGTGGTCTCCCAGGCGTCGACCGCGCAGCCGGCGGCGGTCAGCGCGGTGGCGTACCCGACCGGGTCGTCGACGGGGTCCTCGCGCAGCAGCGGCCGGACGGTGGCCGCCCAGCGGGGATCTTCGGCGACCTCGCGGAGCGCCCGGTGCGAGGGGCCGGTGAAGTTGCCGGGCACCTGGAACGCCAGCCAGCCGCCGGGCGGCAGCGCGTGCGCCCAGCGGCGCAGCAGGGCCGGGTGGTCGGGCACCCAC
Source organism: Micromonospora humida (assembly GCF_016901255.1). NCBI lineage: Bacteria > Bacillati > Actinomycetota > Actinomycetes > Micromonosporales > Micromonosporaceae > Micromonospora > Micromonospora humida. The sequence continues at coordinate 167,890 of NZ_JAFEUC010000015.1, forward strand.
TGCAGCACGGCGTTGGCGACCAGCACGTCCACGTCGGGGGCGGGCCGCCAGTCGGTGACGTCGCCGACGGTGAAGTCGACGGTGGTGTCGAGTGTCCGGGCCCGCCCGATCATCTCCGGGGAGGAGTCCAGGCCGCTGATCCGGGCGTCCGGCCAGCGGCGGGCGAGGGTCGCGGTGAGGGTGCCCGGACCGCAGCCGAGGTCGACCACCGCGCGTGGCCGGTCGGCGTCGACCCGGGCCAGCAGGTCGTGGAACGGGCGGGACCGCTCGTCGTCGTAGCGCAGGTACGTGCCCGGATCCCACATGACCAACCCCCAAACCGTACGTACGTTTTGTTACAAGGTACGGCCGGCGCTGCGCCCCGGCAAGCAGGTCACTAGGCTCGACGGCATGGAACAGCGCAGCTTCGACCGGCTCGGCCGGCAGGTGGGTGTGGTCGGCCTCGGGGCCTGGCAGCTCGGCGCGGACTGGGGACAGGTCAGCGAGAGCGACGCCCTGGCCGTCCTCGCCGCCGCCGTGGAGTCCGGCGTCACCTTCCTCGACACCGCCGACGTCTACGGCGACGGCCGCAGCGAACAACTGATCGGGCGGTTCCTGCGGGACAACCCCGGACACGGGCTCACCGTCGCCACCAAGATGGGCCGCCGGGTCGAGCAGACGCCGCAGGCGTACACCCTGGACAACTTCCGGGCCTGGACCGACCGGTCCCGGGCTAACCTCGACGTGGACACCCTCGACCTGGTGCAGCTGCACTGCCCGCCCACCGAGGTCTTCGCCGACGACCGGGTCTTCGACGGCCTCGACACCCTCGTCGCCGAGAAGCGGATCGCCGGGTACGGCGTCAGCGTCGAGACCTGCGACCAGGCACTCACGGCGATCGCCCGGCCGGGGGTGGCCAGCGTCCAGATCATCCTGAACGCGGTCCGGCTCAAGCCCCTCGACGAGGTGCTGCCGGCCGCCGCCGCGGCCGGCGTCGGGATCATCGCCCGGGTGCCGCTGGCCAGCGGCCTGCTCTCCGGCCGCTACGACGAGCACACCACCTTCGCCGCCGACGACCACCGCACCTACAACCGGCACGGGGAGAGCTTCGACGTCGGCGAGACCTTCTCCGGCGTCGACTTCGACCTCGGCCTGACCGTGGTGCGCCGGCTCGCCCCGCTGGTCGGCGACGGGCGCACGATGGCCCAGTTCGCCCTGCGCTGGGTCATCGACCAGCCCGGGGTGACCGTGGTCATCCCCGGCGCCCGCAACCCGGAGCAGGCCCGGGGCAACGCCGCCGCGGCCGGGTCCCCCGCGCTCACCGGCGCCGAGCTGGACACCGTCCGGTCGGTCTACGACGAGCTGGTCCGACCCCGGGTGCACGACCGGTGGTGAGCCACGCCGGCCGGGTCGTCGCGTCGGTGCCGTCCGGCCGGCATCCTGGTGACCGGGCCGGGTCGACCGGCCCACGGAGGGGGGACCGGTGAGGGGATGGCTCACGCTCACCCTGGGCCTGCTGGCCGTGGTGGTCGGCGCCGTCTGGACGGTCCAGGGCCTCGGATACGTCGACGGCAGCCTGATGAGCGACGAGCGGCTGTGGGCCGTCGTCGGGCCGCTGCTGGTGCTGGCCGGCCTGGTGCTGCTCTGGCGTGGCCTGCGGGCCCGGCGGCTGCCCTGACCGGCGTGCCGGGCTGCGGCCCGGCACGCCGAAGGGGAGAGGAACCGATGCGGAAAGCCCCGCGTCCTGGAAGGACACGGGGCTTCTCGTCGATCCGGCTGGCCGGATCACCCGGGCCGGCGAACGCCGACCGGCTTCGCTCAGAGGGGGCGGACCTGCTCGGCCTGCGGACCCTTCTGACCCTGGGCGATCTCGAACTCCACCCGCTGGTTCTCCTCCAGCGTGCGGTAGCCGCTGGTCTGGATGGCCGAGAAGTGGACGAACACGTCAGCACCCCCGCCGTCGACGGTGATGAAGCCGAAGCCCTTGTCAGCGTTGAACCACTTCACGGTTCCCTGCGCCATGTGTATCTCCTTCTAAAACCGGCGGCCGAGCACGCTGTGCGGCCGATTGGCCGTGTGCGGGCGGCGACGACCCGGGTGTGGCCCCCACAGCGGGAGACCGCTCCGTTCCGACACCGTCTCGCAACAGCGGGGATCAGCAAACCACGTACCCAAAAACCTTGCACAGCCTAATCGACGAAATTCTCCGACATGTGACCTGACGGATGCCCGACGCACGCTGGCCGGGTCGTCCCGACCCGGGCGAAAGGCCCCCCGTCCGTCGATGCGTACGGGGGGCCACAGGTCGTCGTCACCATCCGGTAGGACAGCCGTCGCGGCTGGTCACCGGGGTACGGCCGGTCGGAGCGGGTCAGTCGGGCCAGCGCCCGGTCAGCCGCCGGACGCCGACCGCGCCACCCCGGTCCACCGCCGCCCGGACGACCGAGAAGATCGCCCCCTGCAACGCCGCCGCCGCCAGGATCTCGCCCCAGCGGCGGTCCTCGTCGGTGGGATTGGGCGCCTCGCCGTCCCCGGCGGTCGCCTTCCACACCTGCCGGAAGATCGTTCCGGCCAGCGCGCCGGCCGCCAGTCCCAGCACCACCCCCACCGGCTTGTACGCGGTCCTGCCGATGCCCTTGCTCACCTGCGCCTCCCCCGAACGATCAACAACACCACCACGGCGGCCACCGCACCTGCCGCTATCGTCGCCCACGGCACCGGATCACGTCGCACCGCCACCGAGGTGTCGTACGCCTGGGCCCGCGCGTGGTCGACGCTCTGGGCCGCCTGGCCGCGCACCCGGGCCACGGTCAGCGCCGCCTGCTCGCGCACCCGCTCCTTCGCCTGCTCCGCCGAGTCCTTCAGCCGGGCCTTGACGTCGGCCTTGGCGGCCAGCAGTTCCATGGTCTCGCCCAGCTCCACCCGGGTGCGCCGGATCTCCTCGCGCAGCGCCTCGGTGTCGCCGGTGCCGTTGCCGTTGCCGTTGCTGCCTGTCGTGCCGGTCATGCCCGTCCCCTGTCCTTCACCGCGGCGGCGACCGTGTCCACGTCCGCGCGGACGCTACGGACCGTCGCCTCCGGCATCGGGGGGACCGCGTGGCTGACCTGCTTCTTCCCCACCAGGGCGAGCACCCCGGCGACGAGGAAGAGCACCACCGCCACGATCAGCGCCGCCGCCCACGCGGGCAGCACCAGGGCCAGCAGCAGGATCGCGGCGGTGACCAGTGCGCCGAGCCCGTACAGGGCCAGCGCCCCGCCGCCGCCGAAGAGGCCGATCCCGATCCCGGCGTGCTTGCCCTTCTGGGTCAGTTCCGCGCGGGCCAGGGCCAGCTCGTCCCGGACCAGTCGGGAGACCTGCTCGGTGGCCCGCTGCACCAGTTCGGCGGTGGACGGCTCGCTCCCGGTCCGGGACGTACGGTGGTTCGCGACGTCAGCCATGCTGTCCTCCTTTCGTCATCACCGCGCTGTATGCCCGGAGCCGCCGTCCGTCAATCCTGCGCACGGTGACCAACCACATCTGACCGCAGGTGGGGCCGGGGCGTCCGGCAAAACGCCGAAGCGGGTACGACGAGCGCCCGCGACCGGCAGTCGCGGGGGTTCGTCGGGGCTGGGGATGCTCCGCCCCCGCGACCGGCGGTCGCGGGGGCTGGACGGGGCTGCGGGTGGCTCAGCGGCGGGCGTCGCCCCCCGGGTCCGCCCCGACGGTGACGGCCTCGCCCCGGGCGTCCTGGTCCGGGCCGACGAACGCCTCGCTGCGGGCGTCGCCGTCGTCGCTGCCGCCGAAGACCCGGGCGTCGTCGGGCAGCTCGCCCTCGGCGCGGCGGCGGACCTGACGCCGCGGCGGCACCCACTGCCAGGGCAGGTTGCCGGCGCCGTCGCCCACCTCGGCGCGGGTCCGGGGCAGCGCGGTCGGCCGGTGGTCCCGGACCCAGCCGACCAGGTGCTCCCGCACCAGACAGCGCAGGTCCCACAGGCTGCCGGCGTCGGCGGCGCTGACCAGGGCGCGTACCTTGATCGCACCGCCGGTGGCGTCGGTGACCTGGAGCACGCAGACCCGGCCGTCCCACAGGTCGGTGCTCTCGACCAGCCGGCGCAGCTCCTCCCGCATCGACTGCACCGGCACCGACCAGTCGAGGTGGAACTCGGCAGTGCCGAGCACCGCCGCCTCGGTCCGGGTCCAGTTCTGGAACGGGGTGCTGGTGAAGTACGAGGTGGGCAGGATCAGTCGCCGGTCGTCCCAGATCTGGACCACCACGTAGCTGAGCGTCAACTCCTCGATCCGGCCCCACTCCCCCTCGACCACCACCACGTCGTCGAGGCGGACGGCGTCGCTGAAGGCGAGCTGGAGGCCGGCGATGACGTTGCCGAGCAGGCTCTGCGCGGCCAGCGCGGCGACCACACCGACCACACCGGCACTGGTGAGCACGCCCGCGCCGACGCCGCGTACCGCCGGGAAGGTCATCAGCATCACGCCGACGGCGAGCACCACGATCACCACGATGGTCAGCCGGCGCAGCAGCACCACCTGGGTGCGTACCCGCCGCACGTGCCGGTTGTCGGGCACGTCGACCCGCAGGAACCGGGCCAGCGCGGTGTCCTCCGCCACCACCAGCAGCGAGGCGACCAGCCAGGCCACCGCGGCGACCACCCCCAGCACCAGGATGTGCAGCACGGCCTGCCGCCACCCGGTGCCCACCGCGTAGCCGGTGGTCCAGCGGACCGCGAACTGGACGGCCACCACCGTGCCGGCCACCTGCAACGGCCGGTGCACGTGCGCGGTCAACTCCGTCATCAAATGGGACCGCCGGCCGAGCCGGCGGATCAGCCGGTGTACCACCTCGACGAGCAACAGAGCGATCGCCGCCGCGGTGGCCGCGGCGGCGATCGTCTCGAGGTAGTCCTGCACGTGGTTGTCTCCCTCCGGCCGGGCTGATCGCAATCGGGCAAAGGCCCAATGGTGCCCGGCGTTTCCGGTATCGACCAGGCTCAGATCTTGCGGAACCGGGACTGGAAGAAGCAGTAGACCCCGAAGGCGGCGATGCCGAGCGCCATCAGCGCCAGGATGAACGGCCCGTACGGCTGGTCCCGCAGGGTCCGCAGCGCGGCGTCCAGGCCACGGGCCTTCTCCGGGTCGTAGTTGATCGCGGCGACCACGATCAGCAGACCGGCGACGGCGAACACCGCGCCCCGGGCGATGTAACCGGCCATGCCCAGCCGGCGGACCGTCTGCCGGGTCTTGCCGTTCATCTCGTTGGTCTTGAGGTTCCGCTCGAACTTCTTCTTGTAGCCGTAGATCACCATGCCGATGCCGACGGCGGCGAGCACCAAGCCGGCGAACCCGACCAGACCACGGCCGCCGCTGGAGGCCATCAGCTTCTCGCTGAACTGCTCCTGCTGGTCGGCGCTGTTGGAGCTGGCGTCCTGCACCACCTGGATCGAGGTCCAGGCGAGCCAGAGGAAGACCACGGTACGGACGGCCGAGGCGATCCGCTCGAAGAGACGTTCCTTGCCGCGCTTGGCGTGGTGGCCGACGGCCGCCTCCAGCGCCTGCCAGATGGCCATCGCGATCAGGCCGACGGCGATCGCGATCAGCAGGAACTTGCCCATCGGCTGGGCACCCAGGGCGCGCAGTGCCCCGTTCTGGTTGCCCTCCTCGCCGGAGCCGGCGAAGGCGATCTGGAGGATGATCCAGGCGAAGAGCAGGTGGACGATCCCGTAGCCGATGAAGCCGGCCCGGGCGAGGAGTTCCAGCCAGCGGCTGTCCGCGGTGCGGCTAGCGGTGGCTTCGGCGTTCCGGGTGAGTGACATGGGCCCACAATCTCCGTTCGGGAAGATCCCCAAACGTGGTGCCCGCACCCGGCGTGCAGGTCAGCCGCCTGCGTTACGCGACACCCGGATCTGCACCTGCTGGTCGGTGACGCTGTCCAGGGTGACCGCGAAGCCACCCACCTCGGTGGCCTGCTGGCCGATGGTCAACGAGAGCTGCTCGCCGGCGACCTCGACGGTCACCTGGTCGCCCTGCGCGCCGATCAGCTTCGCCTCGACGCCGAGGATGGAGGCGCGGGCGTCGACACCCCGGTCGAAGGTGACCGTGCAGGCGTCCAGGCCGCAGTCGGTGTCGGCGCCGTCCGAGCTGCATCCGGCCAGCACGGCCACGCCGAGCGCCAGGCCGGCCAGCAGGCCGGCGGTCCGCCGGAGGGGGGTGGGGGTGGTGGCGCTTCGCTTCGTCACCCCACCAAGGGTACGAGACGCGGCCCACCCCGGCACCCGGGTGGATCTTCGGGCCGGTCCGGCGGGCTAGGGTCCGGGCATGCCGTTCGACATCACCCGTACCCGGGCCGCGTACCCCGCGCTCGCCGAGGGTTTCGCCCACTTCGACGGTGCCGGTGGCACCCAGACCCCCCGGTCGGTGATCGACGCGGTGGCCGAGGCGATGCGGATCGCCGTGGGCAACCGCAGCACCGCCTTCCTGCCCGGCCGCCGGTCGCTGGAGCTGGTGGCGGGGGCCCGCACGGCGGTGGCCGACCTGCTGGGCGTCGCACCGGACGGGGTGGTGCTCGGGCCGAGCGCGACCGCGCTGACGTACACGCTGGCCCGGACGCTGGGCGCGGACTGGGGCCCGGGGGACGAGGTGGTGGTCTCCCGGCTCGACCACGACGCCAACGTGCGGCCCTGGGTGCAGGCGGCCGCGACGGCGGGGGCGACCGTACGCTGGGCCGAGTTCGACCCGGCCACCGGTGAGCTGCCCGCCGGGCAGTACGCCGACCTGGTCGGCGCGCGGACCCGGCTGGTGGCGGTGACCGCCGGCAGCAACGCCACCGGCACCATGCCGGACGTGGCGGCGATCGCCGAGACGGCCCACGCGGCCGGCGCGCTGGTCTGCGTGGACGGGGTGCACTCGGTGCCGCACGGCCCGACCGACCTGGCCGCCACGGGTGCCGACTTCCTCGTCACCAGCGCCTACAAGTGGTCCGGGCCGCACCTGGCGGCGGTGGTGGCCGACCCGGCCCGGTGGGCGGGGCTGCGCCCGGCCAAGCTGGTCCCCTCCTCCGACGCGGTGCCCGACCGGTTCGAGGCCGGTACGCCGAGCTTCCCGCTGCTCGCCGGGGTGGCCGCCGCCGTCGACCACCTGGCCGGGCTGGACCCGACGGCCACCGGAGACCGGCGGGCCCGGGTCCGCGCCGGGCTGGCCGCCGCGCAGGATCACGAGGGGATGCTGTTCGCCCGGCTGACCGAAGGGCTGGCCGCCCGGCCGGCGGTCACCGTCCTGCCGGCCGGTGCCCGGCGCTGCCCGACGGTGTCGTTCCGGCTGGCCGGGTGGACGCCGGCCGGGCTGGCCGCCGCGTTGGGGGCCGCCGGGCTCTGCCTGTCCAGTGGGGACTACTACGCCTACGAGTACTTCCAGGCGCTCGGCCTGCGGGACAGTGGCGGGGCGGTACGGGCGAGCGTCTACCACTACAACACGGTCGACGAGGTGGACCGGCTGCTGGCCGAGCTGGACCGGCTCGCCGAGCAGGGGGAACCGGCGAACCGCTGAGGGCGGGCGGGTCAGCGGGTTCCGGTGAGCAGTTCGGCGGCGGCGCGGGCGGCGGCCCGGGTCGCGCCGTGGGTGGCCAGGTGCAGGCCGCCGGTGACCAGCTCGGGCAGGCCGAGTTCGACTATCACGGCGTCCGGCCGGGTGGCCAGCGCCCGGTCGACCGCGGCCCGCATCCAGGGGTGCCGGTGCAGGTCCCGCACCACCAGCACCAGTGGCCGGCCGGCCGCCGCACCGGTCGGGTCGGCGGGCAGGTCGGCCTCGGTGAGCCGGACGGTGGTGGTGCCGGGGAGCAGGTCGGCCAGGGGTGCCCCGAGACCCCACGGGGTCTCGGCACCGATCGCGATGTTGTGTGGTGCGGCGAACTCGACCACGTGCGCGGCGGCGGTCAGCGGCAGCCGGCCGACCGCGTCGCCGCTGACCCGGACCGCCCGCCGGGCGGCGGTCAGGCCGACCGGCGAGCCGTCGGTGGGGCGCGGGGCGGGGTCGGGCCGGCCGGTGCGGGCGGCGGTGCTCCACTCGGCGAGCTGACCGACCCGCTTGGCGGCCTCGGCGAGGCGTTCCTCGGGCAGCTCACCGGCGATCACCGCGGCGACGATCGCGTCGCGCAGGTAGCGGGCGGCGGCCTCGTCGGCGCGTTCGCCGCCGACGCAGATCGCGTCCGCCCCGGCGGCGAGGGCCCGGACGGCGGTGCCGGCGAAGCCGTACCGGTCGGCGACGGCGCGCATCTCCACCGCGTCGGTGACCACCACGCCGGAGAAGCCCAACTCCTCGCGGAGCAGGTCACCGAGGATGCGGTGGCTGAGGGTGGCCGGCAGGTCGGGGTCGAGGGCGGGGACCAGCAGGTGCCCGGTCATCACCGCCTGCACCCCGGCGGCGACGGCGGCCCGGAACGGGACCAGCTCACCGGCGTCCAGGCGGGCCCGGCTGGCTCCGATGCGGGGCAGGTCGTGGTGCGAGTCGACCCGGGTGTCGCCGTGGCCGGGGAAGTGCTTGGCGCAGGCGGCGACGCCGGCGGACTGGAGGCCGCGTACCCAGGCGGCGGTGTGCCGGGCGACCAGGTGCGGGTCGGCGCCGAAGGACCGCACGCCGATCACCGGGTTGGCCGGGTTGATGTTGACGTCGGCGTCGGGGGCGTAGTTGAGGGTGACGCCGAGGTCGGCGAGTTCGACGCCGAGGTCGCGGGCCACGTCCTCGGTGAGCGTCGGGTCGTCGACCGCGCCGAGGGCGAGGTTGCCGGGACGGGAGCTGCCCCGGCCGGACTCGATCCGGGTGACGTCGCCGGCCTCCTCGTCGATGGCCACCAGCACGTCGGGGCGTTCGGCGCGCAGCGTCGCGGTGAGCGCGGCGACCTGTTCGGGGTCGACGACGTTGCGGGCGAACAGCACCACCGCGCCGAGCCCTTCGGCCAGCCACCGGCGGACCCAGTCGGGCGGGGTGGTGCCGACGAAGCCGGGTTGCAGGACGGTGGCGGCCAGACCCGCCAGGTTGCGCTCGTTCATCCGGCCCCGGTACCCCCGTCGCGTGTCGACGGCCCGATGCCGTCGCGGTGCTGCCATGGTCACACCGGGCGAGGTAATAGTCAATAAACCTTACTGTTACTGTCTGGCGTTGGTCGGGGCGACGTGCGACAGTGCGGAGATGGACCTGCCGCTCGCCGACGCCACCTCGCCGGCCGACATACCCGGCGTACGCCTGCTCGGCCTGGTGGTCGGCGGATTGCTGCTGCTGGCCGCCATCCGGGCCATGTTCGGCCGCCGCTGAGTTCGGCCGCCGCCGGCCGACTGATCCCGCACCGACCGGGGTACCGCTGGCGGAGGTCACGCCGCACCCGGCGGCGGGCCCGGCGAGGGGGCACCATGAAGATCGGCTACTTCCTGTCCAGCGAGGAGTACACCCCGGCGCAACTGCTGGAGCAGGCCCGGGCCGCCGAGCGGGCCGGCTTCCAGGCACTGTGGATCTCCGACCACTACCACCCGTGGACGGACGCCCAGGGGCAGAGTCCCTTCGTCTGGTCCGTCATCGGGGCGCTGAGCCAGGTCAGCTCGCTGCCGGTGAGCACGGCGGTGACCTGCCCGACGGTCCGCATCCACCCGGCGGTGCTGGCGCAGGCGGCGGCGACCAGCGCGGTCATGCACTCCGGCCGGTTCGTCCTCGGCGTCGGCACCGGCGAGGCGCTCAACGAGCACATCCTCGGCGACGCCTGGCCGCAGACCGACGTCCGGCTGGAGATGCTGGAGGAGGCCGTGGCGGTGATGCGGGAACTGTGGCGGGGCGACTTCGTCAACCACCACGGCCGGCACTACACGGTGGAGCACGCCCGCGTCTACACGCTGCCCGACACACCCCCGCCGGTGTACGTCTCCGGCTTCGGGCCCAAGGCCGTCGACCTGGCCGCCCGGATCGGCGACGGCTACGTCAGCATGATGCCCGACGGTGACCTGGTCAGCCGGTTCCGGGACAACGGCGGCGGCGACAAGCCGTGCCAGGCCGGTTTCAAGGCCGCGTACGCCGACACCGAGGACGAGGGCGCGCGGATCGCGTACGAGACGTGGCCCAACGCCGGGGTGCCGGGCGAGCTGTCCCAGGTGCTGCCCTCCCCCCGGCACTTCGAGCAGGCGGCCCAACTCGTCACGCCCGAGCAGGTGCGGCAGGGCTTCGTCTGCGGCAACAGCGCCGACGCCCACCTGGAGATGATCGACAGGTACGCCAAGGCCGGGTTCGACGAGGTCTACGTCGCCAACACCGGCCCGCACTGGCAGGGCCTGTTCGACCTCTACCAGCGCGAGGTGCTCCCCCACCTGAGCTGAATCCCACCGTCCACGGGTCACCGACACGCACCGCCGTCGGTGACCCGTGGTCGATCACTTGTGCGCGCCCGGTCACCGCGCCTGACCTGCGACGTACCGGCCACCGTGGGCGGTGTGCCCGATCCGGTGGGAGCGGTTTCGCCGCCGATCCACCCGGGTACCTCCGGCCTTCGATGAAGCTGTCCATGCACTCGACGACGTTGCGCCGCGCGGCGCGCAGCCTGTTCGGCTGGAAAGCGCTGCGGCCCAACCAGCTCGCCGCCATGCGCGCGGTGATGAAACGACGCGACGCCCTGGTGGTGCTCCCCACCGGAGCCGGCAAGTCGGCGATCTACCAGATCCCGGCGAGCCTGATCCCCGGGCCGACGGTGGTGATCTCCCCCCTGCTGGCCCTTCAGCAGGACCAGATCGCCGCGCTCAACGAACGCCAGCGACCCGAGCTGCGCGCCGTGCGGATCAGCTCGGACGAGAGCGCCGCCCAGCAGGCCGAGGCCATCGAGGAGATCCGGCAGGGGCGGGCGGAGTTCCTCTTCATCACCCCGGAGGCGCTGGCCAACCCCGACCGGATGGCCGAGGTGAAGTCGCTGCAACCGGCCCTGGTGGCGATCGACGAGGCGCACTGCATCTCGGCGTGGGGGCACGACTTCCGCCCCGACTACCTGGCGTTGGGCCACCTGATCGACGGTCTCGGCCGTCCGCCGGTGGTGGCGCTGACCGCCACCGCCTCCCCGCCGGTACGCGACGACATCATCGCCCGACTGCGGCTACGCGACCCCGAGGTGGTGGTCTCCGGGCTGGACCGGCCGAACCTGTTCGTCGAGGTCGCCCACTGCCCCACCGACGACTACCGCTGGCGGCGGCTGATCGCGCTGCTGCGTGACGACGAGCGGCCCGGCATCATCTACGTGCCGACCCGGCGGGCCGCCGAGGAGCTGGCCGAACGGCTGACCACGGCCGGGTTCCCGGCGGAGTACTACCACGGCGGGATGCCCACCGCCGCCCGGCACGGGCTGCACGAGGCGTTCCTCGCCGACCAGGTGCCGATCATGGTGGCGACCTCGGCGTTCGGCATGGGCATCGACAAGCCGAACATCGCCTGGGTGGTGCACATGGCGCTGCCCGACTCGCCGGACAGCTACTTCCAGGAGATCGGCCGGGCCGGGCGCGACGGTGCGCCGGCCCGGGTGCTGCTGCTGTGGCGGGCCGAGGACGTCGGCCTGCAACGCTTCTTCTCCGGCGGCCTGCCGGACGAGACCGAACTGCGGGACCTGGCCGCGCTGCTGCGTCGCCGGGCGACGACCAAGAAGGCGCTGCGCGAGACGACCGGCCTCGGGCCGCGCAAGCTCGGGCAGTACCTGGCCCTGCTGGAGCAGATCGGGGCGGCCGAACCCCGGGCCGGGCAGAAGATCGGCGCACCGCGCTACTCCCCCACCCCGGCGGAGGCGGGCGCGGCGGCCCTGGCCGAGGCCGAACGGCAGCAGACGGTGACCCGCTCGCGTACCGACATGATGCGCGCCTTCGCCGAGACCACCGGGTGCCGGGGGCAGGTGCTGCTGGCCTACTTCGGCGAGCAGATGTCGCAGATCTGCGGGCACTGCGACAACTGCCACGCCGGCACCAGCGTGGCGAGCGACGGCGCGGTCGGCCCGTTCCCGGTGCACAGCCAGGTCCGGCACCCGGAGTGGGGTCCCGGCCTGGTGCTCAACTACGAGGAGGACCGGATGACGGTGCTCTTCGACGAGGTGGGTTACAAGACGCTCTCCGTGCGCGTGGTGTCCGAACAGGGTCTGCTGACGCTGGACTAGCCTGACCCGGGCGACCGCCGGGGGCGGTGCCCGCAGTGAAACGATCGAGAGGGGCTCAGTCGTGATCGAACAGCCGGCGTACACCGGGTTCGGGTTCTCCGACGAGGAGTGGGGGCTGCTGGTCGGCCTGCCGCAGTCGGTCCTGACCGCGGCCAGCGCCGCCGAGTCGGACGGTGCCCGGCGCACCCGCGCCGAGAACGCGGCCGGGCTGGAGACCATCGCCGCCGGCCGGGAGTCGGCGAGCCCGCTCGTCGCCGCCGTCGCCGGGGAGATCGTCTCCCGGGTGGGTGACCCGGAGGCCGGCGAGGAATTGCCGGTGATCTCGCCGGCCGACCCGCAGGCGCTCATCGACGACGTGCTGGTCCGGGCCGGACAGGCAGCCACCCTGCTGGCCACCAAGGTCGACGAGGGCGAGGCCGGGGCGTACCGGCACTGGCTGGTGGAGATCGCCGACCAGGTGGTCGGGGCGGCGTCCAGCGGGGGGCTGCTCGGCATCGGCGGCGACCAGGTCAGCGACTCGGAGCGGAAGTTCCGCGACCGCCTCTCCCAGGTCCTCAACGACTGACGTCGATCGAGTACGGCAACGGGCCGGGCCCGCCTGACGGCGGCCCGGCCCGCGCTGTCGTCAGCGTGCGGCGCGCACTGCGGTTGGCCTGTCGTAGGGATCTTCGTGAAACGGCACCGATGCTGTGCCGGGCTCAACGGCGACGGCGGGCCTTTCCCGTCGACCGGCGCCCGCCCATCGCGGTGGTTATCTGGTCGAGCGTCCTGCGCGCGCGCTTTGTATCAGGGTGCTGCCCTCCGAGGTTGGCTCGCATCTTCGTATGTGCCGATTCAGCCAATCGACGAGCTGACATTAGCTGCCCACGTAGAACCATCGCGTGTGCGAGGTTCAACATTCCTCGAAGCGTGTCCGGATGCTCCTCACCGAGCACCCGCAGTCGCCTCCGATACACATCCTCCGCAAGCTCGAATGCCCGCCTAAACTCCCCCACATCAACCAATACACTGGATAGGTTCATCGCAGCACTCAATGTATTTGGGTGATTATCACCCAACACTTGAACGAACCGCCGATAAGCATCATCCGCAATCACTAAAGCCCGATCATACTCTCTCAACCGACCCAATGTACTGGCCAAATTCACCGCAAAAGTCAAGGTGTCAGGATGGTCCTCACCCAGCACCCGCACCAACCGTCGATACACATCGTCTGCAACCTCCAATGCCTGATCAGGTTGCCCCGCATCGCCTAGTGCATCGACCAGTTTGGCTGCAGAATTCAAGGTGTCAGGATGATCCTTACCCAGCACCCGCACCCGCCTAGCATAAACATCTTCATCGATTTCACGCGACCGCTGATAGTTCCCCAATTCGTCGTGAACTACCGCGAGATCGGAGGCGGTCCGGAGGGTGTCGGGATGGTCACGGCCGAGAATGTTGATCTGGCGGGTGAGGGTGTCGTCGATCAGGGGGCGGAGCCGGTCGAGCTGGCCCAGGTCGCGGTAGGCCCAGACGAGTTCGGTAGCAGCCCGCAAAGTGTCCACATGATCCGGCCCGTGCCGCTTCTTCCACTCCTGGTAGAGGTTTTCGGCCAGTTGTTGCGCGGGGCGGCTGTCGCCCCGGCAGAGCAGGTAGACGATGGCGTCCCGGGCCCGCAGGCGGAGGTCGGGGTTGTCGGTGCGCGCGGGATCCGCCGCCAGCAGGTGAGGCAGGATCGTGCTCCACTGAGCCCAGGTCGCGGTGTCCCGGGGGTTGCCCGGGTCGACGGTGCCGAGCGCCGCCTCGATGCGTACCCGCAGCTCGGCGGCGACGGCGGGGTCGATCTGGTCACGGACGATCGCCTGGACCAGCCGGTGGACGGTGATCTTCCCGAGTTCGACCCGGGCCAGACCGGAGGCACCGACCGCGCTGATGGCCCGCTGCCGTTGCAACGGCTTGTCGATGATCTGCGCCAGCGGCACGAGCACGCCCAGTTGTAGGTCGGCGTGCCGGGCGATGGTGACGACGAGATCCGTCGGCACCGGCTCGGGTGCCAGGAACGCACACAGGTGGAGGACGGCGAGCGCGGCGGGATCCTTGCCACTGAGCGCGGTGATGCTGAGGGTGGCGGCCGCCGCCAGTGAATGCGGGTAACCCGCGGGCTGCCCCTCGCCGAGCACCGCGAGCGTCTCCTCCCGGAGCACCTGTCGGTAGTCCGTGACGGACATCCCGAACTCGGCCAGGTAGCTCGCCGCCTGCGCCAGCGCCAGGGGCAGGCCGCCCAGGTCCTCAGCGAGCTGACCGGCCTCCGTCGCGCTGATCCTGGCGAGGCGCAGCGTCAGCAGCTCCACCGCCTCGACCCGGGGAAGGACGTCCAGCTGCAGGGTCCGGGCGAGCTGCCCCCAGCTCGTGTTGCGGGAGGTGACGAGCACATGCCCCGCGCCGTCCGGCAGCCAGAGGCGGAGGGCGTCGGGTTCCTCCGCGTTGTCGAAGATCAACAGCCAGCGGTCCCGGCGCCGGAGGTACTCCTTGACCTTGCTCTGGGCGATCACGCTGTCCACCTGAGCGTCGAGCACGCCCAGCGCGATCCCGAGCGCGCTGAACTGCTCACCGATGGCCCCCGACTGTTCCGCCGAGATCCACCACACGACGTCGTAGTCGGCCCGGTGCCGGTACGCGTACTCCAGGGCCAACTGGGTCTTGCCGACCCCGCCGAGGCCGTGCACCGCCTGCACGGCCGCAGCACCACCGGATGACAGCCGTGCCCGCAGCTCGGCCAGCTCGCTCCCCCGACCGGCGAAATTCGGATCCCGGGTCCGGAGGTTCCACACCGGCGACGGCCGGTCCGCTGCGACGGCGGGCTGATCGGCGGCGGGCCGGGGAGCGGGTACGCCGCTGGTGTTGATGAAGTTGTTGATCTGGAGACCGCTACCCACCCCGGCACTCGTGCCGTGACCCTCGGTCTGCATCCGCTGAGTCACCGTCGGGGGACCATCTGCCGGCTCGTCACCTGTCCCGCGACCGTGTGACGGCTCGGTCACGGGAACGCCGGACGGTTCAGTCATCGGCGCGCGCCTGCGCGGTGCCGAACGTGTTGACCTGGCTGCCGTGGCCCAGCACCGCCTGCCGCGCGTTGCCGGAGGCGGTGACGTGTTGCACCACGTGACCGGCCGACCGAACCTCGGCGTTCGCGGCGACCTGCCGTACCAGCGTCTCCAGCTCGGCAGCGGCAGCCGGTTGCTCGATCAGCAGGTCCTCTAGCCGGCCCGCCCACAGCGCCTCGTGCTGTGCACGCACCCGGTCGCCGTCCGCGCCCGCCGTCTCCACCGCACCACGGGTCCGCTCCAACTGTTGCGTCACCG
Source organism: Micromonospora humida (assembly GCF_016901255.1). NCBI lineage: Bacteria > Bacillati > Actinomycetota > Actinomycetes > Micromonosporales > Micromonosporaceae > Micromonospora > Micromonospora humida. The sequence continues at coordinate 183,361 of NZ_JAFEUC010000015.1, forward strand.
CGTCCTCTCTCGCCCGGTCACCCCGGCCGAGCAACCGCACGAAGCCGGTCTTCGCCAGCCCCCACGCGTCCTGGGCTACCGCGCCCACCAGTGCCGCACCACCGGCTCCCGCCAACGCGAGCAGTTCCTCCGCCGCCATCACAGCCCCCAGATCGGTCGCCCACATGCCCAACCCATAGGAATATCGCAACCTGTCGACGCCAGACACCCTGGACGGGCCGACGCCGCCCCGGAGTCGGGAGACCGACATCAAAGACCACCCAAAAGACCAATAACGCCTCCCGGGAGCCCTCGCCCTTCTTCAGCGACGTGCCGGACGTGGGGCGATCGCCACGGCACCGCAGAAGGGGCAGCGACCGTCGGGCGCGGATCGCTCGGCGCGGCGGGCGGCGAGGATCAGTCGGTTGCGGATCTGGGCCAGGGACAGGAACGGCGCGGTCATGCTCAGGTCACCCGGAGGGCGACGGCGAGCTGGATGATCGCGGCTGAAGCCTGTGGGTCGTGGGCCAACTGGGCGAGCACCGATCGGGCAGCAGGCCGGTGGCGCACCTCGGCGGGGGCGGCGTGCTCGGCGGTCACGAGGGCGCGGCCGGCGTTGGCCGAGTCGCCGGTGTGCAGGTAGGCGCGGGCGGCATCGAGCAGGTGCCCGGCGCGGTGTTCGGCGGGTAGCCACCGCCAGCCGTCGCGGGCGATGGCCTTCTCGTGCCAGAGCACCGCCGTACCGGCATCGCCCAGATCCAGAGCGGCGACGACCCGGGCCAGGTCCACGGCGACCGGCCCAAAGGCGGTCCGATAGTGGTCGTGGCCGTCGCCGACCCGGGCCGCCATCTCGGCGGCCTCGTCGAGCAGGTCGGCCGTGGCGTGATCGTCGCCGTCTCGGGCTGCGGCCAACGCGGCCTCAATGACCAGGGCACCGCACAGCGACAACACCGGGGCGTGCCCGTCGTCGAGGTCGGGTGGAGCGATCCGGTACGCGGCGGCCAGCGCCGTAGACCGGGCCGCCCGTGCCCGCCCCGAAGCCCGGAGCACCTGGCCAAGTTGCACAGCAGTGGTGGCAACCAGCACCGCATCACCGGCCGCGATGGTCATCGCCCGGTCGGCAGCCACCCACGCGAGCTCTACCTCACCCAGCTTGACCAGCAGTGACGCGGTGACCCGATACGCCTCCACCAGCACCGACCGCCCCGCCGCCGGATCATCCGTGTAGACACGCTGCGCGGCGACCACCAGACCCGGGAGCAGCCCGGCCACCTGCGGGTAGCGGGCGTGCTGGAACGTGCCCCAGGCGTGCGTGACGTCCCGTGCCAGCCGATCCGCCGACAGCACCTGACCCCGCGCTGTAGAGCGACCCACCGCGATGTCGTACGTCGACAGCGCCTCTCGGACCCGTTCCACTCCCTCGACCGGACCGGACACGTCGGCCGGCCGGAGGTCCCGGCCGAGCAGCACACCCGGGTCGATGCGCAGGACAGCGGCGATGTCCTGAAGCGTGGACACCTTGTCCAGCGTCCGGACACCCCGCTCGACCTTGTCCACCCAACTCTTCGACTTACCCAACCGGTCGGCGAACACCTGCTGCGACAACCCACGCCGCCCCCGCCAGTGCGCCACCCGCCGACCGACCGGCAACAACTCACCGCCCTCCACGACGCCACCGCCGATCCGGCACCGCCCGCGTCGTCTCCTCCACCGGAATCCGCTCCGCCTCGGCCTGCGCGAGCAACCGTCGCCGCGCCGCCTCCCGCTCGACCGCCTGAATCCGCTCGCCCCGGCTCTCGCCCGGATCACGTTCTTCGTCGCCCACCTGTGTCCCCTCCGCATGGGCGCGGCGGTACAAGATGAAGCTGCCACCGCGCACGATCAGCGGCGCAGCGACGGCCGGTCACCAGACCGACGAGGCGTCACCGCACCGTGATCAAGACGCTACGGAGCGCACATGGAAGGGTTGGAACGCTTACGCACCACCCATGGTCAGGCTCATCCGTTCGCAGAGGCCCCGCAGCTCGGGCGAGGTCGCCCCCTTACGCAGCAACGACCGCGCCGTCTCCCGGGCGGCGACCGACGAGCGGGCATGTTGCGGCCCGATCCGCTCCGCAGCGAGCAGCATCCGCACGGCGTCACGATCCCGACCGGTCCCCTCGGCCGCCCGACTCATGTCGAGCCAGAAGTACACCTGGCGCACCGCCGGCAGACCCGCCAGCTCCACACCCACCGCAGTCCGCATCGCCAGTTCCGGGCGACCCGTGTCGAGCTGGAACGCCATCGTCCACAGGGCCACGTTCCGTGGACCCCAGACAAGATCCCAGCTCTCGGTCTCCCCGGTGTACGCGGCGATCCGCGCCGCCTCCGCGAGATGATCCTCGGCACCGACCCGGTCCCGCAGACCGGCGAGATGATGCGCCCGCGCCAGGTGCAGGAACCCCAACACGTCCAACGCGCCATCGGCAGCGCTAGCCGCAAGATCGGCAGCCGCCGCGTCACACCACGCGCGGGCCGGCCCGTAGGCCCCGGAGTAGGCCGACACCCGCGCCCGGTTGGCCGCCGCCACCCCGACCGCCACCCCGTCGTCGAGCAACCCGGCAGCCTCGGCGCAACGCTCGGCGGCCAACCAGGCATGGGCCGGATAGCTCACGTTCAGCAACGACCCCATGGCCACGCCGTACACCGGCACCATCTCCGACAACGCGGCCCGCCGGTCCACCAGGGCGTGTATCGCCGGGACGAGATCCACCAGCCGCCGCAACGCGCCCGCGTAATCGCACCGCCCGTACAGTCCGCGCACCAGCGCCGCCTCACCGCGCACCTGTTCGAGTGTCGCCGTCGCGGCGGAGCGCCTGGTCAACGGGGTGTCCATCATGATCCGCCAGACCCGCTCGGCATCAATGCGGGCCGCGTCGAGCTGCCGGTCAGCCGGCGTGTACGCCTGACCCGTCAGGTCGACCACCGAACACTCCAGGGCCGCCGCCAGATCCACCACCATGTACCGGTCGGTGCGCTGCAGCCCCCGCTCGATACGCGACCACGACGTATGGGAGATGCCCGCCCGACTGGCCGCATACCGCACGCTCCAACCACGCAACTCCCGGCGAGCACGAATACGATCACCGATCGACGGATCGTCAGGAATAGAGCGACGAGGCATCAGCACACTCCCCCGGTGACACGAGATCCCCACCGGCCGGAACCGACAGGCTGCCACCACGGAACGTACACCCGCACCACCGGATGCGTGACACCCCGCGCTGGTCGCCGGCCGGCGCTCAAGAACGATGCCGAGCGAGCGCGAGTCAGTTGATCGACTCAATGTCGCCGATGGACTGGTATCCCCGGCGCTCCCATGCCGCTATTTCCGCGAAACAGCGGCATCTGCGCACCCCGCGTACGCACCCGACCCTCCGGGCGTGGGGTCTTCGTCCAGAATGGAGGGGAAGTGCCCGCCGACGGGGGAGGCCGGACATGGTGCACCGCACGGTGATCGACACCGAACAACTGCCACCGACGGAACGTTTCGGGATGTGGCTGGACCTGGTCGCCCGGACCGCCGCGCCGCTGCGCATCCGCTCCGACCACCAGCACGACTTCCGGGCCCGCGCCGAGTTCGTCGAGTTGGGCCCGATCCGGCTGGTGCGCTACCGCTACCCGTCACTGGAGGCGGTCCGTACCCCGAAGCTGGTCCGCCGCACCGAGGTGGACTTCCACATGCTCGCCCTCACCACCAACGGCACCGGCATCGCCGGGCAGGGCGGGCGGGAGAGCCGGCTCGGCCCCGGTGAGTTCACCTTCTACGACGGTTCCCGCCCGCACGAGGTGAGCCACCTCGGCGACGGTAACGGCGCGGAGCACGCCGCCTCGATCGTCGCCCTGGTCCCGTACGGGGCGATCCCGCTCACCCCGGACCAGCTCGCCCCGCTGCTGGCCGGCCGGATGTCGGCGAGCGAGGGGATCGGCGCGCTGATCGCCCAGTACCTGACCCGGATCACCACCCATCCGGAGCAGTACCAGCAGGCCGACGCCGAGCGGCTGGGCGGGGTGGCGCTGGACCTGATCTCCACCATGCTCGGCCGGTACCTGGTCGCCGAGGACGAGATGCCCCGCGAGGTACGCCGCCGGGCACTGCTCGCCCAGGTGCGGGCGTACGTCCAGCGGCACCTCGGTGACGCCGGGCTGACCCCGGCCGCCATCGCCGAGGCGCACCACATCTCGGTACGCAGCCTGCACCGGCTCTTCGAGGAGGAGCACGCCACGGTGGCGTCGTACATCCGGGAACTGCGGTTGGAGCGGTGCCGGCGGGACCTGGCCGACCCGGCGCTCGCCCACCGGCCGGTGCAGGCCGTCGCCGCACGCTGGGGTTTCCGGGACAAGGCGCACTTCAGCCGGGCCTTCCGGGCCGCCCACCAGCTCACCCCGCAGGCGTACCGGACGCTGCACCTGCAACAGGCACGGATCGTCAACAGCACGGCGTCCGCAGTCAACCCGGGACCTACATACTGACGGTGGGCCGGCGGTCACCCGACCGGTCGGCCCGACGGTAACGGGGGACCGCGGCGTGGCGTCCGTGACCCATCCGGGTCACGGACGGCCGCCCGGTGCCGCAGCCCGCCCGGCACGCGACCGCCGTCGCCCGGGATGGCCTCCCGGCCGCACCGGCCCCGACCCCGTCGCGCCTCCCCCAGGACCTGCGGCGGGGTCGGTCAGGTCTCCTCCAGCAGCTCCAGCACCAACCGTTCGACCTGCTCTTGCGGGGCATCGGCGGGCACCGGCAGCACCACGCCGTCGTGGTAGAGGTCGACCACCCGGGGGTCCACGTACGACGTGCGGGCCACCGTGGGGGTGTTGCCGAGCAGGTCGGCGACCTCCCGCATCACCCCGGCCACCGCCCGGCGACGCGCCGTCACCGAACGCTGCGTCCCCACGGTCGCCAGTTCGGCGGCCGCCCGGACGGTGGCGTGCCAGGTGCGGAAGTCCTTCGCGGTCATCTCGCCGCCGCTGGCGTCGCGCAGGTAGCCGTTGACCTCGTCGCTGCGCACGTCCCGCCAGGTCCGCCCGTCCCAGTAGCCGAAGAGCCGTTCCTCGGTACGCCGTCGCCGCCGCAGGGTGGTCAGCACCCGGCACAGTTGCGGGTCCTCGATCCGACGGACCTGTTCGATACCGCCCTTGGCCGGGAACTCGAAGACCACGCAGCCGCCCCGGGACCGGGCGTGCTCCGGGCGCAGGGTGGACACGCCGAAGGTGGCGTCCTCCCCGACCGCGTACTGCTCGTTGCCGACCCGGAAGGCGCCCATGTCGAGCAGCCGGGCGACGGTGGCCAGCACCCGGTCCCGGTTCAGCCCCCGCCCGGTCAGGTCACCGGCGATCCGGTCGCGCAGGGTCGGCAGCCGACGGGCCACCTCCAGCACGTGGTCGAACTTCGCCTCGTCCCGCTTGCGCCGCCACTGCGGGTGGTACAGGTACTGCCGTCGGCCGGCGGCGTCGGTGCCGGTGGCCAGGATGTGCCCGTTGGGGTACGGCGCGATCCACACGTCGGACCAGGCCGGCGGGATGACCAGCTCGGACAGCCAGGCCAGCGTGTCCGGGTCCCGGACCCGCTCACCGTTGCGGTCCAGGAAGGTCCAGCCCTTGCCGCGCCGGCGACGCCCGTAGCCCGCCCGACCCGGATCACTACGCCTCAGTCGCACCTCAGACCCGTACCGTTTCCTCGGCCTCGTCCACGGCGGCCAGCACCCGGTCGACCGGGAGCGCCGCCCATCTCGCCGCCGTACCTACCCCCGGCCCGGCGGCACAATCCTCGCCCGCGGCCCAGAGCACCCGGTGCCACGGCCGGTCGGCCGGCGGGCCCCAGCGGGCCGGCGGCACCGGGCCGAACAGCAGCACCGACGGGACCCGGTAGGCGGTGGCCAGGTGACCGACCCCGGTGTCCCCGCTGACCACCAGCCGGGCGGCGGCCACCAGGGCGGCCAGCTCACCCAGGTCGGTCCGGCCGGCCAGCACCGCCGAGCGGGGCAGGCCGGCGTCGGCCGCCACCCGGTCGGCCAGGTCCCGTTCGCCGGCCGAGCCGGTCACCACCACCCGGTGCCCCCGGTCGGCCAGCCGCCGGGCCAGCGCGGCGAACCGGTCCGCCGGCCACCGCTTCGCCTCCACCTTGCTGCCCGGGTGCACCACGGTCACCCCGGCCGGCAGCCGGCCGGGCGGCGGGCGGTGCAACGCCAGGTCGGTGCGGTCGGCCGGGATGCCGTACCAGTCGAGCAGCCGGCACCAGCGGTCCACCTCGTGCTCGTCGTCGTCCCAGTCGGGTCCGTCGCGGTGCCCGGCCGGCGGGCACCGGAAGGCCACCAGCCGGCCCGCGCCGGCCAGCATCCGGTGCGACCCCGGCCCGCGTCCGTGCAGGTTGACCGCCACCTCCGGCGGCGGCCCGGACCACGGCGGCACGCCATCCGGGGACGGGCCGGGCCACCGGCCGGCCGACGACGGGACGGGCCAGGGCGGCGGGCCGAGGTCGTCGGTGGGCAGCAGCCGGTCGACCCCGCCGACCAGCTCGACCAGCGGACCCAGCCAGGCCGGCGCGGCCAGCACCAGTTCCTCGTCCGGGTGCCCGGCCCGCAGGGCACGCAGCGCGGGCACCGCCGTGGCCAGGTCACCGACGCCGAGCGCCCGCAGCACCAGGATCACGGGTACGAGGTCTCCTGCTCGGCGCAGACCACCAGCTCCCGCACGGCGCTGCCGGGCGGCTGGGAGAGCGCGAACATGATCGCGGCGGCGGTGTCGGCCGGGTCGTTGAGCTTCGCGTCCGGGCCCGGACGGTACTGCGGGTCACGGTCGTCGAAGAACGCGGTCCGCATCCCGCCGGGGATGAGCAGGGTCACCCCGACGCTGCCGGCCAGCTCGGCGGCGAGCGACCGGGTGAACCCGACCACCCCGAACTTCGCCGCGCAGTACGCGGTGGCGTCCCCGACCGCCTTGACGCCCAGGGTGGAGGCGACCGTGACGACGTTGCCCCGGGACGCCTCCAGGTAGGGCAGCGCGGCCCGGACCACCGCCACCGTGGCGAGCAGGTCCACCACGACGATCCGTTCCCAGGTGTCGCGGGGGACGTCGGCCAGTTTGCCGGGCACGTCCATGCCGGCGGCGGTCACCACCGCGTCCAGCCCGCCGACCCGCTCGGCCAGGTCCCGGGTGGCCTCCTCGGCGGCTCGGGTGTCGGCCAGGTCGCACTCGATCCACGGCACCCCGTCGTCGGGGGGCTGCCGGTCCAGCACCAGCGGTCGTCCGCCGGCTTGCGCGACGGCGGTGACCACCGCCGCGCCGAGGCCGCTCGACCCGCCGGTGACCAGGACGGCCGGACCGGCACCGGGTGGACTGCTGCTCATCGTGCTCCCTCCGTCGTCGGATGCGCCGGCCGGGACCCGGCGGGTTCCGGCCGCGCGCCACCGGCCGGGCCGGTGCGCCGGCGCTCACCCCGGGCCGCCGCGATCATGTCGGTGGTGGAGCGCCCGTCCAGGTACGGCACCACCACGCTGTCCCCGCCCCACCGGCGCAACAGCTCGCCCTCCGGCAGGCCCGGCCCGTCACCGACGCCGGTGGCGTAGTCCCCGCCCTTGACCCAGATGTCGGGCCGCAGCCAGCCCAACGTCGCGTGCGGGGTGGGCTCGTCGAAGACCACCACCGCGTCGACGCAGCTCAACGCCGCGAGCAGCCGGGCCCGGTCGCCCTGCGGGATCACCGGCCGGTCGGGTCCCTTGAGGCCGGTGACGCTGGTGTCGGAGTTCAGGCAGACCACCAGGCAGTCGCCGAGCTGCCGGGCGGCCTGCAACGTCGCCACGTGCCCGGCGTGCAGCAGGTCGAAGCAGCCCCCGGTGGCGACCACGGTGCCGCCGGCCGCGCGGACCTCGGCCACCACCGCGCCCGCCGCGGCGGCCCCGATCCGTTCCCCGCCGCCGACCAGCACCGGCGGGCAGTCCCGCACCGGTACGGGCAGCGCGGCGGCCACCCCGCCGTCCGCCACGTACGCCGACGCCGCCCCGACGGCCGCCTGGACCGCCTCGGAGACCAGCGCGCCCCCGGCGAGCGCCACCGCGGCGGCCGAGGCGAACCGGTCCCCCGCCCCGCAGGTGTCCCCCTCGGCGCTGACCGGCGCGGAGACCATCAGCGGCGTCGCCCCGGCGGAGCAGAGCAGCGCGCCGTCACCACCGAGGGTGACCACCACCGCGCCGGCCCGCCAGCGTTCCCGCAGCCCCTGGCCGGCGCGGGCGGCGACCGCCAGCCGGGACCCGCCCGGCGGCACCTTGGCCAGTTCCCGGGCCTCCGGCTCGTTCGGGGTGACCAGCCGCACCCCCGGCACCGCGACCGGACCCCGGGGGTGCGGGTCCCAGACCACCGGGGCGCGGGTCGCGGCCAGCGCCGCCCGCAGCGCCGGCTGCCGGGCCACCCCCCGGCCGTAGTCGCTGACCAGCACGGCGGACGCCCCGGCGAGCAGCCGCAGCACCGCCTCGCCGGGTGGACCGGGTTCACCCGCCACGCCGCCCCGGTCGTGGCGCAGCAGCACCCGGCCCCGGGCCCGCAGCCGGACCTTCTCCGGGGTGGCCCCGGCCAGCGGCAGGCCGTACACCTGCACCCCGGCGGCGGTGAGCAGGGAGCTGAGCCGGGCCGCCCCGGCGTCGTCGGCGAGCGCGGTCACCAGCGCCACCTCGGCACCCGCGGCGGCGGCGAACACGGCGGCCAGGCCGGCCCCGCCGGGCCGGTCGGCGGCGGCCGTCTCGTCCAGCACCGGCACCGGCGAGTCGGGGCACAGCCGGTTCACCACCCCCTCGACGTCCCGGTCGAGCAGGGTGTCCCCGACCACCACCAGCGGGCCCCTCACGCCGGGTCCCCACGTCGCCCGTCGGCCGCCGGGTCGACGACCACCTCCACCCCGGCCCGGACCGGGCCGCCGTCGGCCACCGGCGATGCCTCGACCGGGTCGTCCGCCGCCGCGTCCACGGGCCGGGCCGCCGATGCGGCGGCGGTGGCCGCCGCCTGGCCGGCCAGCGCGGTCAACGCCGTGGGCAACGCCCGGTCGACGTACTCGCAGAGCACGTGGGTGGAGACCAGGTGCAGTTCCTGCACCACCTGGCTGTCCGGCGAGGCGACGCCCAGCGCCTCGTGGCAGGCGTCGGCGAGCGGGTTCGGTGTCGGGCCGGTGAACGCCCAGCAGCGCAGCCCGACCTCCCGGGCCGCCGCCACGGCGGCGAGCAAATTGCCGCTGGACCCGCTGGTGGACATCAGCAGCAGGACGTCACCGGGACGGCCGTGGGCCCGTACCTGCCGGGCGAAGACCTCCTCGTAGCCGTAGTCGTTGCCGATCGCGGTCAACGCGGAGGTCTCGGCGTGCAGGGCGATCGCCGACAGCGGCCGGCGCTCGTCGCGCAGCCGGCCGACCAGTTCGGCGGTGAGGTGCTGGGCCTCGGCGGCGCTGCCCCCGTTGCCGGCGACCAGCAACCGCCCGCCGCCGACCAGGATGCCGGCCAGCTCGGTGCCCCAGCGGGCCAGCAACGGCTCCGCCGCACGGTACGGCAGCAGCGCCTCGGCCAGCAGGGTCAGGTGCGCGTCGAGCAGGCCGGCCCGCGCCGCCCGGGTCGAGGTCGTCATCAGGCGACCACCCGGCTCGGCTTGCGTACGGCGGCGACCTCGGCGTACACCTCGGTCAACCGGTCGGCGGCGGTGGCCCACGAGTAGCTGCGGCGGGCCCGCTGCAACGCGGCGGTGGCGTAGCCGTAGCGGCGGGCCGGATCGCCGAGCAGGCCGGCCAGCGCGTCGCCCAGCGCCTGCGGGTCGCGGGCCGGCACCAGGTCACCGGTCACCCCGTCGACCACGGTGTCCCGGATGCCGCCGACCGCCGTGCCGACGACGGGCACCCCGCAGGCCATCGCCTCCAGCGGGGTCAGCCCGAACGGCTCGTACCAGGGGGCGGCGACCAGCACGTCGGCCGACCGGTACCAGCGGCCCATCTCCTCCCGGGGCACCGCCCCGACCAGCCGGACCCGGTCGGCCACCCCGCAGCTGCCGGCGAGCGCCCGCAGCCGCCTGGCGTACGGGTCGGTCTCCAGCAGCCCGGCGGGCGGCCCGCCGACGACCACGCACTCGGCGTCGGGCACCAGTGCCATCGCCCGGATCACCGTCTGGAAGCCCTTGCGTTCCACCAGCCGGCCGACGGTGAGCACCCGGGGCCGGTCGGCGTCGCGGTCCACGGCCGGGCCGAGCGGGGCGAAGGTGTCCAGGTTCACCCCGGACGGCACGACGGTCATCCGGGACCGGGGGACGCCGAGCCGGACCAGCTCCCCCACCTCGTCGCGGCACTGGGCGACGACCCGGTCGACGGCGCACCCCAGTTCCCGTTCGTAGCCGATCCGCCGGGCCGGGCTGGTGTCCTGCACCCCCTGGTGACGTCGCTTGACCGTGCCCAACGCGTGGTACGTCTGCACCACCGGCACCCCGGTCTGCCGGCCGGCGGCCAACGCGGCCAGCCCGCTCATCCAGAAGTGCGCGTGCACCACCTCGGGCACCCAGTCCCCGCCCCGCCAGCGGCCGGTGAGCCAGTGGCTGAACTCCTTCATGTGCGGCAGCAGGGCGTCCTTGGCGACCGGCTCGGCCGGCCCGGCGGGCACGTGCACCACCTCGTACCCGTCCGGGGCGCGCACGGCGACCGGCAGGTCGACGGCGTCGCGCCGGGTGTAGACCCGGACGTCGTGGCCGGCCGCCACCAGCGCGGCGGAGAGTTCCGCGACATGCGTGTTCTGCCCACCGGCGTCCTCACCGCCCAGCACGGCGAGCGGGCTGGCGTGCTCGGAGATCATCGCGATGCGCATACTTCCTCCTCCAGCAGGCGGTCCCAGTCGGCGAGGAAACGGTCCAGGCCGTAGCGGCCCAGTGCGGCGGTACGCGCCTGCGCGCCCGCCCGGCGGGCTTCGGCGGGGTCGGCGACGAACCGGGCGGCGGCGGCCAGCAGGGTGTCGACCCGGGTGGACAGCGCCCCCGCCCCGGGGGGCACCGCCTGCACGGCCTCGGTGGTGGCCAGCGCGACCACCGGCATGCCGATCGTCATCGCCTCGATCAGGCTCAACCCGAGCGAGGTCCACCGGCACAGGTGCAGGTAGGCCCGCCGCCGACCCAGCTCGGCGTGCATCCGGTGCTGCGGGACGTCGTCGTGGCTGGTCAGCCGGTCGGCCGGCAGGCCCAGGTGGTCGGCGAGCCCGGCCACCTTCATGCCGAAGACGTCCAGCGGGGCGATCTCGGCGAACCGGGCGAGCAGGTCGGTGCCGGTGATCCGGCCCCGGCGTACCGGCTCGTTGATCACCACGGCGAGCCGGTCCAGCTCACCGGTCCAGGTCACCGACGGCGGCACCACGCCGTGTTCGACGACGGCGGTACGGGTGGTCCCGTTGTCCCAGAACAGCTCGTTGAAGTGGGTGACGTGGGTGAGCAGCAGGTCGTCCCGGTCGGCCATCGGGTGCCGGGTGTTCGGCACGTCGCCCTTCGGGGTGTTGTGCTCGACGTAGACCGCCGGCACCGCCCGACCCACCGGCCGGCCGAGCCACTCGCCGGCCAGGTCGTGCTCCTCGGGGCGTTGCAGCAGCACCACGTCGACGTCGGCGTGCCGCAACTGCTGCGGGGTCACCTCGACGGCGCTGTCCGGCCACGGGTAGGTACGCGCCCGGCCCAGCCCGTACGGGCCCCGGTCGGGGGTGACCGGCACCAGGTAGCGGTGCTTGCCGTGCACGAAGGACGTGGTCCAGGAGCCGTGCACGTGCCAGAGCAGGATGTTCATCGGTCACTCCCCCGCCCTGCGGTCACCGGCGGCGCATCGGCCAGCGCGTCGGCGGGGACGCCGAGCAGGCGTACCGCGTCGAGGACCCGGCCCGGTTCGACGGCCGACAGGCAGGGGTGGCCGGGCACCGGGCAGACCGTGGCCCGGGTGTCCCGGCAGGGCGCGGCGGCGTCGCCCAACCGGACCGTCGGCACCCGGTAGGGCCCCCACTGTCCGTAGGGGACGGTGGGGGCGAACAGGCTGACCACCGGCACGCCCAGCGCGGCGGCCAGGTGCGCCGGCCCGGTGTTCCCGACCACCAGCGCACCGGCGTCGGCGAGCACCCCGGCCAAGTCGGCCAGACCCGTCCGGCCGCCCAGGTCGAGGCCGGTGTCGCCGGCCACCCGGGCGGTCAGCGCCGTCTCGTCGGGCCCGCCGGTGACCGCCACCCGGTGACCGGCGGCGGTGAGCGTCCGCACGATCCGGGCCGCCAGCTCGGGTGGGACGGCCCGGCTCGGCACCGCCGAACCGGGGTGCAGCACCAGGTACCCGGGGCCGCCGAGCCCGCCCGGCGGGGGCGGCACCCGGTCGGCGCGGACCCGCAGCCGCGGATCGTCGCCGGCCGGCAGCGCGAACCCGGCGGCGGCGGCCAGCGACAGCGCCCGCTCCGGCTCGGGCAGCCCGGCGGGGACCCGGTGCCGCACGTCGAGCAGCGAGCCCGGGTAGTCGTCACTGATCGCGCTGACCCTCGGCACGCCGGCCAGCCGCAGCAGCAGCGCCAGCGGCAGCGGTGACTGGTGGAACGAGGTGAACACGACCGCCTCGTCGGCGCGGACCGCGCGCAGCCGGTCGGTGAGCCGGTCGATGTCCGCCGGGTCGACCGGGTCGGGTGCGCCGTCGATCCAGGGCAGCGGCCACTCGACGATCTCGTCGACACCGGGCAGCAGGGCTGCGGCGGCGCGGCCCCGGGGGCCGCAGAGCAGCACGACCCGCTCGGCGTACGCGGCGACGGCCCGCACGGCCGGGCCGGTGACCAGGACGTCACCGGCGGAGTCGCTGCGGACCACCAGCACGGTGCCGGCCCGGCGCGGCGGTGACCCGGCGACCAGGGCGGACCGGGTCAGGATCAGCTCCACGGCGGCGGGCAGGTCGGCGGCGACCTGCCCGGCGGCGGCCACCTCGACGGCCCGGGTGGTCGGGGTGGGCACGAGCACCCCGGCGGCACCGGCCGCGGCGGCGGCCCCCAGGTCGGCGGCGATGTCCCCCACCAGCACGCAGCGCTGCGGGGTGGTGCCGAGCGCCCGAGCGGCGGCGTGCACCATGCCGGGCGCGGGTTTGCGGCAGGCGCAACCGGCCCGCTCGTCGTGCGGGCAGCACTGCCAGGTGTCGAAGGGGCCGAGCAGTTCCTCGACCCGGGCGTTGACCGCCCGCAGTTGGGCGGCGGTGAACAGCCCCCGGGCCAGCCCCGACTGGTTGGTGACCACGCCGAGCCGCAGCCCGGCGGCGCGCAGCCGGTCCAGCGCCGCCCGCGCGCCGGGCACCGGCCGTACCTTGTCGGGGTCGCCGTTGTACGGCACGTCCTCGATCAGGGTGCCGTCGCGGTCGAGCAGCACCGCGTCGTACAGTGCGCGGCCGTCCCGGCCAGCGACCGGGTCAACCCGGCCTGACCTGCGCTGATACGGCTCCGCGTCCCGTCGCACGGGCGGCGGGTTCCCGAGGCCCCGGGGAGTAAACCTGGCCCTACCGGGCGGTACGCCGCCCGGCCCGCTCCCCGGCCCGCGCCGTCTGTTCGCCCGCGTCGGTGCAGCGTTACCCGTCGGCCCGGAGAAGCTAACGCGACGGGTTAGGCCGGGCGGGCCCGGGTACTGGTCAGCGGTGGCAGTCGTGGAGAAAGTGATCGATGCACCCCCGCAGCAGGTCTTCGACGTGCTGGCCGACGGTTGGACGTACAGCGACTGGGTGGTCGGCACGGTGCACGTGCGTGACGTCGACGCGCAGTGGCCCCGGGTCGGCACCCGACTGCACCACCGGGCCGGCCCGTGGCCGTTCTCCCTGGAGGATGCCTCGACGGTGCTGGTCTGCGAGCCGCCGCACCGGCTGGTGCTGCGGGCCGGCCTGTGGCCGGCCGGGGAGGCGGTCGTGGTGTTCACGCTGACCCCGGAAGGGGACGGCGCGACCCGGGTCCGCATCGGCGAGGACTTCGCCGCCGGCCCGTTGCGCTGGGTCCGCAACAAGCTCAACGACCTGGTGCTGCACCAGCGCAACAAGGAGACGCTGCGCCGGCTCTCCGACATCGCCACCCGGCAGAAGGCCGACGAGCGCGCCGAACGGTGACCGGGCGGTCGCGGGGAGCCTCGGCGGGGTCCCCTCGGGCTTTTGGCTACCCTGTGGGGGAATGCCGACCCCGACTGAGGATGTCCGAGATGATCGAACCCGTGGAGCTGCCGTCACCGTGGCGGGACGCACGCCTGACCGTCGTGGTCCCCACCTACAACGAGGCGGGCAACCTCCCGGTGCTGGTCGAACGGCTGCTGGCCCTTCCGCTGCCGGGCCTGAAGGTGCTCGTCGCCGACGACAACTCGCCCGACGGGACCGGTGAGGTGGCCGACAAGCTGGCCATCGAGAACCCGGACCGGGTGCAGGTCGTGCACCGGGCCGGCAAGGAGGGCCTGGGCCGGGCGTACGTGGACGGCATCGGTCGGGCCCTCGACGGCGGCGCGGAGTACGTGGCGCAGATGGACGCCGACCTGTCGCATCCGCCGGAGGCGCTGCCCGGGATGCTGGGCGCGCTGCTGTCCACCCAGGCGGGGGTGGTGATCGGTTCCCGCTACGTGCCGGGCGGGCAGCTCGACGAGGCGTGGCCGCTCTACCGGCGGGCGCTCAGCGGCTGGGCCAACCTCTACGTGCACACCCTGCTGCGGGTACGCATCCGCGACCTGACCGCCGGCTTCAAGATCTGGCGGGCGGACGCACTGCGCGACATCGGCCTGCACCGGGTGCAGTCGAACGGTTACAGCTTCCAGGTCGAGATGCACTACCTGGCCACCAAGCTGGGACACACCATCCTGGAGGTGCCGATCCGGTTCGAGGAGCGGCGCGACGGCCTGTCCAAGATGACCACCGCGACCAAGGTGGAGAGCGCGCTGATGCCGTTCAAGCTGCGTACCCGGCACCGCAACCTGGACTCCTGACCCCGCAGCGGGGTCGTGGGTGGACGGTTCAGCGGTAGAGCGTCCGGTGCGCGGCGTCGATGACGCCGGCGTACAGGCCACCGGTGACGGCGCGGTCGCGGGCCAGCGCCGCCCGGGCGGCGTTCGCGCCGGGCGCGCCGTGCACCCCGCCGCCGGGGTGTGCCGACGCGCTGGCCAGGTAGAGCCGGTCGACCGGGGTGTCGGCCCGGCCCAGGCCGGGGATCGGGCGTAGGAACAGCTGCTGGTACGCCGCGGCGGTGCCACCGCCCAACGCCCCGCCGACCAGGCTCGGGTCGCCCTGTTCCAGCTCGGCCGGCCCGGCGACGTGCCGGCCGACGACCAGGCTGCGGAACCCGGGGGCGGCGGCCTCCAGCACGTCCTCCATCCGGTCCACCTGGCGGGCGATGTCCTCGGCCCGCCAGTCCCGCCGGAACGGCAGGTGGGTGTACGCCCACAGCGACTCGGTGCCGGCCGGCGAGTGCGTCGGGTCGGCGGTGGTCATCTGCCCGGCCAGCAGGAACGGGGTCGTCGGGATCTCACCCCGGGCCAGCTCGGCGGAGTAGCTGGTGAGCCCGTCGAGGTCGGCGCCCAGGTGCACGGTGCCGGCGCCGGCCACCGCCGGGTTGGTCCACGGCAGCGGGGCGGACAGCGCCCAGTCGACCTTGAGGGTGGAGCCGTCCCAGCGGAAGTGGGCCAGGTCCTCGACCAGCCGGGGCGGTAGCTGGGCGGCCCCGACCAGGTCCAGGTAGAGGGCGGGGGCGGGGACGTCGGCGAGCACCGCCCGGCGGGCCCGCCACAGCCGCCCGTCGACGGTGCGGACCCCGACCGCCCGGCCCCGGGCGGTCAGCACCCGGTCGACCTCCGCCCGGTAGCTGATCCGGCCGCCCCGCTCGGTGAGCCGGGCCACCAGCGCGTCGGTGATCCGTTGCGCGCCGCCGACCGGCACCGGCCAGCCGACCTGCTGGCCGAGCATGGCCAGCAGCCAACCGTAGACGCCGGAGCCGGCCTCCTCGGGGGACAGGTCGGTGTGCAGGGCGCAGCCGGCCAGCAGCGCGGGGCCGCCCTCGCCGGTGAACAGTTCGCTGCCGAGTTTGCGCACCGGCAGGACCAGCCGGCGGGCCAGCCGTAGCGCCCCGCCGACCCGCAGTTGGCGCAGCAGGCCCAGCCCGCCGCGTACCGGGGGGAAGGGGGTGGTGATGGCGTCGAGCATCGGCCCGGCCACCTGCGCCCAGTCGGCGTACGCGTGCCGCCAGCGGTCCCCGTCGCCGGGGGCGAACGTCTCCAGCGAGGCGGCGGTGGTGTCCAGGTCGCGGTTGATCACCGCGGCGCGCCCGTCGGGCAGCAGGTGGGCCAGCACGTCGGGGGCGTGCGTCCAGGTCAGCCCGTGGCGGGGCAGGTCGAGGCCGGCCAGCACCGGGGAGGCGTACCCGAGGGGGTAGAAGGAGCTGTACAGGTCGCTGAGGTAGCCGGGGGCGGTGACCTCGGCGGAGCGGACCGCCCCGCCCGGCGCGCCGGTCGCCTCCAGCACCAGGACGTCCCAGCCGGCGTCGGCGAGCAGGTTGGCGGCCACCAGGCCGTTGTGTCCGGCGCCGATGACGACGGCGTCCGCGGTGTCCGTGCCCGGCGAGATCATCAGATCCGGCTACCCGGCGGGCAACCGGGCGAAACGTGTTTGCTTCGACGGGAGCGGGGCATCCCGCCGCATGTACCGGGTGGAGCAACTCATCGGTGGGGTGTGGGGCGCGGGCGGGGCGGGCGGTGAGCTGACCGTCGTCGATCCGGCGAACGGCCGGCCGGTCGGCACCGTGCCGGTGGCGACGGCCGACGAGGTGGCCAAGGCGGTGGGGGCGGCCCGGGAGGCGGCCGCCGGGTGGGCGGCGATGCCGGCGGCCGGGCGGGCGGCGCTGCTGCACGAGGCGGCGGACGCGGTGGCGGCGGCGGCGCAGGAGCTGGCCGCCGCGACGACGGCGGAGATGGGCAAGCCGTTGGGTGACGCCCGGGGCGGGGTGGCGGCCGGTGTCGGCACCCTGCGCCAGTACGCCGAGCTGGGTCCGCTGCGCGGCGGCCGGACCCTGCACGGCGACGGTGACGCGATCGACTTCATGCTGCCGCAGGCGCGGGGCGTGGTCGCCGCGATCACCCCGTGGAACGACCCGGTGGCGGTCTCCTGCGGGCTGCTCGGCGCGGCCCTGGTCACCGGCAACGTGGTGCTCTACAAGCCGAGCGAGCGGACCCCGGTCACCGGGTGGCTGCTGGCCCGGCTGTTCGACGGGGTGTTCCCGGCGGGCGTGCTGTCCCTGCTGACCGGGGGTGCGGAGGTGGGTGCGGCGCTGGCCGCGCAGCCGGTGGAGGTGGTGGCGCACGTCGGGGCCACCGCGACCGGCCGGGCGATCGCGGCGGCCTGCGCCCGCACCGGGGCCAAGGCGCTGCTGGAGAACGGCGGCAGCGATCCGTTGGTGGTCGATGCCGGGGTGGACCCGCGCTGGGCGGCCGAGCAGGCGGCCCTGGGGGCGTTCGCCAACGCCGGGCAGCTCTGCGTGGCGGTGGAGCGGATCTACGCGCACCGCGACGTCGCGGAGGACTTCGTCGACGCGCTGGTGGAGCGGGCCGGGGCGCTGGTCGTCGGGCCGGGCCGCGACCCGGCGACCGAGCTGGGCCCGCTGGTCGACCGGCGGCACCGCGACCAGGTGCACGGGCAGGTCACGGCGGCGGTGGCGCAGGGGGCGACGCTGCGCGCCGGTGGGGTGCTGCCGGACGGGCCGGGGGCGTTCTATCCGGCGACGGTGGTCACCGACTGCCGGCAGGAGATGTCCCTGGTCCGGGAGGAGACGTTCGGGCCGGTGGCGGCGGTGGTGACGGTGGACTCGTTCAGCGAGGCGCTGCGGTGTGCCGCCGACTCGCCGTACGGGCTGGCGGCGACGGTGCTGACCGGGTCGATGAGCCACGCCCAGCGGGCCTTTCGGGAGCTGCCGGTGGGCACCGTGAAGGTCAACGCGGTGTTCGGGGGCGCGCCGGGTGGTGCCGCGCAGCCGCGCCGGGGCAGCGGCCAGGGCTTCGGGTACGGTCCGGAGCTGCTGGACGAGTTCAGCACGGTCAAGGCGGTGCACCTGCAACCGCCGGCCGGCGGGCACTGGTGAGCCGGGGCCGCCCCGGACCGGGGCGGCCCCGCGTTGCGCGCGTACCCCCGGTCAGTCGCCGCGGGCCTTGCGGGTGGCCCGGTTGTTGGCCTTCTCGATGGCCTTGACCAGTTCCGGCTTGGTCATCCGGCTGCGGCCGGGCACGTCCAGTTTCTTCGCCACCTGCATCAGGTGGTCCTTGGTGGCGTTGGCGTCCACCCCACCGGCGGTGGGGGCCCGGCGGGCGGGGCCACCGCCCTCGGCCTGCCGGTCGCTGGGCCCCTTGCGGCCCTTGGGCTCCCAGTGGTCGCCGACCTTCTCGAAGCTGTGCTTGACGGCGGCGAAGGCGGCGCGGTGCGCCCGCTCCCCCTCGCCGTAGGTCTCCACCGCCGAGTCGTGCGTCTTCTCCCAGGTGCGCTGCGCCTTCTCCGGGGAGCGCCGCAGCGTGCTGGGCAGTACCTCGCGCCCGGGCATCCCGTCCTCCTCCGCGTCGACTTCGTCTGGCTGACCGGACGGTTCCCTGGGCCGGCACCGGCAAACACCGACGTCGGGTTTGTCGATTTCCGCCGTCGGGTACCGCCCCGCCCAGACGCGCGCCGGACGCCGGGTCCGCCGGGTCGTCGGGCGACGAGGAGCCGAGCATGGCAGCGACGACGGAGCCGACCACGGTCGCCGATGACGGACCGCAGCTACGGATTCCCCGGCGGATGCGCCAGTTGAGCTGGTCCACCTGGCGGGGGGTGCTGGTCCGCAGCGGGCGGGGTTTCGTGAAGGACAACTGCGCCGACTGGGCGGCGGCGTTGACCTACTACGGGGTGCTCGCCCTGTTCCCCTCCACGGTCGTGGTGGTGGCCCTGGTGGGGCTGGTCTCCGACGGCGAGCGGACGGTGGACACCGTGCTGGACCTGGCCCGTGACATCGGGGCCGGTTCGGTGGTCGGCAACGAGGGTTTCGTCTCGGTGGTCCGCACGGTGGTCGACCAGCAGAGCGGGACGAAGGTGCTGCTCAGCTTCGGATTGGCGGGCGCGTTGTGGTCGGCGTCCGGCTTCATCGGCGCGTTCACCCGGGCCTCCAACGCGATCTACGGCGTCGAGGAGGGCCGGCCGTTCTACCGGCTGCGCCCGTTGCAGATCGGGATGGCCGCGCTGTCCCTGCTGCTGCTCGCCGTGGTGGCGCTGGGTCTGATCGTCAGCGGCCCGGTCACCGACGCGGTGGGTGACCTGGTGGGCGCGGGCGGACTGGCCCGCACGACGTGGAGCGTCGCGAAGTGGCCGGTGCTGGCCATGGTGATGATGACGCTGTTGTCGCTGATGTTCTGGATCGCCCCCAACGTCCGGCAGCCCCGGTTCCGGTGGCTCACCCCGGGTGGGGCGGTGGCGTTGCTGTCCTGGATCGTCGTCTCCTTCGGCTTCGGCCTGTACGTGGCCAACTTCGGCTCGTACGACGTCACCTACGGCAGCCTGGGCGCGGTCATCGCCTTCCTGGTGTGGTTGTACCTGTCGAACTCGGCGCTGATGTTCGGGGTGCAGATCAACGCGGAGTTGCAGCGCGGACGCCGGTTGCAGGCGGGCGAGGACGACCCGGGTGAGCCGGTGCTGCCGCCGAAGGCCACCGCCGGTTCGTGACCCGTCGGGTTCGGCGTCCGGGTCGGTGTTTCCCCGGGGCGGGCGCGGGTAGCACAACAGACATGGAACGTGGCAGCAGCAAGCACGCACCGAGGGTCGACGACCAGATGAGCCAGGAGGTCAGCGGCCTCGTCCAGGGGTCCGGCGCGGGTGGCTCCCGGGTCGAGGAGTTCCGCGAGGCGGAGCCGGCCGGCGAGGACCAGCCGGGCGCGACCACGGCACCGGCGGGCGACCTGCGCACCGGCACCCCGCAGGGGATGACCTCGGAGGACGTGGAGGCGCGCAGCCGGCTGGGTCGGTTCATCACGATGACGGCCCTGCCCGGGGACCGGTTGACGCTGGTGGCCAACGCGCGGGAGAACGACGCGCCCGACGACCTGGTGGCCGCCCTGGAGCGCCTGCCGGAGGGCACCCGTTTCCAGACGATTTCCGAGGTGTGGGCCGCACTCGGGCACCGGAACGAGACGACGCGTTGGTGACCGGATCGGCCCACGATCCGGACGAGCACCAGCGGCCAGAGGAGGATTTCGCATGAGCGGCGTCATCGAGCACGTGGACGTGTCGGTACCGGTACGGACCGCCTACGACCAGTGGACCCAGTTCGAGGAGTTCCCCCACTTCATGGAGGGGGTGCAGGAGGTCCGGCAGCTGTCGGACACGATGACCCACTGGACGGTGGAGATCGCCGGGGTCAAGCGCGAGTTCGACGCCGAGATCACCGAGCAGCTCCCCGACGAGCGGGTGGCCTGGAAGTCGACGGGCGGCACCCAGCAGGCCGGTGTGGTGACGTTCCACCGGCTCGACGAGGGCAACACCCGGGTGACCCTGCAGATGGACTTCGAGCCGCACGGCGTGGTCGAGCAGGCCGGCGACAAGCTGGGCGTGGTCGACCGGCGGGCCAAGGGTGACCTGGAGCGGTTCAAGCAGTTCATCGAGCGTCGCGGTCAGGAGACCGGGGCGTGGCGCGGGTCGGTCGACCGGCCGCAGCCCTGATTGCCCTCCTCCCCCGACCCGGACGCACGAATCCGACGGCCGCCGGTTCCCCGGCGGCCGTCGCCGCGTCCGGGTCCGGCCGTTTGCGATCATCGGGTCGGGGTACGGCGACGGTATGACGGACAACGACGGCAGGGTGTGGCGGGACGAGCGGAAGACACCGCTGGAGGAGTTGGACCGGGCGATCGCCAGGTCCACCATCGACGGGCAGGCCGACGACCCGACCGGTAACGACGCGGGCGAGGAGGCCGCCTTCGGGCACGGCCCCGAACCGGTGGACCGGGGTGCCGGCCCGCAGACCGGGCGTCGGGAGATGACCGACACCGAGCGCGCCTACCGCCCCTCCACGACGGGACGGACCGGACCCGACACCATGTGACGGTCGGGGTCGGGGTCCAGGTCGGGGTCGGGGTCGGCGGCATGGGGGCCGATGATGCGGTGTCCCGGTCGAACGACACCGCATCATCGACCCAGGAGCCCGGTTGCCCTGGCTGGCCGAGCCCGAGAGGGCGGAAGCGGGCTCAGTGGGTGGGGGGCGGTGCGGCGGTCTGGCGGGCGGCTGCGGCGTGCGCCACCAGCAGCGCCACCGCCAGCACCGTCAGCGCCGGGCCGAGCAGCCGCACCGACGTGTCGCCGAGCAGCACGCCGAGCCCGGCCGGGATGAGGGCCGCCCCGATGCCGGCAGCGCCGATCTGCACGCCGATCACCCGGTCGGCGTGCTGCCGGCCGACCCGTTCGGCGGTGCTCAGGGTGAGCAGCGGGAACACGGGCGCGGCGGCGAACCCGAGGACGACCAGGCCGGCCACCGTCACCCAGCCCGGCCCCGGCAGCGCGATCAGCACCGCGCCGGCCGCCATGCCCAGCAGGCTGCCCCGCAGCACCCGGGCGGTGCCGAGCCGCTCGGCGACCAGCCCCTGCACCACCCGGCCGACGAAGAGGCTGCCCCAGTAGCCGGAGACCGCCACCCCGGCGGCCTCAGCGGACACCCCCCGCCCCTCGGTGAGCAGCAGGAACGCGTAGAGCCCGGCGGACACCTCGATGGCCACGTAGACGGCGAAGGCGAGCGCGCCGAACCAGACGGCGGGCAACCGGAGCGTGTCGGCGATCCGCACCCCCGCCGGGCCACCGTCCGACCCGCCAGGCCCGGCCACCGTCGGACCCTCCACCGGTCCACCACGCCCGGCCACCGCCGGGTCGTCCACCGGTCCACCTCGCCCGGATTCCGCCGGACCGTCGACCGGTCCGGGGTGGCCGGCCGGTGCGACGACGGTGTCGTCGGGCCGCGCACCGACCGTCCGGTCGACCGGCGCGGCGTGCGGCGGCGGGGGGCCGGCCGCACGGTCCCGCCACGCGCCGACGGTGAGCGCGAACGCGGTGGCCAGCGCGAGCTGGGCGGCAGCGGTGACGGCGTACCCCCAGCGCCAGCCGGCCCCGGTGCTCAGCATGGCGGTCATCACCAGCGGGCCGATGGCCACGCCGAGGCCGAAGAAGGCGTGCATCCAGTTCATGTGCCGGGGGCCGAACGCCCCGGCGGCGTACGCGTTGAGACCGGAGTCGATCGCCCCGGAGCCCAGACCGAGCACCAGCGCACAGCCGATCAGCACGGTCAGCGCCGGTGCGTTGGCGTACCCGGTCAGCGCGAGGCTGGCCAGCAGGGTGCTGCCGGCCAGCAGCCGGCCCACGCCCAGCCGGGCGAGGGTGAACCCGGCCAGGACGCTGGAGGTCAGGTACCCGATCGTGCCGGCGGTGAGCACCAGCCCGACCGCGCCGGTCGGTACGCCGAACTCGGTGCTGATCGAGGGCCAACCGACGCCGAGCAGGCCGTCGGGCAGGCCGAGGCTGACGAACGCGAGGTAGGCGAGCAGGAGCAGGGAGGTACGGGGCGGGGCGACGGACACGGAGGCTCATCCTGCCGCATCTCCGGGAACGGGTCGACGTGATTGTCGCCTCCCCCGAACCGGTGGTTTGGAACGCCCGGACGGGCAGTAAACCGGACAGGTCGTCCAGAATCCGCCGTTCGGCTGACGGTAATCCGAAGGGGTCGCGCAAGACTTTCGGGATGCAACAGGGCTCCGGTTTCCTCACCCCTCGTCAGCGTCGCCTGGCCTGGCTCGGCTTCCTGCTCGCCGCCATCCAGGCCCCGGTCTCCGCCAGGTTCTCCTCCGACGACTCGTGGCTGTTCAGCCTCTGCGTCGCGCTCATGGTGGCCACCGTGATCATCGCCGACGACGCCAGCCGTCGTCGCCCGGCCGACGCCACCAGCGCGGACTGAACCGCCCGGCGGCCCCCCGTCACGGGGTCGGGCCGGGGAACTCCCGCTGCGGGCAGCTGAGCGGGCGCGCCGGGTCGATCCGGTGCAGGGCGTACCCGGTGCCCTGCGTCGGGACGTGCGTGCTCGGCGCGCGGTCGCCGATCTGGATCAGGGCGTGCCAGCCGGTGCGCTGCGCGGTGTACCGGGTGCAGCCGTCGATTACCTCGGTGTGCTGCCGGGCCGTCACGGTGGCCCGGCTCTGGACGAAGCTCGTCGGGTCGGCCGGGTCGCTCCCGGCCAGCAGCAGCGAGGACGCGGCCGTCGTGGTGTGCGCCCAGAACGACTCCCCCGCCGTCAGCCAGAGGTCGGCGATGGTGACCAGGTCGTGGTCGACCAGGCTGGAGAAGGTCAGGTCGGGGTCGGACGCGCCGGTGGTGCCGGAGTGCGTCACCGGCGGCAGGGTGATCGTGGTGGTGTCCGTGCGCTGCTGCACCCAGTACGGGCCGGGCGTGTACGCGGTGACCGCTGCCGTGTAGGCACCGAACGGCCGGTGCCCGGCCGTGGAGTCGACCACCACGAAGTCGGTGCGACCGAGCCCGTAGAGGCTGGTGGCGAGCGTGCTGCCGGCGGCGTCGCGCAGGGTCAGGTCCCAGTCGGCGGTGGCGGCGGGTTGGACGGCGACCACCGACCAGTGCCGCTGGTAGGTGCGGTAGGTGTAGTCCTGTGCGGTCCGGGCGATCTGCACGTCGCCGTCGCCGAGCCCGGTGCCGGCCACGGCCGCCCCGGGATGGGCGAGCGGCACGGTCAGGGCCAGGGCGACGGTGCCGGCGAGGCGCACGCCGAACCACCGGCGGGCGGAACGGGACAGAGCCATCGATGGGATTCCTTCCGGGTGGGATCTGGACTGTAGCGACGCCGCACCGCCCGGGGCGTCGTCCCGCGCTGTCGGATATCGGCCCCGCCACGGCGGCCACCGGTGTGCGACCTTGTCGGCATGCCGCCGCACACCGGCACCGGGCCCGGCACCCGCCGTGCTCCGGTCGCCGTACCCCGGCACCCCGACCCCGAGGAGCGCCGACCGTGACGAGACGACCGACGGTGTGGACGTGGCTGCTGAGCCTGCTGGTGGTGGTGGCGCTCACCCCGACCCCGGCGTCGGCCGCCCCGGTCGTGGGCGAGCGGGACGCCCGCGACCTCGCCGCCGTCCGCAGCGCCGCCGCGCAGGCGACGTGGTCCACCGGCCCGGTCGCACCGGGCGTCAGCCAGGGCTGGGTGTGGAACAACGCCAACCCGCTGAATGCCGCCTACCAGGTGGGGTTGTCCCCCACCGGGGCCGGCGACACGACCCCCTGCCAGTTCGAGGTGACCCGGACCTGGTACTCCCGGGAGCCGGGCGGCGAGCGCCGGTTCCACTTCGTGATCCGCAACAGCGGCACGCTCACCTGCACGGCCACCGTCCTGCTGTCCTGGCTGACGCCGACCCACGACTGGTCGACAGGCGCGCTCGCGCCCGGGGCCAGCGGAAACTACGGCTGGGTGGAGCAGATCGCGCCCACCGTGTCGTACCTGCTGGGGGTGACGCCGACCGGGGCGACCGCGACGGCCGCCTGCCAGTTGGAGATCACCCGCAGCTGGTACCGGCAGGAACCGGACGGGGTACGCAAGTTCTACTTCGTGCTCCGCAACATCGGCACGATCACCTGCTCCGGTCAGTTCCAACTCGCCGAGACCGACCCGTCGGCGTCGTGGTCGACCGGGACGCTCGCCGTCGGGGGCTCGGCCACCTGGACCTGGAACAACGCCAACCCGCTGACCGCTGTCTACCTGCCCGGCCTGGCCCCGACGGGAGCCGCCGGGGGCAACGCCTGCCAGTTGGAGGTGACCCGGAGCCGGTACGTGCAGCGGGCCAACCCCGACGGCTCCCGCCAACGGCAGTACGTGCTGACCGTCGGCAACGTCGGGCAGCTGCCGTGCGGCGGCACCGTGCTGCTCGGGTCGTTGACCCCCTGACGCGCCGGGGCGGATTCCGGCACCGCGTCCCGTTGCTGTCCGCCCCGACGCCGCCGGTGGGCGGTGCGCCGTCTGGCCGCCGGGGGCGGATCGGTCCCGGTGGCCGAGGGCCGGTCGACCGGCGGGGGGACCCGTACCGGCCGGCTGGCCGACACCGCCGGGGTTACCGGGTGGTTAACCTCGGTCCTCATGCGAGTGCCGTACCCCCAGGTCGCGACCCAGACCGCCGTGCGCGCGGCACGCTCCCACCTGGCCCTGCTCAGCGCCTCGGTCGGTGCCCCCGGCCTCGCCGCCGCCGCGGCCCGGCCCGGCCTGCTCGCGCTGGTCGACCAGCACGCCGCGGCCATCCGGGACAGCCTCGACGGTGACCGCCAGCCGCTGACCCCGGCCGCCCTGGCCGGCTACGCCGAGGGGGTGCGCGACACCGCCCGCGCGCACGGCCTGTTCCCCGAGGGCGCGGCGGACTTCACCGCCCCGGACTGGGTGCTGGTCCGCCTGCTCGCGGTCTGCGCCCTGGCCCGCACCCTCGACCCCCGGCACCTCGACCCGGCCTGACCGGAAGCACGCAGGCAGGGTGCCCGCGCCGTGCGCGGACACCCTGCCTGTAGGTGTGCTGTCGACTCAGCTGCCCGGACGGCCGAACTGCTGGGTCTCGTCGCCGGAGCCGGACTGGTAGGTGCCCCGGCCACCGGCCATCGTGCGGGCCTCGTCGACGCGCGGCATGGCCTGCGTCCGCTCGCCGCCCCGGTCGGCCATCTGCCGGCTCATGTCACCCTGCCCGGCCGCGCGGGCCCGCCGGTGCTCCTGGACCGCCCGCGACTCCTCGGCCGCCCGGTCCAGCCAGCCGTCCCAGCGGGACTGCATCGGCTTCACCAGACCACCGCCGACACCGACGATCAGGATGCCGGCCACGGTGGCGAGCACCGCGATCAGGACCGGCGTGGTGACCGTGGTGGCGATGCCGACCTGGTTCAGCGCGGCGATCACCCCGAGCGCCAGGATGAAGACGGCAGTCAGGTCGGCCAGCACCTTGCCGTACGACAGGCCACCGAGCGCACCGGAGACCAGGTCCCGCACGGCGTTGGCGATGGCGGCGGCCACCACCACGATGACGATCGCGATGAACGCCCGTGGCAGCCAGGCCACCACCCCCCGGATGAGGTCGCTGATCGCGTTGGGGCCCCACACCCCGAACGCGAACTGCAGGGTGAACAGCAGCACCGCGTAGTACGCCAGGCGGGCCAGGATGTCACTGGCGTCGTACTTGGTGCGTTCCAACGCGCGTCTGATCCCGCCCCGTTCGACCGCCCGGTCGAAACCCACCCGTTCCAGCGCCGCGTCCACGATCTTCAGTACCGCGCGGGCGATGAGCCAGCCCACCACGAGGATGACGATGAACGCGATGGCTCTCGGCACGAACAGCAGCACCGATCGCCACATGTCGGTCAAGGCGCTACCGATGTCGACCTGCCTGACCGCAAGGGTTTCCGGCATGATGTCCCTCCTGTCCAATGGACTGCGCCGCCCGGTTACCCGTCCGCCGCAGCAGCACGCCGGAGAATCCGCACCGATTTTCCCGACATGTCTATAGAAAAGTGGCCGGAACTGCACGAAGGTCGGCGTCAGTGGAGGCGCCGGGCATGATCGGGTCGTCCGGGCCGGCTCCGGATAGGCTGCGGGCATGCCAGGCACGGTCGGGCGGGTCCCGACGTCACCAACCCCCGCACCGGGGCCGGCCGGGGTCGAACCGGAGGCGACGGCAGTGCCCGCCCACCCGTGGGCCGACACCCCGCTGGGCCCGCAACAGGGTTGGGACGTGACCATCCGCGTCCTGGTCGACGTGATCCTGTCCTGCCCCGTGCCGATGGCGCTGCACTACGGCGACGACTTCGTGCTGCTCTACAACCAGGCGTACGCGGAGGTGATCGGCGACCGGCACCCGGACGCGATGGGCCGGCCCGCCCCCGAGGTCTACGCCGACCTGTGGCACGCCCCCGGCGTCGGCGAGGTCATCGAGCGCGCCTACCGGTACGGCGAGTCCTTCCTCCAGAAGGAGTCGGTGCTCCCCGTCCACCAGCAGGGCACCGGCGAGCACACCGTCTTCACCAGGGGTCACTCCCCGGTCCGCGACAGCACCGGGCGGATCGTCGGCGTGCTCACCGTCGCCGCCCAGACCAGCCAGCTCACCCAGCAGTTGCAGAGCCTGTCCGACTTCGCCGCCGCGCTGTCGGGCACCCTCACCCTCGACGACGTGGCCCGGGTGACGCTGCGCTACGCGCTGCACTCCTTCGACGCCGACCAGGTCTCCTTCGCCGTCGACGACGGTCCCGCCTGGCGGCTGGTCCGCCGGATCCGGGGCGAACTGCTCGACGAGGCCGACGAGCGGCTGCCCCCGCTGTGGCGGCCCGTCCCGCCGGACACCACCGCCCCGGTGGTGGTCGGCGCGCGCAGCGGGGTGCCCTTCTTCGCCGGCGACGGCCAGCCGCTGCGGGACACCGCCGTCGACCGGCACGACCAGAAGATCCGTTCGCTGGCCGCGTTGCCGCTGCGCTCGTCGGTGATCCGCGGCGGCCTCGCCGTCGGCTACCAGGCCCCGCACGGCTGGACGGCGGCGGAACGGGCGCTGCTGGCCGCCTCGGCCGAGCTGGTCGGTCAGGCTGCCGAGCGCGCCCGCCGGTTCGAGACCCAGCACGGCACCGCCCAGCTGCTGCAACGCAGCATGCTCCCGGAGCAACTGCCGGCGCTGCCCCGGCTGCGCATCGCCGCCCGCTACGACCCCGGTGTCGACGGCAACGCCGCCGGGGGCGACTTCTACGACGCGTTCCTGCTGCCCTCCGGTGACCTGGGCGTGGTGCTGGGCGACGTCGCCGGGCACGACGTGCAGGCGGCGGCCCGGATGGGGCAGGTACGCGCCGCGCTGCGGGCGCTGGCGCTGACCGATCCCCGCCCGGACGCCGTGCTGGCCGGGCTGGACCGGCTGGTGGCGAGCCTGGGCACCGAGACCGGCACCCACGAGCTGTTCGTGACGGTGGCCTTCGGGGTGGTCGACGCCGACCGGGGCGAGATCACCCTGGCCAGTGCCGGTCATCCCCCGCCGCTGATCCGGCGGACCGGGCCGGACGGCGTCGCCACCGCCGACTTCGTCGAGCTGCCGACCGGCGCGCCCCTGGGGTTGGGGTGCCGGCCGCCCACCGCGACCGTGCCCTTCGCCCCCGGCGACACCCTGCTGCTCTACAGCGACGGGGTGGTCGAGCGGCGGCGGCAGAGCCTCACCGCCGGCCTGGCCGGGTTGGCGGCGGCGGTAGCCGGGGCGGCCAGCGGTGACCCCCGGGCGCTGTGCGCGGTCGCCACCGGCGCGGTCCCCGGCGCCACCGAGGACGACGTGGCGGTGCTCGCGGTCGAGCACGCGCTCAAGCCGAGCCGGTCGGCCGGGATGGAGATGCCCGCCGAACCGACCGCGCCCAGCCGGGTACGCCACTGGATGACGGCACAGCTCGCCGAGTGGCAGGTGCCCGAGGCGGTGATCGGCGCGGCCGTGCTGTGCACCAGCGAGCTGACCACCAACGCGTTGCTGCACGCCGGCACCGCCGCCCGGGTGGAGATCGACCTGAGCCCGGAACGGCTGCTGGTGTCGGTGGCCGACTCGGGCACCCGGGGCACGGTGACCCGCGCCCAGACCGACACGCTGAGCAGCCGGGGCCGGGGCCTCGGGCTGATCGAACAGCTCTCCGACGCCTGGGGCACCGACCCGACGGTACGCGGCTCGACGGTCTGGTTCGAGATCCTCCTGCCTCCGACCTGACCGCCCGTGCCGGTGGGTCCGACCCGGCCGGCGGCCATCGGCGGCCAGTGATCGACCGCCCGTGCCGGGACAAGCCGGACACCCAGGCTTAGCCCGGCCGGTCACGGGGCACAGTCCCACCCCCGCCCACGCTCGTGGCCGGGGGTGAGAGGCGGTCGGGGTGGAACTGGTCGATGTCGAGTTCGCGCTGGTGGGCGTGGGTGCCCTGCTGGCCGGGGTGCTCCCCCGCCTGTTGGAGCGTCGTCCGCTGTCGATGCCGATAGCGTTCCTCGGCCTCGGGATGCTGGTCTTCGCCCTGCCGATCGGGCTGCCCGCGCCCGACCCGCTGCGGTACCCGCAGGTCGCCACCCACCTGACCGAGATCGGTGTGATCGTGGCGTTGATGGGCGCCGGCCTCAAGATCGACAGACCGTTGAGCTGGCGGAAATGGTCGTCCACCTGGCGGCTGCTGGCGATCGCGATGCCGCTGTGCATCGCGGCGGTGGCGCTGCTCGGCTGGTGGTGGGCGGGCCTGGTGCCGGCCGCCGCGCTGCTGCTCGGCGCGGCCCTCGCCCCCACCGACCCGGTGCTCGCCTCCGACGTGCAGGTCGGCGAGCCCACCGACGCGGAGGACTCCGAGGACGAGGTGCGCTTCGCGCTGACCTCCGAGGCCGGCCTCAACGACGGCCTGGCCTTCCCGTTCGTCTACGCGGCCATCGCGATCGCCACCGCCGGGCTTGCCCCGTCGGGCTGGTTCGCCGAGTGGTTCACCGTCGACGTGCTCTACAAGCTGGCAGTCGGCATCGGCGGGGGCCTGCTGATCGGCTGGCTGCTCGGCAAGCTGTTCTTCCGCGCCCCGAGCGAGCTGCGGCTGGCCCGGCACGCCGAGGGCTTCCTCGCGCTGGCCGCCACCTTCCTGGCGTACGGGCTGGTGGAGGTGATCGGCGGGTACGGCTTCCTGGCCGTGTTCGTCGCCGCGCGGGCGATCCGGGCCGCCGAACGGACCCACGAGTTCCACGCCGTGCTGCACGACTTCGCCGAGCAGACCGAACGGCTGCTGACCGTCCTGCTGCTGCTGTTGTTCGGGGGCGCGGTGATCACCGGCCTGCTCGCCCCGCTCACCTGGCAGGCGGCAACGGTCGGGCTGGCGCTGGTGTTCGTCATCCGGCCGCTGTTCGGTTGGCTGTCGCTGCGCGGCGCACCGGGTCGCCCGGCGGAGCACTGGGTGATCTCGTCGTTCGGCATCCGGGGCGTCGGCTCGTTCTACTACCTGGCGTACGCCACCACCAAGGCGGACTTCGCCCAGGCGGACCTGATCTGGGCGACGGTCGGCCTGGTGGTGGTCGTGTCGGTGGTGGTGCACGGGATCGCCGCGACCCCGGTGATGCAGTTGCTGGACCGGGCCGGTGAACGCACCGCCGACCCGTCGGAGCGGGGCCGGCGCGACGAGCCGGCCCTGGACGCCGCCCGAAGCTGACCGGGCACCGGACCGCGCCGGCCGCACGGTCAGGTGAGCCGGCGGGCGAGTTCCCGGCCCAGGTCCCGGCCGGAGCGCCAGGCGCTCTGCACCCGGGGCCTGCCGAAGGCGTCCCCGGCCAGCCCGACCAGGTCGTCGTCGAGGAAGAACCCGCCGTCGGGGTCCGGCTCGACCGGCCGGGCGTACGTCCACCGGTGCACATGGGTCAGTTCGGCCGGGTCCGGCAACCCGAGCAGGTCCCGCACGGCCTCCTCGATCGCCGGGCCCGCCGCGCCGGGCTGGGCCAGGTGCCCGGCGGCAAACTCCGGCGTGGTGTGGGCGACCAGCACCGGGGCGGCGTCGCCCCGCCGGTCGCCGTCGTCGCAGACCAGGGCGAGCACCGGGTGGTCGTTGACGAACGCGCCCCGGAAGTCGGCCCACCGCCGGCCGGGGAAGCGCAGCACCGCCGCGAGCACCGGCGACCACCGCTGCCGGCCGGCGGCCCGGGTGACCCCGGCCAGCGCCGGGTCGAGCAGCAGGGCGGCCTGCGGCCCCGGGGTGCACAGCGCCACGGCAGCGGCGGACTCCCCGTCCACCACCGGCCCCGGTGCGACGCCCGACACGAACCGGTCCACGGTCACCGGCAACTCCCGGGCCAGCTCCTCGACCAGGGAGCGCAGGCCGCGTGGAGCGGCCCAGCGGACCGGACCGGGCACCTCCCGCCGGCCGTCCGGGCCGTACGCGACGAAGGTGTCGGTCCACTCCCGCACCAGCCCGGCGGCCTGCCAGCGCCGGACGACCTCGGCGAAGTCCGGGTCGTCGGCGGTCAGGTACGCAGCCCCCAGGTCGGCGGGGCGGCCGTCGAAGCGTCGGCTGGCCATCCGGCCACCGGGCACCCGACCGCGTTCCCGGACCTGCACCGGTACGCCCGCCCGCGCCAGCTCCCCGGCGCACGCCACCCCGGCGATGCCGGCACCCACCACGATCACGTCCGTGTCCACCTGTTGATCGTAGGCACCGCGACCGGCATGAGCGGGCGACCGGCGGGGTATTGGCACGGCTGTTCGAGGAGAGGTGAACGTGATGACCGACCGCAACGACCAGCAGCCCGACCCACGTGGGGCGATCAAGGACCCGGAGGAGTGGGTGACCGGGGACGAACCGCCGACCGCCGCCCAGGAGTCGTACCTGCACACCCTCGCCCGGGAGGCCGGCGAGGAGGTGCCGGACGACCTGACCAAGGCGGAGGCGTCCCGGCGGATCGACGAATTGCAGGAGGAGACCGGCCGGGGCCGGTGACCTCAGCGGGGTGGCAGGCGGTGCAGCACGACCCGGTCGAGCTGTCCCGCCGCCACCTCGGCGGTCAGGTACGTGGCGTACGGCTGGGCCCGCCGGTCGGTGGGTGAGCCCGGGTTGAGCAGCCGCAGGCCGCCCGGCGCGACACTGTCCCACGGAATGTGCGAGTGGCCGAAGACGAGCAGGTCACGGTCGGGAAACCGGGTGGCGCAGCGCTGTTCCCGGCCGGTCTTCGGCCCGGTCTCGTGCACCACCGCCACCCGCAGGCCCGCCAGCTCCACCTCCGCCACCTCGGGCAGCCGGGCCCGCAGGTCGGGGCCGTCGTTGTTGCCGTACACGCCGACCAGCCGGCGGGCCCGGTCGGCCAGCCGGTCGAGCAGCTCCACCTCGACCCAGTCCCCGGCGTGCAGCACCACGTCGGCGGCGTCCACCGCCGCCCAGACCTCGTCCGGCAGGTCCCGGGCGCGCCGGGGCAGGTGGGTGTCGGCGATCATGAGCAGCCGCATCAGGCGGGCCTTCCGGGCGGGGGCCGGGCGCGGCCGGCCGGCTCAGGCGCCCTGACCCTGATTCTGCATCAGGCCGCCGTCCATGAAGTACGTCGACCCGGTCACGTAGTCGGCGTCGTCGCTGGCCAGGAAGACGGCCAGCCGGGCGATCTCGACCGGCTCGGCGGCCCGCTTCCACGGGATGCTCTGCACCTGCTCTTCCAGGTATTTCGGGTCGTCGATGGCCTCCTGGTTGAACGGGGTGAGCACCATCCCGGGTCCGATGTTGTTGACGTTCATCCGCATCGGGGCGACCTCCAGGGCGAGGCTCTTGGCCAGTTCGAGCATGCCGCCCTTGCTGGCGTCGTAGTCCGCCCCGCCGGCCCGGGCGACCTCCTGGTGGATCGAGGTGATGTTGATGATCTTCCCACCGCCGCCCTGGTCGCGGCGGTGCCGGACGAACCGTCGGCAGCAGAAGAACATCCCGTACAGGTTGGTACGGATGCACCGGTCCCAGGTTTCGGTGTCCAGGTCGGCCACGCCGATGCCGGAGGCGTCCACCCCGGCGTCGTTCATCAGCACGTCAAGCGCGCCGAACGCCGCCAGCGCCTCGTCGAACATCGCCTCGACCTGGTGCTCGACGCTGATGTCGCCCTGTACCACCACCGCCCGTCGGCCGGCCTTCTCGATCTCGGCCCGGGTGTGGTTCGCGCCGGCGTGGTCGTGCAGGTAGTGCACCACCACGTCGGCACCCTCCCGGCCGAACTCGATCGCGGTGGCCTGGCCGATACCCGAGTCCGAGCCGGTGATCAGGGCGGTGCGGCCGGTCAGTCGTCCGCTCATCAGCGTGTCCTCTCCGTCGGTCCGTGCCGGTCGGCACGGCTCACGTCGACGTCGCCACGACGTCGGTGCCGGTCGTCACGAAATGCGGCCGGTCGGTGGCGAGGTCGCGTCGTCGTTCGGCGATGTCGGTGAGCAACCCGGCCGCGTTGATCAGGCCGATGTGCGAGAAGGCCTGCGGGAAGTTGCCCACCTGCTCGCCGGTGACCTGGTCGATCTGCTCGGCGTAGAGGCCGAGGTCGTTGACCCGGCCGGCGAGCTGCTCGAACAGCCGGGTGGCCCGCTCCTGCTCGCCGGCCAGGGCCAGGCAGCTCGCCAGCCAGAACGAGCAGATCACGAAGCCGGCCGGGTCACCGTCCCAGCGGCGCAGCAGCCCGTCGCGGGACAGCCGCCGCTCCACCACGTCGATGGTGGAGCGCATCCTCGCCTCGGCGGCGGGCAGGAACCCGACAAGCGGCATGAGCAGCACCGAGGCGTCCAACCGGTCGGAGTCGAAGGCCCCGGTGTACGCGCCCAGCCGGTCGTTCCACCCCCGCCGCAGCACCGCCGCGCGGACCTCGTCGCGGGCCCGCGTCCACCGCCCGACGTCGGCCGGGTCACCGAGCCGGTGACCGAAGCGGACCGCCCGGTCCAGTGCCGTCCAGCACTGCACCTTCGACGACAGGTAGTGCCGTTCGGCGTCGCGGGACTCCCACATGCCGGAGTCCGGCAGGTGCCAGGCCCGGACCGCCTGGTCGGCCAGGGCGCGCAGCAGGTGCCGTACGTCGGGCGACATCGGGTCCAGGTAGTGCCGCATCAGCCAGGCGGCGTCGAGGATCTCGCCCAGCACGTCGTTCTGCCGTTGGGTCCAGGCGTCGTTGCCGACCAGCACCGGTCGGCTGTCGGCGTAGCCGCGCAGGTGGTCGAGGGAGTGTTCGGTGAGGTCCCGCTCCCCCTCGACGCCGTACATGATCGGCACCCGGCCGTCGTCGATGCGGCCCATCGCCCGCGCCACCCAGGAGAACTGCCGGTCGGCCTCGTCCGGGCAGGCGGACCGCCACAGCGCCTGGAGGGTCAGGCTGAAGTCGCGGACCCAGACGTAGCGGTAGTCGTAGTTACGGTCGCCGCCCACCTGTTCCGGCAGCGAGGTGGTGGCCGCCGCGACTATCGCGCCACTGGGCTGGTAGGTCATGCCCTGCACCACCATCGCGCTGAGGCGTACCTGGTCGCGGTACAGGCCCCGGTAGTCGTGCAGGTCGGCCCAGGAGCGCCAGCCGGTCACCGCGTCGGCCACCACCCGGTCGGCGTCGGGCAGCGCCGGTTCGCCGCCGTCGTAGGTCGGGGCGTACCCGAGGGTGAGCCGCAGGGTGTCCCCGGCCCGGACGGTCGCGCGGCCGACGGCGTCGCCGTGCCGGCAGGCCAACGGTACGTCGGAGCGCAGGCTGAGCCGGCACGCGCCGGCCCGCGCGTCGATCACCCCGTCGGCGTGGGTCAGGTACGCGGTGACCCGGCCGTACTCGAACCGGGGCGCGAACTCGACGCGTACCGGCACCTCGCCGGAGAGCCCCTCGACCAGCCGGGCGAGCACCCGGGGCGAACGCAGGCCGATGTCGTGACCCCGCGCCCCCGGTTCGAGGGCCAGCGCGTCGGTGACCGCCACCGAGCCGGTGCCGGTGTGGAAGACGGTACGCAGCACCAGCGAGTCGTCCAGATAGGAGCGGGACACCCGGACGTCGTCGCCCTCCGGGGCGATCGACCAGTGCCCGGCCCGGTCGTCGAGGAGCCGCCCGAACACCGACGGGCTGTCGAACCGGGCCGGGCACCACCAGTTGACCGAGCCGTGCCGGTCCACCAGCGCGGCGCTGCGCCCGTCGGCGAGGAACCCGTGCTCGCTGATCCGTCCGCTGTCCACAGGGCGGGTTACCCGGGCTCCTCGTACCGCATGCCTCGCCCGGCGGGGTTGTCCCCGCGGCCCGGATTGCCGGGCCGCTCCTATTGCCGGGCCGCCGGGTGTTATCCCGGCGGGTCGGCGGGAACGCCGGTCGTTGACGAAGGAGGAGCCATGACCAGAGCAGCGAACCCGACCGCCACCTGGCGCCCCGGGATGCCGGGCGGCGACAACCTCCCGTCCGGTCCGGCCGGCCGGCCGGCGACCCCACCGGGGGACGGACACGGCCCGCAGGCCGGTCCGCCCACGGTGACGATCGGTGCGTACCCGGACTACCCGTCCGCGCAGCGCGTGGTGGACTACCTGGCCGACAACCGGTTCCCGGTGGAGCACACCGCGATCGTCGGGACCAACCTCACCCTGGTGGAGACGGTGCTCGGCCGGCTCACCACGGGACGCGCCGCCCTGCTGGGTGCCGGCACCGGCGCGTGGTTCGGTCTGTTCATCGGCCTGTTGTTCGGCATCTTCACGGTCGGCAACTGGCTCGCGGTGATCCTGGTCGGACTGGTGATCGGCGCGATCTGGGGTGCCGTGTTCGGCGCGGTGGCGCACGCCATGTCCGGCGGCCAGCGCGACTTCACCTCGGCCAGTTCGCTACGCGCCGGCCAGTACGCGGTGACCGTCGACGCCGCCCTGGCCGACCAGGCGCGGCAGATGCTCGGCCGGATGCACCTGACCCCGACCGGGGCCACGGCCCGCTGACCCGTCCGACCCCGCCGCCGTCCCGACGCGCCCAGCGCCGGGGCGGCGGTCGCGCCGGGGCGGCGGTCGCGCCAGGGCGGCGGTCGCGTCGTCGGCCCCTGACCGGGGCGGGCGGCCCGACCACGACACGCCGGGAGCACCCGTCACCCGGGCAGCGAGGAATGCCCCGGCCGACGGGGGGCCTGAGATTTCTGGCTAGCGGGACGCCCGCGCGAAGTCCACGAACCCCCGCCACGCACCCGGCGCGAACGCCAGCGTCCCACCCTCACGGTCCTTCGTGTCCCGCACCAGGACGACGCCGGGCAGGTTGTCGGCGACCTCGACGCACGCGCCGCCGTTGTCCCCGCTCTTCGTGCTCTTGCGCCACCGCGCGCCGGTCAGGTCCATGCTGCCACCGCTTTCCTGATGAGGTCGAGAGACTGCGACCGGGGTAGGGCCTCGCCGACTATGCGGGCCCACCTACGTTCAAGGCTAGCGATCTCTGCCGCGTCGTCAATGATGTGTGCGCTGGCCGGACCGTCCTGGTGCGCCATCCGCGCACCGTCCGGCAGCTCGGCCAGGATGAACGGACCGCCCATGCCCAGGTAGATGGGCGTGTCGAGCGGTACGACGTGCACCTGCACGCACGGCAGTTCGGCGCAGGCCGCGAGGTGTTCGCACTGCTCGCGCATCAGCTTGCCGTCGCGGCCTGCACGCCGCCGGAGGACCGCTTCATCGATCACCGCGACGACGAGCGGAGGCTCTGGCCGGTGGAGGATCGCCTGCCGCTGCATCCGTGTCGTCACCAGTTCGTCGACCTCTTCGGGGGTGGGTGTCGCCAGCGCCAGCGTCGCCCGCGCGTATGCCTCCGTTTGCAGGAGTCCCGGCACCCACGCGAGTTCGAACCATCGCAGCTCGACCGCCTCGCGCTCGATGTCCACCCATCGTCGGAACCAGACCGGCTCGTGGCGCTTCACCGCATCCGGCCAGAGGTCCAGGACGTCGCGGCCCAGGACCGCCGCGACCTTGGCGCGATGCCGGGTCTGCGGGATGCTCCCGTGGCGTGCCCACCTGGCTGCGGTTTTCGGGTCGACCCCGACCTGAGCTGCCAGACTCTCGGCGGTCTCCCCGGTCTGCGCCATGGCCTCTTTGACTGCCAGATTCATCCCGCTCCCTCCCACGTTGCGGCCGAACGTTATGAACGTCTGCCTGCATATTGCTACGCGGTGTGTTTGCTCCACAACCCTCGGCAAGGTGGAGTCCAGAGCGGCGCCGCCGGTTGGAGGGGAGATCCGCCGGCCGCGTCTGCTGCGGGGGCCGTCTCCTGTGGAGGGGCAGGAGGCGGCCCCCGTTCCATCCACCGCTACGAAGGGGGAGCACCATGCCGGACACGCCGGAGCCCGACCGCCCACCGCCGCCCGAGCCGCACCGCAAGCCTGACGACGACCCACCACCGGCACGCCCGTCGGTGCCCGGCCCGATCGGGCCGTTCATCCCACCATGGCGAGGCCCCGGCCGGCTGGCGAACGCCGTCCCCTGCCACCGCCGGACCCACTGCCACCGCCGGACCCCCCGGCTGGAACGGGAGCCAGCCCGGTGACCCCGCACACGATCCGCCCCGGTGACGTGCTCCACCTGACGCGCGCCGCGAGCGTGCAGTTCATCCGTCCGATCACGGTACGGGTCATCCGGGTGCTCACCGACCGGCACAC
Source organism: Micromonospora humida (assembly GCF_016901255.1). Taxonomy (NCBI): domain Bacteria; kingdom Bacillati; phylum Actinomycetota; class Actinomycetes; order Micromonosporales; family Micromonosporaceae; genus Micromonospora; species Micromonospora humida. The sequence goes on from NZ_JAFEUC010000015.1 coordinate 220,501, forward strand.
GTACGACGGTTGGTTGTGGATCGACGCCTACGAGTTGGACGCAGCCGGCGACGCGGTCCGGCGGCGGACCCTGTTCCTGATGCCGGCCGGAGCGACGCGTCTGGAGCCCGGCCCCCGTCGACCGGCTCCGCGCAGGCCGGTCCCGGGAAGGGTCATGGTGGCATGACCGAGCTGCTTCCCGGCCGGCACACGCCGCTACCACCCACCTGGCTCTGCCGGATCGACGCCCACCCGTGGCCCTGCGGGGAAGCGAAACTCGCGCTCCTCGCGGCGTACGCCGACGACCGGCCGGGTCTGCTGACCCTGCTGTCGACGCTCAAGGAGGAAGCCGAAGACCAGCTCACGCAGCTCGACGGCGGCAGGCCCGTGGACGTGACCGACCGATTCCTGACCTGGGCATGCCAGGCCGGCCGCTGACCTCACCTCTCGCCGAGCGGCGGGGCGGGTGGGGCGGGGCGGGGCGGGGACGTGGCAGGGTCAGCGGTCGCGGCGAGGATAGACCAGTTCACCGGCCCGGATCGGTGTGGCGAGCCGGTTCTCCGGGGGTGCCAGCGGGCAGGCCCAGGTGTCGTCGTACGCGCAACTGGGGTTGTAGAGGTAGTTGGCGTCGAGGCGTACCCGGTGACCGGGGAGCACGGTGAGTCCCCGCCCGAAGGTCCCCTTGACCGTGTCGGTGAGGTACCGGCCACCGCCGTACGTCTCCCGGCCGCTGGTGCCGTCGCGGACCGGGACGAACAGTCCCCCGCCGTACGCCTCGATCCACCACAGGGTCAGCGGCCCCCACGGGGTCTCGGCGACCGCCAGCCGCCGGTAGCGGACCACCCCGTCGGGGCCCCCGGTGTCGATGGTCTCGGTGCCGTGGGCGGGTCGCAGCAGGGCCTCGACCACCACCGCCGGGTCCGGTGGGAACCAACCGAGCCCGGGGAAACCGGCCCGGTCGGCGGCCGGCAGCGGGCTGGCCGGGTGACTGCGGAACAACTCGTCCCGGGCGGCCCGGAAGCCGGCCAGGTCGGTGTCGGACAGGTAGAGCGCGGCGGTGCGTTCCCGCCAGTCGAGCACGTCGAGGTCGTCCACCCGTCGACCCTAACCAGCCCCCGAACCCGACCCACCCCTCTCCCACCCTGAGCCGTTCTCCCCCCGAGCCGCTGCCCCCGGTGATCAAGAGGTTCGCGTCAGTATCGGGCTGAACGATGACGCAAACTTCTTGATCACCGGGGACACCGCCGGGACACCGCGCCCACGGGGCGGTGATCAAGAAGTTTGGGGCGGAAATCGGCTCAACGGTGACGCAAACCTCTTGATCACGGGACGCTCCACCGGGACACCGCGCCGAGCGGCGGTGATCAAGAAGTTTGCGTCAGCATTCGGGCGGCGGGTTCGACCGGTCTGTGCAAGTGATCGTTGATCACGGTATGGATCGGTCGAAGGAGTGGGGATGGCGCGGGCGCATGTGTTGACAGCGGGTCATCGGCAGGTGATTGAGCATCTGTGG